>NC_018518.1:1347948-2021923 GCF_000306945.1 Bordetella pertussis 18323 | reverse complement strand
CCTCGACGCTGTAGAGGCGCGGCTCGCCGGCCGCGCCCAGCGTGTGGTGAAAGCCGCCGGCGCGCGGATGATCGCGCAGCACCGCCAGCGCGTCGTCCAGCGTGGCGCAGTCGAGCACCGCGCGGGCCAGCAGCATGCGCGGTACGCCGGCGTGCCGCTGGCGGATGCGCACATTGTTGATCGTCTGCACCAGCCCGGCGCGGTTGGCGGCAAAGGTGTGGCCGGGCAGCGAGCCGGGATAGTAGAAGCTGATGTAGCCGGGGGCGTCGTCGGGCCGCACGTCCACCATGTGGCAGCGGCCGTACAGGAACGGATCGCCGTCTTCGTTGTGCGCGATCCAGCGCGTGTCTTCGTCGCCGCGCCATGCGATCGACGTGCAGCCGTCCGAGGTCTTGTGCAGCAGGTCGCCGCGGCAGTTCCACAGCAGTATGTCCACCAGCGGCATGCGCAGGCCTTCGGCCAGCCCTTCGAGCTCGTCCCAGATTTCCGGCAAGGCCTGGCTGGCTTCGTGCGCCAGGGCCTCCAGGTAGGCGTGGCCGCGCCAGGGACGCAACGCAGCCCAGACGGTGCTCTGCTCCAGGTAGGTGGCCATGAGCGGACGCGCCAGCTTGCCCAGGGCCTGGCCGGTCTGGCGCCGCGTGCCGGTGATGCTGACGGGTTTGAAAGCCATGGCTAGCTGTGAAGATTCAATAGGTTGTATGCATGGTTCATCCGAACCGGATTTGAGAAACTGGAAATCGCCACCCCCCCAGTTCACTCAAGGAGCCCGGCCGGATGAACACCCATAAGCATGCCCGATTGACCTTCCTACGTCGACTCGAAATGGTCCAGCAATTGATCGCCCATCAAGTTTGTGTGCCTGAAGCGGCCCGCGCCTATGGGGTCACCGCGCCGACTGTGCGCAAATGGCTGGGCCGCTTCCTGGCTCAGGGCCAGGCGGGCTTGGCCGATGCGTCCTCGCGCCCGACGGTCTCGCCCCGAGCGATTGCGCCGGCCAAGGCGCTGGCTATCGTGGAGCTGCGCCGCAAGCGGCTGACCCAAGCGCGCATCGCCCAGGCGCTGGGCGTGTCAGCCAGCACCGTCAGCCGCGTCCTGGCCCGCGCCGGTCTGTCGCACCTGGCCGACCTGGAGCCGGCCGAGCCGGTGGTGCGCTACGAGCATCAGGCCCCCGGCGATCTGCTGCACATCGACATCAAGAAGCTGGGACGTATCCAGCGCCCTGGCCACCGGGTCACGGGCAACCGACGCGATACCGTTGAGGGGGCCGGCTGGGACTTCGTCTTCGTGGCCATCGATGACCACGCCCGCGTGGCCTTCACCGACATCCACCCCGACGAGCGCTTCCCCAGCGCCGTCCAGTTCCTCAAGGACGCAGTGGCCTACTACCAGCGCCTGGGCGTGACCATCCAGCGCTTGCTCACCGACAATGGCTCGGCCTTTCGCAGCCGCGCCTTCGCCGCGCTGTGCCATGAGCTGGGCATCAAGCACCGCTTTACCCGACCTTACCGCCCACAGACCAATGGCAAGGCCGAACGCTTCATCCAGTCGGCCTTGCGTGAGTGGGCTTACGCTCACACCTACCAGAACTCCCAACACCGAGCCGATGCCATGAAATCCTGGCTACACCACTACAACTGGCATCGACCCCACCAAGGCATCGGGTGCGCTGTACCCATCTCCAGACTCAACCTGGACGAATACAACCTATTGACAGTTCACAGCTAGCTGTGAAGATTCAATAGGTTGTATGCATGGTTCATCCGAACCGGATTTGAGAAACTGGAAATCGCCGACCCCCCAGTTCACTCAAGGAGCCCGGCCGGATGAACACCCATAAGCATGCCCGATTGACCTTCCTACGTCGACTCGAAATGGTCCAGCAATTGATCGCCCATCAAGTTTGTGTGCCTGAAGCGGCCCGCGCCTATGGGGTCACCGCGCCGACTGTGCGCAAATGGCTGGGCCGCTTCCTGGCTCAGGGCCAGGCGGGCTTGGCCGATGCGTCCTCGCGCCCGACGGTCTCGCCCCGAGCGATTGCGCCGGCCAAGGCGCTGGCTATCGTGGAGCTGCGCCGCAAGCGGCTGACCCAAGCGCGCATCGCCCAGGCGCTGGGCGTGTCAGCCAGCACCGTCAGCCGCGTCCTGGCCCGCGCCGGTCTGTCGCACCTGGCCGACCTGGAGCCGGCCGAGCCGGTGGTGCGCTACGAGCATCAGGCCCCCGGCGATCTGCTGCACATCGACATCAAGAAGCTGGGACGTATCCAGCGCCCTGGCCACCGGGTCACGGGCAACCGACGCGATACCGTTGAGGGGGCCGGCTGGGACTTCGTCTTCGTGGCCATCGATGACCACGCCCGCGTGGCCTTCACCGACATCCACCCCGACGAGCGCTTCCCCAGCGCCGTCCAGTTCCTCAAGGACGCAGTGGCCTACTACCAGCGCCTGGGCGTGACCATCCAGCGCTTGCTCACCGACAATGGCTCGGCCTTTCGCAGCCGCGCCTTCGCCGCGCTGTGCCATGAGCTGGGCATCAAGCACCGCTTTACCCGACCTTACCGCCCACAGACCAATGGCAAGGCCGAACGCTTCATCCAGTCGGCCTTGCGTGAGTGGGCTTACGCTCACACCTACCAGAACTCCCAACACCGAGCCGATGCCATGAAATCCTGGCTACACCACTACAACTGGCATCGACCCCACCAAGGCATCGGGCGCGCTGTACCCATCTCCAGACTCAACCTGGACGAATACAACCTATTGACAGTTCACAGCTAGCTCCTGTCGTGGGTCGCTTCTGGTTTGATTGTAATGACCCGCGGGGGGATGGCGGCGGGGGACGTATGCGTTAAGATGATCCGCAGGTCCGCGCCGGATTACCCATGCGGCACGGACTCGGAGATGGTAGCCCCTTACAACAAATGGCTGGGGCCTGAGCAGACCCCAAGAGGAGAGTTCCATGATCAAAGCGAAAGTTGCGGCCGTACTGATCGGCGCGTCGGCGGCCCTGCTGGGCGCCGTGTCCACGGCATCGGCCCAGGGCAGGGAACTGGTGGTCGCCACCGACACCGCGTTCGTACCGTTCGAGTTCAAGCAGGGCAACACCTATACCGGCTTCGACATTGATCTGTGGGCGGCCATCGCCAAGGAGCTGAACCTGAAGTACAAGCTGCAGCCCATGGATTTCAACGGCATCATCCCCGGCCTGCAGACCAAGAACATCGATGCGGCGCTTGCCGGCATCACGATCCGGGACGACCGCAAGAAGGTCATCGACTTCTCCGATCCCTACTATGAGAGCGGCCTGGCCATCCTGGTCAGCGAGAAGAACGACAGCATCAAGGCGGCCAAGGACCTCTCCGGCAAGAGCGTGGCCGTCAAAACCGGCACCGCCACGGTCGACTTCATGAAGTCGCAGGTGCCCGACGCCAAGCTGAAACTGTTCCCCAATATCGACAACGCCTATCTCGAACTGGCCACCGGCCGCGTCGACGCGGCGGTGCATGACACGCCCAACGTGCAGTACTACGCCAACACGGCGGGCAAGGGCCGCGTGAAGGTGGTCGGCACGGTCAAGAGCGGCGACTTCTACGGCATCGCCTTCCCCAAGGGCAGCGAACTGGTGCCGCAGGTGAACAAGGCGCTGGCCACGCTGAAAGCCAACGGCCAGTACGACGCCATCTACACCAAGTGGTTCGGCAAGCAGCCCTGAGCCGGCTGGCATCCGCGGGCCGGCGCATGGCGCCGGCCTGACCCGTATCCGCTGGCAGGGGGAAGACTGTGGATTTCGATTGGTCGGTAATCGGGACGGCATTGCCCAATCTGCTTGACGGCACGTTGATGACCGTCAAGATCACTTTCTGGGGGCTGGTGGGCGGCTTCGTGGTGGGCGCCCTGATCGGCGTGGCACGGGCCTACGGGCCGCTGTGGCTGGCGGGGCTGGCGCAGGTGTACGTGGCCGTGATCCGCGGCACGCCCATCGTGGTGCAGGTGATGTTCATCTACTTCGCCTTGCCGCTGATGATCGAAGGCATGCGCGTCGACGCCGTGGCGGCGGCGATCGCCACGCTGATCATCAACTCCGGGGCGTACATCGCCGAGATCGTGCGCGGCTCGCTGCTGTCGGTGCACAAGGGCCTGAAGGAGGCCGGGCAGGCGATGGGCCTGCCGTTCTACAAGATCCTGCTGTACATCATCGGCCCGGTCGCTTTCCGCCGCATGATTCCGCCGCTGGGCAACCAGTGCATCATCAGCCTGAAGGACTCATCCCTGTTCATCGTGATCGGCGTGGCCGAACTGACGCGCCAGGGCCAGGAAATCATGGCCAGCAATTTCCGCGCGGTCGAGATCTGGTCGGCCGTGGCCATCGTGTACCTGATCCTTACCGGGACGATGGCCCTGGGCCTGCGGATGCTGGAAAAAAGGATGCGCATACTATGAGCATGGTCGAATTCCACAATGTCACCAAGAAGTTCGGCGATTCGACGGTGCTCGACGGCATCACGCTGGATATCGACGCGGGCGAAGTGGTGGTGGTGGTCGGGCCGTCCGGCTCGGGCAAGTCCACCTTCCTGCGCTGCATCAACGTGCTGGAGACCATCAACGACGGCGACCTGCTGGTCGGCGGGCAAAGCGTCAAGGGCGATGCCGCCCAGGTGCGCGAGATCCGGCGCGAGGCGGGCATGGTGTTCCAGCAGTTCAATCTGTTTCCGCAGATGACGGCGCTGGAGAACGTCATGTTCGGCCCGGTGCATACGCGCGGCGCCGCGCGCGCCGAGGCGCGCCGGCAGGCCGAGGAGCTGCTGGGCAAGGTGGGGCTGGCCGAACGCATGAACCACTATCCGTCCGAGCTGTCGGGTGGCCAGCAACAGCGCGTGGCCATCGCCCGCGCGCTGGCCATCAAGCCCAAGCTGATGCTGTTCGACGAGCCGACTTCGGCGCTCGACCCGGAGCTGCGCCACGAAGTATTGAAGGTGATGCGCGACCTGGCCGAGGAGGGCATGACCATGATCGTGGTCACGCACGAAATGGAGTTCGCGCGCAAGGTGGGCAGCCGCCTGATCTTCATCGATTGCGGCAAGATCGCGCACGATGGGCCGCCGGCCGAACTGCTGTCCAATCCGCCCAGTCAGCGGCTGAAGGACTTCCTGCAGCACGTATCCTGAGCGGCGAACCGCTCAGCCCTTGACGCGTACGATCTTCTGGACTTGCGGCACGTGCCGGATGGCGCGGATGACCTGCGCCAGGTGCTTGCGGCTGTCCACCTGCACCGTCAGGTGCAGCGAGACCGTGGAAACCGCGTCGTCGTGCATCGTGACATGCACGATATTGGCGTCGGCCGCCGTGACTTCGGCCGCCAGCCGGCCCAGCACGCCGCGCTCGTTGCGCGTGACGATATCCAGGCGCGTGGGCAGGTGCTTGGCGGTCTGGGCGTCCCAGGCCACGTTGATCCAGCGCTCGGGCTCGCGCGCGCGGGCGCGCAGCGCGACCGGGCAATCGGAGGTATGCACGACCAGGCCGTGGCCCAGCCGCATGCCGGCGATGATGGGGTCGCCGGGCAGCGGGCCGCAGCATGGCGCCAGCTGGACCGCCTGGCCTTCGCTGCCCTGGATCAGGATGGGCGCGGCGCGCGCCGAGGTGATCTGGTCCACGGCGGCGGCGGTGGTGGCGATGAGATCGTGTTCGGGCGCGAAGCGCCGCGCCACCACGGCGGCCAGGCGCTTGCCCAGGCCGATATCGGCCAGGATTTCATCGCGCGAGCTGGTGCCCGAGCTGCGCGCCAGCTTGTCCCATTGCGGGTCGTCGGTGCTGGGCACGGGCAGGTGCAGCTCGATCATCGCCTGTTCAAGCAGTCGCTCGCCGAAGGCCACGGACTCCTCGTACTTGACGGTTCGCAGGTAATGGCGGATTTCGGAACGGGCGCGGCCGGTGCGCACGTAATTGAGCCATTGCGCGTTCGGGCGCGAGGCCGGCGAAGTGATGATTTCGACCGTGTCGCCGCTGCTGAGCTCGGTGCGCAGCGGGACGAACTCGCCATTGACCTTGGCGGCGACCGCCTGGTTGCCGATGTCGGTATGGATGGCGTAGGCGAAATCGACCGGCGTGGCGCCGCGCGGCAGGGAAATGATCTTGCCGCGCGGGGTGAAGACATAGATCGCGTCGGGGAACAGGTCGACCTTGACGTGTTCGAGGAACTCGCCCGAATCGCCGGTCTGGCTCTGGATGTCGAGTAGCGACTGCAGCCACTGGTGGGTGCGCTTCTGCAGCTCGTTGAGCGTCAGGTCGGCATCCTTGTAGAGCCAGTGCGAGGCCACGCCTTCCTCGGCGATGTGGTGCATGTCGCGCGTGCGGAACTGGAACTCCACCGGCGTGCCATACGGACCCACCAGCGTGGTGTGCAAGGACTGGTAGCCGTTGACCTTGGGGATGGCGATGTAGTCCTTGAACTTGCCCGGCACGGGCCGGTACAGCTGGTGCAGCGTGCCCAGCGCCAGGTAGCACTCGGGCAGGGTATGGACGATGACGCGGAAACCGTAGATATCCAGGACTTCGGAAAACGATTTCTTCTGTTCGGTCATCTTGCGGTAGACGCCGTACAGCGTCTTCTCGCGGCCGGTCACCTCGGCCTCGATGCCGGCGGCCGGCAGCGCCGCGCGCACGGCGTCCTCGATCTTGCTGATGACTTCGCGCCGGTTGCCGCGGGCCGCCAGCACGGCGCGATACAGTACCTGGTAGCGGTTGGGGTACATCGCCGCGAAGCACAGGTCCTGCAGTTCGCGAAACAACAGGTTCAGGCCCAGCCGGTGCGCGATCGGCGCGTAGATTTCCAGGGTTTCGCGGGCGATGCGGCGGCGCTTCTCGGGGTTGACCGCGTCCAGCGTGCGCATGTTGTGCAGGCGGTCGGCCAGCTTGATCAGGATGACGCGCACGTCGCGCGCCATGGCCAGCAGCATCTTGCGAAAGCTCTCGGCCTGCTGCTCGGCCTTGGTCGCGAAGTCCAGCCGGTCCAGTTTGGACAGGCCGTCGACCAGTTCGGCGACTTCGGGGCTGAACTTCTCGGCCAGCTCATGCTTGCCCACGCCCTGGTCTTCCATCACGTCGTGCAGCAGGGCGGCCGACAGCGCATTGGCGTCCAGCTTCCAGCCGGCGCAGATTTCGGTAACGGCGATGGGGTGGGAAATGTACGGCGCGCCGCTGGCGCGGAACTGGCCCAGGTGGGCCTGGTCGGCGAAGCGGTAGGCTTCGCGCACGCGTTCGACCTCTTTGGGGTCGAGGTAGGTGCTGATGATCTCGGTCAGCGGCGCCAGCGAGGCGACCGGCGAGGCGGCCGCGTCGACGGCTTCCTGGGCGCCGGGAGACGGAGAGGGAGGCGTGCGGCCTTTCTTACCGGTGCGCCGTCCCAGGCGCAACGCGGCAAGCAATCCTGAAGAGGCGTACTTCAGCCCGGGAAAAGCCATTGCCACCGCCTCCCTGGGTAGGTATCAGGTCGGGACTTTGCGCAGCATTTCCAGGCCGGTGAGACCGGAGGCGATTTCCCGAAGCGCGGTGACCGTGGGCTTGTCCTTGCTGTCCAGGCGCGGCGCGTGGCCCTGGACCAGCTCGCGGGCGCGATAGGTCGCCGCCAGCGTGAGCTTGAAGCGGTTGGGAATCTGGTTCAGACAGTCTTCGACAGTGATACGGGCCATGGAAAATACCTGGAGCTGACGGAAAGTGAAGGGAGTTCGCCTCAGTGCGCGGCGGGTATGCCCAGTTGCGAGAACAACTGCGCATTGCGCACGGCCTGGGACGAAAAACGCAGCCGCGCGGCACTGATGATTTGCACCAGTTCCGTCAGGGCTACGCTAAATTCTTGATTAATAATAACATATTCGCATTCAGGCGCGTGCGCGATCTCGCCGCCGGCAGCCAGCAGGCGGCGCGCGATGACCTGGGGCGCATCCTGGCCGCGGGCCTTCAGGCGGCTTTCCAGCTCGTCGATGGAAGGCGGCAGGACGAATATGCCGATGGCCTCGGGGTAGCGCTGCTTGACCTGCCGCGCGCCCTGCCAGTCGATTTCCAGCAGGACGTCATGGCCGGCGCGGGTGGCCTCGTCGATGCGGTCGCGCGGGGTGCCATAGAAATTCCCGTGCACCTCGGCCCATTCGAGCAGCTGTTGCGCATCGCGCAGGCGGGCGAATTCGGCCTGGTCGACGAAGCGGTACTCGCGGCCGTCTTGCTCGCCGGGGCGCGGCGCGCGCGTGGTGCACGAAATGGACAGCACGAGAGAGGGATCGCGGTCGAGCAGGGCGCGAACCAGGCTGGACTTGCCGGCGCCGCTGGGAGCGACGACCATGAATACATTGCCGGAGGGTGCGGACATGGACAAAAACGACACAAGGGGCAGAACCGAAGAATAGCAAATCGGCCGGCGCGCCGGGAGCGGCCGGCCTTTTTTTCGCCTTGGGGGCGGCCCGAGGGCGGAAAAGCCCCCGGGGCCAGCAAGCCCTCGCGCCGCCTACTTGCCGGCCGCCCGCAGCTTGCCGCCGGACGGCGGCGCTGCGCTGCCCAGCAGATGGCCGTTGACTTCCATCCCGTACAGGGAGTCGTCCGAATCGTGGTACTTGGCGCGCGTCTGCGCCACCGAGCCCTGGTAGCGGGGGTCCTGCGGGCGTTCGTGGGCGTTCATGAAGTACGCCACGTCCCAGGCTTCCTGGTCGCTCAGCAGGCCGGCCTGGCCCAGCGGCATATTGGCCTTGATGAAGCCGGCCGCGTTGCCGATCTGGTGCATGCCCGCGCCCCAGTTGAACGAGTGCTCGCCCCACAACGCGGGGAAGACCCAGTGCCGGCCGTTTTTCTGCCCCTGGCCTTCGGCGCCGTGGCAGACGGCGCAATATTGCGCGTAGGCGGTCTTGCCGCGCAGGTAGTCGGGTTTTTGCGGCGGCGCCGGCAGCTTGCGATAGCCCCGGCCCGCCAGCTTGACGCCGGTCGGGGCCTTGCTCGCCAGCCAGTACATGTACGACTGCAGGGCGACCAGCGTGGGGTCGTCGGCCGGCGGGGATTCGCCATTCATGCTGTAGCGAAAACAGCCCTGCAGGCGCTCGGCCAGCGTGTTGACGTGCCCGTTCTTGGCCCGGTAGGCCGGATACAGCACGTAGGCCGCCCACATGGGCGCGGAATCGGCGCGCCGGCCCGCGTCCAGGTGGCAGCTGGCGCAGGTCAGGTCGTTGCCGACGAACTTGGCGGCGCGCTGCGGGGTATGCAGGAAGATCTGCTCTTCCTCGCGCACCACTTTGCCGAACTCGTTATCGGGAATGGCGTCGGCCGCGGGCGGCGTGAACGCGGGCGGGGCGTCGGCGGCCAGGGCTGGCGCGGCCGGCAAGGCGGCGGCCAGCAGCGAGGCCAGCGCAAGGCGGTGGATCAGTGCGTGCTTCATTTGGCGGCCTCCGGTCGCGGCGCGGCGGCCTGCTTGGGAAGGTTGGCGTAATAGGCCGAGACCGCGTCGATCTCGGCATCGCTCAGGCGGGTGGCGACGGCGGGCATCAAGGCCAGCGGGCCGGGCGGTCGCTGGCCCTGGCGCCATGCGCGCAACTGGCCGGCGATGTAGGCGGCCGACTGGCCGGCCAGCGCCGGGAAGGCCGTGCCTACCCCGATGCCGCCGGGTCCGTGGCACTGGTTGCAGGCGGGTACGTTCCTGTCCCAGGCGCCGCGCACCGCCAGCCAGGCGCCGGTATCGGCCTTGGCGGGCTCGCCCAGGTGGGTGGCGGCCAGTCGGTCGGCATCGAAGGGGGCGGACAGGCCGGCGTAGTACTCGGCCAGGGCCTGGCGCTGCGCGTCGCTCAGCCCTTTCGCAACGGGCGCCATGACCGGGTTGGCGCGCGAGCCGTTGGCCAGGGCGGTGAGCTGCTCGTACAGATAGCCCGAACCCAGGCCCGCCAAATGCGGAAAACCGGCGGCCGGGTTGCCTTCGCCCTTGGCGCCATGACAGGTGACACAGGCGGCCACGCCGTCGGCCCCCTGGCTGGCGATGCGGGCGGCGTCGGCGGGGGCGGGGGCCTGCGCGTGCGCCGCCGGGCTACAGAGGGCCGCGACGGCCAGCGCCGACAGGACGGGCCAGCGGCAACGGACAAGCCGGTGTGGGTGCATGGGTGACTGCTCCTTGGTAAGCGCATCTGGCGCTGCCGGTATCCGGGGCCAATCCGCTTGGGGTAATAAGTAAATACCCAAAAATTATATAAGGCGTTGGCTGACCAGTCCCTAACAGGGGCAATGTCGTTCATCCTGGTCGAACGGACTCGTCCGAAAAAGTCACGGGCACTTGCAGCAGCTATCCGACGATTGGGTTAGGATGCGCCGAACACGTGACACAAAGAGGAGAGGGGCATGCAAGCCAACGCTAATTCGGGCGTCAAGGTCGCATTGGTGACGGGGGCGGGCACGGGTATCGGCCGTGCCGTGGCGCTGGAATTCCTGGCGCAGGGGTATCGCGTGGTGCTGGCAGGCCGGCGCCGCGAGCCGCTGGAGCAGACCCGCATCGCCGCCGGCGAGGATGGCGTGCGCGCGCTGGTGGTGCCGACCGACGTGGCCCGCGAGGAATCGGTGCGCGAGCTGTTCGACGAGACGCAGCGCGCCTATGGCCGGCTGGATGTGCTGTTCAACAATGCCGGGCGCGGCGCGCCGGCCGTGCCCATCGAGGAGTTGCCGGTCGAGACCTGGCGCGACGTGGTGGATACCAACCTGACCGGCATGTTCCTGTGCGCGCAGGCGGCGATCCGCCTGATGAAGGCGCAGCAGCCGCAGGGCGGGCGCATCATCAACAACGGTTCGATTTCCGCGCATGCGCCGCGGCCGTTCTCGATCGCCTACACCGCGACCAAGCATGCGGTCACGGGCCTGACCAAGTCGATTTCGCTGGATTGCCGGCCCTACGGCATCGCCTGCGGGCAGATCGATATCGGCAACGCCGCCACCGAGATGACCGAGCGCATGGCCGCCGGTATCCTGCAGGCCGATGGCAGCACCCGCCAGGAGCCGCGCATGGACGTGGCGCATGTCGCGCACGCCGTGGCCGAAATGGCCCGCCTGCCGCTGGACACGAACGTGCAGTTCATGACCATCATGGCCACCAACATGCCGTTCGTGGGACGCGGCTGAGGTTTCAGTTCTCGCTGGCGGCCAGCAGGGTGCCGCCGGCGGCGGGCGTGTCGAGATAGCGGCGCGCGCCGACGAAGCGCTTGTTCCAGTAGCGGTTGTCCATGCTGTCGACGCGGACCTTGGAGCCGCGCGTGGGGGCGTGCACGAACTGGTCCTGGCCGATATAGATGCCTACATGCGAGGTCACGCCGCGGCCGCGGGTGGCAAAGAACACCAGGTCGCCCGGCCGCAGGTTCTTGCGGGCCACGGTGCGCCCGGCGCCGCGCTGCGCGCGCGCGGTGCGCGGCAACTCCAGCCCGGCGGTGTGGCGGTACACGAACAGCACCAGGCCGCTGCAATCGAAGCCATCGGCGGGGTCGTCGCCGCCCCAGCTGTAGGGTGTGCCGATGGCGTCCAGGCCGGCCTGGACGACGCGGTCGCGCAGCGTGGGAACGGTGGGTTCGCCGGCCAGGCGCAGGCCCTGCAGCGAAGGGCGGGCCTTGGGCGAGAGCGCGGCTTGCGCGGTATCGGGGGAGAGCGACAGGCCCAGCGCGAGCAGCGGGGCGGTCAGGAAGGCGGGCAGGGACAGCGACAGGAGTCGGGCTTTTCGCGTAGGGGGAGTCATTACGGCACTTCGGGAAAGACAGTGGACGGCATGGCTGGACAAGGCGCGCGCCGGCGGCGAAGACGGTCCGCGAGGGAACGCCTGCGCTGCATTGTAATGGAATAATATTCCATTACATTTGCAAAGGCTTGCAGCATCGAGGCAAGCGCATGTAGCCGCGCCGGTGTCCGGCCGGCGACACGCCGGTGGGGCATAATCGACGCAACAGACAAGCTGTCGTGTCACTACGGAATCCGTCCCGCCCATGCCCTCCGACTATTCGATCGCTCAACTGCATTGCCCGGACCCGGTGCCCTTCGAGGCCTTCGACAGCGCGGTCGCCGCCACCGACCGCCTGATCGAGCTGTACCGCCGCAATACCGGGTTCGTGCGCGAGCTGTTCCACGAGGTGGTGGGCGGGCGTGAGTTGTCCGGACGGGTGCGCGCCTACTACCCGGCCATCCGCATCGGCGTGCAGACCTACGATCCGATCGATTCGCGCCTGTCGTACGGGCACGTGGCCGAGCCGGGCGAGTACCAGACCACCATCACGCAGCCGCATCTGTTCCGCGACTATCTCATCGAGCAGATCGGCCTGCTGCTGCAGAACCACCGCGTGCCGGTGGAGGTGGGCGAATCCGATATGCCGATTCCGCTGCATTTCGCCTTTCCGGACGGCACCTACGTGGAAGGCGAGCATATCGAGAACCTGCGGCGGCCGCTGCGCGATCTGTTCGACGTGCCCGACCTGGCGGTCACCGACGACGCCATCGTCAATGGCTCGTGGCGCGGCCAGCCCGGCGAGCCCCGGCCGCTGGCGCCGTTTACGGCCACGCGGGTGGATTATTCGCTGCATCGCCTGCAGCACTACACGGCCACCGCGCCCACGCACTTCCAGAATTTCGTGCTGTTCACGAACTACCAGTTCTATGTGGACGAATTCTGCGTGTGGGCGCGCGGGCTGATGGCCAGCGGCGGCGGCGACTACGACGCGTTGATCGAGCCGGGCAACCGCATCACGCGGCGCGGCGACCAGGCGCCGGTGGAGGCGGCGGCGGTGCGCCTGCCGCAGATGCCGGCGTACCACCTGGTGCGCCCCAATCATTCGGGCATCACGCTGGTCAATATCGGCGTGGGGCCGTCCAACGCCAAGACCATTACCGACCACATCGCCGTGCTGCGCCCGCATGCCTGGCTGATGCTGGGCCATTGCGCCGGCCTGCGCGATTCGCAGCGCCTGGGCGATTACGTGCTGGCGCACGGCTACGTGCGCGAGGACCACGTGCTGGACGCCGACCTGCCTACCTGGGTGCCGGTGCCGCCGCTGGCCGAGGTGCAGGTGGCGCTGGAGCAGGCAGTCGAGGAAGTGGCGGGCCTGTCCGGCTGGGAGCTCAAGCGCATCATGCGCACCGGCACGGTGGCCACCATCGACAATCGCAACTGGGAGCTGCGCGACCAGGGCGAACTGGTGCAGCGGTTCGCGCAATCGCGCGCCATCGCGCTGGACATGGAATAGGCCACCATCGCGGCCAACGGCTTCCGTTTCCGGGTGCCGTACGGCACGCTGCTGTGCGTGTCCGACAAGCCGTTGCACGGCGAGCTCAAATTGCCCGGCATGGCCAGCGCCTTCTACCGGCGCCAGGCCAACCAGCACCTGGAGATCGGCATCCGGGCGCTGGAGCGCCTGCGCGAAATGCCGCCCGAGCGGCTGCAGTCGCGCAAGCTGCGCACCTTCATGGAAACGGCGTTCCAGTAGGCGCGGCCGGCGGGCGCTGCGATAAAGCCGGCGGTTCCTCGCACGCCAACGGTGACAGTCAGGCCAGCGCTTCGATCACCGCCTGGGGATTCCGGTCGATCACGTTGAGCAGAACCAGCGCGGCCCCCCGGGGAGTGCGGTCGCCACGTTCCCAGTGCCGCAGGGTTGCGGGCGAGAAGCCGAACTGGGCGGCGAACTGTTCCTGGGTCATGCCCACTTTGGCACGCACGGCCTTGACATCGACCTGGCGGGGGCGATGCACGCGCATGCCATGAACATTGCCCTTGGCGTGAGCGATCGCTTCCGACAGGCCCTGCCTAATGTTGTTGAATGCAGTGCTCAAGATTTCGCTCGTCCTTTCCAGATGTTCACCAACACATCGACCAGGCCGGCCAGCTCATTACGCTCGGCTTTGGTCAGATTGGCTTTGTCGCCCTTGGCAAAGAGCGCCAGCAGATACAGTGGCATGAGGTCATCGTGCTAGTAGTAGATGACGCGCACGCCGCCCGTGCCTTCCATGATGTCTCCGGCTTCAGGATGTACGGCCAGATAGCCGATCAGGTCTTGGCGCTCTTGCGGGCCCAAGAGCTTGCCGGCCAAGCGAATGTAGGTGGGCAGTTCGGCAATGCCGTGCATGATTTCGTAGATGTTCCATTCTAATCCAATGGATTAGTTGAAACAACAACGACTGAAAAGGATTTCAGGGGCACCGGTCTATGCCGGGGGCGATGCTGTCGGTTGCATTGGTATTGAGACCTACCCGGCTGATTGAGGAGCCCGAGACGAATTTGTCACCCATTTCTGGGTCGATTGGGCAATGTCTCTTGCGGCAATCAGGCGGCGCTTCGGAGTCTGTGACGGCGGATGCGGCAACGCGGCAGGGGGAAGGCCAGGGCCCTCCCGTCGCCTCACTCCAGGTTCTGCGCCTGTTCGCGCATCTGCTCGATCAGCAGCTTGAGATCCATCGCCGCGCGCGTGACTTCCAGGCTGCCGGCCTTGGAACCCAGGGTGTTGGCCTCGCGGTTCATTTCCTGGAACAGGAAGTCCAGGCGCTTGCCGGCGCTACCGCCGCGCTTGGCGTCGGATTTGGCGGGGCCGTCGCCCAGCAGGTGGCGCAATTCTTCGAGGTGCGAGCGCAGGCGCGAGAGTTCTTCGGCGACGTCGATGCGCAACGCGAAAAGGGTGGCTTCCTGAGTCAGGCGCTCGGACAGCTCCGGTCCGGTGATGTGGGCGAAGCCGCCGGGGAAGGCCGATTCGACCGCTTCGCGCAGCTTGAGCGCCAGCTTCTCGCGGTGATCGGCCAGCAGCTGGGGCAGGTGGGTTTCGACGCCGTCGACAATGCGGCCCACGCCGTCGGCGCATTCGCGCATCATCGCGGCCAGGCGCTCGCCTTCGCGGGCGCGGCCTTCCTGCATCTGCGCCAGCGCTTGCTGGGCGGCCTGCATGCAGGCCGCGCCCCAGGCCTGCGGATCGAGCGCGTCGTTGCCGCGCTGGCCGGGCCAGTTGAACAGTTCGACCAGGCGCGGCGCGGCGACTTCGGGCAGGACGGCGCGCGCGTTGTCCAGTTGCGCGGCCAGCGAGCGCAGCCATTGCGGGTCCAGCGTGGAGAGTTCGGTGGAGGCGGCGCGGGTATACGACACGCGCACTTCGACCTTGCCGCGCGCCAGCTTGGCGGTCAGCAATTCGCGCAGCGGCGTCTCGACGTGGCGCAGCTCGTCGGGCAGGCGGAAATACAGGTCGAGATAACGGCTGTTGACGCTGCGCAGCTCGAGCGCGAGCGAGCCCTGCTCGAGGTCGGCGCGGGCGTTGCCGAAGGCAGTCATGCTGCGGATCATGGGGAGGATTCCAGGTGATTCGATGAAAGGCCCGCCGCGCGCAGGCCGGCGGCAGGATGCTTGCAGGATAACCGATGCGCGCGCGCCGCCGGCACGTACAATCCCGCTATTGTCAGATTTCCAGGAGCCGATAACCGTGAGCACTTCCGCCGCCGATACTCTTTCCCGTCCGTCCGGCCGCGCCGTCGACGCCTTGCGGCCGTTCAGCCTGGAGCGCGGCTTCACGCGTTATGCCGAAGGCTCGGTGCTGGTGCGCGCGGGCAATACGCATGTGCTGTGCACGGCCAGCGTGCTCGAGAAGGTGCCGCCGTTTCTGAAGGGACGCGGCGAAGGCTGGGTGACCGCCGAGTACGGCATGCTGCCGCGCGCCACGCATACGCGCGGCGACCGCGAGGCCGCGCGCGGCAAGCAAAGCGGCCGCACCCAGGAAATCCAGCGCCTGATCGGCCGCAGCCTGCGCGCGGTGTTCGACCTGCGCCTGCTGGGCGAACGCACCCTGCACCTGGATTGCGACGTGCTGCAGGCCGACGGCGGTACGCGTTGCGCCAGCATCACGGGCGCCTGGGTGGCCGCCGCCGACGCCGTGGCGCTGCTGATGCAGCGCGGCGACCTGGCGCACAACCCGATCCGCGACGCGGTCGCCGCCGTGTCGGTCGGCCTGGTGGATGGACGCGCGGTGCTGGACCTGGATTACCAGGAAGATTCGGCCTGCGCGGCCGACGTCAATGTGGTGATGACCGGCAGCGGCGCATTCGTCGAAGTGCAGGGCACCGGCGAGGGCGCCACCTTCACGCGCGGCGAACTCGACACGATGCTGGGGCTGGCCGAAGGCGGCATCGCCCAGCTCGTGCGGGCGCAGCGCGAGGCACTGCAGTAAACCCGCGTGCCTGTCCCCGCACGGGGACTGGCACGCGCTGAATCCGGGGTGCCTGTCCTCCCCGCTGACCTGGTGTGCCTGTCCCCGCTGGGACAGGCACACCGTGGCATGCCATGCGCACTCGACCGCCGGGACAGGCACCCCGTCGTCCGTCCTGGCCACTGCCTTACTCGCTCAACAGCTTGCCCACGCGCTCCTGCTCGGCGATGCGCCATACCCGGTCGATCAGGGCGCGGACTTCGCTTTCGGTGGCGTGTCCGCCGTAGCGCGCCAGCCGCGCGACCTTGTCTTCGATTTCGGGGCGCGAGAGGGTGTTGCCGAGGTCGCCCTTGGGCTCGTCGACGCGGCCGTGGAGGCGGCGGCCGTCGGTGGTGGTGACGTTGACCTTGCCGATCCAGCGCCTGGGGTAGGCGCGGTCCACCTCGTCGTCCAGCGTCATGCGCACCTTGTCGCGCAGCGCCGCCACCTCGGCGTCGCCCGGGGCGGCGTCGAATTCGGTGAGGCCGGCGTGGCCGCGCAGCGCGATCAGCGCCAGCACGGTGCCCATCGAGAACTTCGATTGATGGACGGTGGCGGGGGCGGTGACCGGCCCCAGCACGTCGATGGCGCTCTGGTGCACCAGGGTTTCGACCGCCGCCAGGTCGGCGGCGCGCAGGCCATGTTCGCGCATCACGTGCTGCAAGGCGTCGGCCGCCGGGTGGGTGTGGCGGCACGAGGCGTGGTATTTGAACGAGGTCTCGGCCAGGGTCCAGCGCTGGCCCAGGCCGTCGAGCAGCCGGCTGGGGTCGGCGTCGCTGGACATGCCGGCGGCCAGGCCCTGCGCGCCCTCGAGGATGCGCTGCGCGCCGGTGAAGCCGTCCTGCGCCAGGTAGGCCGCCGTGATGCCCGCGGCGGCGGCGTGCGCGGTGTGCAGTTGCTTGGAGTCCGCGGCATCGCGCAGGAACTCCCACAGGCCGGCCGATTGCGTGCCCGCCGAGCCCAGGGCATGCAGCATCTGCGCGGCGTCGAGCCGCAGCAGATGGCCGACCGTGACGGCGGCGGCCAGGGGGCCGACCGTGGCGGTGGTATGGAAGATCCTGTAGTGCGAACGGCCGAGGAATTCGCCGATGCGGATGCCGGCCTCATAGCCGGCCACCGCCGCGGTCAGCAGGTCGCGGCCGCTGCGGCCAAGCGCTTGCGCGACCGCCAGCGCCGGCGGGAATACCACCGCCGCGGGGTGGAACACCGCGCCGTTGTGCACGTCGTCCTGTTCGACCACGTGGCAGGCGGCGGCGTTGACCATGGCGGCGAACAGCGGCGTGGTGCCGGTGCGCGTGACCAGGTTCTGGGAGGGACCGTCGGCCGGGCCCATGGCGGCGGCATAGCGCGCGATGGCCTGCACTGGTGGCGCGCCGGCGCCGGCCAGGATCGAAGCCAGGCTGTCGAGGAACAGGTCTTCGGCGCGCCGGAGCACGGCAGGCGGGATGTCCTCGTAGCGCAGGCCAGCGGTGAATTCGGCCAGCCGGGCGCTGGGGTGATCGGATGGGGAAGGGATCATGGTCATGGTCGGAAGGAGCGACGCATGCCCAGCACGTGCCCGGCGACGTAGGGCAGGACCAGGGGCTGCGTCTTCTTTTATGATGGGGTTTGCGGAAACGTAATCGAGCACTGTGCCCCAAGCCCGGCGCCCTGCCAATTTACGATTGCCGAACACCGGGTTATGGATTACCGAAGGAGGGGGGCGCATGGCCGCGCATTTCGATTTGACCGACCTGCAGCTGCTGGTGCATATCGGCGATTGGCACAGCCTGACGCGCGGCGCCGAGAAGTCGCACCTGTCGCTGCCGGCGGCCAGCACGCGGGTCAAGAACCTCGAAGAGCATTTCGGCACCCAGTTGCTGTACCGCACCAGCCAGGGCGTGACCCTGACGCCCTCGGGCGAGGCCATGCTGCGCCATGCCCGCACGGTCATGCAGCAGGTCGAGCAGATGCGCGGCGACATGCAGGAGTTCGCGCGCGGCGTCAAAGGACATGTGCGCGTGCTGGCCAACACGACGGCGATGACCGAGTTCATGCCCGCCGTGCTGGCGCGCTACCTGGCGGCGCACCCGGACGTCAACGTCGAGCTGCGCGAACGGCTGAGCTACCTGGTGGTGCGGGCGGTGGCCGATGGCTCGGCCGATATCGGCGTGGTCGCCGGCTGCGCTCCGGACCAGAAACTGCAGTTCATCCCGTACCGCAAGGACAGGCTGGTGGTCGTGACGCCGGCCGGCCACCGGCTGGCGGCCGAGGAGTCGGTGGCGTTCGCCGATACGCTGGCCGACGATTATGTCGGCTTGTCCGAGTGGAGCGCCATCCATCCGTTCCTGGTGCAGGCGGCCGCCAGCCTGGGGCGCACCTTCAAGTTCCGCGTCGAGGTGGGCAATTTCGAAGCGGTCTGCCGCATGATCGAAAGCGGCGTGGGCATCGGCGTGATCCCGGAGTCGGCCGCGCTGCGCTACGCGCGCAACCTCGATATCGCGCTGGTCGGGCTGACCGACGAGTGGGCCGTGCGCGAGCTGCAGATCTGCGTGAAGAACCTGGACAGCCTGCCGGTTTTCGCGCGCGAGCTGGTGGAAACCTTGGTGGCCGACGGGGACGCGGCCGGCTGAGCGTGTCAACAATCTGCAAGACTGCCTGCCCATAATGGCGGCGACGCCGCCATGCGCGGCTCAGCCTCACTTGCGGATCCCGATGCGAAAGAAACTCAAACTTGCGGCCGCGCTGTCGGCCACGCTGGCATTTTTCGTGCTGTTGTTCGCCGCGGCGGCCGGCGCGGGCGTGGCGGTGCTGCGCGACAACCAGGCTGCCATCGAAGCCCTGGGCCGCGGCAATATCGAACGCGCCAGCGACCTGGGCGATACGACCAGCTGGCTGTTCCAGGCCCGCGCCGTGCTGGCCGACGCCAAGACGTATATGGAAGGCGGGCTGGAGGAGCAGCGCGACGCGGCCCTGGCGCAGGCGGCCACGCTGCTGGAGCAGGTCCGCGCCAGCCAGGAGCGCCTGCGCGCCAACCCCGAGATGGCCGCGCAGGGCGCGTCCTTGTATGACGAGGTGCTGGCCGGCTACGACGCGCTGGCGGTCCAGGCGCTGGCGCCGCTGCATGCCGCGCTCAAGGGCTGGAACGGCATCGAGGCCAACCGGCTGGCCGAACGCGCGCTGCCGCAGGCGGCCGAGCGCTACATCGAGGCGGTCGATGCCTTCCAGGGCTATGCGAGGGAGCAGGGGCGCGCCGCCGTGGCCGATGCCGCGCGCGTGCTCGAACGCATGGTGCTGGGCGCGGCGGCCTTGCTGGCGCTGGTGGCCGTCCTGGCCGTCGTGATCCGGCTGGGCTTTCGCCGCGCGATGCTGCGGCCCTTGACCGAGGCCGGCCGCCATTTCGACCGCATCGCCGATGGCGACCTGACCGCCGCGATCGCGGCGCGCGGCGACAACGAGATCGGCGTGCTGTATTCGGCGATGCGACGCATGCAGGGCGGGCTGACCCGCGCGGTCGAATCGGTACGCCATGGCGTGGAGGAGATCCACACCGGTTCGGGCGAGATCGCCGCCGGCGGCGTGGAGATGTCCGGCCGCACGGCGCGCCAGGCGGGCGCGCTGCAGGAGGCCGCCGCCAGCATGGCGGAGCTGGCCGGCACGGTACGCGCCACCGCCGAGCACGCCGACCAGGCCAGCCGGCAGGCGGCCGGCGCCACCGAGCTGGCGCGCCAGGGCGGAACGGCGGTCGCGCAGGTGGTCGCCAGCATGCGCGACATCGCAAGCGGCGCGCAGCGTATCGCCGAGATCGTGGGGCTGGTCGACAGCCTGGCGTTCCAGACCAATGTGCTGGCCTTGAACGCGGCGGTGGAGGCGGCGCGGGCCGGGCCGCAGGGCAGGGGTTTCGCCGTCGTGGCCGGGGAAGTCCGGTCGCTGGCCCAGCGCAGCGCCCAGGCGGCGCGCGAGATCAAGGGCTTGATCGACGATTCGTCGGCGCGCGTGGCCAGCGGGGTGCAGCAGGTCAACCTGGCGGGCGCCACCATGGGCGAGATCGTGCAATCGATCGACCGTGTGACGCAACTGGTGGCCGGTATTTCGGAGGCCAGCGCCACGCAGGCCGCGGGCATTGCCTCGGTCAACCTGGCCGTGGCGGACGCCGAGCGCGCCACGCAGGAGAATGCCGCCATGGCCGAGCAGACCGCGGCGGCGGCGGCCTCGCTGGAAGCGCAGGCGCAGGCCTTGCGCCAGGCGGTGGCGGTGTTCCGGTTGGCCGGCGCGGCGCCGCGTTCAGGCGGCGCGGGCGGGCAGTTGGTAGCGCTGGACCAGCAGCGCCAGGTTGCCGTGCTTGACCTGCTGCTTGACGCGGGCGGCGGCCGAGGCGAGGTTCTCCGGGCGAACGTGGCTGCCTAGTTCGACCGGGCTGACCTCCAGCGCGCCGATGCCCAGGGTGACGCAGGGGAAAAAGCGCAGCACGCCGTAGCGGTCTTCGGCGCGGATGCCGCCGTCGTGGCGGCCCTGGTCGTCGTACAGGTCGAGGGCGCGCAGGTTGAACTCGGCGATGATACGCTCGATCCGCAGGCGCCAGTCGGTGCTGCGCAGCATGACGACGAAGTCATCGCCGCCGACGTGGCCGACGAAGTCGCGGCGCGCGTCGCAGTGGCGCTTGATGCTGTCGGCGCACAGGCGGATCATGTCGTCGCCGCGCCAGTAGCCGTAGACATCGTTGAACGGCTTGAAATTGTCCAGGTCGGCGTAGCAGACGACGAAGTCGAGCGCATGGTCAAGCAGGTGGGCGATGTGCTGGCTGATGGGGATGTTGCCCGGCAGCGAGGTCAGCGGGTTGGCGTAGCGCGCGGCTTCGAGGCGCATTTCGGTGACCGAGCGCACCAGCGCTTCGCCGGTGCCCAGGCTGTCGTAGCGGCCGCCGCGCGTGATGACGAAGCCATCGGCCAGATAGCGCTGGTCGTCGGACAGCAGCACGTGGCTGAGCTGGTCGATCGACGTATGCACGTCCACCAGCACAGGGTCGGGGTTCATGAACGTCGAGCATGGATTGCGCCCGAACAGGTCGCGGGTATAGCGCTGGGCGTAGTGCTCGGAGAAGTCGCGCCGGTTGATGATGCCTACCGGCCGGCTGTCGGTGTCCAGCACCGCCACGGCATGCAGGTGGCGATGCTCCTGGAACAGCCGCTGCACGTCGTCGTTGGTGTGGCGCGCCAGCATGACCGGCGGCGCCTCGACCCGCAGCGCCAGCGCCGTGTGGCCCGGGATGCGCGTGGGTTGCGTCGCACAGGCTGGCTGCAGCGAGGCGCGCGCCGCCGTGGGCAGGTCGGTGCGCGGCTCGTTCTCGGGACGGCCCAGGAACCAGCCTTGCGCGTAGCGTGTGCCCAGCTCGTAGACCGTGCGCAGGTCGTCGGCATTCTCGATGCCCTCCGCCACCAGGGTGGAGTTGAGCTGGCGCGCCGTCGACACCATGGAGCGCACCAGTTGCAGGCGGCGCTCGTCGCGGCTGATGCCATTGAAGAAGTAGCGGTCGATCTTGACCAGGTCGGGGGCCAGTTCGGCCCATAGCTGCAGGCTGGCGTTGCCGACGCCGTAGTCATCCAGCGCCACCCGCATGCCGCTGGCGCGCAGGCAGGCCAGGGCCTGGTTCAGGGCCGGCAGGTCGCCGCCCACCGGATCGTATTCGGTGATCTCGATGACCACGCGGTCGGCCGCCAGGCCGCTGTCGGCCAGCAGCATGACCGGCAGCCCGCTGCCGTAGTGGCGCCAGCACGCCACCAGGACGGCGCCGGAGAGATTCAGGAACAGGTTGCCGGGCGAATCCAGCTCGATGAAGCGGCGCGCGCCGGCCTGCAGGCTGGCCAGTTCGAGTTCGGCGTGCAGGCCGTCGCGGCGCGCCGCGGCGAACAGGGCGTCGGGCATGTGCAGCACGCTTTGGTGCGGCCCTCGGATCAGGCTTTCATGGCCGAAAATACGATCCTGCGCCAGGTCGGCCACCGGCTGGTAGCAGGGATTGAGCAGGCCGCCCTGGAGAATGGCGGCCAGGCCGGCGTCGGCATGGAGGTCTGCTGCGGAAGACGAGATCATGCTGGGCGTATGCGCAAAGGGCCAGGCAGGCCGGGGTCAATATCATGACGAGTCATTATTGCCGCGATGTTGCGTAGGTTCGCCAGTCGCGCCGAGGCGGCCGCATCCCGTTCTACAATGTTGCCCATGTCCGCAGAAATACTCAATCCAAACTTGCGTCGCGTGGTGCTTGCATCCAACAATGCCGGCAAATTGCGCGAATTCTCGGCCCTGTTCGCCCCGCTTGGGATAGAACTGGTGCCGCAAAGCGAATTGGGCGTCTCGGAGGCCGAGGAGCCTCACGCCACCTTTGTCGAGAACGCGCTGGCCAAGGCCCGCCACGCCAGCCGGCATACCGGCCTGCCGGCCCTGGCCGACGATTCGGGCCTGTGCGTGGTGGCGCTGGGCGGGGCGCCGGGCGTGCATTCGGCCCGCTACGCCCAGCAGCCCGGCGGCGCCCGCAGCGACGCGGCCAACAACGCCTTGCTGGTGCGCGAGCTGGCCGCGGCCGGCGACCGGCGCGCCTGGTATGTGGCGCTGCTGGCGCTGGTGCGCACCGAGAACGATCCCTGTCCGCTCATTGGCGAAGGGCTCTGGCACGGTGAGATCGTCGATGCGCCGGCCGGCGAGCATGGCTTCGGCTACGACCCGCATTTCTATCTGCCGCAGCAGGGTTGCACCGCCGCCCAACTGGCGCCGGAGCACAAGAACCGCATCAGCCACCGGGCGCAGGCCCTGGCGCAGCTGCTGGACAAGCTGCGCGCAACCGGGCCGGTGGACCGGCCCTAGCTGTGAAGATTCAATAGGTTGTATGCATGGTTCATCCGAACCGGATTTGAGAAACTGGAAATCGCCAACTCCCCAGTTCACTCAAGGAGCCCGGCCGGATGAACACCCATAAGCATGCCCGATTGACCTTCCTACGTCGACTCGAAATGGTCCAGCAATTGATCGCCCATCAAGTTTGTGTGCCTGAAGCGGCCCGCGCCTATGGGGTCACCGCGCCGACTGTGCGCAAATGGCTGGGCCGCTTCCTGGCTCAGGGCCAGGCGGGCTTGGCCGATGCGTCCTCGCGCCCGACGGTCTCGCCCCGAGCGATTGCGCCGGCCAAGGCGCTGGCTATCGTGGAGCTGCGCCGCAAGCGGCTGACCCAAGCGCGCATCGCCCAGGCGCTGGGCGTGTCAGCCAGCACCGTCAGCCGCGTCCTGGCCCGCGCCGGTCTGTCGCACCTGGCCGACCTGGAGCCGGCCGAGCCGGTGGTGCGCTACGAGCATCAGGCCCCCGGCGATCTGCTGCACATCGACATCAAGAAGCTGGGACGTATCCAGCGCCCTGGCCACCGGGTCACGGGCAACCGACGCGATACCGTTGAGGGGGCCGGCTGGGACTTCGTCTTCGTGGCCATCGATGACCACGCCCGCGTGGCCTTCACCGACATCCACCCCGACGAGCGCTTCCCCAGCGCCGTCCAGTTCCTCAAGGACGCAGTGGCCTACTACCAGCGCCTGGGCGTGACCATCCAGCGCTTGCTCACCGACAATGGCTCGGCCTTTCGCAGCCGCGCCTTCGCCGCGCTGTGCCATGAGCTGGGCATCAAGCACCGCTTTACCCGACCTTACCGCCCACAGACCAATGGCAAGGCCGAACGCTTCATCCAGTCGGCCTTGCGTGAGTGGGCTTACGCTCACACCTACCAGAACTCCCAACACCGAGCCGATGCCATGAAATCCTGGCTACACCACTACAACTGGCATCGACCCCACCAAGGCATCGGGCGCGCTGTACCCATCTCCAGACTCAACCTGGACGAATACAACCTATTGACAGTTCACACCTAGCCGGTCGAGGCGACTACGCGCATGGCCATCACGATTCCCATCCGCAACCTGGGCGGGCCGGCCGCCGGCGCGCGCGTCCTCGCGCCGGCCGGCGCCACGCTGACCAGCCTGCCGCCGCTGTCGGTCTATGTGCACGTGCCCTGGTGCGTGCGCAAGTGTCCCTATTGCGACTTCAATTCGCATGCCGCGCCGGGCGAGATTCCCGAACGCGCCTACCTGGACGCGCTGCTCGCCGACCTGGAGCAGGCCGTGCCCGAGGTATGGGGGCGCCAGGTCATTTCCGTCTTCATCGGCGGCGGCACGCCCAGCCTGCTGTCGGCGGCGGGGCTGGACGAGCTGCTGGCCATGCTGCGCGCCTGCCTGAACCTGCTGCCGGACGCCGAAATTACCATGGAGGCCAACCCGGGCACTGCCGAGGCCGGACGCTTCCGCGATTACGCGGCCAGCGGCGTGACGCGGCTGTCGCTGGGCATCCAGAGCTTTGACGATGCCCAGCTGTCCAGGCTGGGCCGCATCCATGACGCGGCCCAGGCGCGCGCGGCCATCGCCATGGCGCAGCAGACGGTCGAGCGCGTCAACCTGGACCTGATGTTCGCCTTGCCGGGCCAGGAGCTCGAGCAGTGCCGCGCGGACCTGCGCCAGGCGCTGGCCTTCGGCACGGAACACCTGTCGCTGTATCACCTGACGCTGGAACCCAATACGGTTTTCGCCAAATACCCGCCGGAATTGCCGGACGACGATGCCAGCGCCGCCATGCAGGACATGGTCGAGGAGACCCTGGCCCAGGCCGGGCTGGCGCGTTATGAGGTCTCGGCCTATGCCCGCCGGGGCGCGCGTTGCCGGCACAATCTCAATTACTGGGAGTTCGGCGACTACCTGGGCCTGGGGCCCGGCGCCCATGGCAAGCTGTCGTTTCACGACCGCATCGAACGCCAGGCGCGCCTGCGCAATCCGGATTCCTGGATGCAGCGCGCCATGGCGCGCGATGGCAGCCATGTGGCCGAAAGCCGGGTCGTCGGGGCGGGCGAACTGCCGTTCGAGTTCATGCTCAATGCGCTGCGCCTGAAAGAAGGCGTGGCCGCGCCCTCGTTTGGCGAGCGCACTGGCCTGTCGCTGGCGGCCATCGCGCACCAATTGGAAGCAGCGACCCGGCGCGGCCTGCTCGACGCCGATCCGACCCGCCTGCGCGCCACCGCACTGGGCTGGCGCTTCCTGAACGATCTGCAGGAAATGTTCCTGTAATCGCTGCGCACCAAAATAGGGCAACCAGCGCCCCGTGTTTTGCACCATAATGGTGCTGAATTCCTGTTTTCGCATTCCGCGGCCGCCTCCTTCCAGGAGTGCGGGACCTGGCACGCATTTTGCTTGCCTGTTTATTGCCAGTCGGGCAACCAAGGCCCTCGACGCTTTTATCTTATGGAGATGACATGGCAAGCCCCAAAGACGTTCTCAAGCAGATCGCCGACAACGAAGTCAAGTTCGTGGATTTCCGCTTCACCGATACGCTCGGGCGCGAGCACCACGTTTCCGTTCCCACCTCGGCTGTCGACGAGGACAAGCTGGAGAGCGGGCAGGCGTTCGACGGGTCGTCGATCCCGGGCTGGAAGGGCATCGAAGCCTCCGACATGCTGTTGATTCCCGACCTGGACACGGCCAACCTGGACCCGTTCCGCGAAGAGCCGACCTTGATCCTGAGCTGCGACGTGGTCGAGCCGTCGGACCTGAAGGGCTATGACCGCGACCCGCGTTCGCTGGCCAAGCGCGCCGAAGCCTACCTGAAGTCCTCCGGCCTGGGCGATACCGCCTACTTCGGTCCGGAACCCGAGTTCTTCGTGTTCGACGGCGTGACCTGGAACACCGACATGTCGGGCACCTTCGTCAAGATCAAGTCGGAAGAGGCGCCGTGGTCCAGCGGCCTGGAATTCGAAGGCGGCAACATGGGCCATCGTCCGGGCCCCAAGGGCGGCTACTTCCCCGTGCCGCCGGTCGATTCGTTCCAGGACATGCGTTCCGAAATGTGCCTGCTGCTCGAGCAGATGGGCGTGCCGGTCGAAGTGCACCACCATGAAGTGGCCGCGCCCGGCCAGCTGGAAATCGGCACCAAGTTCAGCACGCTGGTGCAACGCGCGGACTGGAACCAGGTCATGAAGTACGTGATCCACAACGTGGCGCACGTATACGGCAAGACCGCGACGTTCATGCCCAAGCCCATCGTCGGCGACAACGGCTCGGGCATGCACGTGCACCAATCGATCTGGAAGGACGGCCAGAACCTGTTCGCGGGCAACGGCTACGCCGGCCTGTCGGAGTTCGCGCTGTACTACATCGGCGGCATCATCAAGCACGCCCGCGCGCTCAATGCCATCACCAATCCGGGCACCAACTCGTACAAGCGCCTGGTGCCGCACTTCGAGGCGCCGGTGAAGCTGGCCTATTCGGCCCGCAACCGCTCGGCCTCGATCCGCATCCCGTACGTCGGCAACCCCAAGGCGCGCCGCATCGAGACGCGCTTCCCGGATCCGCTGGCCAACCCGTACCTGGCGTTCTCGGCCCTGATGATGGCCGGCCTGGACGGCGTGCAGAACAAGATCCACCCGGGCGACCCGGCCGACAAGAACCTGTACGACCTGCCGCCGGAAGAAGACGCCAAGATCCCGACCGTCTGCGCGTCGCTGGAAGAGGCCCTGGCCGCGCTGGACAAGGATCGCGAGTTCCTGACCCGTGGCGGCGTGTTCAGCAACGACATGCTCGACGCCTACATCGAACTGAAGATGGGCGAAGTCACGCGTCTGCGCATGACCACGCATCCGGTCGAATTCGACATGTACTACAGCCTGTAATCCGGGAGGCTGTGCGGCGGCGGGCCTCGCGGCCCGCCCGCCGCGCCGTCCCGGTTGCCTCCTATGACGAATGTCGATGCTTTTGATCTGCTGGCCACATCGGTCTTCCTGCTGAACGAGCGCGGGCATATCGAATACGCCAATGCCGCCGCCGAGGACCTGTTCGGCCGTTCCCGCAAGCAGTTGCGAGGCCTGTCGGCCGCGACGCTGTTCGACAATCCCGAAGACCTGCAATCGGCCATCGACAGCGCGGCCGCCGGCAAGTTTGCCGACGTGCGCCAGCTGGCCTCGCTGCGGCGGGTGGTCGAGTCGGTGGAGGTCACCGTCACGACGGTGTCGCTGTCCGGCCAGGCCTGGCCGGTATTGATCGAGACGCGCGAGATCGAGCAGCGCGTGCTGGCCGATCGCAACCAGCGGCTGGTCGACGAAATCGAATCGCATCGCGAATTGCTGCGCAATCTCGCGCACGAGGTCAAGAACCCCCTGGGCGGCCTGCGCGGCGCGGCCCAGCTGCTGGAAGCCGAGCTGCCCAGCGCGGCCCTGGCCGAATATACCCAGGTCATCATCACCGAGGCCGACCGGCTGCAGGCGCTGGTCGACAGGCTGAGCGGTCCGCAGCGCGTGCCGCTGGCCGCGCGGCCGGTGAACATCCATGAAATCTGCGAGCGCGTCTGCGCGCTGATCCAGGCCGAGTTCCGCGACGCGGTCGAACTGGTGCGCGACTATGACGCGTCGGTGCCCGAGCTGCGCGGCGACGCGGCCAGGCTGATGCAGGCGGTGCTGAATGTGGCGCGCAACGCGGCGCAGGAGCTGGTGCAGCAGAAGCCGGGCGCCGACGTGCCCGCGCCGCGCGTCGTGCTGCGCACGCGGGTGGCGCGCCAGGTCATGCTGGCGTACCGGCAGCACCGGCTGGCGCTGGTCGTGTCGGTGCTGGACAACGGGCCGGGCGTGCCCGAGCACATCCGCGAGCGCATTTTCCATCCGCTGGTGACCGCGCGCGCCGGCGGCACCGGGCTGGGCCTGAGCCTGGCCCAGGATTTCGTGCAGCAGCACGGAGGCATCATCGAATTCGAGTCCCGTGCGCGGCACACCGAATTCCGGTTGGTATTACCGATGGAGCCCCCACTTTGATGAAACCCGTTTGGATTGTCGACGACGACCAGGCTATCCGCTGGGTGCTCGAGAAGGCCCTGGCGCGGGCCGGCATCGCCACCCGCAGCTTCTCCCGGGCCGCCGATGTCCTGCAGGCGCTGGCGGCCGACGTGCCGTCGGTGCTGGTGTCGGACATCCGCATGCCGGGCGGCGATGGGCTTGAACTGCTGCGCCAGATCAAGGAGCGCAATCCCGGGCTGCCGGTGATCGTCATGACCGCCTTCGCCGACCTGGACAGCACGGTGTCGGCGTTCCAGGGCGGCGCGTTCGATTACCTGGCCAAGCCATTCGACGTCAACGAGGCGGTGGCGCTGATCCAGCGCGCCATGCAGGAGGGCGAGCCGGCGGCCGACGCGGGCGCGGCGGGCGAGCCGGCGCAGAACGGCGAGCGCTGGGTGATGACGCAGTCCTCGTCCACCGCGATGCAGGAAGTGTTTCGCGCCATAGGCCGGCTGGCCCAGTCCAAGGTGACGGTGCTGATCACCGGCGAGTCCGGCACCGGCAAGGAGCTGGTGGCGCGGGCCCTGCATGGGCACGGCGCGCGCGCCGGCGGGCCGTTCGTTGCGCTGAACGCCGCGGCGATTCCGCGCGACCTGCTGGAGGCCGAGTTGTTTGGGCACGAGCGTGGCGCCTTCACCGGAGCCAATACGCTGCGGCGCGGACGCTTCGAGGAGGCGCATGGCGGCACGCTGTTCCTCGACGAGATCGGCGATATGCCGATCGAGTTGCAGACCCGCCTGCTGCGCGTGCTGGCCGAGGGCAGTTTCTACCGCGTGGGCGGGGCGCAACCGGTGCGCGTGGATGTGCGCATCGTCGCGGCCACCCACCAGCCGCTCGAACAGCGCGTCGAGCAGGGCCTGTTCCGGGAGGACCTGTTCCATCGTCTCAATGTGATCCGCCTGCGCCTGCCGCCGCTGCGCGAACGGGTCGAGGATATTCCGGCGCTGGCCCAGCACTTCCTGGCCACCAGCGCCCGGGCGCTGGGCGTGCCGGTCAAGCGCTTGACGCCCGACGCGCTGGCCGTGCTGGCGCGTTTCGATTTTCCCGGCAATGTGCGCCAGCTGGAGAACTTCTGCCATTGGCTGACGGTCATGGCTCCGGGGCAGACGATCGATCGCAACGACCTGCCGCCCGAAATCCGGGCGGTCGAACACCAGCAGGCGGCGGCCCGGCAGGCCGAACCGGCTGCCGCGGCTGCCGCGGCCGGGACGGCGCCGGCCCCGGCCGAGGCGCCGGATGCCGCGCCGCGCAACTGGCACGCAGCCTTGCTGCGCGATGCGCAGTTCCGCCTCGAGCGCGGCGAGCCGGCGGTCATGGCGACGCTGACGCGCCAGTTCGAGAAGATCCTGCTGCAAAGCGCCCTGGATGCGAGCCGGGGGCGGCGGGTGGAGGCTGCATCGCGGCTGGGCATCGGCCGCAATACCATCACGCGCAAGCTGCGCGAGCTGGGTATCGACGACGAATAGCGCCAACCTTCACGACACGCCCAGCAGGCTTTCGCACAGCCGGGGCGAGCGCAGCCGCTCCAGCCACCACTGCAAGGCCCGCCCGGGGTTGGGATCGCGCCAGGCGTAGACCACCTGCTCGGTGAGCGGCACGACGTCGTCGGTGGGGCAGGTCGCCAGCAGGCCCTGGGCGAGGTAGGGCGCGGCCAGGGTCAGGGGCAGGTGCCCCACGCCGATGCCGCGCACCTGGGCGTCGATCTTCGCCTGCATGGTGGGCATGACGATCACGGGCTGTTCGCGCAGCAGGCCGCGCGTGCGGGGCGGCAGGTCGCGCGACGTGTCGGCCACCACGATGGCGCAATAGGCCGCGATGTCGCGCGCGCTCAGGGGGCGCCCCAACGCGGCCAGCGGATGATGCGGCGCCACGCAGAAGGCGAACTGGGTCTGCCCCATGGCCTGGGTGCGGTAGGCGCCCGACGGCGCGCCCGCCGCGTCGGCGCCGATCAGCAGGTCGGCGCGGCCGGAGGCCAGCGCATCCCAGTTGCCGCTGAGCACTTCGGCGGAAAAGCGCAAGGTGGTGGCGCCGGCCAGGGCGCGAAAATCCTCGATCAGATCGTACAGCGGCGTCCAGGGCAGCACGGCGCTGACGGCGATGCGCAATTCGCCTTCCCAGCCGGTAGCGACGCGCTTGACGCGGCTGGCCAGCGCGTCGAGCGATTGCAGCACGTGGCGGCCTTCGGCCAGCAGGGCCTGGCCGGCGGGCGTGAGGGCGGCCCGATGGCCGCTGCGGTCGAACAGCAGCATGTCCAGTCCGTCTTCCAGCTTGCGGATGGCGTAAGTGACGGCCGAAGGCACCTTGCCCAGTTCGCGCGCCGCCTTGGCGAAGCTGCCATGGCGGGCGATGGCGTCGACCATGACGAGCAGGTCGGGCGTGATGGGCTGGCCGGGGGGCGGGGCGGCGCGTGGACGGGGCATGGCGGCCTCCACTCATTCAAATTAATTGAATGATGTCATCAAATCCATCCCTCATCAAGGCGCCGGGGGAGGGGCACAATGGGCCCATGTTGTGAATGCCTGCACTCGGCATCCGGCCGATGTACGGAACATTCATATTATTGAAATAAGGAGTTCGCCATGCTTACCCTGCGTCGCAGCGCCGAACGCGGCCATGCCAACCACGGCTGGCTCGATACGCACCATACGTTTTCCTTCGCCAATTACTATGATCCGGCCCATATGGGCTTCGGGCCGCTGCGTGTGATCAACGATGACCGCATCGCCGCCGGCCGGGGCTTCGGCACGCACGGCCACCGGGACATGGAAATCATCACCTATGTGCTGGACGGCGCGATCGCGCACAAGGACAGCATGGGCAGCGGCTCGACCATCCGCCCCGGCGATGTGCAGCGCATGAGCGCCGGCCGCGGCGTGATGCATTCGGAGTTCAACCCGCAGCCGGATGCCGCGACCCATATGCTGCAGATCTGGATCGAGCCCGATGTGGCGGGTATTGCGCCCGAGTACGAAGAGAAGCGTTTTCCCGAGGCTGACAAGCGCGGCCGGCTGCGCCAGCTGGTTTCCCCCGACGGCGCCGACGGATCGCTGCGCATCCACCAGGATGCGCGCCTGTACGCGGGCCTGTTCGACGGCACGGAAAGCGCCGAGCTGCCGTTGGCGGCCGGACGCCGCTCGTGGGTGCACGTGGCGCGCGGCAGCCTGGTCGTCAATGGCCAGAGGCTGGGCGCGGGCGATGGCCTGGCGCTGCAGGACGAGGCCGCGGTGCGGCTGGGCGACGGCGAAGGCGCCGAAGTCCTGGTATTCGATTTGCCGTAAAGTGAGACGGGCGCCGCCAGCCGGCGCCCATTTTTCCACGGCGCGGCCGCGCGGCCAGCCGGTACAGGAGGAGAGCCATGTCGATTTTGAACAATGCGCCGCAGTCGGCGGTACAGACCATCGTGGTGCCGCGCACCAGCGACCTGGGCGGATTCGAAGTGCGCCGCGCCTTGCCGTCGGCGCAGCAGCGCTCGGTGGGGCCGTTCGTGTTCCTCGACGAGATGGGCCCGGTGCAGTTTCCCGCCGGCGTGGGCATGGACGTGCGGCCCCACCCGCATATCGGGCTGGCCACGGTGACCTATCTCTACGAGGGCTCGCTGGTGCACCGGGACGGGGCCGGCAATGTCCAGACCATCCTGCCCGGCGAGGTCAACTGGATGACGGCCGGCCGCGGCATCGTGCATTCTGAGCGCACCGCGCCGGAAAGCCGGCTGGCTCCGCTGCGCATGTATGGCCTGCAGATGTGGGTGGGCCTGCCCAAGGAGCACGAGGAAACCGACCCGGGTTTCGTGCACTATGGCACGCAGGCGCAACCGGTGGTCGAAGGCGAGGGCGTGCGCGCCCAGGTGATCGCCGGCTCGCTGTTTGGCCAGACCTCCGGCGTGCGCACGCTGTCGCCGCTGTTCTACGGCGACGTGCAGCTGCAGGCCGGGGCCACGGTGGTGGTGCCGCCCGAGCACGAAGAGCGCGCCGCCTACCTGGTCGAGGGGACGGTGGACATCGAGGGGCAGGCGTACGAACCCGGCCTCCTGATCGTGTTCGCGCCGGGCGTGGCGGTGACGATCCGCGCGCAGACGGCGGCGCGCATGGCGCTGGTGGGCGGCGAGCCCCTGGACGGCCCGCGCTTCATCTGGTGGAACTTCGTCTCCAGCAGCAAGGACCGCATCGAACAGGCCAAGGAAGACTGGACCAGGAACCGCTTCGGCCAGGTCGTGCCGGGCGACGAAACCGAGTTCATCCCCTTGCCGCCGCCGCGCTCCTGAGCGGTCCGCCGCGTCCCTGCTAGCGTCCGCGGTCGAACGCCTGCAGGCGCTGTTCCACCAGGGCTTCGCGGCGGATGAAATCGCGCACGAACGGACTGGCCGGGTGCTGGTGCAGGTTGTACGGGGTGTCCCACTGCTCGATATGGCCGCGCGCCATGACGCCGATGCGGTCGGCGATGGCGAAGGCCTCGGCCTGGTTGTGCGTGACCAGGATGGCGGTGTGGCCGGTGCGCTTGAGGATCTCGCGCACCTCGAAGGCCAGGCGTTCGCGCGTATCCACGTCGAGATTGGAAAACGGCTCGTCGAGCAGGAGCAGGTCGGGCGAGGGCGCCATGGCCCGCGCCAGCGCCACGCGCTGCTGCTGGCCGCCGGAGATCTCGTGCGGATAGCTGTCGGCCGATTGCGCCAGGCCGACCAGTTCCAGCATTTCGGCCACGCGCTGCGCGCGCGCCGCGCGCGCCGGGCGCGACAGCCGGCGCAGGCCGAAGGCCACGTTCTGGCTGACGCTCAGGTGCGGGAAGAGGGCGTAGTCCTGGAACATCATGCCGACGCGGCGCAGTTCGGGCGCCACCTGCACGTCGGGCGACGAAATGACGGCGCCGTCCAGCGCGATGTGCCCGGCCAGCACCGGCTCGAAGCCGGCGATGGCGCGCAGCACGGTGGTCTTGCCGCAGCCGGATTCGCCCAGCAGGCAGCCGATGTGGCCGGCGGGCAGGCTCAGCGACAGATCGTCGATGATGGTCTTCAGGCCCTGGGGCGTGTCGTAGCCCAGCCGGATGTGATCGAGTTCTAGCAGGTCGGCCAAGGTATCAGTGTCCCATCTTCAGATTGGTGCGCGCCAGCAGGATGACCGGGATCAGACCGGCCGCGACGATGGCCAGCGCGGCGACCGCTCCTTCTTCGTAGGTGCCGCGCGCCGCCTCCGCGTACAGCCAGGTGGCCAGCGTCTCGAAATTGAGCGGGCGCAGCAGCAGCGTGGCGGGCAGTTCCTTCATGGTGTCCACGAACACCAGCAGCGCGCTGGCCGCCAGGGCGGGGCGCAGCAATGGCAGGTGGACGCGGCGCAGCGTGCCGGCGGAGGTCTCGCCCAGCAGCCGCGAAGCCTGTTCCAGCGAGGCGGGAATGCGCGCCAGGCCGGCTTCGATGCCACCGGTAGAGATCGCCAGGAACCGGATGGTGTAGGCGCATACCAGCGCGCCCGTGGTGCCTATCAGCAGCAGGCCGTTCCAGCCGAACAGCGTGGACATGGTGTGGTCGAGCCAGGCGAAGGGCGCCAGCAGGCCGATGGCCAGCACCGTGCCGGGCACGGCATAGCCCAGGCTGGCGATGCGCCCGCAGGTGCGGCCGGGGTTGAACGAGGCGCTCTCGCGCAGGCTGCGGCCGGCCCAGGCCACGACCAGGCCGCACAGCAGCGTGACGATGGTGGCCAGGGCGGCCACCATCAGCGTATTGCGCAGCCCGGCCCAGAGCTGGTCCGAGACGCCGCCCACCAGATGCAGGCGCTTGTAGGTTTCGACGATCAGGTACAGGGCAGGCGCCACGAAGCCCAGCACCACGGGAATCCAGCCCAGCACGGCGGCCAGCGCGGCGGCCGGACCATGGAGCCGGCGTGGCTGCATGGCGCGCATGCGCTGCGTGTTGGCGTAGCGCTGCCGCTTGCGGCCGTGGCGTTCGAGCAGGATGAGGGCAATGACGAACACCAGCATGGTCAGCGCGATCTGCGCCGCGCTGGCCAGGTCGGAGCGGGTGATCCAGGTAGTGTAGACGGATACGGTCAGTGTCTGCACGCCCAGGAATTCGGAGGCGCCGATGTCGTTGAGCGTCTCGAGCAGCGCCAGGCTGACGCCGACCGCGATGGCCGGCCGCGCCATGGGCAGGGCCACGCGCAGGAACACGCCGACGCGGCCGGCTCCCAGTGTGCGGGCGGCTTCCAGCAGGCTGGCGGCCTGGGTCATGAACATCACGCGCGTGCTCAGGTACACGTAGGGGTACAGCACGAAGCCCAGCACGAAGATGGCGCCGTAGATCGAGCGCAGGTCGGGCAGGCGGAACTGGCGCGGGCTGTCGTATCCCAGCACGGCGCGGATGGCGCCCTGCACCGGCCCGATCGGATGCAGCAGGTCGAGATAGGCGAAGGCGATGATGTAGGTGGGCACGGCCAGCGGCAGCAGCAGGGCCCAGGTCAGGGTGCGGCGGGTCGGGAACTCGTAGGCGGTGACCAGCCAGGCCGCGCCGGTGCCCAGCATCGTGACCAGCACGCCCACGCCGGCCAGCAGGATCATGGTGTTGGCCATGGCCTGCGGGAGCACGTAGCGGGTCAGGTGGGTCCAGTGCGACAGGTCGGCGTGCAGGGCCCACCATGCCAGCGCCGCCACCGGCGCCAGCACCGCCAGCGCGATGAGGGACGCGCCGGCCAGCCAGCCGGAGCCGCGTTCGCTGAAGCGGGTCCGCGCGCTGCGCGGCAAGAAAGTGGTGTGCATGCTACGGGGAAAAATGCAAAGCGGCCGGATGGCCGCTTTGCCGACAAACAAGGCAGTTCATGCCGTGCGCCAGGCAACGCCCGCGCCGCCGCAATGGCGTGGCGGGCGTGAGTGTAGCGCGGCTCAGTTGTCGAAGCCCACCTTGTCGACCAGTTCGCTGGCCTGCTTGCGGTACTTGGCGATCTCGGCCACGGGCAGGGTATCGACCTTCAGCGGGCCGAAGCTGGCCACCACCGCGTCCAGCTTGACGCCGGCGCGCACCGGGTACTCGTAGTTGGCCTGGGCGTACAGCGTCTGGGCAGGCTCGGAGACCAGGTACTCCAGCAGCTTGACGGCGTTGGCCTTGTTGGGCGCGTGCGCCGCGACCGCGGCGCCGCTGATGTTGACGTGGGTGCCGCCATCCTTGGCGGTGGCGAAGGTCGGGCGCACTACCTTGATGGCGTCGCCCCACTTGCGGGCGTCGGTGCCCGGCTCGGCGTTCTTCATGTGGCCGACGTAGTAGGCGTTGGCCAGGCCGATGTCGCAGATGCCGCCGAGGATGTCGCGCGCCACGTCGCGGTCGCCGCCGGCCGCCTTGCGGGCCAGGTTGGCCTTCACGCCGCGCAGCCATTTCTCGGTGGCCTCGGCGCCGTCATGGGCGATCATGGCCGCCACCAGCGCGGTGTTGTAGGGGTGCTGGCCCGAGCGGATGCACACCTTGCCCTTCCATTTGGGGTCGGCCAGGTCTCCGTAGCGGAAGCTGTCCAGCTTGAGGTCTTTCTCGACGTAGAGCACCCGGTCGCGCAGCGACAGGGCGTACCAGCTGCCTTCGGCGCCGCGCAGGTTGGCGGGCACCACGCTGTCGAGCGTCTGCGACTGGATTTTCTGGGTGACGCCGCCATTGACCAGGTCGATCAGGTTGCCGATGTCGACCGTCATCAGCACGTCGGCCGGCGACTTGTCGCCCTCGGCCCTGACGCGTTCGAGCAGGCCGTCCTTGACGAAGACGGTGTTGACCTTGATGCCGCTGTCCTTGGCGAAGGCGTCGAGCAGAGGCTGGATCAGCTTGGGTTCGCGCGTGGTGTAGAGGCTGACCTCATCGGAGGCCAGCGCCTGGGCGGAGAACGTGGCAACGCCCGCGAGCGCCAGGGCGCGCAGCAGCGGGATCAGGGAGGAACGCTTGGTCGACGGCATGGAATGACTCCGGCAGGACAGGAACGCACGCCGATGCGGATTGCAGTTGCGTGCGCTAACGAAAATGATTATCAACTGAGACGGGCACAATAACAGGAAGCGGACCGCTGTTCAACTTCTTGAAAGGTCAGTTTGCGGGCGCGGCGGGGTGGGAATTGACCCCGATCAAACGGCATATGGGTATTACGATTAATAAGAGCAGTTCTCAGCTACTTGCGTTAAAATCAGGATTAACCCTAGGTTCGCCCATGCGTTGCGCGCGGCGAGGCCTCTTCCCGTTTCTTCCTTTGTGCGCTGGAAGGCGCCGTAATTTACAACGACATGGCAGCTTTCAATACCGAGCGCGTCCTCAGCGTGCGCCACTGGAACGACACCCTTTTCTCCTTCACCACCACCCGCGATGCGGCGCTGCGCTTTCACAATGGCCATTTCGTCATGATCGGCCTGGAAATCGAAGGCAAGCCGTTGATGCGCGCCTACAGCATCGCCAGCGCCAATTACGAGGAAAACCTCGAGTTCCTCAGCATCAAGGTGCAGAACGGGCCGCTGACCTCGCGGCTGCAGCACCTCAAGGAAGGCGACACCATCCTGGTCAGCCGCAAGCCGGTGGGCACGCTGGTGGTCGACGATCTCAAGCCGGGCAAGCACCTGTATCTGTTCGGCACCGGCACGGGCCTGGCCCCGTTCATGAGCATCATCAAGGATCCCGAGGTCTACGAGCGGTTCGAGAAAGTGGTGCTGGTGCACGGGGTGCGCTGGGCCAGCGAGCTGGCCTATGCCGATTTCATCGAGAAGGAACTGCCCGGCAACGAGTTCTTCGGCGACATCGTGCGCGACAAGCTGGTCTATTACCCCACCGTGACGCGCGAACCGTTCCGCAACCAGGGCCGCATCACGCAGCTGGTCGACTCGGGCAAGCTGTGCGCCGACATCGGCCTGCCGCAGCTGGACCCGGCGGTCGACCGCGCCATGATCTGCGGCAGCCCGCACATGCTGGCCGATATCCGCGCCATGCTGGACAAGCGCGGGTTCGAGGTTTCGCCGGGCGTGGGCGAGCCGGGCGACTACGTGTTCGAGCGCGCGTTCGTGGACAAATAAGGCCGTGCGCCGCCAGGAAAAGCCGCCTTCGGGCGGTTTTTCTTTGGCCGCGCGCCGGCGCCGTTCATGCGTCGAACGGCCGGGCGCCCAGCGTCTCGATCACGTGGTCCACGAAGCAGGTGATGCGCGCGGCCAGCGCGGTGTTGCGGTAGTAGACCGCGTTGACCGGCTGGCGCACGTCCAGAGTCTGCCTGGCGAACAGTTGCACCAGTGCGCCGGCGCGGCGGTCCTCGCCGGTCATGAAGTCCGACAGGCAGACGATGCCCAGGCCCGCCAGGGCCATGTGGCGCAGCGTTTCACCGCTGGACGAGGCGATGGTCGGCCGGATGCGCAGGACGGCGCCGTCCGCATCGCGCAAGGGCCAGTCGTTCAGCGTCTCGGGCTGGGTGAAGCCAAGCAGGGCATGTTGCGCGAGTTGCGCGGTGCGGGTGGGCGCGCCGCGACGCTCGAGGTAGGCGGGACTGGCGAGCACCCGCAGGCGGCTGGTGCCGACGGCGCGGGCGTGCAGGGTGGAGTCTTTCAGCACGCCGATGCGAAACGCCACGTCGGTGCGCTTTTCGATCAGATCGACGATGCCTTCGTTGGAATTGAGCTCCAGCTCCACCTCGGGGTAGCGGGCATGAAAGCCTGCTATCAGCGGTACTAGCACATGCAGCATGAACGGAGTGGCCGCGTCGACCCGCAGCCGTCCGGCCGGGCGCATGCGGCGGGCCGCCATCTGTTCCTCGGCCTCGCCGACCGAGGCCAGGATGGCGCGCGCATGCTGCAGGAAAGCGGCCCCTTCCTCGGTCAGCTCGAGCCGGCGGGTCGTGCGGCGCACCAGGGTGGTCTGCAGCTTTTCCTCCAGCCGGCCCAGCGTGCGGCTGGCGGCCGAGACCGTCAGCCCGAGCTGTTCCGCGGCCGCGGTGATCGAACCCGTGTCCACGACGGCCACGAAGGCCTGCAATTCGTCCAGGGTGGTTTTCATTGTTGAATTCAAATCAAAAGAATTTGGTTCATACAGAGCTTAATCCGCAAATATAAACCCGGCACACTGTCGCCATTGGACTTTTTCAAGGAGAAGCGGCGATGAAATCCTCGGCCGCATTGTTTGCCCTGGCCACCGGCGCATTCGCCATCGGCACCACGGAGTTCACGCCGATGGGGCTGCTGCCCGTCATCGCCGACGGTGTGCAGGTAAGCATTCCCAGCGCGGGCATGCTGATCTCGGCCTACGCGGTGGGCGTGATGCTCGGAGCGCCGGTCATGACCCTGCTGTTTGCCCGTTTCGGCAAGCGCGCGGCCCTGATGTCGCTGATGCTGATCTTCACCGTCGGCAACCTGCTCTCGGCGTTCGCGCCGAGCTACTCGACCCTGTTGCTGTCGCGCCTGATCACCAGCCTCAACCATGGCGCCTTCTTCGGCATCGGGGCCGTGGTGGCGGCCAGCCTGGTGCCGCGCGAAAAGCAGGCCAGCGCCATCGCGGCCATGTTCATGGGCCTGACCCTGGCCAATATCGGCGGCTTGCCTTCGGCGGGACGGCGGCCCTGGGCCTGGTCACCATCGCCGCGCTGTGGCTGGCGCGGCCCAAGGGCGAGCCCGGCAAGCGTCCGGACGTGCGCCGCGAGCTGGGGGTGCTCACGCGCCCGGAGGTCCTGCTGGCCATGGGCACCACGGTGCTGGGCGCGGGCGCCATGTTCGCGCTCTACACCTATGTGGCGCCGGTCCTGGCCGACCTGACCCACGCCAGCCCCAACTTCGTGGCCTTCGCCCTGGTGCTGATCGGCATCGGCTTCACGCTGGGCAATACGCTGGGCGGCCGCCTGGCCGACTGGTCGCTCGACGGCGCCACCAAGCTGATCCTGGGGCTGCTCGCGGTCATCATGGCCGTGCTGCCGCTGCTGCTGACCACCCATGCGGGCGCGGCCATCGGGCTGGTGGTGTGGGCGGCCGCGGCCTTCGGCATCGTTCCGCCGGTGCAGATGCGGGTCATGCAGGCGGCGGCCCAGGCGCCGGGCCTGGCCTCGTCGGTCAACGTCGGCGCGTTCAACCTGGGCAACGCGCTGGGCGCGGCGCTGGGCGGCGCGGCCATCGGCCAGGGCCTGGGCTATGCATCCGTGCCCCTGGTCGGCGCGGCGCTGGCCGCCGGCGGCCTGGGCCTGGTCTGGCTGGGCAATGCCGGCCGCCGCCGGGTGGCGCAGGGCGCCTGAGCGGGCCGGCGCCGCCGGCAGGCCGTCGACAACCTTCATATTCATCCGTCTTGCATTCAAGGAGTCTTCGCATGACCATCCCTTCCTTTGGCGTGGGTACCTTCCGCCTGACCGGCCAGACCGTGATCGACTCGGTCCGCAACGCCATCGACCTGGGCTATCGCGCCGTCGACACGGCGCAGATCTACGGCAATGAAACCGAGGTCGGCCAGACTATCGCCGAAAGCGGCGTGGCGCGTTCCGAACTGTTCGTGACCACCAAGATCTGGACCGACAACTACGCCCGGGCCAAGCTGCTGCCCAGCCTGCGCGCCAGCCTGGAAAAACTGCGCACCGACTACGTGGACCTGACGCTGATCCACTGGCCCGCGCCGGGCAACGGCGTGGCCTTGCCCGAACACATGGAGGCGCTGGCCGAGGCCAAGGCGCTGGGCCTGACGCGCCGGATCGGTATTTCCAATTTCAACATCGCGCTGACCAGGCAGGCCATCGCGGCGGTGGGACAGGGCGAGATCGCCACCAACCAGATCGAACTCAGCCCCTATCTGCAGAGCGCCAGGCTGACGGCTTTCCTCAGGGAGCAGGGTATTGCCGTGACTTCCTATATGACCCTGGCCTACGGCAAGGTACTGAAGGATCCGGTGCTGGCGCGGATCGCGGACAAGCATCGGTCGACCGTGGCGCAGGTGGCGCTGGCCTGGGCCCTGCAACAGGGCTATGCGGTGATCCCGTCCTCGACCAAGCGCGAGAACCTGGCGAGCAATCTGCTGGCCCGCGGCCTGGCGTTGGACGCCGACGACATGGCGCGGATTGCCGCGCTGGAGCGTAACGGTCGCGAAGTCGATCCCGAGGGCCTGGCTCCGGCGTGGGACTGAACGATCGGAGTGCTGGGAAATGTTCCAGGGTTGCTGGCAAGACAGGCGAGACGTTGGGGCTTTTCGCCAGATGCCACGGTAAGAGCTGATAGGCCTGTATATGGACGGTCGGCAGACTGCGCGGATTGCTGCATGAGGGATGCAGCGTTCGCAAGAGGATGCCATGCTCAGGTCTGTTTCACCGTTGTTTTCCTTGCCTGTTTCCGGGCGCCGCCAACCGGTCCGAATGGTCGCAAGCGCAGCGCGGCCGGTGCTTGCCGCGGCGCTGGGCGGCGCGATGATCGGGGCGCCGCTGGCCCGTGCGGAGCATTGGTCCGGCGCCACGATCAAGAAGACCGGCCAGGGCGAGATCGGCATCGAGGTTCCGGACAAGACCGCGGCCTTGCATACCGGGCCCTGGGTCGCGCGCAAGATGACGGTGGAAACCACCGGCGCGCGAGGGGTGGGCGTATTGCTGGACAAGACCGGCGTTTCGCTGACGCTGGAGGAGGCCGCGATCACTTCCAGCGGCGACCTCGGCCTGGATAGCAGTTATTAGCCGCGCGGCACGGTGATGGTGCGGGCCGGCGCGCTGACCGCGCGCGGCACGACCATCCGCAACCGGTACGGTTCGAGTGCCGGCGACTGGAGCCGTCGGCCGCTGGCCTTGCGTGTCGCCGGCCCGGATGCGTCGCTGATCCTGTCCGACAGCACGGTCGAAGGGGAGCAGGGCATGCAGCTGGTCAGCAGGGCCCGGGCGGATATTGTGCGCAGTACCGTGCGTGGCCTGCATGCCACGGGCTTGTCGATCAAGTACGCCGCCAAGGCCAGTCTGGCTGACAGTGAGGTGCTGGGCGAGCGGGCGGCCAGGATGGATGGCGATGGCGAGCTGGCGGCGCGCAACACCCGGTTCAGCGGCCGCTCGGGCCTGCTTCTGAGTAGCGGTGGGCGGGCCGACCTGAGTGGCGGGTCGCTGGCGGCGCGCAGCTGTTGCGCCAGACCACGCCGGTGCCGGTGCGGCTCGTCCTGCGCGGCGCGGCGGTCGCGCAGGGCGATGTCGTGCGCGCGCCCGAGACGGCGCCGGAGAAGGATGGGTTCGGCACGCCCGTGCGGCCGGGCTTGCGCGTCGGGCTGGACCAGGCGCCGCTCGAGCTCGATGTGGCCGACGGCGCGCAGTGGCATGGCGCGACTCAGTCGCTTGACAGGCTGGCCCTGGGCGCGGGCGGCCAATGGCGCATGAGCGCGGCATCCAGCGTGGGCGAACTGAGCATGGAGCCTGGCGCGGCCGTCGTGTTCGGCGATGCGGCCGGACCGGGTTTTCAAACGCTGACGGTGCGCACCCTGGCGGGCGCCGGTTCGTTCGAGATGCGTGCGGACGCCGCGCTGGAGCATGCCGATCAACTGGTGGTGACCGACCAGGCCGAAGGGCGGCATCGCGTGTGGTTGCGCGCGCCGGCCGGCGCCGAGCCGTCGAAGGCACAGGCCGTGCTGGTGCGCGCGCCCGCAGACGGCAAGGCCAGTTTCGAACTCGACGGCAGCGACGGCAGGGCCGACTTCGGCACCTATCGCTACGGGCTGGCGCAGCAGCCGGGCGGCGCCTGGGGCCTAGTCAGGACGGGGTATTCGTCCACCGCCGCCGCGGCGCTGGATACCGGCGGACTGGGCGCGGTGCAGGGGTTGTGGTATGCCGAATCCAACGCGTTGGGCAAGCGCATGGGCGAATTGCGCCTGAACCCGGACGCCGGCGGCGCCTGGGGCCGGGCGTTCAGCCAGCGCCAGCGCATCAGTCCGCGCGCGGGCCGGCATTTCCAGCAAGGCGTCAGCGGCATCGAGCTGGGCGCCGACCGGGCCTGGCCCGTGGCCGGCGGCCGTTGGCATGCGGGCTGGTTGCTGGGCTACACGCGCGCGTCACGCGGGTTTTCCGGCCAGGGAAAGGGGCACACCGACAGCGTGCACGTGGGCGGCTATGCCACCTATATCGGCGCCAATGGCGTGTACGCCGATGCCACGCTGCGCGCCAGCCGCTTCGAGAATTCGTTCGACGCACCTGGCTGGGCGGGGCGCACCGTGTCCGGCAGCTACCGCGCCAATGGCGTGGGCGTGACGCTGGAGGCCGGCCGGCGTCTGGCGCTGGACCGGCACTGGTTCGTCGAGCCGCAGGCCGAACTGGCGTGGTTTCGTGCCGGCGGCGGTACGTACACGGCCAGCAATGGCCTGCGTATCGAGGATGACGGCGGCACGTCGCTGCAGGCGCGGGTAGGCGCGCAAGCCGGCCGCCGCTTCGACTTGCGCGGCGGCGCGGTGGTGCAGCCCTACGCGCAGCTGAGTTGGGTGCAGGAACTCAAGGGCGTGAGCACGGTGCGCACCAACGGCATCGCGCACCGTACCGACCTGGGCGCGGGCCGCGTCGAACTGGGACTGGGCGTGGCGGCCGCGCTGGGCAAGGGCCACAATCTGTACGCGTCGTACGAGTACGCGCACGGGCCCAGGCTCAGCCTGCCGTGGACCGTGCAGCTGGGTTACCGCTACGCTTGGTAAACCGGTCCGCAATGGCGGTCGCGCATTGCCGGCGGCTGCCCGGCCTCTGTACCATCCGCTCATGGCGCAATGGCACGCGAGGCTCGTCCAAATGGTTGAGGGCGGGCCACTTTCGCAAATGCCTATTGCTGATTAAACTCCGATAGTCGATGTTCCCTATCACGAGGACTGTCCCCATGAGCAAGCAGATCATTCATACCGACGCCGCGCCCGCCGCGGTCGGCCCGTACTCCCAGGCGGTCGCCGCCACCGGCGCCAAGACGGTCTACCTGTCGGGCCAGATCGGCCTGGAGCCGGGCACCGGCGACCTGGTGTCCGAGAATTTCGACGCCCAGGTGCGCCAGGCGTTCGCCAACATGCAGGCGGTCATCAAGGAAGCGGGCGGCACGCTGGACGACATCGTCAAGCTGACGCTGTTCCTGACGGACCTGAACAAGTTCGCCGCCGCCAACGCCATCATGGCCGAGCTGATCCCGCAGCCGTTCCCGGCCCGCTCGACGGTAGGCGTGGCCAGCCTGCCCAAGGGCGCTCAGTTCGAAATGGAAGCGGTGCTGGTGCTGTAACGCCGGGAGCCGCCCATCAGCAGTAACGACGCGCCTGCCGCGCCCAAGCCGGCCGCCAAGGCCAGCGGCGCGGCCCGACCCACAGATACCGAGCGCAAGCTCCATAATCTGGGCTTGGTCGTGCCCGAGGATTTCGTGCTGCATCTGCCGTTGCGCTACGAGGACGAGACCCGCGTGACGCCGGTATCGTCCTTGCGGCCGGGGTTCGCCGCGCAGGTCGAAGGCGAGATCCTGCGCTCCGAGGTGCTGTACCGGCCGCGCCGGCAACTGACTGCCGTACTGGCCGACGACACGGGCGAGTTGCAGTTGCGCTGGCTGAACTTCTATCCCAGCCAGCAGAAGCAGCTGACGGTGGGGCGGCGCCTGCGGGCGCGCGGTGAAGTGCGCGGCGGATTGTTCGGCCGCGAGATGGTGCACCCGCGCATGAGCAGCGCCGACCAGCCATTGCCGGCGTCGCTGACGCCGGTCTATCCCAGCACCGACGGCCTGCCACAGCCCACGCTGCGCAAGGCCATCGGCCAGGCGCTGGCGCGGGCCGATCTCTCCGATACCCTGCCCGAGGAGGCGCGCCGGCGCTATGGCCTGGCCGAATTCGCGCCCGCCGTGCGCCTGCTGCACGCGCCGCCGCCGGATGCGGCCGAGCACGAGCTGATGGAGCGCATCCATCCCGCCTGGCGCCGCATCAAGTTCGACGAGCTGCTGGCGCAGCAACTGTCGCTGGCGGCCGCGCGCGCGGCGCGCCGGGTCAAGCGTGCCGAGCCCTTGCCGGCCAGCCAGGACGAGGACGGGCTGGTGGCGCGCCTGTACGAGGCCTTGCCGTTTGCGCTGACCGGGGCGCAGCAGCGCGTGGTGGCCGAGATCGCCGCCGATCTGGCGCAGCCTTATCCGATGCACCGCCTGCTGCAGGGCGACGTGGGCAGCGGCAAGACCGTGGTGGCGGCCATCGCCGCCGCGCAGGCCATTGCCTGCGAGGCCCAGGTGGCGTTGATGGCGCCCACCGAAATCCTGGCCGAACAGCATTTCCGCAAGCTGGTGGGCTGGCTGGAGCCGCTGGGCGTAGCCGTGGCCTGGCTGAGCGGCAGCCTGAGCGCCAAGGCGCGCCGCGAGGCTGCCGCCGCCGTGGCCGATGGCAGCGTGCAGCTGGTGGTCGGCACGCAGGCGCTGATCCAGGATCACGTCATGTTCCAGCGGCTGGGCCTGTCCATCGTCGACGAACAGCACCGCTTCGGCGTGGGCCAGCGGCTGGCCCTGAGCCGCAAGGGGGAGACCGGGCGCGGGGTGATCGTGCCGCACCAGCTCAACATGAGCGCCACGCCCATCCCGCGCACGCTGGCGATGACCTTCTTCGCCGATCTGGACGTCTCGGTGATCGACGAATTGCCGCCCGGCCGCACGCCGGTGGTCACCAAGCTGGTGGCCGATGCCCGACGCGAAGAGGTCATCGGCCATATCGCCCATGCGGCGCGCCAGGGACGGCAGGCGTACTGGGTCTGTCCCCTGGTGGAAGAGAGCGAGGCGCTGGAGCTGCAGACGGCGGTCGATACCCACGAGGCGATGCGCGCCGCCTTGCCCGACCTGCGCATCGGGCTGGTCCACGGACGCCTGCCGCAGGCCGAGAAGGCCGAGGTCATGCGCGCGTTTCGCGAGGGCGAGATCGACCTGCTGGTCGCCACCACGGTCATCGAAGTCGGAGTCGACGTGCCGAACGCGTCGCTGATGGTCATCGAGCATGCCGAGCGCTTCGGGCTGGCGCAGCTGCACCAGCTGCGCGGCCGGGTCGGGCGCGGCACCGCCGAGTCGATCTGCGTGCTGCTGTACCAGGCGCCGTTGTCGCAGGTGGCGCGCCAGCGGCTGCGCGCCATGTTCGAGACCAGCGACGGATTCGAAATCGCGCGGCGCGATCTGGAGCAGCGCGGGCCGGGCGAATTCCTCGGCACGCGCCAGTCCGGGTTGGCCTTGCTGCGCTTTGCCGACCTGGAGGCCGACGTGGCCATCGCCGAGCAGGCGCGCGAGGCGGCGGTGTGGCTGCGCGCCAAGCATCCCGAGGCGGTGGCCGCCCACCTGGCGCGCTGGATGCGGGGGCGCGAGGATTTTCTACGTACTTGAAGGGCCGGCGCCGACACGGGGCGGCGCGGCATACCTGGAGCGAGTGGCGCTATGACACTGACCGAACTCAAATACATCGTCGCGGTGGCGCGCGAACGGCATTTCGGCCGTGCGGCCGAGGCCTGTTTCGTCAGCCAGCCGACCCTGTCGGTGGCGATCCGCAAGCTGGAGGACGAGCTGGGCGTGACCCTGTTCGAGCGCGGCGGCACCGAGGTGGGCGTGACGCCCATCGGCCAGCGCATCGTGGCGCAGGCGCAGAAAGTGCTGGAGGAAAGCGCCAGCATCAAGGAGATCGCCCGCCAGGGCCACGATCCGCTGGCCGGGCCGCTGCGGGTGGGCGTGATCCACACCATCGGCCCGTACCTGCTGCCGCGCCTGGTGCCCGAGCAGATCGCGCGCACACCGCAGATGCCCTTGCTGCTGCAGGAGAACTTCACGGTGCGGCTGGTCGAGCTGCTGCGCCAGGGCGAGATCGATTGCGCCATCATGGCCTTGCCGCTGCCAGAAGCCGGCCTGGTCATGCAGCCGCTGTACGACGAACCGTTCGTGGTGGCCGTGCCGCATGACCACGAATGGGCGCAGCGCAAGGCCATCGACGCGCAGGATCTCAAGCAGCAGACCATGCTGCTGCTGGGCAGCGGCCACTGTTTCCGCGACCAGGTGCTGGAAGTGTGTCCGGAGCTGTCGCGCTTTTCCGCTTCCAGCGACGGCATCCAGCGCACCTTCGAAGGCTCCTCGCTGGAGACCATCCGCCACATGGTGGCGGCCGGGATCGGGGTGACGGTGCTGCCGTTCACCGCGGTGCCGAATCCGCCGCAGCCCAAGAGCCTGTTGCGCTACCTGCCGTTCGATGGCGAGACGCCCGAGCGCCGCGTGGTGCTGGCGTGGCGGCGCAGTTTTCCGCGCCTGGCGGCCATCGAGGCGCTGGCCCAGGCGGTGTATGCGTGTGGCCTGCCGGGCGTGCGCATGCTCGACGAAGAGGCCGCCAGCGCGCAGGTGGATTGAGGGCAGCGGCCTGGTCAGGCCGGCGTGGCGAAGCCCGGCCGGAAATGCTCGGCCAGGGCTTGCTCGACCACGCGGTGCGCCTCGGTGGGCGTGGCCGAGAACGGCTTGAGCAGGTAAAGCGAGCGCCCGAATCCCGCATAGCAGTCCCACTGCGGCAGGACCGGCTCCAGGTCCGCGCAATCGCCCAGGCTGAAGTCCGGCACCATGGCGATGCCCAGGCCGTGGGCCACGCTCTCGCGCAGCAGCTCGCTGTTGTTGACGCTGAGGCAGTCCACCGGTTTGACGTGCACGGCCGCGCCGCGCCCCTGCCTGGGGGCGAACGACCACTGCGGGCTGCGCTCGTCGCCGCGGTACAGCAGGCAGCGATGGCGGGCCAGTTCCGATGGGTGCGCAGGACGGCCATGGCGGGCCAGATAAGCGGGGCTGGCTACCAGGTGGGCACGGGTGGCGCACAGGCGCTTGCTCACGTAGGCATCGGAGACCTGGTCGGCGTGCCTTAAGGCGAAGTCGTACCCTTCCTGGCGCAGGTTGACGAAGCGGTCCGATAAATAGACTTCCAGCGCGATGTCCGGGAAATGTTGGCCCAGGCGCGCCAGCCAGATGCCCAGGTGCTGGCGGCCCAATGCCACGGGGGCGGTCAGGCGCAGGCGGCCGCGCGGTGCGCGGGCGAGATTGCGCACTTCGCCCAGGCTGTCCTCGAGCGTGTCCAGCGCCGGGCGGGCCCGCTCGACCAGCAGGGCTCCGGCTTCGGTCGGACGCACCGAGCGGGTCGTGCGCAGCAGCAGGCTGACCCCCAGCTCCTGCTCCAGGGCCTTCATGCGCAGGCTGATCAGGGACTTGGAGACGCCCAGGCGCTGGGCGGCCGCGGTAAAGCTGCGCGTGTCGGCCAATACCGCCAGCATTTTCAGGTCGGCCAGCCGGTCGAAAGCAGGGGTGCTCATTATTGTTTAACCAGATAAACAGTCTTTCCAACTATAAGGGATTACTGCGGCGGCGTGTCTTGCCTAGACTGAGGCTTCTTTCTCAGTGGGAGCGAAGCATGGCGAATCAGACCGCGCAGGTGGCGCATTGGATCGGCGGACAAGCCGCGTATGGCGCCGAACATGGCCTGCAGGACATTAATGATCCGGCCACCGGCGAGGTGGCGGCGCAGGTGGGGCTGGGCGGCGGCGACACGGTGGCGCAAGCCGTCGCGGCGGCCCGTGCCGCGCAGCCGGCCTGGGCGGCCAAGAGCCCGCTGCATCGGGCGCGGGTGCTCAACCGCTTCCTGGCCTTGCTGGAAGACAACAAGGAGACGCTGGCGCGCATGATTTCGCGCGAGCACGGCAAGGTGATCTCGGATGCGCGCGGCGAAGTCATGCGCGGGATCGAAGTGGTCGAATTCGCCTGCGGCGCGCCCGAACTCATGAAAGGGGCGATGTCCATCAACGTGGGCGGGGGGATCGATAACTGGGTGCAGCGCGAACCGCTCGGCGTGGTGGCCGGCATCACGCCGTTCAATTTCCCGGTGATGGTTCCTTTGTGGATGATGCCGATGGCGCTGGCCACCGGCAACGCGTTCGTGCTCAAGCCCAGCCCGCTGGACGCATCGCCGTCGCTGGCGCTGGCCGAGATGCTGGGCCAGGCGGGCCTGCCGGCGGGCGTGGCGAGCGTGGTGCAGGGCGGCGTGCAGGCGGTCAATGCCTTGATCGACCACCCCGATGTCAAGGCGGTCTCGTTTGTCGGATCGACCGCGGTGGCGCGTCAGATCTATGAGCGCAGCGCCCGCGAGGGCAAGCGCGTGCAAGCCCTGGGCGGGGCCAAGAACCATCTGGTGGTGATGCCGGACGCCGATCCGGAGGGCGCCGCCGATGCGCTGGTGGGCGCGGCGTTCGGCAGCGCGGGCGAGCGCTGCATGGCGATCTCGGTCGCGGTATTCGTGGGCGGCGCGGCCGAGGCGGTCATGCCGCATATCCTGCGCAAGGCGCGCGCGCTGAAGGTCCGGCGCGGCATGCAGGAAGACGCCGAGATGGGCGCCATCGTGAGCGCGGCGGCGCGCGACCGTATCGCCGCGTATATCGCCTCGGGTGTCGATGAGGGCGCCAGCCTGCTGCTCGACGGCCGCGAGATCGCCGCGGCCGACTGCGGCGAGGGCTGCGGCAACGGCTATTGGCTGGGTCCCACGGTGTTCGACCGGGTCCAGCCCTCGATGCGCATCTATCGCGAGGAAATCTTCGGCCCGGTGCTGGCGTGCGTGCACGTGGAGACGCTGGAGCAGGCCATCGACCTGATCAACGGCCATGATTTCGCCAACGGCGTCAGCCTGTACACCGATAGCGGCACGGCCGCGCGCGCCTTCGTGCAGGGCATAGAGGTGGGCATGGTGGGCGTGAACGTGCCCATCCCGGTGCCGGCGGCCTGGCAGGGCTTCGGCGGCTGGAAGCAGTCGCTGTTCGGCGATCTGCACGTGTACGGCGAAGAGGGCGTGCGCTTCTACACGCGCCAGAAGAGCGTGATGCAGCGCTGGGCCGCCAAGGCCGCCGGGATGTCGTTCGCCATGCCCCGTTCGGGCTGAGCGCGCGCCGGCGCGGCCGGGCGCCGCGCCGGGCTGCCTTGTTGCGTTCCTCGGTGGTATTCTTGACATGTTTCCATCCCCTGGACAAGGAGCACTACATGGCAAAACCGACCAAGAACAGCAGCGCCGCGCCGCGTATCAATATCGGCATTTCCGACAAGGACCGCGCTGCCATCACCGGCGAACTGTCCAAGCTGCTGGCCGACTCGTACACCCTGTACCTGATGACGCACAACTTCCATTGGAACGTGACCGGGCCGCTGTTCAATACGCTGCATAACATGTTCATGGCGCAGTACACCGAAGAATGGAACGCGCTGGACAGCATCGCCGAGCGTATCCGCGCGCTGGGCCATTACGCGCCCGGCACGTATCGGGAGTACGCCAAGCTGTCGTCGATCGCCGAGCCCGATTCCGTGCCCGACGCGCTGGAGATGGTGCGCATGCTGGTCAAGGGCAACGAAGCCGTGGCCAAGACGGCGCGGGCGGCCTTCGACAAGGCCGACGCGGCCAACGACCAGCCCACTGCCGATCTGCTCACGCAGCGGCTGGACGTGCACGAGAAGAACGCCTGGATGCTGCGCAGCCTGCTGCAGTAACGCGCGGCGCGCAGAAGAAAAGCCGGCATCGAGAGATGCCGGCTTTTTTCTTGCCGGGTGCCTGTCCCCGCATGGGGACTGGCACCCGCAAACTTCACGCCTGCCCCCGCATGGGGGACGAACGCGCCGAGCCAGGACTCAGGCGGGCGCACTTTGCAGGAAGCGCTCCAGGATGCTTGGGGCGTCGATCCGCGAAATCGACCCCGGCTACGCCGGCCTGACCTCGCTGCAACGCTCGCTGTCCGAAGCCCACAAGCGCGAATTCCGTTCGCAGCGGGCGCAGGAGGCCACCCCGGCAGACCTCATGGCCAGCGCCCAGCGCATCATCGAGGCCAGCCCGCTGGACCGCGACGCCAACATCGAGCTTGCAGTGCAGAACCTGCGCACCGGCAATTTGAGCGAAAGCCGCCGGCCTGCTCGGCGTCGCGCAGGCGTTCCTCGGTGATGCATGCCCGCACGCTGCGGGCCAGGGCGCGCAGGCATTTGTCGATGTACTCCTGGGCCGTGGCCGTGTCCATGGCGCCGCTGTTGGCCAGGCGGCGGTACACGGAGGCGGCGGTGCGGTGCGCCTCGAGTTGCGACAGCTTGCTGGCGGCCAGGGCCACGGTATCGCGGCCGGCCGGCAGCTCGGCGCCGGCGAGGTGCTCCCAGCACTTGGTGGCGGCCTGCTTGCGGCCGTGCGCGTGCAGCATCTTGGCGGCGCGCTGGATGTAGCGCGGATCGACCTCCGGCAGCGCCGCCAGGTCGGCAAGCAGCGCGATGGCTTCGTCGCTGTTCTGGTACTCGGGCGTGTCCTCGTAGGCCCGCAGCAGGCGGCGGTAGGCCTGGTTGATCAGGTCGGCGTCGTGCGCGGCGCCATGTTCCGAGGGCAGGGTGCGCACGGCGTAGAAGGCGCCCAGCGAGGGCAGCAGGGCGCCGGCGCGTCCGGCGTGCCGGACTTCGCGCGTGGCGCGCTTGAGCACCGTCTGGCGCACGCCGTCGACGCTGCCGGGATCGGCCGCCGGCGTGGTGGTCAGGGCATTGACCATGCTGGCGGCGTCGGCCAGCGGGGTATGGGCGCGCGCGGCGAAGCGCAGGCTGCGGGCCGGATCGCTGGCGGCGCAGCGGCGGAACACCTGTTCGGCCTGCGTGTTCATGCCCAGGCGGGTATAGATGCGGCCCAGCAGCAGGGCGGTCTTGTCGTCGTCCTCTTTCTGCAGCGAGGCTTCGGCCCATTCGCGGGCGCGCTCATGGTCGCGCATGTAGAACGCGGCCTCGGCGGCCTGGCGCAGCACGTACGGGGTGCGGTTGCTGTCGGTGGCCAGGGCCAGAGACCAGGCTTCGAGCATGTCCTCGGTCTGGTCCAGCGCCGTGACGGCGCGCGCGCGCAGCACGTAGGCCGAGCCGCTGCCGGGCTTGAGCTCGATGGCGCGGTTGGCGAAGAGCAGCGCGAGGTCCCATTCGTGCGCCTGGGCCGACTGCTTGGAGCGCTCCATGCACGCGCGGAAGTCCAGGTTGTGCAGGCTGTCGGCGGCATCGTCGGTGATGGCGGGGCCGAGCAGCTTGTCGCTGATTTCCTTGCCCACCAGCTTGGCGAAGGCCGGTGTGTAGTGGGCGGTGTCCAGGCCTTCGTCGGGCATGCCACGTTCCTGGCCGAAGCCGGCCAGCAGCGCGCCCGGGTCGACCGAGACCAGGCCCAGGCGGGCGGCGGCCTGGGCCACGCGGGCCACCATCTTGGCGCGTTCGGCGATCAGTTCGCCGGTGGCGTTCTTGGCATTGCAATGCGTCACCAGCACCAGCTTCGGCCCCAGCAGCTGGGCGATGGCGTGCAGGTCTTCCTCGATCTCGGCGGCGGTCTGGCTGCGCACGACGGTGTGCGTCAGGGCATGCTGGATATGGGTGGCCAGGCGGGCGAACGAGGGCGTGGCCTGCAGCAGCTGCAGGCGCTGGCCGCGCTGATCGGCGCCAGGGTGGTCGAAGAAGATCTTGCGCAGGTCCGGGCAGACGCTGAGCGCTTCCTTGAAGCGCACCAGCTGCAGGTACAGGCCGTCGAGCTCGAGCACCTTCACGGAGCTGATCTCGACCACGTAATGGGCGTCCTGGGGGGGCGGGGTGCTGTTGCCGTTGCGAAACGGCTGGTCAGAAATGAAGGGCCACAGGCTTTCGGGCAAGCGCAGCTCGCCGCGCATGAAGCGGATGGCCTGGATGGTTTCCTTGGTGTTGTGGGTGAATCCGTACAACAGCCGGTTATCCAGTACGAAACTACGCTGCGCCTGGAGCTTGGTCACGGGGCCGGCCACGCGGCACGAACCTATTGTTGAAATAATCACGGGTCAATACTCCTTCTTAACAGCAGGGAAAAAGAGGCCCCGCGCCGTGCCCGCCGCGCGGGCGCCGTCGTGCTGGACGGGCTTTTGCCTTGGGCCGGTCCGGCGCGACGCATGGCGGGGCTCGGGGCTGGCATGGCTTACGACACCTTCAGGTGCAGCAATTGCGGTTCGGCGCGCCGGCCGAGTATGTGCGGCTGCGGCGTGGCGGCCTGCAGCAGCAGGGCGCCGATGGCCTCGTCGTAGTCGTGCCAGGGCAGATCGCGCTGCACGCTTTCGCGCGCGCGCTTGCCCAGCTCGCCGGCCTCGCCCAGCACCTGCTGCAGGTGCGCGGCGGTTTCGGCGGCGGGCGCGTTCAGGTCGATCGGCACGCCGTTGCGGCCAGCCTCCACATGGGCGGCGTAGGCGGGCGCCGGGCCGACGGCGGGACACACGCCCAGCGCCATGCATTCGAGCAGGGCCGCGGCCGACGGCACCAGGCTGACTTCGGCGCGGTTGTCGACGTAGGGGAACAGGGCGATCTCGACGCGCCGCAGCAATTGCTCGCGCGAGATGGCGTCGCTGGCCGGCGGAGCGAATACCACCTGGCCTTCCTGCAGGCCGATCGCCACGGCATGGTGGCGCATCGCGGCGGCAGCCTTGCCGTTGGACATGACCAGCAAGACGGCATCGGGCTGCACGAACGAGATTTCCGCATACAGATCGATCAGCGCGCGCGCCGTCGCCACGGCCGGCTCGTCCTCGGTCACGGCGAACACCCGCTTGCCCTCCAGGCGGCGCAGCGTGGCGGCCAGGTCCGGGGGAGCTTCCTTGCGGTGATTCATCGGCGGCAGGGGCAGCGGCGGCACCAGCGCGACCGGGCGCGAGCCGTCCAGCAGGTTCTCCAGCGCGCCTTGCAGCGCCGGGGAGCCCAAGGCCAGCAGATCCGCCTGGCGCGCCGCCAGGGTCAACAGATTGAGGTCGACGCGCGCGCGCTCGGACAGCAGATGGTTGGCCGCCGTCTTCTGGAAGAAGTCCAGGCTTTGCAGCACCAGTCCATAGGGCACGCGCAGGGTCTGGGCCGCCGCGCTGGCCCCCAGCGCGCAATAGGCGTCGTCCCAGGCCAGCACCGCGCGCGGCTGCTGGCGCACCGTGGCGGCCAGCACCGTTTCGGCCATGGCCGCGCACACGTCCTGGAACGACGGCGTCTGGCGCGATATGGCCGGCGCATGGCGGTACGCGACGCCATCGACGACCAGCCCGGTGCGCGCATGCAGCGCGGCGTCGGCCTGCTGGCCGGGCGCGGCGTCGGCGGATTCGGCGTGCTGAGCGGCCAGGCTGATGACCATGGTGTCGCCGTAGCGGGCCTGCATGCTCAGCGCGAAGCGGTGCAGCGCGTTGCTGGCGGCGTTGCGGCCTTGCAGGATGGAGACGGGCGAGAGGATGACGATGGGGCCCTGCGCGTCGAAATCGAAGGTGTAGTCGCCGCGCGCGGCGGGTTCGATGGATTGGGCCAGGATGCCTTGCGCATGTTCGATGCGCTCGGCGCGCAGGCGCTCGGCCGTGCTGAAGGTGGCCCCGGCGGTGCGGGCGGCGCGCAGCAGCTGGGCCGACGCGTCGACGATGCCGGCGTCATAGAGGCTGAATGCGAGCTGGCGCACGTGCGGCGCGGCGGGGTCGAGCCCCAGCAGTTGCTGGACGATTTGCTCGGCGATCTGCGGATAGCTGGTGCGGGCCCATTTGGCCACTTCGCAGAAGACCTTGGCGCGTACTTCGGCCGGCCACGGCTGGCGTCCGATCCACAGGATGACCTCGGGGCTGCGCACCCGCTTGACGTACTCCAGCGCCTCCTTGATGGCGCTGGCGGTTTCGGCGGGCAGTGCGGCCGAGGCGTGCTTGCGCACCACGGGCGCGTGGCGGCTCTGGCGGCGATGGTCTTCGGACAGCTTGATCAGGCGGTAGGGCAGCAGCACGTAATCCTTCAGCGTGCGCGCGCGCGTGACCGCCTCGCCGAACTGCCAGGTCAGCGTGCGGCGCTGCTTGGCGAGCTGCTGGTTGGTTTCGCGCAGCAGCGCCTTGACGCCGGCGAGGTCTTTCTCGGCCTGCACGCGCGCGGCGCGCTCCTGTTCCAGGCGGGAGTAGGCCAGCTCGTTCTCCTGGGTCAGCTGGCGCAGGCGGTCCGGCGCGGCCGCCCGGCGAGCGGCCGGGGCGGGCATGTGGCGTACGGTATTGTTGTCGTGTTCCATGGGCGCAAAGAAAGTGGTGCGTGGCGTCAGGGCGTGCGTAGCGGCGCCAGGCTGGCGTGGCGCCGCATCCAGGTCTCGCGGTAGGCGATCCGCCGCTGTCTGCCCTGGTCGGAGCCCAGGCCGGTCGCGCCGTGCTGGGTCAGCGACTGCGGCCGGTGCAAGGCCACGGTCTGGACCGCGCGGCTGCGGGCGATGCTGTGGAAACCCAAAAGAACCTGCATGCGATGCTCGTACTCCTCATCGGCGCCGAAGCGCATTTCCTCGAACTGCCCGATGACGGCCAGCGCGTCGCGCCGGATCATCAGCGAGCAGGGGTTGTGCCGGACGAAGGGAAACACGCGCGGGGCGGCCAGTTGTCCGTCGGCCGTCAGGCGCAGCAGGCGGCTGACGGCGGCGCAGGCGCCGCTTGCCTGCAGCAGGGCCGCCTGATCCTGCAGGCGGGTGGCCAGCATTATGTCGTCGGCATCGAGAAAGGTAATGAATTCGCCTTTTGCCCGCTGCAGGGCCATATTGCGAGCCGCATATACGCCGTGGTTTTTCGTCCTGGCGATATTTATACGCGAATTTTGAGCGGCGGCGGCGCTCAGATGTTGAAATGTGTTATCGGTCGAGCCGTCATCTATCGCAATGATTTCAATATTAGGATAGGTTTGCGCCTGTATGGATTGCAGCGCATTGTTGATATAAGGCGCGGCGTCGCGGGCGCAGATTATGACGCTTATCAGCGGGGCGCCGGCGGCGACGGGCCGGGGGGAAATCGGCGCCAGGCCAATGAAATCGGCGGGCCGCAGCGGCGTGTCGCCGGGCAGCACGTAAATGCGCGAATCTGTCAGTAGCTGCGATAAATTATTTCTGGCCGCAGAGAAATCCCCCAGGCAGGTGTGCGCTGCAGCAAGAATTTCATGCAAATTCTTTGATTTACTAATATTGCTCGCAGATTTCCTTGCCTTGTGTAAGGCCAGGTCAGCGCGGCCGGCAGCCAGGTCCAGGGCGAGATCGAGTTCCCAGTCGGTTGGCGCCAGCCATTGGCGCGCGCTTTCGGGGTCGTGACGCGCCAGCGTCAGGGCGTATTGGCGCCGCGCATGGTCGGAGACGCGGGCGCGCAGCCGCGCGGGATCGGGGCGGCGGGCCGCGTGGCTGCATTCCAGCGCGGCCCGCGCCCGGCACAGTCCCTGTTCGGCGCCGCGCGCCGGGACGGCCGCGGCGCTCTGGAACAGACCCAGCCGGTTGAGCAGGGCGGGATTATCGGCGGCGCGCGCCAGCAACTGCGCCAGCGGCAGGCGGCTGGTAAGCGCTTGTACTCTTTTCTGATAAATATTAATAAGCAGTGCGGTGCGCAGCATGGCGGCCTTGCAAGTGTGCCGCCCGGCCGTCGACGGATGCGCGGCATTGGTTTGCCGGGAACATCCCGGTTGTGATGCACCTGGATTATAGGCCGCCAATACACCATTTTTGTGAAGCGATTGATCGCCGCATGGATGGTGTTGATTTGATATATGTTGAAATCAACGGCCGGTGCCCCGAAATTATCATTCTCCCGTTCCGACTGCCGTCCGACATTTTGGGCGGTTTTGTTTTTGTTTATATGGAAGTGGCGCGCCGATAATCCATCGGGTTATTAAGCGCGCCGCAAGGGAGCGAAGGATGCAGGCATCGGGAGCCCAGGTTTGAGCTCGGCGCTGACGGTACAGGCGCGGGTGATCGGGTCTTTGATATTTCGCGAAACACGGGTGCGCTTCGGCGGCACGCGCCTGGGTTATCTGTGGGCGCTGATCGAGCCGATCCTGCACGTGGCGGTGCTGTCCACCATCTACGTGGTGTGGGGCCGGCAGGCGCCGGTCGGCAACCTGCAGATGTTCTTCATCACCGGCATCATGCCGTTCTTCCTGTTCAGCCACACGTCGTCGCGGCTGGCACGGTCGATTTCGTCGAATGCGTCGCTGCTGCGGCTGCCGCCGATCACCAACATGGACATCGTGTTCGCCAAGGCCTTGCTGCAGGCGCTGACCTGGGTGGCGGTGTTCGCCATCCTGCTGTTCCTGGTGATGCTGGGCGGCAAGCTGATCCTGCCGCAGCGCCTGGAAGAGTGCGCCGCCGCCGCGCTGTTCACATTCCTGCTGGGTTTCGGCATGGGCCTGATCAACGCGGTGCTGAACATGCTGTTCAAGTCGTGGGAGCACCTTTATTCGGCGCTGACCCGCCCGCTGTACCTGCTGTCGGGCGTCTTCTACCTGGTGGATGCGTTGCCGGAGCAGGCGCGCCGCGTGCTGGTCTGGAATCCGCTGGTGCATGCCATCGAGTGGTTCCGCGCCGGGTATTTCACCCATTTCAGCTCGCTGACGCTGGACCGCGGCTATCTGATCAAGTGGGCCGTGGGCAGCGTCGTGCTGGGGCTGTGCCTGGAGCGCGCCATGCGCCGCCGGCTGCACACCCGTTGATGGAGACGGCCATGGACCAGGACACCATCATTTCGCTGCGCAATGTCTGCAAGGGCTATCGCTCCAAGAAAGGCATCAGGCGCATTCTCGATGACGTGTCGTTCGATTTCCGCGGCGGCGAGAACCTGGCCATCCTGGGCGGCAACGGCTCGGGAAAATCGGTGCTGCTGCGCATGATCTGCGGCATGGAGCTGCCCGACTCGGGCACGGTGCAGCGGGCGGTCAGCATTTCGTATCCGCTGGGGTTCGCCGGCGGCATCAGTTCGAACATGACCGGCCGCGACAACGTGCGCTTCATCGCGCGCATCTACGGCTGCGATGTCCCGGACGTGGAGCGCTTCGTCTACGACTTCTCTGAACTGGGGCGGTCGTTCGACCTGCCTGTGGTCACCTACGCCAACAGCATGCGCGCGCGGCTGTCCTACGGCATATCGATGGCGCTGCGCTGCGATGTGTACGTGGTCGACGAGATGGCCGCGGTCGGCGACGTGAACTTCAAGCGCAAATGTCTCGAGGTGTTCGCCGAGCGCTCGCGCGGCGCCACCATCATCATGGCGGCCAACGCGCCCACCACGGTGCGGCGCTTCTGCAGCCACGGCGTGATCATGCAGCACGGCGCCATGGCGCACTACGGCCCCTTGGACGAAACCATCGCGCGCTACACGCAGAGCGCGCCCGCGCCGGCGGCCGAGGCCGAGCCGGCCGTCGACACGGTCGACGCTGAGCAATCCTGAGCCCGATTCGATCGGCAATTCACCTGAATCCAGAAGCGACTATGACTAGTACGGAGAAAACCTATACAGGGCCGCGCCTGCCCGGCATGACGCCGGGCAAGCCCGCCAATTACCTGCGCTGGTCCGCCATCGCGCTGATCGGCATTTCCGGCGTGCTGCTGGCCTTGTACCTGTTCTTCATTGCGTCCGACCAGTATGTCTCGGAGGCGCGCTTCGGGCTGCGCGCGGGCTCGCAGATGCAGCAGGCCAGCGCCAACCGCGACGGGCATTCGTCGATGGGCAGCGGCGCGATGGCGACCGAGCTGTTCGTCGATTCGTTCGCCGTGGTCGATTATGTGAAATCGCGCCAGATCGTACAGGAGCTGGACAAGGAACTGAACCTGCGCGAGATGTGGTCCAAGCCGATGATCGATTTCTGGTACGGCATGAACCAGGACGAGACCGAGGAAGGCCTGTGGCGGCAATGGAATCGCATGGTGGACATCGAATTCGACATGTCCACCGGCGCGATCATCCTGCGGGTGCGGGCCTTCTCGCCGGAGGAATCGCTGCAACTGGCCCAGGCGATCCTGCAGGCCAGCGAGAAGCTGGTCAACCAGATGTCGGCCAAGTCGCGCGAGGACAGCGTGGACTTCGCCCGCGTCGAGGTCGGCATCGCCGAAAAGCGCCTGGCGCAGGCACGGGTGCAGGTCCAGGACCTGCGGGCCCGCACGGGCGTGCTGGACCCCGTCAAGGAGGCGGAGGCCAATCTGCAGCTGGCGGCCAAGGTGCGCGGCGACGTGGCCACCGCGGCCGCGGAACTGGACGCGATGGGGCGTGGCGGGCTGCGCAGCGGCCCGGCCTACGAGCGCGTCAAGGCGCGCCACGAAGCGCTGATGCGCCAGCTCAAGGACCTCAATGACCATCAGATCAGCGGTGGGCGCAGCGAGAACGGCAACACGCTGTCCAAGCTGCTGCGCGAGTACGAGTCGGCCGAGACCGAGCGGCAATTCGCCGAGGCGTACTACACCGGCGCCCTGAAAACCCTCGAGGACGCCCGCGGCCTGGCGGCGCGCCAGGTGCTGTACACGGTGATCGCCTCGCAGCCGCAGCTGGCCGACGAGTCGCTGTACCCGCGCCGCTTCACCGATACCGCGCTGGGCCTGCTGGGTCTTTTCATTCTGTGGATCGTGGCGGTGCTGGTGGTTTACGCCGTCAAGGACCACGCCTGAGCCATCGTTCAACCGTCAACGAGATCACGCCATGTTTTCGTTTCTGTCCCGCATCCGCAAGCCGCGCCGCGCCGATACCGCGGCCGGCCCGACCGGCGGCCCGGCGTCCGGGCCGACGATTCTCGACCTGCTCGAGGCCGCGCTGGCCGAGCCGGGCGAGTCGGAAGAAGCCGGCCGCGAGCTGTTGCAGCAGGCGCGCCAGGTGCTGGAGCGCCATGCGGCGGTCCACAAGCCGGCGGCCGCCTTGCCCGAACTGCTGGATTACGTCCGGCGTTATCCGCATACCGAGCTGTTCCAGGTGCTGGTGGCGCGGGCGCTGGAGGCGGCCCACCGCAGCGATGAAGGCCTGGCGGTATGGCGCGGCATCCATCAGCGCTTTCCCGACTCTTCCGAGGCTTTCATCCTCATGCTGCGCGGCGTCAAGCGCCAGCAGGGCATCGAAGCCGGGCGCGCCGAGATCGAACTGTACTTCTCCGGCGGCAGCAGCAGCGCACGGGAGATCCTGCTGGAAGCCAAGAGCTGGGACGAAATCGGGCAGAGCGAGCAGGCCGACGCCTGCTTCGAGCGGCTGTCCCGGCAACACCCCGAGTTCGAGAACGGCTATGTCGGCTGGGCGCAGTCGCTGACGCGCCGCGGCGCGCTGTGGCGCGCCCGCGATGTGCTGCAGGCGGGGCTGGACGCCATCGGCGACGGCGCGCGCAAGCTGACGCGGCGGCTGGTGGACCTGAATGCCGACCTGGCCGCGTTGCGGCGCCTGGGCGTGGAGGGCGATGGGCGCGATGTGCCGGTCAGCATCCTGGTGCTGGAGAAAATGCTGCAGGAGATCGGCCGGCGCCGCAATGCGGAATACGATGCCGGGCCGGAATCGTTCGTCGGTCCGGTGCTGATGATCAATGGCTCGCTGGGCGCCGGCGGCGCCGAGCGTCAATTCGTCAACACCGCCGTGGCCATGCAAAGCGCCATCCAGCAGGGGCAATCGATTGCCGGCTACGGCGTGCTGGGTCCGGTGCAGGTCGTGTGCCGCTCGCTGCGCAGCCGCGAAGGCGCCGATTTCTTCGCCGCCACGCTGCGCGACGCCGGCATCCCGGTTTCCGTCTATTCGGACATGCAGGCATGGGGCGGCTGCGAGTTCTCGTCGCTGCTGGCGCCGTACCGCGAGTACCTGCGCTTCCTGCCCAAGCAGATCATCGAGGGAACGACCAAGCTGACCGACGTGATGCGGTCGTCGGTGCCCAGCGTGGTGCATATCTGGCAGGACGGTTCGATCTTCGCCTGCGCGCTGGCGGCGCTGCTGGCCGGCGTGCCGCGCATCGTGCTGTCGGTGCGCACCATGCCGCCGGTGGACCGGCCGGACCGCTATCGCGTCGAGTACGACATCATTTATTCGGAACTGCTGAAGATGCGCGGCGTGGCGCTGAGTTCCAATTCGCAATTCGCCGCGCATCGCTATGCCGACTGGCTGGGCGTGGACGAGCGGCGCATTCCGGTGGTCTACAACGGGCTGGCGCCGCTGAAGTCGGTGCAGGACGACGCCTGCACCGCCATGATGGCGCAGTTCGACGCCCGCACTTCGGACGCGCGCTTTACCGTCGGCACGGTCATGCGGGTCGACGACAACAAGCGCCCGTTCCTGTGGGTGGAGACGGCGCAGCGCTTTGCCGCCAGCCACCCGCATGTCCGCTTCATCATGGTGGGCGGCGGGCCGCTGCTGGAGTCGGTGCGGGAGTTCGCGCAGCGGCTGGGCATGGGCGAGCGCATCCTGTTTACCGGCCTGTCCAGGCGGGTGGGCTACTGGCTGACACAGTTCAACGCGTTCCTGCTGCTGTCGCGCTTCGAAGGGCTGCCCAATGTGCTGATCGAGGCGCAGTTCTCGGGCGTGCCGGTGGTGACGACGCTGGCCGGCGGCGCCGGCGAGGCGGTGCAGGAAGGCGTGACGGGGCTTACCCTGCCGGCCGACACGGTGACCGCGCCGGACGTGGCCGAGGCGCTGGCGCGCATCCACGACATGTGCGCGGCCGACCCGGGGATCGCGCGCAAGGCGGCCGACTGGGCCTCGGCGCGTTTTTCGCTCAACCAGATGATTGCATCGACGGTCCGGTGCTACCAGATGCCATGACCATGCCACCCAAACTCTTCGTGCTGGGCAGTTGCCGTGTGCACCGGCCGGCGCGCCTGCTGCACGACGGCGGCCTGGTGCAGCCGCTGACGGCCGGGATAAGCGGCTACATCCACAGTACGCGCGAGGCGGTGCAGCGCGTGCAATGGCTGGCCGACCGGACGCGTCCCGACTCCCAGCTGCTGCCGTTCATGTTTCCGGCCGGCCGCACGCCCGTGGTGACGCCGGCGCGCGCCGACGAACTGGCGCAGGCCGACGCGGTGCTGGTCGAGGCGGCTTCGGAGCGCAGCGTGAGCGTCAATGGCGTGTTCCTGCAGAAGAACCTGGTGGGTCAAGCACCTGGTGCGCGAGCTGGGCGACGAAGGCCGCAACTGGTGGCGCTCGCTGGTGCGCGCCGGCGAAGTGGCGCCCGAAGCCTACGAGGCCGTGGCCGGCCTGTACCGAGACCAGGCCGAGGAGACGGTGCTGGCGGGCGGCTTGCGCGTGCTGCGCGAGGCGCGCTGCGCCGAGGACAGCGAGGCCGTGGTGCGCGCCGACCTGATGTACCTGGCGCTGCGCCTGGGCAAGCCCGTGCTGGTGGTGACCCACGTCGACGCCGAGCGCGCCGACGGGCGCCGCATCGCCGCGCGGGTCCGCCACGTGGCGCGCATCAAGGCCGCCGCGCGCGGACTGCACCAGGTGCACGTGATCGACCCGCTGGATGCCGCGCCCGATTGGCCTTCAGCGCGCCTGCTGGCCAGCGACGGCGCCGACATGAACCATTATTCGCCGGAGTTCGAGCCGGTGCTGGCCGGGTACATGCATACGCGCATCCGGGCCGCGCTGGCCGCTTCGAGCGGCGCGCTGGCGCCTTCCCAGTTTCTACCGGAGTACCAAGACGGACCATGAACCATAGACTCATACGTTGCCTGAGCATCGCGCTGCTGGCCCTGCTGTCGGGCTGCAGCATTCTCTTCGGGTCGGGCCCGACGCGATCGGCCATCATGGACGGCGGGTCGACCGACGCGACCGGCGCCAAGCTCGGCTCCTACGACCTGGTGGACCTGCGCGCCGACACCATTGCGCCCTATGTGCTGGTCAAGGCGGTGTCCAAGGATGGCGCCACCTCGGACGGCTACGTGGGCAATATGCGCGTGATGCCGGGCGATGTGCTGCGCATCCTGGTAGCCGACAGCATGGAGACCGGACTGTTCGCGCCGCTGGCCGCCGGCGGCACGGTGTTCGAAGCCGTGCGGGTCGCGGCCGACGGCAGCATCTCGCTGCCCTATGCGGGCCGCCTGAAAGTGCAGGGCAAGTCGCTGGCGCAGATCGAGCAGCTCGTCAAGGGCAGCCTGCGCAATACCGCGGCGGTGCAGCCGCAGGTCATGGTGGATCTGGCCGACGACCGCTCCAATTCGGTGCTGGTGGCCGGGGCGGTGCCGCGCCCGGGACGCTTCGGCGGCAACAAGGGCCCGCTGACGGCGCTGGATGCGATCACGCAGGCGGGCGGCTCGACCCTGCCGGCTTACCAGGCCGACGTAGTGATCCGGACTGGCAGCAAGGTGCAGCGCATTCCTTACCAGCAATTGCTCAACGGCCGCAACGTGGCGGTGGAGCCGCGCTCCGAACTGGTGGTCGAACCGAACCTGAAGCGTTTCGTGGCGATGGGGGCCCTTACCAAGCCGGGCCTGCACGAACTGCCGTCGAACCAGACCAATCTGCTCGACGCCCTGGGCGTGGCCGGAGGCCTGAACGACCGCGCGGCCGACGCCACCGGGGTATTCGTTTTTCGCCTGGACGGCCGCAACGCCGATGGCCGCCCGCGGCCCATGGTGTTCAGGCTGAATATGCGCAATCCGGAGTCCATGTTCCTGGCCAAGCAATTCGAGCTGCTGCCGGAGGACGTGGTGTATGTCAGTAATGCGCCCATGTACGAATGGGAAAAGATCATTACGCCTATCGTGCAGGTCCTGATCGTGGGCCAACGCGTGGGTACTTACTAATTTTCACTGGAAGGTAGCACCAATGCCGAAGAAGTTTTCCAATCCTGCAGATGTTCATCTCGCCGTTGTCGGCCTCGGATACGTGGGGCTGCCGCTGGCCGTGGAGTTCGGCAAGAAACGCCCGGTGATCGGCTTCGATATCAACGAGCGCCGCATCGCCGCGCTCAAGGCCGGCCACGATCACACCCTGGAAGTCGAGGACGACGAACTGGCCCGGGCCGCGCAGCTCAGCTACACCGCCGAGCGCGAGGAACTGGGCAAGGCCAATGTGTTCATCGTCACCGTGCCCACGCCGATCGACGAGTACAAGCAGCCCGACCTCACGCCGCTGGTCAAGGCCAGCGAGACCATCGGCGCGGTGCTCAAGCGCGGCGACATCGTGATCTACGAATCGACCGTGTACCCGGGCGCCACCGAGGAAGACTGCGTGCCGGTGCTCGAGCGCGTGTCGGGCCTGAAGTTCAACCAGGACTTCTACGCCGGCTACAGCCCCGAGCGCATCAACCCGGGCGACAAGGCGCACCGCGTCAACACCATCAAGAAGGTGACCTCGGGCTCGACGCCGGAAGTCGCCGAGCTGGTCGACCAGCTGTACAACGAGATCATCACGGCCGGCACCCACAAGGCCTCGAGCATCCGCGTGGCCGAGGCCGCCAAGGTGATCGAGAACACGCAGCGCGACGTCAACATCGCGCTGATCAACGAGCTGGCGCTGATCTTCAACAAGATGGGCATCGACACCGAGGCCGTGCTGCAGGCCGCCGGCACCAAGTGGAACTTCCTGCCGTTCCGTCCGGGCCTGGTGGGCGGGCACTGCATCGGCGTGGATCCGTACTACCTGACGCACAAGGCGCAGGCCATCGGCTACCACCCTGAGATCATCCTGGCGGGCCGCCGCCTGAACGACTCGATGGGCGGCTACGTGGTCTCGCAGCTGGTCAAGGCCATGGCCAAGCGCCGCATCCACGTCGAGGGCGCGCGCGTGCTGCTGATGGGCCTGACGTTCAAGGAAAACTGCCCCGACCTGCGCAACACGCGCGTGGTGGACATCGTGCGCGAGCTGGGCGAGTACCACGTCGACGTGGACGTGTACGACCCGTGGGTGGACCCGGCCGAGGCCGAGCACGAGTACGGCATCACGCCGGTCGCCAAGCCGGCCGCCGGGGCGTACGACGCGATCATCCTGGCGGTGTCGCACCACCAGTTCGTCGAGATGGGCGCCGAGGCGATCCGCAAGTTCGGCAAGGCCGAGCACATCCTGTACGACCTGAAGTACGTGCTGGCCCCCGAGCAGGCCGACCTGAGGCTGTAAGAAGGAACTCCATGACGAATCGCTTTGAGACCACGTGCGCGCAGTTGCGGGCCCAACCCCAGAAATGGCTGGTGACCGGCTGCGCCGGCTTCATCGGCTCGAACCTGCTCGAGACGTTGCTCGGGCTGGACCAGGCGGTGGTGGGGCTGGACAACTTCGCCACGGGACACCAGCACAACCTGGACGAGGTGCGCGCGGCGGTGACGCCCGAGCAATGGGCGCGCTTCACCTTCATCGAAGGCGACATCCGCGACCTGGCGGCCTGCCAGCGCGCCGTGCAGGGCGTGGACCGGGTGCTGCACCAGGCCGCGCTGGGTTCGGTGCCGCGTTCGCTGAAAGACCCGATCACGACCAACGAGGTCAACATCGGCGGTTTCCTGAACATGCTGGTGGCCGCGCGCGATGCGCAGGTCCAGGCGTTCGTCTATGCGGCCTCGAGCTCGACCTACGGCGACCATCCCGACCTGCCCAAGGTGGAGGAGCGCATCGGCAATCCGCTCTCGCCGTACGCGGTGACCAAGTACGTCAACGAGCTGTACGCCGACGTGTTCGCGCGCTCGTACGGGTTTTCCAGCGTGGGGCTGCGCTACTTCAACGTGTTCGGCAAGCGCCAGGACCCGGACGGCGCGTACGCGGCGGTGATTCCGAAGTGGACGGCGGCGATGATCAAGGGCGAGGACGTCGTGATCAACGGCGACGGCCAGACCAGCCGCGACTTCTGCTTCGTGGAGAACGCGGTGCAGGCCAACCTGCTGGCGGCGATGGCCGCACCGGAAGGCGCGAACCAGGTCTACAACGTGGCGTACAACGCGCGCACGACGCTGACCGAGCTGTTCGAGCACCTGCGGCGCACGCTGGCCGGGCAGGGCGTGTCGTACGAGAAGGCGCCGGTGTACGCGGAATTCCGCGCCGGCGACGTGCGCCACTCGCAGGCCGACATCGGCAAGGCCGGCAAGCTGCTGGGCTACGAGCCGGCCTACGACATCCTGCGCGGGCTGGAAGCCGCCATGCCCTGGTACACGCAATTCCTGCGATGATCGAGCTTCATTCGTCAGGCATCGCGCGTATTCCGTACCTGACGGAGCTGCTGGGCGCGCCGGTCACCCGCTACCGGCGCTTCTGGCCGCCGGGCGGCGCGGCGCCGCGCGCGGTGGCGGGATGGGGCGCGCGCCCCAGCGCCGCGCCGGCGCGGCGCCGCGCCCGTTCGCTGGGCGTGCCCTACATTGCGCTGGAAGACGGTTTCCTGCGCTCGTTCGGCACCGGGCGCCATTTTCCGCCTCTGTCGCTGGTGGTCGATCGCCTGGGCATCTACTACGACGCGACGCGCGAATCCGAGCTGGAGTGCCTGCTGGCGTCGTCGCGCACGCTGCTCGACGGCATCGAGGACGCCGTGCCCGAAGCCATGGAGCTGGTGCGCGAACGCCGCCTGTCGAAGTACAACCAGGGCTGCTTCCTGGCCACCGGCGTGCCGGCCGACGGCCGGCGCCGGGTGCTGGTGGTGGACCAGACCGAAGGCGACATGAGCGTGACCCTGGGTTGCGCCGAGGCGGCCACCTTCGAGGCCATGCTGGCGGCGGCGCGGGCGGAGAGCCCTGGCGCGCTGATCTGCGTCAAGACGCATCCCGAGGTGGCGGCCGGCGACAAGTCGGGCTATCTGTCGCGGGTTACCGACGACGCCGATACGGTGGCGCTGCGCCACGACATGAATCCCCTGGCCTTGCTGGAACAGATGGACCGGGTCTATGTGGTCAGTTCGCAGATGGGGTTCGAAGCCCTGATGCTGGACAAGCCCGTGACCTGCTTCGGCATGCCCTGGTATGCCGGCTGGGGCGTGACCGACGATCGCCAGCGCTGCGAGCGGCGCGGCCGCGCGCGCAGCGTCGAGGAGCTGTTCGCCGGCGCGTATTTCCACTACACCCGCTACCTGGATCCGGTGCTGCATCGCCGCGGCACGATCTTCGACGTGATCGACTGGCTGACGCGCCAGCGCGACATGGCGCAACGCCTGCCGTCGCGCGTGATCGGCGTGGGCATGCGCCGCTGGAAGGCGGCCGCGCTGGCGCCCATGCTGGCGTTAAAGCCCGGCCAGGCGGTGTTCGCCGCCGACGCCGCCCGCGCGCGGGACCTGCGGCAGGCCGCGGGCGACGCCCTGGTGCATTGGGGCGCCCGGGCGCCCGCCGGCGTGGCCGAGCTGGCCGAACAGAGCGGTTGCGCGGTGCTGGCCGTGGAGGATGGCTTCCTGCGGTCGGTCGGCCTGGGGTCGGACCTGATCCGGCCGCTGAGCCTGGCGCTGGACGGGCGGGGCATCTACTTCGATCCCCGCCAGCCCAGCGATCTGGAGCATGAATTGAACCGGGGCGGGTTCAGCCCGGGAGAGCTGGCCAGCGCGGCGCGCATCCGCGCGTTGGTGGTCGCCCACGGCATCACCAAGTACAACGTGGCGCAGCCCCAGCCGGCCGACTGGCCGGCGCGCGGGCGCGAGATCGTGCTGGTGCCCGGCCAGGTCGAGGACGATGCGTCGGTGCGGCTGGGCTGCGACGAAGTCCGCACCAACCTGGACCTGCTGGCGGCCGCGCGCGCCGCGCATCCCGACGCCTACATCGTCTACAAGCCGCATCCGGACGTGGTCAGTCGCAACCGCCGCGGCCGCGTGGCGCTGCGCGAGGCGCGCCGCCATGCCGATCATGTCGAGTCCGCGCTGTCGGTGGTCAGCTGCATCCAGGCGTGCGACGTGGTGCACACCATGACCTCGCTGACGGGCTTCGACGCCTTGCTGCGCGGCAAGCGCGTGGTGACGTACGGCAAGCCGTTCTATGCCGGCTGGGGCCTGACCGAGGACCGCGCCGCCGATTGGCCGCGCGACCGGCGCACCCGCCGGCTGAGCCTGGACGAGCTGGTCGCCGGCACGCTGCTGCGCTATCCGCTGTACTGGGATTGGGAACTGCGCGGATACACCACGTGCGAGGCGGTGCTGACGCATATTTTCGAGACGCGCGAACGCCTGCAGCGCGAAGGCCGCCTGCAAGGGCTGCGCGCCGGCTATGCGCGCCGCCAGGTGCGCAAGCTGCAGACATTGTGGCTGGCCCGATGAGCCGGAGCATGGCATGAGCGCCTCGTTCCTGTTCCTGCAGGGCGTCTGCTCGCCGTTCTTCGATCGCCTGGGGCGGGCGCTGCGCGAACGCGGCCATGCGGTGCGCCGCGTCAACTACACGGTGGGCGACGCGGCGTACTGGCGCGGCGGCCAGGCGTACGCTTATCGCGGCGCGGCGCAGGCCTGCGGCGATTTCTACGCCGAATTGCTGGAGCGCCACGCCGTCAGCGACATCGTGCTGTTCGGCGACCGCCGGCCGGTGCATCGGCCGGCGGTCGCGCTGGCCCGCGCGAGCGGCGTGCGCGTGCATGTGTTCGAAGAGGGTTATTTCCGGCCGCACTGGGTGACGCTGGAGCGCGGCGGCGTGAACGCGCATTCGTCGCTGCCGCGCGATCCGGCGTGGTATCGCGCCAGCGCCGCGCGCGTGCCGCAGGCCAGCCCGCGCGCGTTCAGGTCGCCGTTCTGGCTGCGCGCCTGGCACGACGTGGCCTACCACGCATGCAACGCCTGGAACCCGCTGCTGTTTCCGCGCTATCGCACGCACGCGCCGCATGGCGCGGCGCGCGAGTACGCCGCCTATGTGCGGCGGGCCCTGCGCTTGCGCGCCCGGCGCGCCGAGGACGCCCGCGCCATGGCCGACCTGGCGGCGCGGCGCGCGCGCTTCTTCCTGCTGCCGCTGCAGCTGGACAGCGACGCGCAGATCCGCGACCACTCTCCCTACGGCGATATGCGCGAGGTCCAGGATGCGGTGATGGCCTCGTTCGCGCGCCACGCGCCGCCGGACTGCCTGCTGGTGGTCAAGAACCACCCGCTCGATCCGGGCTTCGTCGACCAGCGCCGGGTTACCGCGGAAACCGCCCGGCGCCACGGCCTGCAGCGGCGCGTGCGCTACCTGGAGACCGGGCATCTGCCCGGCTTGCTGGCGCACGCCGCCGGCGTGGTGACGGTCAACAGCACCGTGGGCAGCGCGGCGCTGGCGGCCGGCTGCGCTACGCTGGCGCTGAGCCAGCCCATCTACGCCATGCCGGGACTTACCTGCCAGCACACGCTGGACGATTTCTGGCGCGACCCCACGCCGCCACAGGCGGCCCTGTTCGCCGCGTTCCAGGCCGTGGTGATCCATGCCACCCAGGTCAACGGCGGCTTTTATTGCGCGCCGGGCATCGACCTGGCGGTGGCCAATGCGGTGGGACGCCTGACGGCGCCGCGCTCGGCCCTGGAGGAATTGCTATGAGATCGAACTGGCCGGCATGCGTGCTGCTGACCGGCGCCAGCGGCGAGATTGGCCGGGCGCTGGCGCTGGAGTACGCCGCGCCCGGCGTGCGGCTGATCCTGCAAGGCCGGCGCCTGGGGCGGCTCGACGAGCTGGTCGGGCTGTGCCGCGAGCGCGGCGCCACCCTCAGCGTGGCGGCTTTCGACATCCGCGCCACCGAGCGCCTGCTGGCGTGGCTGGAGGAGGTGAACGCTACGCACCCGGCGGTCTCCAGCCGCCTGCTGCGCTGGCTGGGCTACGGTGGCTGAGACGTTCTGGCTGGCATTGGCGCCCGCCTGGGCCGGCGGACTGGTGCTGTCGTGGGCGCTGGAGGCATTGCTGCGTCCGCCGGTGCAGCCGCCATGGCGGCGGCCGGCCTGGATGCTGCTGCTGCATGCCGGCGTCTGGACCCTGCTGTTCGCGCTCGAGCTGGCCCTGTTTCGCCGGCCGCACTTCGGCGCGATCAACGTATTGGCCATCGAGGCGGTGCTGGTGCTGGTCAGCGCCGCCAAGGCGCGCGTGCTGCGCGAGCCGTTCGTCTACAGCGATTTCGAATACTTCACCGATGCGCTGCGCCATCCGCGCCTGTACCTGCCGTTCCTGGGGTGGCCGGCGGCGCTGCTGCTGGCGTGCGGGTACGGCCTGGCGTTGTGGGCCGGACTGGCGCTGGAGTCCTCGGCTACCGGGGCGCGCACGGCGGCCTGGGCCGCCCATGCTGCGCCGGCCCCGTTCTGGGGCGCCACGCTGGCGCTGGCGGCTGCCGGCGCGGCGCTGGCTGTGCTGGCCGGCCACCGCGACGCCGGGCTGACCTACGAGGCGGATCAGGACTTGCGGCGCCTGGGTCTGGTGGCCACCCTGTGGCTGTATGGAAGGGCCGAGCGCCAGCCTTGGACGCCCGCCATGCGATCCGGTCCGTTCGGCGCGGCGCCCGCGGCGGCAGGCGCCGGCCCGCTGCCGCACCTGGTCAGCGTGCAGAGCGAGTCATTCTTCGACGCGCGGCGCGTGTTCGGGACGCTCAAGCCCGAGGTGCTGGCCGGCCTGGATGCGCTGCGCGCCGAGGCCCTGGAGCACGGCCAGCTCGAGGTGGCGGCCTGGGGCGCCAATACGGTGCGCACCGAATTCGCCTTCCTGACCGGGCTGGCCGCGTCGGCGCTGGGCGTGCACCGCTACAACCCGTACCGGCGCCTGCGCCAGCCGCAGCCCAGCCTGGCCAGCCATCTGCGCCAGCGCGGCTACCGCACGGTGTGCGTGCATCCCTTCCACGCCAGCTTCTACGGCCGTGACCGGGTCATGCCCTGGCTGGGCTTCGACGAGTTCGTGCACCTGGACGCCTTCGCCGACGCGCCGCGCGCCGGGCCCTATGTGGCCGACGCGGCGCTGGCGCGCTACGTGGCCGAGCGGCTGGCCGGGCAGGGCAGCCAGCCGTTGTACGTGCATGTCATCACCATGGAGAACTATGGTCCGCTGCATTGGGAAAGCGTCGACGCGGCCGACGCCGCGGCGGTGCTGGACGGGCCGCTTGCGCCTGGCTGCGCCGACCTGGTGGCGTATGCGCGGCATCTGCGCAATGCCGACGCCATGTTCACCGGACTGGCGGCGGCCATGCGCGGCCTGTCGCGCCCGGCAGGCCTGTGCGTGTATGGCGACCATGTGCCCATCATGGCCGAGGTGTACCGGCGCCTGGGCGAGCCGGACGGCCGTACCGATTACCTGATCTGGCAGGCCGGCGGCCAGGGCGGCGCCGCACCCGGCCTGCGTCGCGTCGACGAGCTGGCGCAGGTGTTCCTGCGGCACATGGGGTTGGCCCCGCCCGGCTAGGTGTGAACTGTCAATAGGTTGTATTCGTCCAGGTTGAGTCTGGAGATGGGTACAGCGCGCCCGATGCCTTGGTGGGGTCGATGCCAGTTGTAGTGGTGTAGCCAGGATTTCATGGCATCGGCTCGGTGTTGGGAGTTCTGGTAGGTGTGAGCGTAAGCCCACTCACGCAAGGCCGACTGGATGAAGCGTTCGGCCTTGCCATTGGTCTGTGGGCGGTAAGGTCGGGTAAAGCGGTGCTTGATGCCCAGCTCATGGCACAGCGCGGCGAAGGCGCGGCTGCGAAAGGCCGAGCCATTGTCGGTGAGCAAGCGCTGGATGGTCACGCCCAGGCGCTGGTAGTAGGCCACTGCGTCCTTGAGGAACTGGACGGCGCTGGGGAAGCGCTCGTCGGGGTGGATGTCGGTGAAGGCCACGCGGGCGTGGTCATCGATGGCCACGAAGACGAAGTCCCAGCCGGCCCCCTCAACGGTATCGCGTCGGTTGCCCGTGACCCGGTGGCCAGGGCGCTGGATACGTCCCAGCTTCTTGATGTCGATGTGCAGCAGATCGCCGGGGGCCTGATGCTCGTAGCGCACCACCGGCTCGGCCGGCTCCAGGTCGGCCAGGTGCGACAGACCGGCGCGGGCCAGGACGCGGCTGACGGTGCTGGCTGACACGCCCAGCGCCTGGGCGATGCGCGCTTGGGTCAGCCGCTTGCGGCGCAGCTCCACGATAGCCAGCGCCTTGGCCGGCGCAATCGCTCGGGGCGAGACCGTCGGGCGCGAGGACGCATCGGCCAAGCCCGCCTGGCCCTGAGCCAGGAAGCGGCCCAGCCATTTGCGCACAGTCGGCGCGGTGACCCCATAGGCGCGGGCCGCTTCAGGCACACAAACTTGATGGGCGATCAATTGCTGGACCATTTCGAGTCGACGTAGGAAGGTCAATCGGGCATGCTTATGGGTGTTCATCCGGCCGGGCTCCTTGAGTGAACTGGGGGGGTGGCGATTTCCAGTTTCTCAAATCCGGTTCGGATGAACCATGCATACAACCTATTGAATCTTCACAGCTAGCCGTAGCGCGGCGGCGCCATGATGCCGGCGGGCACTGGCGGGATTTTCTCGGCTGGCGGGCTGATGCGCCAGCAGGCGCGCCGGCGCAGCGCGGCCAGTTGTTTCAAGCCCTGCGGCCATGCGCCCAATTGGCTGTCGGCGTTGATATGGCCGGCGCCCTGCAGCACCACCAGCCGACTGCCCCAGTCCTGGGCGAACTGGCGCGCGCGCTCCAGCCGGCAGTAGGGATCGTCGTCGCTGGCGATCACCACGCTTTGGTAAGGCAGCGATTGCCGCGGCACCGGGCCGAAGGCGGCGATGGCGGCGGGCGCGCCGGGCCGCTCGACATCGGCCGGCGCCACCAGCAGGGCGCCCGCCACCTTGGCGCGCAGCGCGATCGGCAGCGCCGCGCTGACCAAGCAGCCCAGGCTATGGGCGACCAGCAGCACCGGCGTGGGCGCGGCGTCGACGGCGGCGGCCAGGGCCGCGACCCATTCGGCGCGCTGCGGCTGGTGCCAGTCGCGTTGCTGCAGCCGCACGGCATGCGGCAGCGTGCGGCTCCAGTGCGTCTGCCAGTGTCCGGGGCCGGAACCTTGCCATCCGGGGACGATGATGGGTTGGAGTCTCATGGGCGTGATGATGCCGTCGCCGCTTATGAACGCAAACGAAGAAATGCTCCATTGCATATACGCGCGCGGGTATAACGAACGGCTGCGCGAGGCTTCCGGGACGCGCCGCAACATGCCCGGAAACAGGGCCTTTCAGTGTATGCTTGCCCTGCTATAGGCCGGGCGCGGGCGGGCATTGCCGGTCCACGCGCCAGGCCGGTCGATATCAATGATTAAAAGCCAAGGAGCAGGCATATGAACAAGGCATTTCGTTTCACGCCGGTGATCGCGGCGCTGGGCATGGCGGCAGGTATCGCCATGTCGGCCGGCGCCCACGCGCAGACGATCAAGATCGCCGTGGTCGGCCCCACCACCGGCCAGGTCACCCAGTATGGGGACATGGTGCGCGAGGGCGTGGATACGGCGATCGAGCGTATCAACGCCACCGGCGGCGTCAACGGCAAGAAGCTGGAGGCCGTGGTCATCGATGACGGCTGCGAACCGAAGCAGGGCCCGGTGGCCGCCAACCGCGTGGTCAACGACAAGATCGGCTTCGTGGTGGGCCACGTATGCTCGGGCGCGACCATCGCCGCCACCGAGATCTACAACAATGAAGGCGTGGTCATGGTGACGCCTTCGGCCACCTCGCCGGCGGTCACCGACGGCAAGAACTACGAGTTCATCTTCCGTACCATCGGCCGCGACGACCAGCAGGGCCCGGCGGCGGCCAAGTTCATCCTGGAGAAGATCAAGCCCAAGACGGTGGCCGTGATCCACGACAAGCAGTCGTACGGCCAGGGCATCGCCACCGCCGTCAAGGACACGCTGGAGAAGAACGGCACCAAGGTCGTCATCTTCGAAGGCATCAACGCCGGCGACAGCGATTATTCGGCGGTGATCACCAAGCTGAAGGCCGCCAAGGTCGACTTCGTGTACTACGGCGGCTATCACCCCGAGATGGGCCTGCTGCTGCGCCAGGGCGCCGAGCAGGGCCTGGATGCCAAGTTCATGGGGCCGGAAGGCGTGGGCAACCCGGACATCAACGCCATCGCCGGTCCCGCCGTCGAAGGCATGCTGCTGACCTTGCCGGCCGACTTCACGCTCAACCCGGTCAACGCCGAGATCGTCAAGGCGTTCAAGGACAAGAAGCGCGACGCCAGCGGCGCGTTCCAGCTGACCGCCTACGCGGCCACGCAGGTGATCGCCGACGGCATCAAGGGCGCCGGCAGCGAGGATCCCACCAAGGTGGCCCAGTACCTGCACGCCAACAGTTTCCAGACGCCGATCGGCAAGACCTCGTGGAACAAGCAGGGCGACTTGAACGCGTTCGAGTTCGAGGTGTTCACCTGGCACAAGGACGGCAGCAAGACGTCGTACAAGTAAGGCGCATGCGCGCGGCTCGCCGCGCACGGGCGCCTGTCCCCGCTGCGGCAAGGGTGCCTGTCCCCGCGGGGACAGGCACCTTGGCCCGGCGGGAACAGGCACCGAATACGTCAGAGCCCTTCGACGCGGCGGCCGGTATCGGCCTCGAACCAGTGCAGGGGGTGGCGGCCGTCGGGGCCGATGGTCAGCGTGTCGCCGACCCGGGCGGGCGTCTCGGAAAACTGGCGGGTGCTGCAGCGCACCACCACCATGTGCTTGCCGCAGCGGCCATGGACGAGTTGCTCGGAGCCCAGTGTCTCGACCATTTCGATTTCGGCGGCCAGGCCCTGCGCGTTGAGCAGCATGTGCTCGGGACGCAGGCCCATGACGACCTTGCGGCCGCGCACCTGCTGCGGCACGGCCAGCGGCGAAATGTCGAGCGCGATGCCATCGCTGGTATGCACGATGCCGTCGCCGCCCACGGCGACTTCCAGCAGATTCATGGGCGGCGAGCCGATGAAGCCCGCCACGAAGGTCGAGGCCGGCTTCTCGAACACCTCCATCGGTGTGCCGATCTGCTCGGGCACGCCCTGGTACATCACCACCATGCGGTGCGCCAGCGTCATGGCCTCGACCTGGTCGTGCGTGACGTACAGGCTGGTGGTGTTCAGGCGGCGATGCAGCTTGAGGATTTCCAGCCGCATCGCCACGCGCAGCTTGGCGTCCAGGTTGGACAGCGGCTCGTCGAACAGGAATACCTTGGGTTCGCGCACGATGGCGCGGCCCATGGCCACGCGCTGGCGCTGGCCGCCGGACAGGGCGCGCGGGCGCCGGTCCAGCAGCTTGCCCAGCTCGAGGATCTGCGCGGCGGCCTCGACGCGCTTGCGGATCTCGTCCTTGGGCAGCCTGCGGATCTTCAGGCCGTAGGCCATGTTGTCGAACACGCTCATGTGCGGGTAGAGCGCATAGTTCTGGAACACCATGGCGATATCGCGCTCGGCCGGCTCCAGCGTGTTGACGACCTTGTCGTCGATGAGGATCTCGCCCTCGGTGACGGTTTCCAGGCCGGCCACCATGCGCATCAGGGTGGATTTGCCGCAGCCCGACGGGCCGACGATGACGATGAACTCGCCATCGGCGACGTCCATGTCGATGCCGTGGATCACCGGCACGTTGCCGGCATAGGTTTTCTTGACGTTGCGAAAGCTGAGAGTAGCCATACGGATGTAATCGTCTGCGTGATTCTGGGGCGGAAGGCGGGCGGGCGGCGGCTTACTTCTCGGTGTCGACCAGGCCCTTGACGAACCATTTCTGCATCAGGATGACCACCAGCGCGGGCGGGATCATGGCCAGGATCGCGGTGGCCATGGTGATATTCCATTCGGTGACGCTGTCGCCCCCGCTGATCATGCGCTTGATGCCGATGACCACGGGATACATGTCTTCCTGGGTGGTGATCAGCAGCGGCCACAGGTACTGGTTCCAGCCATAGATGAACTGGATCACGAACAGGGCCGCGATGCTGGTGCGCGACAGCGGCAGCAGCACGTCGCGGAAGAACCGCATCGGGCCGGCGCCGTCGATGCGCGCGGCCTCGACCAGTTCGTCGGGCACGGTCAGGAAGAACTGGCGGAACAGGAAGGTGGCCGTGGCCGAGGCGATCAGCGGCAGCGTCAGGCCGGCGTAGCTGTTGAGCAGGCCCAGGTCGGCCACCACCTTGTAGGTGGGCGCGATGCGCACCTCCACGGGCAGCATCAGCGTGACGAAGATCATCCAGAAGAAGAACATGCGGCCGGGGAAGCGGAAATACACCACCGCGAACGCCGACAGCAGCGAGATGGCGATCTTGCCCAGCGAGATCGCCAGCGCCATGATCAGGCTTACATACATCATGCGGCCCACCGGCGCGCCGTACGAGCCGCCGCCCGAACCGGCGAACAGCGCCTGCATGTAGTTGTCGACGAAATGCTTGCCGGGAATCAGCGACATGGGCGCCGAGGCGACTTCCTGCGCCGTCTGCGTGGAAGCCACGAAGGTGACGTATATCGGGAAGGCCACCAGCGCCACCCCGCACAGCAGGATGAAGTGGGCCAGGATGTCCAGCCAGGGACGACGTTCTACCATGGTTGTTGACCTTCTGCTTTCAATACTGGACCTTGCGGTCGATGTAGCGGAACTGCAGCACGGTGAGCGCCACCACGATGGCCATCAGCACGACGGACTGCGCCGCCGAGGAGCCCAGGTCCAGCCCGCGGAAGCCGTCGCTGTAGACCTTGTAGACCAGGATGGAAGTGGCCGTGCCGGGGCCGCCCTGCGTGGTCGTGTCGATGACCGCGAACGTATCGAAGAACGCGTAGATGATATTGACCACCAGCAGGAAGAAGGTGGTGGGCGAGAGCAGGGGAAACACGATGGTCCAGAAGCGGCGCGCGGGTGAGGCGCCGTCGATGGCGGCCGCCTCGATCAGCGAGCGCGGGATCGATTGCAGCCCGGCCAGGAAGAACAGGAAGTTGTACGAGATCTGCTTCCACACCGCGGCGATCAGCACCAGGATGAGGGCCTGGTCGCCATCGAGGCGGGGGTTCCAGTTCACGCCCATGCCGTTGAGCGCCACGGCCAGGATGCCGACCGAAGGCGAGAACAGGAACAGCCACAGCACGCCCACTACCGCCGGCGCCACGGCGTAGGGCCAGATGAGCAGGGTCTTGTACAGGCCGGCGCCGCGCAGCACGCGGTCGGCCATCACGGCCAGCAGCAGCGAGACCGCCAGCCCGACGAAGGCCACCAGCGCCGAGAACACGGCGGTGACGCGGAAGGAGTCCAGATAGCTTTGCTGCGAGAACAGGTCGGCGAAGTTGGCCAGCCCGACGAACTCCGACGACAGTCCGAAGGCATCTTCCAGGCGCAGGGATTGCCACATGGCCTGGCCCGCCGGCAGGAAGAAGAAGACGATGGTGATGATGATCTGCGGCGCCAGCAGCAGGTAGGGCAGTGTCTTGTGGCCGAATACGACGCGTTTTTCCATGGAGCGGAAGTCCAGGTGAGAATACAGGCGGCCGGCCGGTAATGCCGGCCGGCCGCTACAGGCACAGGCCAAACGCACGAGGCTCCGAACCCGCTCATGCCGCGAAGTCAGGGCCCGTTTGCGGCGGCGCATGACGCATCATGCGCCAGGCCGCCTGGCGCCGGGCGAAAAGCCCGCTACTTTACACTTTTCTCGAACTTCTCCAGCAGCTCGTTGCCGCGCTTGACGATGCTCTGCAGGCCGTCCTTGGCCGGCACCTTGCCCGCGACGATGCGTTCGATCTCGGCGTCCTCGATCTCGCGGATCTGCGGCAGGTAGCCCAGGCGCAGGCCGCGCGACTGCGCGGTGGTTTCCACGTTCAGCTGCTTGACGCCGACGTCGGTGCCGGGATTCTTGTCGTAGAAGCCCTGCTTCTGCGTCAGTTCGTAGGCGGCCTTGGTCACCGGCACGTAGCCGGTCTGCTGGTGCCAGCGGGCGGCGATCTCGGGGCTGGCCAGGAACTTGAAGAACTTGGTCACGCCCTTGTAGGTCTCGGGTTTCTTGTTGGCGAAGACCCACAGCGAGGCGCCGCCGATGATGGTGTTCTGCGGCGCGCCCTGCACGTCGCTGTAGTAGGGCAGGGTCGAGGTGCCGAACTCGAACTTGGCGTTCTTGGCGATGTTGGCGCGCAGGCCGCTCGAGCCGGTGATCATGGCGCACTTGCCGCTGATGAACAGCGAGTTGGGCTCGTCGCCGCGCCCGCCGTACATGAAGATGCCTTCCTTGGCCAGCTTGGCGAGGTTGTCGAGATGGCGCACGTGCAGGGGCGTGTCGACCGCCAGGCGGGCGTCCAGGCCGGCGAAGCCGTTGTCCTTGGTGGCATAGGGCACGTTGTGCCAGGCCGAGAAGGTCTCCAGCTGCACCCAGGACGGCCAGGAGGTGGTGTAGCCGCATTCCTGGCCGGCTGCCTTCAGCTTCTGGCCGACGGCGGCCAGCTCTTCCCAGGTCTTGGGCGGTTTGTCGGCGTCCAGGCCGGCCTTCTTGAAGGCGTCCTTGTTGTAGTAGAACACCACGGTGGAGCTGTTGAAGGGCATGGATACCAGCTTGCCCTCGGGCGACGAGTAGTACCCCGCGACCGCGCCGATGAATTGCTTGGGATCGATGGGGTCGCCCACTTCCTCGGACATCTGCTGCACCGGCTTGATGGCGCCCTTGGCGTACATCATGGTGGCGGTGCCGACTTCGAACACTTGCAGGATGTCCGGCGCGTTGCCGGCGCGAAAGGCCGCGATGCCGGCGTTCATCGATTCGCCGTAGTTGCCCTTGTAGACCGCCTTGATCTGGTAGTCGGCGTTCTGCTTGTTGAACTCCTCGACCAGGCCGTTGACGCGATCGCCGAGCGCGCCTTCCATCGAGTGCCAGAACTGGATTTCAGTGGCGGCGTGCGCCGAGGCACCGGCGAGCGCGGCCATGACGGCGGCGAAAGTGAGCGCTAGACGTTGGGATCTCATGAAGGGGTTCCTCCGGTTGTAGACCATCGCATCGGCGGTTCGCGCAATGCGAAAGTGTGACACCTTATGAATTGTTTGTGACAAAGGCGTGACTTTTACACCACAGCCCGGTGCTGTCAAACGCCGGGCCGCGCCCGGCCTGCCTTCCAGGGCCGATCGCCCGGTGAGGCCATTCTGCATCCTGGGGCGGCGGTTTACAATCACGGCACTATGAAAAACGATCTCTCCATCGCGTTCATCGGCGGCGGCAACATGGCCGCTGCCCTGGCCAGCGGCCTGGCCGGCAAGGTCTGCCCGGCAGCCAATATCCATGTCGTCGACATCAATGCGGACTCGCACGCCGGCTGGCGCGCCCGCGGCATGAGCGCCGCGGCGGCGCCGGACGCCACCCTGGCAGGCTGCCGGGTGTGGGTCTATGCGGTCAAGCCGCAGCATATGCGCGAGGCCGTGGCCGGCACGCGCCCGTGGCTGCGCCCGGACACGCTGATCGTCAGCGTGGCGGCGGGCATCCGCGCCGATACGCTGGCCGGCTGGCTGGGCGAACCGGGCCAGCCATGGCAGCGCCTGGTGCGCTGCATGCCCAATACGCCGGCGCTGGTGGGGGCGGGGATGACCGGCCTGGCCGCCTTGCCGGGCGTGACCCCGCAGGACCGCGAACTGGCCGGCCAGCTGCTCACTTCGGTGGGCGAGGTGGTCTGGGTCGACGGCGACGCCGGGCTGGACGCCGTGACCGCGCTGTCGGGCAGCGGCCCGGCCTATGTGTTCCTGTTCATCGAGGCGCTGATCGCCGGCGGCCGCGCCGTCGGGCTGACCGACGAGCAGGCGCGCCAGCTGGCGCTGGGCACGCTGGCCGGCGCCACGCGGCTGGCAGCGCAATCGGATGAACCGCCGGCCGTGCTGCGCGAGCGGGTCACCTCCAAGGGAGGCACCACCGCCGCCGCGCTGGACGTGTACGCCCAGGGCGACTTCGCCGGCCTGGTCGAGCGCGCCATGCAGGCCGCCGCGCGCCGGTCGCGCGAGCTGGCCGAGGAGTTCGGCCGATGAGTTCGGCGTCGCGCCGCTACGAGCCGCTGCGCAGCGGCCCGTTCCTGCTGGCGGTGTTTTGCATGGGCCTGGTGGTGGTGGGGTCCAATATCCTGGTGCAGGTGCCCCTGAACGACTGGCTGACCTGGGGCGGCCTGTCCTATCCGGTGGCATTCCTGGTCACCGACGTGCTGAACCGGCGCTACGGGCCGGACGCGGCGCGCCGGGTGGCCTGGTTCGGCTTCGCCGCGGCGCTGGCGGTGTCGGTCTGGGTGGCCTCGCCGCGTATCGCGCTGGCTTCGGGCCTGGCCTACCTGTGCGCGCAGTTGATCGATATCCGGGTGTTCGACCGGCTGCGCGACCAGCGCTGGTGGCGCGCCCCGCTGATCTCCGGCGTGATCGGAGCGGTGGCGGACACGGCGGTGTTCTTCAGCGTGGCGTTCGCCGGCTCCGATACGCCCTGGGTCACCTGGATGCTGGGCGACCTGGCGATCAAGCTGGCCGTCAATATCAGCATGCTGGCGCCGTTCCGGGCGCTGATGTGGAACCTGGCGCGGCCGGCCGAGGCGCGGCCCGCCCAGGCCTCGACGGGGCGTTGAACCGGGTCTGGGACGACGCGGCGTAAGTTTCGTGAAAGCCGCGTCGTATAAGGCTCACGCGGCAATTCACGGCGTCATGTGTCACGCATTTCGACGGGGTCCCAAACATTGGGGATTACACGCAGTGACACGCTTCTTCCTAGCTCGCAGAATACCGGCCACATTGCTTTTTTGCCCAAGAAGCCGGCAATGCCCGTTGCGATGCGCAGCCCACCCTGTTGCGCAGTCCGATGCAAAGCCGCTCAAAACCTCTAGCCGGGAGAATTCCGCATGAAGTTTTCGCAACGCTTTACCCCGCTTGCCGTTGCACTCGGCGCACTCGCCTTTGCGGGCGCCGTGCATGCCGCCGACACGATCAAGATCGGCATTCCCCAGCCCATGACCGGTCCCAATACCCAATACGGCGACCAGATCCAGGCCGGCGCGCTCACCGCGATCGAAACCATCAACGCCAAGGGCGGCGTGAAGGGCAAGAAGCTGGAGCCCATCCTGATCGACGACGGCTGCGAACCGAAGCAGGCCGTGCCGGCGGCCAACCGCGTGGTCAACTCGGGCGCCAAGTTCGCCGTGGCGCATGCATGCTCGGGCGTGACGGTGGCCGCGGTCAACGTCTACGAACAGGAAGGCATCGTCGCCATCACCCCGGGCGCCACCTCGTCGCTGGTGACCGACACCATCAAGCCGCATTTCTTCTTCCGCACCATCGGCCGCGACGACCAGCAGGGCCCGTTCGCCGCCCGCTACATCGCCAACACGATCAAGCCCAAGAAGGTGGCCGTGCTGCACGACAAGCAGACCTACGGCTCGGGCGTGGCGACCCAGGTCAAGGACACGCTGGAGCGCAACAAGGTCAACGTGGCGCTGTTCGAGGGCATCAACGTCGGCGACAGCGACTACTCGGCCATCATCACCAAGCTGAAGTCGGCCGGCGTGGACTTCGTCTACTTCGGCGGCTACCACCCCGAGCTGGGCCTGCTGCTGCGCCAGGCGCGCGAACAGGGCCTGAACGTGCAGTTCATGGGACCGGAAGGCACCGCCAACCAGGACCTGGTGGCCATCGCCGGCCCGGCCATCGACGGGCTGCTGGTGACGCTGCCGTCGGACTTCACCAAGCTGCCTGGCAATGAAGGGGTGGTCAAGGCGTTCCAGGACGCCAAGCGCGACCCCGACGGCGCGTTCCAGATGCCGGCCTATGCCGCGGTGCAACTACTGGCCGAAAGCATCAACGCGGTGGGCGAAGACCCCGCCAAGGTGGCCGACCACCTGCACAAGAACACCTTCAACACCGCCATCGGCAAGGTCGAGTACGACGCCAAGGGCGACCTGAAGGACTTCGAGTTCGCCGTCTTCAAGTGGGACAAGAACGGCAAGAAGACCCAGCTGTAAACACGCGACGGGCCGGCTATCCGCCGGCGCCTCAACGTACGCCCAGGTTTCCGGCTCCGGGTCGCACTACCGGAGCCGGAGCCATTTGGAGCACGAGTAAACATGTCAGACCTCATCCCACAACTTACCCAGCAGTTCTTCAACGGACTGTCCCTGGGGGCGATCTACGCGTTGATTGCCATTGGCTACACAATGGTCTACGGCATCATCGGTATGATCAACTTCGCCCACGGCGAGATCTACATGATCGGCGCCTACGTCGGCCTGGTCACGCTGACGGCCATCGGCACCAACAGCGGCCTGCCGCTGCCTTTCATCATCGCCGCCATGCTGGTGGTCGCCATCTTCGTGACCGGCGTCTACGGCTATAGCGTCGAACGCGTGGCGTACCGGCCCGTGCGCGGCAGCCCCCGCCTGGTGGCGCTGATCTCGGCCATCGGCATGTCGATCTTCCTGCAGAACTGGGTCGCCCTCGGGCAGGGCGCGCGCGACATGGCCGTGCCGGCGCTGGTCTCGGGCGCGGTGCAGTTCCACATGGGTTCCAGCTTCGACGTCACCGTACCGTATTCGCGCATCATGATCATCGTGGTGACTGTGGTGCTGATGGTGGCGCTCACGCTGTTCATCAAGTATTCGCGCATGGGGCGCGCCTCGCGCGCCTGCTCGCAGGACATGCACATGGCCAACCTGCTGGGCATCGACACCAACCGGGTGATTTCCTTCACCTTCGTGCTGGGCGCCATGCTGGCCGCGGTGGGAGGCGTGCTGATCGCCATCACCATCGGCAAGCTGAATCCGTTCATCGGCTTCCTGGCGGGCATCAAGGCGTTCACCGCCGCGGTGCTGGGCGGCATCGGCAGCATTCCCGGCGCGATGCTGGGCGGCGTGCTGCTGGGCCTGGCCGAAACCTTCGCGGCCGCCTACATCTCATCGCAATACAAGGACATCGTGGCTTTTGCGCTGCTGGTGCTGATCCTGCTGTTCCGTCCCACCGGGCTGCTCGGCAAACCTGAGGTGGAAAAAGTCTGATGACCCAACAAAGTCCTCTCAAGAATGCCACGATCGCCGCGGTCATGACCGCCGTCATCGTGACGCCGATCTTCGGCCTGCAGCTGGTGCGCCAGGGCGCGCGCACCCTGATGGAGCCGCGCTGGGACCTGGTCGCGCTGGCCTGCGCGCTGGTTTTTGCGTTCCAACTGTTGCGCCCGTGGATTTCCAAGCCCTTCAAGGCGCTGAAAACAGGCCTGCCGACGCTGCCGTCGGCGCTGGCGCGCGGCCACAAATGGCTGGTCGTGCTGCTGATCGCCGTCTCGGTGATCTGGCCGTTCTTCAGCGGGCGCAGCTCGGTGGACATCGCCACGCTGGTGCTGATCTACGTCATGCTGGGCCTGGGGCTGAACATCGTGGTCGGCTTCGCCGGCCTGCTCGACCTGGGCTTCGTGGGCTTTTACGCGGTCGGGGCCTATACCTACGCCTTGCTTTACCACTGGGGCGGCTGGAGCTTCTGGGAAGCGCTGCCGTTCTCGGGCGCGGTCGCGGCGCTGTTCGGCTTCGTGCTGGGCTTTCCGGTGCTGCGCCTGCGCGGCGACTACCTGGCCATCGTCACGCTGGGCTTTGGCGAAATCATCCGCCTGCTGCTCATCAATCTGAACATGCTGACCGGCGGCCCGGACGGCATATCCGGCCTGCCCAAGCCCAGCGTGCTGGGCATGGAAATGGCGCGCCGCGCCAGCACGGAAGGCGGCCAGACCTTCCATGAGATCATGGGCTGGACTTTCCAGAACCAGCACATGGTGATCTACCTGTACCTGATGGCGCTGGCGTTGGCGCTGGCGACGCTGTTCGTCTCCACGCGGCTGATCCGCATGCCGGTGGGGCGCGCCTGGGAGGCGCTGCGCGAAGACGAGATCGCCTGCCGCTCGCTGGGCCTGAACCCCACGCGCATCAAGCTGTCGGCCTTCACGCTGGGCGCCATGTTCGCCGGTTTCGGCGGCGCCTTCTTCGCGGCCCGCCAGGGCATGGTCAACCCCGAGTCGTTCACCTTCATCGAATCGGCGCTGATCCTGGCCATCGTGGTGCTGGGCGGGATGGGCTCGCAGATCGGGGTGATCCTGGCGGCGATCCTGCTGACGGTGCTGCCGGAGCTGGCGCGCGAGTTCGCCGAATACCGCATGCTGATGTTCGGCCTGGTGATGGTATTGATGATGATGTGGCGTCCGCAGGGATTGCTGCCCATGAAGCGTCCGCATGTGGAGCTGCGCAAATGAGCGAAACCCTGTTGAAAGTATCCGGACTGACCATGCGCTTCGGCGGCCTGCTGGCCGTCGACAGCGTGGCCTTCGAGGTCAGGCGCGACGAAGTGTTCGCCATCATCGGCCCCAACGGCGCCGGCAAGACCACGGTGTTCAACTGCGTGGGTGGCTTCTACAAGCCGACCGCCGGCGAGATCGTGATGGACGGCAAGCCGATTACCGGCATGCCCAGCCACAAGGTGGCGCGCCATGGCCTGGTGCGCACGTTCCAGAACGTGCGGCTGTTCAAGCAGCTGACGGTGCTGGAGAACCTGCTGGTGGCGCAGCACACCCAGGTCGAGGCGCGCCTGCTGCCGGGCCTGCTCAAGCTGAAATCCTACCGGCAGGCCGAAGCCGAGGCGCTGACGCGAGCGGCCCAATGGCTGGACTTCATGGGCTTGCGCGAATTCGCCAACCGCGAGGCGGGCAACCTGGCGTACGGCCACCAGCGCCGCCTGGAGATCGCGCGCTGCATGATCACCAAGCCGCGCCTGCTGATGCTCGACGAGCCGGCCGCCGGCCTGAACCCGCAGGAAAAGCGCGACCTGCAGTCGCTGATCGATCAGTTGCGGCGCGAGTTCGGCGTCGCGGTGCTGCTGATCGAGCACGACATGAGCCTGATCATGGGAATATCCGACCGCATCCTTGTCATGGAACACGGCAAGCCCATCACGACCGGCATCCCCGATGAGGTGCGCAACGACCCGCGCGTCATCAAGGCGTACCTGGGGGAAGAATAAATGCTGAAGCTGGAAAACATCCACACCTACTACGGGGCCATCCAGGCGCTCAACGGCGTATCGGTGGAGGTCAAGCAGGGCGAGATCGTCACCCTGATCGGCGCCAACGGCGCGGGCAAGACCACCTTGCTCATGACGGTATGCGGCAACCCGCGCGCGCGCGAAGGCGTCATCACCTTCGAGGGCAAGGACATCACGCATGCCGAGACGCACCACATCATGCGCAGCGGCATCGCCATCTCGCCCGAGGGGCGGCGGGTCTTCAAGGACCTGACCGTGGCCGAGAACCTGATGATGGGCGGCTTTTTCTCCAGGCGCGAGGAAGTCGACGCCGGCCTGGAGCACGTCTACACGCTGTTTCCGCGCCTGAAGGAGCGCGCCGGCCAGCGCGCCGGCACCATGTCGGGCGGCGAGCAGCAGATGCTGGCCATCGGCCGCGCCTTGATGACGCAGCCTCGGCTGCTGCTGCTGGACGAACCCACGCTGGGCCTGGCGCCGTTGATCATCGCGCAGATCTTCGACATCATCCGCACCATCCGCGAGCAGGGCGTCACGGTGTTCCTGGTCGAGCAGAACGCCAACAAGGCCCTGCAAGTGGCCGACCGCGGCTACGTGCTGGAGAACGGCCGGGTGGTGCTGCACGACACGGGCGCCAACCTGCTGGTCAACGACCAGGTGCGCAAGGCCTATCTGGGCGGGTAGGCCGAGGTGTCGCTTCCCGCACGGGGAGCGACCCGTGGCGCGGGTGCCTGTCCCCGCCGGGACAGGCACCCGCGCGCAGCGTTACGCGACCAGCTTCTGCGCCTGCTGGTCGGCCTCGTAGTGTTCGATGGCGGCCAGGGCAAGCGCGTCGATGGAGTCGGTCAGCCTGATTCCCAGGCCCGGCCGCAGGGCGTGCGGGACGGCCAGGGGCAGCTCGGTGCAGCCCAGCACCACGGCATCGGCGCCGCGCGCTTTCAGGTGGGCGATGCATTCGGCGGCCGGCTCGTAGGCGAGGTCCAGGCGGTTGGCCTTGACGGCGCGGATCGAACCCATGCAGTAGCGCTCGACTTCGTCGGGCTCGGGAATGATGCAGCTGTAGCCCTGGCGCTGCAGCGTCTGCTGGTACAGCCCCAGCGCCAGCGTGGCCGAGGTGCCCATCAGGCCGATGCGTCCGCCGTGCAGGCCCGGGCGCCTGCGCCACCTGGCGCCCGGCGGCGCGCTGTCGGCGCCGCTGCAGGGCGTGCCCAAGGTCGCGGCCCAGGGGCAGGGCGGCCTGCTCGATGTGGCGCTGTCGCCGGATTTCGCGCGTGACCGCCTGGTCTACCTGTCGTACGCCGAGGCCGGCGAGGACCGCAGCGGCACGGCGGTCGGGCGTGGCAGGCTGTCGGCCGACCTGACGCGGCTGGACGACTTCACCGTGATCTTCCGCCAGCAGCCCAAGCTGTCGCGCGGCCAGCACTACGGCGCGCGCCTGGTGTTCGACCGCCAGGGGTTCCTGTTCGTCGCGCTGGGCGAGAACAATGACCGGCCCACGGCGCAGGACCTGGACAAGCTGCAGGGCAAGGTGGTGCGCCTGCATGCCGACGGATCGGTCCCGGCCGACAATCCCTTCGTGGGCCACGCCGGGGCGCGCCCGGAAATCTGGTCGTACGGCCATCGCAATCCGCAGGGCATGGCGCTCAATCCCTGGAACGGCCAGCTGTGGGAGCACGAGCATGGTCCGCGCGGCGGCGACGAAATCAACGTGGTGGTGCGCGGCGCCAATTACGGCTGACCGCTGGCCACGCACGGCATCAATTACTCGGGCCTGCCGATTCCGGAGGCCAAGGGGGACACGCTGCCCGGCGGACAGGAGCCGCGGTACTGGTGGCGGCGCTCGCCGGCCATCAGCGGCATGGCGTTCTACACCTCGGACCGGTATCCGCAATGGCGCGGTTCGCTGTTCATCGGCGCATTGGGCAGCGAAGAACTGATCCGGCTGCAGCTCGACGGCGAGCGAGGAGCGCCTGCTGGGCGAGCGCAAGGCGCGCATCCGCGATGTGCGCCAGGGGCCCGACGGCGGGATCTATGTGTTGACCGATGCGGCCAAGGGCGCGCTATGGCGCGTCGCGCCGGCCGCGGTTTCAGGAGGCGGATCATGAGCACGTACGAACTGATCGGCTCGCGCGGGTGCGGGTCGGCCATCGTCGAGATGGCCCTGGCGCTGGCCAATGTGCCCTATACCCTGACGGACTTGCCCTATCTGAAGCCGGGGCCGGGCCGCGACCGGCTGTTGAGCCTGAACGTGACCGGCCAGGTGCCGACGCTGGTGCTGCCCGATGGCGAAGTCATGACCGAAAGCGCGGCCATCGTCATGCACCTGCACGATGTGGCGCCGGCTGCCGGCCTGGCGCCGCCGCCCGGCAGCGCCGAACGGGCGCGCTTCTGGAACACGCTGGTGCGCCTGGTGGCGGGCGTGTATGCCACCTTCACCTACGGCGACGATCCGGCCAAGTGGACCTTGCCGGGCGATGCGGCCGAACTGCTGCGCACGCGCGTGCACGACCGGCGCGCGCAGCTGTGGCAGGAGATCGAACGCGGGGCTGGCGCGCCGCACGTGCTGGGCCGCCGTTTCAGCGCGCTGGACCTGTATGTCGTGGTCATGACGCGCTGGCGGCCGGGGCCGCCATGGTTTCAGAGCGTCTGTCCCAGGCTGGCGGCGGCGGCCCGCCGCGCGGCCGAGGAGTCCAACGTGGCGCAGGTGCTGCGGCGCCATTTCGACCCGCCGCTGGAATAGCCGGTGGCGCCTAGCTGCGGCGCCGGCTGGTGGCGCGCCAGGCGATGTACAGGCCGCTGCTGGCAATGAATGCCGCGCCCACGCAGTCGAGCAGGTCCGGCGTTTCGTGCCAGAACAGCCAGCCCAGCAGCGTGGCCCACAGCAGTCCGGTGTAGTCGAACGGCGCGACCACCGAAGCCGGCCCGATGCGAAAGCCCTGGGTGATCAGCGTCAGGCCGAGCGTGCTGAACAGCGCCACGCCGGCGAAAAAGGGCAGGTCGGCCCAGACCGGCGTGGTCCAGAACCAGGCCACGGCCACGGCGCTGCACACCAGTTGGCCTGCCACGATGTAGAACATCGTGGTCAGCATGCTTTCGCCGCGGCCGATGGCGCGCGCGGTCAGCATCATCACGGCGTACAGCAGCGCCGTGGCCAGCGGCCACAGCGCCGCGGCCTGGATGCTGGCCGAGCCGGGGCGCACGATGACCAGCACGCCGGCAAAGCCTGCCGCCACCGCCAGCCAGCGCGCCGCGTCCACGCGCTCCTTCAGGACCAGCACCGACAGCGCGGTGACGAACAGCGGCGCCGCGAACGCGATGGCGGCGTTCTCGGCCAGCGGCAGCGCCTGCAGGCCCAGGTAGAAAAAAGTGGCCGAGATGACGTTGATGGCGCCACGCACCAGGTGCACTAGCTGTGAAGATTCAATAGGTTGTATGCATGGTTCATCCGAACCGGATTTGAGAAACTGGAAATCGCCGACCCCCCAGTTCACTCAAGGAGCCCGGCCGGATGAACACCCATAAGCATGCCCGATTGACCTTCCTACGTCGACTCGAAATGGTCCAGCAATTGATCGCCCATCAAGTTTGTGTGTCTGAAGCGGCCCGCGCCTATGGGGTCACCGCGCCGACTGTGCGCAAATGGCTGGGCCGCTTCCTGGCTCAGGGCCAGGCGGGCTTGGCCGATGCGTCCTCGCGCCCGACGGTCTCGCCCCGAGCGATTGCGCCGGCCAAGGCGCTGGCTATCGTGGAGCTGCGCCGCAAGCGGCTGACCCAAGCGCGCATCGCCCAGGCGCTGGGCGTGTCAGCCAGCACCGTCAGCCGCGTCCTGGCCCGCGCCGGTCTGTCGCACCTGGCCGACCTGGAGCCGGCCGAGCCGGTGGTGCGCTACGAGCATCAGGCCCCCGGCGATCTGCTGCACATCGACATCAAGAAGCTGGGACGTATCCAGCGCCCTGGCCACCGGGTCACGGGCAACCGACGCGATACCGTTGAGGGGGCCGGCTGGGACTTCGTCTTCGTGGCCATCGATGACCACGCCCGCGTGGCCTTCACCGACATCCACCCCGACGAGCGCTTCCCCAGCGCCGTCCAGTTCCTCAAGGACGCAGTGGCCTACTACCAGTGCCTGGGCGTGACCATCCAGCGCTTGCTCACCGACAATGGCTCGGCCTTTCGCAGCCGCGCCTTCGCCGCGCTGTGCCATGAGCTGGGCATCAAGCACCGCTTTACCCGACCTTACCGCCCACAGACCAATGGCAAGGCCGAACGCTTCATCCAGTCGGCCTTGCGTGAGTGGGCTTACGCTCACACCTACCAGAACTCCCAACACCGAGCCGATGCCATGAAATCCTGGCTACACCACTACAACTGGCATCGACCCCACCAAGGCATCGGGCGCGCTGTACCCATCTCCAGACTCAACCTGGACGAATACAACCTATTGACAGTTCACAACTAGCGGATACTGCGTGCGCAGGGCGCGCTGCCCGCCCAGCGACGCGGTCAGCGCCAGCACGACGGGCATGGCGATCAGGGCGCGCAGGAACAGGATCTGCACCGGGCTGTAGCGCTCGCCCAGCCACTTGGCCTGGGCGTCGCTCAGGGTAAGACAGAAGATGCCCACCGCGACGCAGGCGATGCCGACCAGCGGCGAGGCGGCGCGCGTGTTCGCGGTTGCGATCATGCGGGCGCGCGCCAGGCCGCCCAGGCGACCATCGCCCATGCCGCCAGGAACGCCACGCCGCCCAGCGGGGTGACGGCGCCCAGCCAGCGGGTGCCGGTCAGTACCAGCACGTACAGGCTGCCGCAGAACAGCAGGATGCCGATGAACATGACCAGGCCGGCCATCGACAGCAGCGGCGAGCCGAAGCGCGCGCCCAGCAGGGCGACGACGAACAGGCCGAGCGCGTGGATGAGGTGATAGAGCACGCCGGTGTGCCAGATGGCCAGCAGGGTGGGGTCGACCACGCGCCTGAGGCCGTGTGCGCCGAACGCGCCGGCGCCTACGGCGACCATGATATTGAGCGCCGCCAGCACGATGAGTTGCCGATCCGTCATGAGGTTTCCTTGAATTGCGGGATACGAAAGATGCCTATGATAAGGGGCCGGCGCTCCCGCGCGCGGCGCGCCCGGTCTTGCGATGGGGTTTCATATGGAATATAATATGTTCTAAATGGAGTTAACTGTCCTGTGCAGGAGGCCGCCATGAGCATTGCCATCGCCGAGAAAAGCCCCGCCCGGGGCGCGCCCAAGCGGCGCGCGCCGGCGGCGCGCAAGCGCGCCCTCGAGGAAGAGGCGCGCGTCGATTCCTTCGCCGACCTGGTCGACAGTCCCTTGATCGCCATGGCGCACGGCGTGCAGCGCGGGCTGTCGCCGCGCCTGCTCGACGACGCGGCCGATTACCTGCAAGTGCCCAAGTCCGAGATCATGGCCATCACCGAGGTGAAGGCAGCCTCGCTGTCGCGCTGGATGCGCGACGGGCAGGCGCTGCCCCTGGGCGAGTCGGACCGCCTGGCGCGGGTGGCGCGCGTGACCAAGGTGGCGCGCCAGGTGCTGGGCGGCGACGCCGAAGCGGTGCAATGGCTCAATACGCCGGTGCCCGCCCTGGGCAACGTCAAGCCGCTGTCGCTGCTGACCTCGGACGCCAGCAGCCGCATCGTCGAGGATACCCTGGCCCGCGCCGCCGCCGGGGTCTACGCTTGAGCCATGTATCGCTGTGGCGCATCGCCACCACGGCGGGCAAGTACCGCGCCGACGACCTGAGCGGCGCCGGCGCCGGCGCGGCGGCGGTGGGCGGGCGCTACAACAGTCCGGGCACCGCCGTGGTGTACGCCTCGTCCTGCGTGGCGCTGGCGGTGCTGGAGACCGTGGTGCATTTCGCCGCGCCGGCCACCGCGCAGGCCAACCGTTACCTGATCGAGATCGTGGTGCCGCGCGCGGTGTACGAGGCGCGCCAGGTCCTGGAGGTCGACGCGCTGCACAAGCGCCATCCCTTCTGGGACGCGGTGCCGTTTGCCGAAGTGTCGCAGCGCATCGGCGACGCCTGGGTGCGCGGCAACGGCTCGGCCCTGCTGCAGCTGCCCAGCGCCATCGTGCCGTGCCGCGGGGTGCCGGACTGCAATCTGCTGATCAATCCGCAGCATCCCGATGCCGCGAGCGTGCGGGTGGCGCGGCGCGAGAAGTTCATCTACGATCCGCGCCTGGCGCCCGGCGGGCCGCGCCAGTGAGGGCCATGCCCCGCGGCGCCACGTCCTGTACCCGTCCCGCGGCAGCCTGATCCCCTTGCCGGGCGCAGGGCTACCGGCCCGGCCGCGCGGCCCGTGCGGCACAATGGGATTTTTGGCGCAAGGCGAGGCGGCAATGCGGATTCGAAGCGGCTGGATGCAATGGTTGGGCGCGCTGGCGCTGTGGTGCGCGGCGGCCGGCGCGGGCGCGGCCCAGCAGGCGCCGCTGCGCATAGGCGTGATCGCCAGCGTGGCCAACGAGGCCACCGAGATCGCCATCGCGCAGGCGCGGGCGCAGGGGCTGGAGGTCAAGCTGATCGAGTTCAACGACTGGGTCATGCCCAACATCGCCGCGGCCGAAGGCTCGATCGACGCCAATTTCTTCCAGCACGAGCCTTTCCTGCAATTGTTCAACCGCAGCCGGGGCACGCACCTCACGCCGATCGCGTACGGTTATTCCACCACCATCGGCCTGTTCTCGAAGAAACTGAAGAAAGGCGATGCCATCCCGCAGGGCGCGACCATCGCCGTGCCCAACGACCCGGTCAATACCGGGCGCGCGCTGCAGCTGCTGGCCTCGATCGGGCTGATCGGGCTCAAGCCCGGCGCCGGGCACCAGGCCACGCTGCAGGATGTCACCGACAATCCGCGGCGCATCAAGCTGGTGCAGCTGGAAGGCTCGCAGTCGGCGCGCACCTTCGACGACGTGACGGCCTCGGTCACCTACACCACCTTCGCCAAGCACGCGGGCATCGACGAAAAGGACGGGCTGGCATTCGACAACACCGACCCCGAGACGGTGCGCCGCTACGCCATCCGCTGGGTCGCCACGCCCGAGCGGGCGCAGGATCCGCGCTTGCTGGCCTTCATCCGCATCTACCAGTCCTCGCCCGAGGTCAAGGCGACCCTGCGCCGCCTGTATGGCGAACTGATCGACTTCCCCTGGGAGTGAGGGGACCGCGCCTTACAGACGGCGCAGCAGCCCGGGCGCCATGGCGGTGCAGCGCGTCACGCCCAGCATGGCCATGTTGCGGTCGATCTCCTCGCGCAGCAGGCCGATGGCGTGCGCCACGCCGGCTTCGCCGCCCACCGCGGCGGCATAGTTGAAGGGCCGGCCCAGGAACACGAAGCGCGCCCCCAGCGCCAGCGCCTTGAGCACGTCGCCGCCGCGCCGGATGCCGCTGTCCATCATGACGGCCATGGCGCCGGCCGCCTCGGCGATGTCGGGCAGCACGCGCAGGGGCGCGCAGGCGCCATCGAGCTGGCGCCCGCCGTGGTTCGAGACGATGATGCCGTCGGCCCCATGGGCGCGCGCCAGGGCGGCGTCGCGCGGATGCATGATGCCCTTGATGACCAGCTCGCCGCGCCAGGACCGGCGGATGCGCTGCACATGGCTCCAGTCCAGGTGGTCGCGCGCCGAGAAATCGCGCAGCACGTTGGCCGACAGGATGGGCGCGCCGCGCGTGGCGAACGAGTTCTCGAAATGCGGCATCCCGTGCGCCAGCAGGGTGCGCAGGAAGGTGCCGGCCAGCCAGCGCGGGCGGCTCAGGCCGTCCCAAGCCAGCCGCAGGCCAGGCTTGAGCGGGGTGGAGAAGCCCGTGCGCACATTGTTCTCGCGGTTGGCCGAGACTGGAATGTCCACGGTCAGCACCAGCGTCCAGTAGCCGGCGCGCGCCACGCGCTCGACCAGCGCGTCGATGCGCCCGGGGTCGCCGGGCAGGTAGGCCTGGAACCAGGTGCCCGGCGCCTGGCGCGCCACTTCCTCGAGCGGGATGAGCGACGATCCGCTCATGATGGCGGGGATGCCCGCCGCGCGCGCCGCGCGGGCCAGCACGATGTCGCCGCGGTAGGCCGACAGGGCGCTGATGCCCATGGGGGCGACGCCAAAGGGCGCGGCCCATTCCTGGCCGAAGAGCTCGGTGCGCGTATGACGCGCCGAGACGTCCACCAGCACGCGCGGCAGGAATCCGTATTCGGCGAAGGCGCGCCGGTTGTCGTCGTGTGCCTGGTTGTCCTCGGCCGCGCCCGCCACGTAGCCGAAAATCGGCCGCGGCAGGCGGCGGCGCGGGCGGCGGAGGCGGCGGACAGGGGCAGTGCGGAAGACGACATGAGAGCTCCAGAAACGGCGGCGATGGCCAGGCCGCAATCTAGCAAGCCCTCATGTATCGATAAAGCGAATTTATTATGAGATGTTTATTCGCTTTCTGGAAATGAAATGGCGGTGCTGGCGGGCAATGCCAGGGTTTCGCCCATCCGTACCGGCCCGCGTACCGAGGGCAGGTCCAGCCAGCGCAAGCGCTTGGGGCCGAACAGCACGATGACGGTGGAGCCCAGCTTGAAGCGGCCCATTTCGGCGCCCTTGTCCAGATGGATGGGCGCACGGGCGGCGGCGTCGTAGCGGACGCTGCGCACCTGGCGCTTGTGCGGCGTCACCAGGCCGGCCCAGACGGTTTCGATGGACGCGACGATCATGGCGCCGACCAGCACCAGCGCCATGGGGCCATGCTCGGTGTCGAACAGGCAGGCCACGCGTTCGTTGCGCGCGAACAGTTCCGGCACGCTGCGCGCGGTCAGCGGGTTCACGGAAAACAGGCGGCCGGGCACGTGCACCATTTCGCGCAGCGTGCCGGCCAGGGGCATGTGCACGCGGTGGTAGTCGCGCGGCGACAGGTAGATGGTGGCGAACTGGCCGCCGGCAAACGGCGCGGCGCGCTCGGCGTCGCCGCCCAGCAGGTCGGTCAGCCCGAAGCTGTGGCCCTTGGCCTGGAAGATGCGGCCGTTGTCGATGGCGCCGATCTGGCTGATGGCGCCGTCGGCCGGGCACAGCGCCGCGCCGGGCTCGTCGTCCAGCGGGCGGGCGTCCGGCTTGAGCGCGCGCGTGAAGAAGTCGTTGAAGCTGGCGTAGGCCAGCGGGTCCTCGACCAGGGCTTCGCTCATGTCGACGTTGTAGCGGCGTACGAAGCGCGCAATCATGCGGTTCTTGATTTCGGGGGCGCGGCAATCCGCCACGCGGCCCATCAGGCGCGAGACCAGGTGATGCGGAGCGAGATACTGGCTGGCGAGAAAAAGCTGGTCTTTGAAGGGCATGTATGGGTTCGGCGAACGGCGCCGGGCAGGCGCCGCACTGGTGGGAACGGATACAGACGGGCCGCGCGCGGCGTCCGTGGCGACAGGCGGCAATTGTAACGTGGAATGGGCGCGCGCCCGCGTTGGTCAGGGCTGGGGCAGGCGCTCGACCGGCGCGTCGGCCGGCACGCGCGTCAGGCGCTCGCGGTCGATGCGGCGGCTGACGAAGCTGGTGCTGCGCGCGGCGGCGTTGCGCAACAGCACCGACAGCACGGCGCCCTTGTCCTGGATCCAGCGCGGCTTGGCGCGCAGCAGCTTCATGGCGCTGTCGGGGTTGCCCATCCGGTAGTTCATGCCGTTGATGGCGGTGGTGCGCTTGCCGTCGAAATGGGTCTCGTCGAGCTCGGTGATGGCGGCCGCGTCCAGGTTGTTGCAATCGTGTTCGACGCGATAGACGAACTTGATGCCGCTGTGCGGATCCTTGATGACCACCAGCTTGTCGGCGCCCGAGATATCCGAGAGCATGCCCACGACGATGGACTCGACCCATTGGTTGCCGCGCTGCTCCTCGGTGTACAGCAGGATGGTGGCGGGCGTGGGACGGGCGGATTCGGTCATGGGCGGTGCGGTCGTAGAGGGGCGCTCGCTGCGCGGCAGCCGCATGATAGGCGCGGCCGGCGCGCGGCAAAGGCGCGAACAACGGGCCTTGCGCCGCGTTGTTCGGCGGCGCCCGCCGCCGGCGCTCAGCCCGCCGGGATGAACTCGGGGCGCAGAACGCCGCGCAGGCGCTCGTAGGGAATGAGGATTTCCGGCTGTCCGTGCGAATACGGCGCGATGGTATAGGCGTCGTACTTGACCACCAGCCCCTGGCGGGTGAGGGCGAAATTGGTGGTTTCCTGGAACGGCCACATGCGGTCGTAGGCGGCGCGGTCGTGCTGCGCGTCTTCGTTGGCGGCCAGCCATCGCTGGTGTGCCTCGCGCATGGCGACGACATACTCGGCCTTGCGGCTGGGGATCAGGACCTCGTCCAGCGTCAGCGGGCGGCCCTGGCTACGTTGCCAGTTCAGGTAATGCGTGGCGGGGATGCCGTGCGCCGCGCCGGTCAGGAACTGGGTGGTGCCCAGCTCGACGGCGACGATGTCGCCCACCACGTCCTTGACGCTGGCCTTGAAGTAGGTGGCGTCGCGCGCCTGGGCGGTTTTCCAGAAGTACTGCGTGTATTCGGACAGCGTCTGGTAGCGGCCGCGCAGGTTCTGGTCCACGCCGGTCATGGCGGCCAGCTGGCGGTCGACCAGCTCGCTCAGGGCCGGGATGCCGGGGAAGGACACGCTGTCGATCTCGACGCGCGGGCATTCGCCGGTGCAGCCCGGCTTGGCGCTGGCCCATTGGATGCGCTCGGTGCGCACGTCGCCGATGGTGGCCGGCTCGGCGCCGGCCGCGGCGGGAGCGGCGCCGGCCAGCGTGATGTCGGCCGGCGGCGCGCTGCCGCAGGCGGCCAGCAAGGCCAGCGCGCCGGCGGCGCAAAGCAGTTTCAGGCGGGGCGGGGGCAGCGCGGTCGCGCGGTACTTCATGGGCGTTGCTCCAAGAGGGCGGAAGGCATCAGGGAACGAGGGCGGTCCACTCGGGGCTGGAGAATTTTTCCTCGGCCTGGCGTTGCGCCGCCTGCAGGGTGGCCGCGCCGATCTCGGCGGGCGTCAGGCGGCACATGCCGGCAAAGGTCTGCAGCATGCGTTCGATAATGGTATCGCGAGCCAGGCCGGTCTGGCTGCGCAGCGGGTCCACGCGCTTCCTGGCGCTGGTCGTGCCCTTGTCGGACAGCTTCTCGCGGCCGATGCGCAGCACCTCGACCATCTTGTCGGCGTCGATGTCGTACGACATGGTGACGTGATGCAGCACCGCGCCGGCGCGGCGCGCCTGGGCGGCGCCGCCGATCTTGCCCGCGTCCGAGGCGATGTCGTTGAGCGGCTGGTACCAGGCCTTGATGCCCAGCTCGTGGAGGGCGCGGATGACCCAGGCATCCAGGAAGGCATACGATTCCTGGAAGCTCATGCCGGCCACCAGCGCCTGCGGCACGCTCAGCGAATAGGTGATGGTGTTGCCCGGCTCGACGAACATCGCGCCGCCGCCGCTGACGCGGCGCACCACGGTCACGCCGTGGCGGCGCGCGCCGTCGGGGTCCACCTCGTTCCTGAGCGACTGGAAGCGCCCGATGATGACGGCCGGCTGCGACCATTCCCAGATGCGCAGCGTGGGCGGACGCTGGCCCGCGCCGACCTCGTCGGTGATGGCGGCGTCCAGCGCCATGTGCAGCGCCGGCGGCAGCGGGCCCGGGTGGATCAGTTGCCAGTCGTAGTCGGTCCAGGCGGTGCGGTTCATGACAGCGCCCTCTGCACGACCACGGCCACCGCCTCGGGGCTGAAGCCGAACAGCTCGGCCTCGGCCGGCAATGCAGCGCGCACGGCCTGCGCGATGCCTTCGGCGCCGGCGTCGGCCGGCAGCCCGTCCAGGCCGCGGTTGATGGCCTCCAGCGCCTCGGGCGGCTCGAGGAAGAAGTCGCCCGACAGGCGCACCTGGCGCAGGCGGCCCTGCGCGACCTCCAGGTCTATGACGACCAGCTTGCCGCCGGGAACTTTGTATTCGCCATGCATGGCCGGGATTCCTTTCATGCCAGGTCCAGTTTCATGCCCTCGTGCGTGGCCTTGAAACCCAGGGATTCATAGAAGCGCCGGGCGTCGGCGCGCTGCTTGTCGGTGGTCAGCTGCACCAGGCCGCAGCCCTTGTCGCGGCACTGGGCGATGGCCCACTCGAACAGCGCGCGGCCGGTGCCCGCGCCGCGCTCGCTGGCCGCCACCCGCACGCTTTCGATCTGCCCGCGCCACAGGCCGCGGCGCGACAGCCCGGGAATGAAGCTGAGCTGCAGGCAGCCGATGATCTGGCCGGCGCGCTCGACCACCGCCAGGAGCTGGTTGGGATCGCGGTCGATGGCGCCGAAGGCCGCCAGATAGGCCGGCTGCGGCGGCATGGTCGGGTCTTCGCGCTGCTGGCCGAAGGCGTCGTCGGCCAGCAGCGCGATGATGGCCGGCAGGTCGGTCGCGGCGGCGCGGCGGAAGCTGAGCGTGGCGGTCATGGCGGCCTCGCTCAGCGGCGCACGTTGGCGGCGGTCTGGCCGAACAGCACGCGGCGGGACTCCTCGGTGTCGACCGACGGCTTGGTGTTGATCCGGTCGGCCAGCGCGTAGGCGCGCTGCGTGGCCGGGCGGGCGCCGATGGCCTCGAACCAGCGCTTGAGGTTCGGAAACTCGTTCAGGTCCTGGCCCTGGCGCTCGTGCGGCACGATCCAGGGATAGGCCGCCATGTCGGCGATCGAGTAGTCGCCGGCGACGAACTCGCGCTGCGCCAGCTGGCGGTCGAGCACGCCATACAGGCGGTTGGTTTCCTTGACGTAGCGCTCGATGGCGTAGGGGATGCGCTCGGGCGCATAGGCCGAGAAGTGGTGGTTCTGGCCGGCCATGGGGCCCAGTCCGCCCATCTGCCAGAACAGCCACTGCAGCACGTCGGCGCGCCCGCGCAGGTCGGCGGGGATGAATTGGCCGGTCTTCTCGGCCAGGTACAGCAGGATGGCGCCGGACTCGAACAGCGGGATCGGCGTGCCGCCATCGGCCGGCGCCTGATCGACGATGGCCGGGATGCGGTTGTTGGGCGCGATGGCCAGGAATTCCGGCTGGAACTGCTCGCCCTTGCTGATGTTGACGGGGTGTATGCGGTAAGGCAGGCCGGTCTCTTCGAGAAAGAGCGTGATCTTGTGGCCGTTGGGAGTCGTCCAGTAGTAGAGATCGATCATGGCGCGTCCTGAGCGAATGCCGGGCGGAGCCGGCGGGCAGCCGTCATGATAGCGGGTCGCGCCGCGCGGGCGCGCCATGTCCACGTCAGCGGGTCGGGCAGGGGCGCCGCTAGGGCGTCGGGCCGGGCGCGGCGCAGGCGCGCGCGATGTCGTGGCGCAGCGATTCGGGCGTGTGGGCGGGCGCGTAGCGCCGCAGCGGCAGGCCGTCGCGCCCGACCAGGAATTTGGTGAAATTCCATTTGATGGCGCGGGTGCCCAGCAGGCCGGGCTTGCGTGCCTTCAGCCAGCGGTACAGCGGGTGGGCGTGGGCGCCGTTGACGTCGATCTTGGCGAACAGCGGGAAGCTGATGGCGTACTGGGTTTCGCAGAACTGCGCGATGGCGGCCTCGTCGCCCGGCTCCTGGCGCCCGAACTGGTTGCACGGAAATCCCAGGACGACAAAGCCTTCGTTGCGGTACGAGCGGTACAGTTCTTCCAGGCCCGAGTACTGGGGCGTGAACCCGCAGCGCGAGGCGACATTGACCACCAGCGCCACCTGGCCGCGAAAATCGGCCAGCGCGCGTTCCGCGCCCGTTATGGTGGGGGCGCTGAAGTCGTACATGGTGTTCATGCAGGCTCTCCAGGGGGACGGTTCAGGCCGCAGCGGCCTGCGTGGCCAGTGTAGCGCCAGCGCGCCGTCCGTGGCGTGCGCGTCAGACCAGCTTGAGGTCGAGCGGACGCGCGCCCGGAAACACGGCCTGCAGGCGTTGCGCGTCGAGGCCATACAGGCGGCCGAACAGGCCCGCGAACAGCGCGCGGTAGTCGGTCAGCACGGGGTAGTCGCGATCCTGGAACAAGGTGTCGCGCTTGACCGCCACCTGCTCGCCGGCGATGCGTCCGCCGCGCACCCCGCCGCCCAGCACCCAGTACACGCTGCCATGGCCGTGGTCGGTGCCCTTGTTGCCGTTCTCGCGCAGGGTGCGGCCGAACTCGCTGATGACGACCACGGTGGTATGGCGCCAGGCCGGGCCCATCGCCTGCGCGTAGGCGGCCAGCGCGCGTCCCAGCTGGCCCAGCTTGGTGGCCAGCACGCCGTTGGCCGCGCCCTGGCCGACGTGAGTATCCCACCCGCCCACGTCCACGAAGCCGAGGTTGTAGCGCTCGGCCATGAAAGTGCCGATGCGGCGCGCCTCCTGCTCCAGTTTCTCGGTGCTGCCGGCACCGCCGTTGGCCTCGCGCATTTCGGCCTCCAGCGCGGCGCGCGCCTGGCCCATGGCGGCCAGGCCTTCGTTGACCGAGGCATCCAGGCCGGTGCCCTGGTACATCTGGGCGATGGCGCTACTGCTGTCGGCCGTCAGGCGCGACTTGCGCTTGGCCCCGCCCAGGTCGATATTGGGCACGCGCGCCTGGCCGCGGAAGATCTGCGGCACGTCCTCGGTGAAGGCCGCCGGCCTGCCGGCCTTGCCGTCGAGCTGGGCGGCCAGCCGGTTGAGAAAGCCGGAGGCGGGCGCGGCGCCGCTGCCGCCGGCGCGGCCCAGCTCGATGCGGTTCTGGGTCTCGAAGTGGCTGCGGCTGGCGTCGTCGGTGCCGGCGAAAGGAACGAAGGCCAGCTCGCCGCGCTGGTAGAACGGCAGCAGGCTGTCCTTGACGGCCGGGTGCAGGGCCCAGCCGTCGGACAGCGCGGCGGCGGCGTCGCGGGCAATGGCGATGTGCGGACGGGACTCGTAATAGAACTCGCTGGTCGTGGGCACGAGCAGGCTGGCGGCGTCGTAGGCGCCGCGCATGAACACCACCAGCAGGCGGGTGTCGGGCGGGCCGGCGGCCAGCAGGCGGGTGCCGTACAGGGTGAGCGGGGCGGCGGCGGCCAGTTTGAGCAGTTGGCGTCGGTGCATGGCGATTCCTGGAATGCGGGCGTTCAGCGGCGCATGAATTCCGGCGAGGCCAGCAGGTAGGTATTGGCGTCGCGGACGTTGGGGGCCGATTCGATGGCGCGGCGCGTGGCCGGCGACAGCGCCGAGAACGGCCCCGCGCCGGCGCCATAGGCCTGGACCAGGGGCGGCAGGGGCGGCACGCGCGGCCTGTCGTCGCGGTCGGCGCGGTAGAAGGTCGCGGGTGCGGCGGCAATGGCGCGCGCCGCCTCGAAGCGCGTGGTCATCTGTCCGGAACCGGCCCAATCGGATTCGTTCATGGGATAGCCGTCCGGCGTCAGCCGCTGGTAGAGCGGCTGGCCCATGCGCTTGAGCCAGTCCAGCGCGGCGTCGGGATTGCGCAGCGGTTCCCTGCCGTCGTAGGCCAGGCGCAGGGCCGAGTACAGGTAGTGGGCCGGGTCGCTGCACCAGCGCATCGGGCGGCTGGTCGGCCACGAAGTACTGCGCCAGCTTGCGGCTGACGTGGCGGGCCGTGGCGGGATGGCGCGCCAGCAGGTCGAGCGCCTCGTCCAGTTCGGCCAGGCCGCGCCCGCCGCGTATGGTGTGGCCCAGCACGGTCTTGTCGCCGTGGTCATGGCGCCCCGGTTCGAACAGGAATAGGCCGTCTTCGACCAGCTGCTCGCGCTGCGCGGGCTTGACGCGCGGCGCCTCGCCGGTCTGGTTCAGGCCCACGCCCGTGAGCACGCGCGCCAGTTCCTGCACGTCGCGCTGGCTGTAGCCGCCTTGCACGCCCAGGGTGTGCAGCTCCAGCAGTTCGCGCGCGTAGTTCTCGTTGATGTGGCCGGCGCTGTTGCGGATGTTGTCCAGGTAGATCAGCATGGCGGGCGAACGGGCGGTGGCGGCCAGCAGGTCGCGGAACTTGCCCAGCGCATGCGGCCGTATGGCCTGGTCTTCGTAGGCGCTGAAGTGGTTCATCCAGAACCAGGTCATCTGCTCCTGCAACTGGTTGGGGGAATAAAGCGCCAGCCAGACGGCGCGCTGCATGGTTTCGTTGGCGCGCTGGCGCGACACCATGCGGTTCTCGCGCGAGGCCGCCAGCTTGCGGGCGGGATCTTCGATCTGGCGGATTTTCGCGGTCCGCGCGCGTTGCGCCAGCAGCGCGTCGCGCGCCGGCACGCGCGTGATCGACAGCGCGTCGATCCGGGCCTGCACCGCCGGCGGCAGCGCGGCCGGCCGCGGCCGCAACTGCTCCTGCAGATAGACGGTCCAGCTCAGCCGCTGCGCGCGGGCCAGTTCGGCGGGGGTGACGCCCCAGCTGACGCGGTCGACCTGGGCGGCCAGGCGTTGCGGGCCGGCCGGGGCGGCTTGCGCGGCGGCCGGCGCGGCCGGCGCGCTGGCGGCGGCGCAGGCCAGCCGGCGCCAGACTTTCATCCACGATGGAAACAGCACGATCGATGGCACAGTGGGTTCCTGCATTGTTCAGGTATCGGATCGCACTATGGCGGAATAATTCGCCCTGCACATCGATTTGATACGCACCGACACAGACGGTTTTCCCCTGTCGGAACGCGGACATGCGGGCGTCGCGGCGGGAGCTGGCCTATCATGAACGAACGCGGCGCCTTGGGGCGCCTTTGCCGGAGAGGGCCTTATGCAAGCCATGACCGAGCGCCTGGAAGCCATGCTGGCGCAGGGTACCGACAACATGTTGTTGCGTTTCACGCTGGGCAAGACCTACGCCGAACACGAACAATTCGACGCGGCCTTGCCGCACCTGCGCGCGGCGCTCGATTTCGATCCCACGTACTCGGTCGCCTGGAAGTGGCTGGGCAAGACGCTGCAGGGACAGGGCGACCGCGCCGGCGCGCGCCAGGCCTGGGAAAGCGGACTGGCGGCCGCGCAGTCGCGCGGCGACCAGCAAGTGGTCAAGGAATTGCAGGTTTTCCTGCGGCGATTGGCGCGCGAAGACGCGCAGCACGGCGGCTAGGTGTGAACTGTCAATAGGTTGTATTCGTCCAGGTTGAGTCTGGAGATGGGTACAGCGCGCCCGATGCCTTGGTGGGGTCGATGCCAGTTGTAGTGGTGTAGCCAGGATTTCATGGCATCGGCTCGGTGTTGGGAGTTCTGGTAGGTGTGAGCGTAAGCCCACTCACGCAAGGCCGACTGGATGAAGCGTTCGGCCTTGCCATTGGTCTGTGGGCGGTAAGGTCGGGTAAAGCGGTGCTTGATGCCCAGCTCATGGCACAGCGCGGCGAAGGCGCGGCTGCGAAAGGCCGAGCCATTGTCGGTGAGCAAGCGCTGGATGGTCACGCCCAGGCGCTGGTAGTAGGCCACTGCGTCCTTGAGGAACTGGACGGCGCTGGGGAAGCGCTCGTCGGGGTGGATGTCGGTGAAGGCCACGCGGGCGTGGTCATCGATGGCCACGAAGACGAAGTCCCAGCCGGCCCCCTCAACGGTATCGCGTCGGTTGCCCGTGACCCGGTGGCCAGGGCGCTGGATACGTCCCAGCTTCTTGATGTCGATGTGCAGCAGATCGCCGGGGGCCTGATGCTCGTAGCGCACCACCGGCTCGGCCGGCTCCAGGTCGGCCAGGTGCGACAGACCGGCGCGGGCCAGGACGCGGCTGACGGTGCTGGCTGACACGCCCAGCGCCTGGGCGATGCGCGCTTGGGTCAGCCGCTTGCGGCGCAGCTCCACGATAGCCAGCGCCTTGGCCGGCGCAATCGCTCGGGGCGAGACCGTCGGGCGCGAGGACGCATCGGCCAAGCCCGCCTGGCCCTGAGCCAGGAAGCGGCCCAGCCATTTGCGTACAGTCGGCGCGGTGACCCCATAGGCGCGGGCCGCTTCAGGCACACAAACTTGATGGGCGATCAATTGCTGGACCATTTCGAGTCGACGTAGGAAGGTCAATCGGGCATGCTTATGGGTGTTCATCCGGCCGGGCTCCTTGAGTGAACTGGGGGGGTGGCGATTTCCAGTTTCTCAAATCCGGTTCGGATGAACCATGCATACAACCTATTGAATCTTCACAGCTAGCTGTGAACTGTCAATAGGTTGTATTCGTCCAGGTTGAGTCTGGAGATGGGTACAGCGCGCCCGATGCCTTGGTGGGGTCGATGCCAGTTGTAGTGGTGTAGCCAGGATTTCATGGCATCGGCTCGGTGTTGGGAGTTCTGGTAGGTGTGAGCGTAAGCCCACTCACGCAAGGCCGACTGGATGAAGCGTTCGGCCTTGCCATTGGTCTGTGGGCGGTAAGGTCGGGTAAAGCGGTGCTTGATGCCCAGCTCATGGCACAGCGCGGCGAAGGCGCGGCTGCGAAAGGCCGAGCCATTGTCGGTGAGCAAGCGCTGGATGGTCACGCCCAGGCGCTGGTAGTAGGCCACTGCGTCCTTGAGGAACTGGACGGCGCTGGGGAAGCGCTCGTCGGGGTGGATGTCGGTGAAGGCCACGCGGGCGTGGTCATCGATGGCCACGAAGACGAAGTCCCAGCCGGCCCCCTCAACGGTATCGCGTCGGTTGCCCGTGACCCGGTGGCCAGGGCGCTGGATACGTCCCAGCTTCTTGATGTCGATGTGCAGCAGATCGCCGGGGGCCTGATGCTCGTAGCGCACCACCGGCTCGGCCGGCTCCAGGTCGGCCAGGTGCGACAGACCGGCGCGGGCCAGGACGCGGCTGACGGTGCTGGCTGACACGCCCAGCGCCTGGGCGATGCGCGCTTGGGTCAGCCGCTTGCGGCGCAGCTCCACGATAGCCAGCGCCTTGGCCGGCGCAATCGCTCGGGGCGAGACCGTCGGGCGCGAGGACGCATCGGCCAAGCCCGCCTGGCCCTGAGCCAGGAAGCGGCCCAGCCATTTGCGCACAGTCGGCGCGGTGACCCCATAGGCGCGGGCCGCTTCAGGCACACAAACTTGATGGGCGATCAATTGCTGGACCATTTCGAGTCGACGTAGGAAGGTCAATCGGGCATGCTTATGGGTGTTCATCCGGCCGGGCTCCTTGAGTGAACTGGGGGGGGTGGCGATTTCCAGTTTCTCAAATCCGGTTCGGATGAACCATGCATACAACCTATTGAATCTTCACAGCTAGCGGCTGCGCACGGCGGCGGCCAGCGCCCGCGTCACCGTGAAGTCGACCAGGTCGCCTTCCTTGAGGGTACGCAGTTTTTCCTGCGCCGCGGCGCTGCGCAAATGGAAGGTCTCGCGGCCGCCCTGCGGGTCTTGCAGGATGACCGTGCGGCCGTCCTTGGCGATGTGCCAGATTTCGGCCGTGATGGTCGTGCTGCGGCCCACCGCGCCTTGCGGCAGGGCGCCTTCCTTGGCGCGGGTGGCGACGGTCTCGCTGCGGACTTCCGGTACACCGCTGCCCTTGGCGCGCGTGGCGATCGACACGGATTCGTAGTAGTCCACACGCATGGTGTCGCCTACCTTGATGCGGTCGAAATTGCGCACGTCGGGGCCGGCCTGCAGGGGAACTTCGTTGCCTTGCGGGCCGCGCACCGTCACCGTGCGCGTGGCGGGGTCCACCGCGGTGATCTGGCCTGTGACCGAAACCAGGGCGGCGTCGCCGACCCGGGCGGCCGCCGGCAGGGGCACCGCCAGGACGGCGGCCAGGGCGCCGCAGGCGGCCAGGCGGGTAAGCGGGGCAAGAATCGAACAATGCTTCATGATGGAAAGCTCCTGTCGATGCGATGAAACAGCGGGCGGTGTATGCTTGCATACCTGCCGGGCCGGCTGCCTTTGCAGGCAGGCCGGCGCGCCGCTTGCGAGGGGCCTTCGGGCCGCCCGCGTGGCCGCCCCCCGATTGCGTCACGCAAGCATACGCCTGTGGCGCGGGCGGCGTTCAGCGCAGTTGGGCATTCGTCCCATTTTTTTGTCTGTCCATAGGGGAAAAACGCAACTTCAGTTGCCACCAGGCAACTTTAAGTGCTAGAATTTCCCATTTTTCACAACCAATTCAAGGGATTACCTATGCTGGTGATTCGTCTGGCCCGCGGTGGCTCGAAGAAGCGTCCGTTTTACAACCTGGTAGCTACCGATTCGCGCAATCGTCGCGATGGCCGTTTCGTCGAGCGCGTTGGCTTTTACAACCCGGTTGCCGCTGAAGGCACCGAGAATCTGCGCATCGCCCTGGACCGCGTGCAATACTGGACCGGCAACGGCGCGCTGCTGTCGCCCGCCGTCGAGCGCCTGGTCAAGGAATACTCGGCCAAGGTTTCGGCTGCTGCCTGAGCCCGCTGCCGGGTGCGGCGGGTGCGGGCGCGCGTAAGCGTACCCCCGGCCGTGCCCCCGTGCGCGTCTGGCCGGGGCTTTGCCATGCCCGCCAGCGCCTGCATTTCTTGAAAGCGCTGCCTATGCCAGCGCTTTCTTTGTCCGCAACTTTGCTACACACGACACATGTCTGAAGCCGCACATTCCGGCGCGGCGCCCGCGGATCTGGTCGAGCTGGGCCGCATTGCATCGGCCTACGGTGTCAAAGGCTGGGTAAAGGTGCAGCCCCACTCGGCGCAGGCCGAAGTGTTGCGCACCGTCTCTCACTGGTGGCTGACTCGCCCCGCGCCGCAAGCGGCCCGGGGCGTTGTCGCGTCCGTGCCGCGCGCCTATCAGGTGCTGCAGGCGCGCGTCCATGGCGGCGCGGTGGTGGCCCAGCTGGCAGGCATCGACGACCGCGATCAGGCCGAGGCCTTGCGCGGTTGCTTCGTCCAGGCGGCGCGCAGCGCCTTTCCGGCGCCCGCCGACGACGAATACTATTGGGTCGACCTGATCGGCTGCGCGCTCTACAGCGATGCGGACGGCGAGCCCCGCTTGCTGGGCGTGGTCGACGAGGTGTTCGACAACGGCGCGCACGCGGTCCTCAAGGTCTTGCGCCAGCAGATCCAGCCCGGCCAGCCCGGGCCGGTGCCGCTACTCGACCCCAAGGGCCGGCCGCTCGAAGAGCTGGTGCCGTTCGTGCGCGCCCATATCCGGCATGTCGACTTGGCCGCGCGCCGCATCGACAGCGACTGGCCACTGGACTACTGATGCGCTTCGACGTCGTCACGCTGTTTCCCGACATGTTCGGCCTGGTGCGCGACCAGGGCGTGACGGGGCGCGCCCATGCGCAGGGCCTGTGGGCGCTGCACGCCTGGAACCCGCGCGATTTCACCCACGACGTGCATCGCACGGTCGACGACCGCCCCTACGGCGGCGGCCCAGGCATGGTGATGATGGCCGCGCCGCTGGAAGCCGCGGTGGCGGCCGCACAGGCCGCCCGCGCCGCGCAGGGCCTGCAGGCCGCGCCGGTGATCCTGCTGTCGCCGGCAGGTCGGCGCTACGACCAGGCCGAAGCCACCACGCTGGCGGCGGGCACGGGCGCGATTTTCATCTGCGGACGCTACGAAGGCGTGGACCAGCGCTTCATCGAGCGCTGTGTCACGCATGAGCTGTCATTGGGCGATTTCGTGCTGTCGGGCGGCGAACTGGCCGCCCTGGCCATGATGGACGCTGCGGTGCGCTTGCTGCCCGGCGTGCTCAACGATGGCGACTCCGCGCTGCAGGACTCCTTCAACGCGGCGCTCGACGGCCTGCTCGACAGCCCGCATTACACCCGTCCGGAAGTCTACGAAGGCGTGCCGGTGCCGCAGCCGTTGCTCAGCGGCCATCATGCCAACATCGCGCGCTGGCGCCGCGAGCAGTCCCTGCGGCTGACCGCCAGCCGCCGCCCCGAGCTGATCGAGCGCGCGCGCGGCGAGGGCCGGCTCAGCAAGGCCGACGAACGCTTCCTGGCCAGCCTGGCGGGCGAGCGCGAAAGCTAGGGCGCGCGGCGCGCCAGCGCGGCCAGCGCGTCGAGCAGCGCATCGATCTCGGCCTCGGTGGTCAGGTAGCTGACCGAAGCGCGGGCGATTTGCCGCAGCCCGCGCGCCTGCATGTCCAGCGGCGTATAGGCCACCCCGTTGCAGCCCAGCGCGATTCCCTGGCGCGCCAGCTCGCGTTGCACCGCGTCGGCCTGCCAGCCTGCCACATCGAAGGCAATCAGCCCGGATCGCACCCGTCCCTGGTCCAGCAGCGTGATGCCGTCGAGCGCGGCCAGGCGCGTGCGCAGGCGCGTGGCCACGGCGTCGATGCGCGCGCGGATCGACGCGATGTCCAGCTCCAGCGCTTCGTGCAGCGCGTGGGCCAGTCCGCAGCGCAGCGCCACGCTGTTTTCGGCCGACTCGAAACGGGCGGCGTCGCCGCGCACGATGGGGCAGCCATCCTCGCCCAGCGGCGCCGACCAGGTATCGACCCAGGCCGGCGCCAGCCGCTCCAGGAAGGCCTGGCGCACATACAGCAGCCCGGTGCCGCGCGGTCCGCGCAAGGCCTTGCGGCCCGCGCCGCTCAGGACGTCGCACCCGACCTCGGCGACATCGATGGGCAATTGTCCGACGGCCTGCGCGGCATCGACGAAATAGGCGATACCGTGGCGCCGCGCAATGCGCCCGACGGCGGCAGCCGGATTGACCAATCCGCCATTGGCCGGCAGCCATGTCAGCGCGATCAGGCGCACCCGCTCGTCCAGCATGGCCTGCAAGGCGCCGGGGTCCACCGCGCCGCTCTCGTCCGAGGCAATGGTTCCGATCGTCGCGCCGGCGCGCTGCGCGGCCAGGCGCATGGCCGCCAGGTTGCCGCCCCATTCGTGGCGGGCGACCAGGATGCGGTCGCCGGCCCGCCAGGGTCCGAGCGCGGCGAAGGCCGCGCCCCAGCCCGCCGAATTGCCCGTGGTCAGCGCAACCTCGGCTGGCTGGGCGTTGAGCAGGCGCGCGGCCAGCAGGCGTGCGCGCTCGGCCTGTTCGCGCGCCTGTACGCCGGCCTCCATGGGCCCCTGCGTGGCCTCGAGGCGCAGATGCGCCTTGATGGCCTGCAAGGTGCCGGCCGAGGGCAGCGAAGCGCCCGCGTGGTTGAAGTGGATGAATGCGCCTTGCGCGCCCGGTGTGCGGGCACGCAGGGCGGCGACGAGCTCATCGGTCAGCGTGGCGGGCATGGTGCGATCCTGGCGTCGGGGCGGCTCAGGCCTGCGCCAGCGCGACCACGGCCTCGACTTCGACGGCGACGCCGTTGGGCAGCGAGGCCACGCCCACCGCGCTGCGCGCATGGCGGCCGGCTTCGCCGAACACATTGACCATCAGGTCCGACGCGCCGTTCGCGATGGCGCTGTGGCGATTGAAGTCCGGCGCGGCGGCCACGAATACGCCCAGGCGCACGATGCGCGCCACGCCCTGCAGGCGGTCGCCGGTGGCGGCGGCCAGTTGCGCCAGCACGCCCAGCGCGGCCTGGCGCGCGGCCTGCACGCCTTCTTCGTCGCTCACGCTGTCGCCAAGGCGGCCCAGGTGGACGGGCTTGCCGTCCACGCGCGGCACCTGCCCCGAGATGTACAGGAGGTTGCCGTCGCGCACGAACGGCACGTAATTGGCGGCCGGGGCGTTGGCCGGCTCGAGAGTCAGGCCGAGTTCGGCGACGCGGACGGAGATCGAAGCAGTCATTGTCGTACACCTGTTCAGAGAGTGAGTCCTACATCCTAGCGGTTGCGGCGCATGCTGGCCAATTCCTCATGCGCTAGCTGTGAACTGTCAATAGGTTGTATTCGTCCAGGTTGAGTCTGGAGATGGGTACAGCGCGCCCGATGCCTTGGTGGGGTCGATGCCAGTTGTAGTGGTGTAGCCAGGATTTCATGGCATCGGCTCGGTGTTGGGAGTTCTGGTAGGTGTGAGCGTAAGCCCACTCACGCAAGGCCGACTGGATGAAGCGTTCGGCCTTGCCATTGGTCTGTGGGCGGTAAGGTCGGGTAAAGCGGTGCTTGATGCCCAGCTCATGGCACAGCGCGGCGAAGGCGCGGCTGCGAAAGGCCGAGCCATTGTCGGTGAGCAAGCGCTGGATGGTCACGCCCAGGCGCTGGTAGTAGGCCACTGCGTCCTTGAGGAACTGGACGGCGCTGGGGAAGCGCTCGTCGGGGTGGATGTCGGTGAAGGCCAAGCGGGCGTGGTCATCGATGGCCACGAAGACGAAGTCCCAGCCGGCCCCCTCAACGGTATCGCGTCGGTTGCCCGTGACCCGGTGGCCAGGGCGCTGGATACGTCCCAGCTTCTTGATGTCGATGTGCAGCAGATCGCCGGGGGCCTGATGCTCGTAGCGCACCACCGGCTCGGCCGGCTCCAGGTCGGCCAGGTGCGACAGACCGGCGCGGGCCAGGACGCGGCTGACGGTGCTGGCTGACACGCCCAGCGCCTGGGCGATGCGCGCTTGGGTCAGCCGCTTGCGGCGCAGCTCCACGATAGCCAGCGCCTTGGCCGGCGCAATCGCTCGGGGCGAGACCGTCGGGCGCGAGGACGCATCGGCCAAGCCCGCCTGGCCCTGAGCCAGGAAGCGGCCCAGCCATTTGCGCACAGTCGGCGCGGTGACCCCATAGGCGCGGGCCGCTTCAGGCACACAAACTTGATGGGCGATCAATTGCTGGACCATTTCGAGTCGACGTAGGAAGGTCAATCGGGCATGCTTATGGGTGTTCATCCGGCCGGGCTCCTTGAGTGAACTGGGGGGGTGGCGATTTCCAGTTTCTCAAATCCGGTTCGGATGAACCATGCATACAACCTATTGAATCTTCACAGCTAGCCGCGCGGCGCGAAGCCCACGGCGATGCCGAAGCCGCGGCCGTCCAGGCCGGCGCCGCAGTCGATCCGGGCACGATGCAGGCGGGCGATCTGGGCCACCAGCGACAGGCCGATGCCGCCGCCGCGCTGCGCCTGGCCCGGCTGGCGATAGAAACGCTCGAAGATGCGCTCGTGCCGGTCGGCGGGCACGCCAGGCCCGTTGTCCAGCACGCGCAGGCCGACCGCGCCGTTCTCCAGCGGGCCGCAGTACACGACGACCCGGCCGCCCTCGGGCGTATAGCGCAGGGCATTGTCGACCAGGTTGCTCACCAGGATGCCGAGCGAATCCAGGTCGCCGCTCACGAAGGCGGGCCGGGCGTCGAGCTGGATGCGTTGATGGCGCGCCTGCGCGCGCGCCTGGTGGTCGGCGATGATCATGGCGGTCAGCGTGGCCAGATCCACTTCGCCGCCAGGCACGGTGGCTTCCATGGCGTCCAGGCGCGCCTGGTCGAGCAACTGCTCGGACAGGCGGGCGGCGCGCCGCGCCGCGTCCAGCAGTTTGCACAGCGCGCTGTGCCGTTCGTCGGCGTGGCGCGCGCCAAGCGCGACTTCCGCCTGCATCTTCAGCGCGGCCAGGGGCGTGCGCAGTTCGTGGGCCGCGTCGGCGATCAGGCGCCGTTCGCGCGCCAGCGCCGTGTGCACACGCCCGAACTGCCGGTTGATCGCCGTGATCAGCGGCCGCAGTTCCGCCGGCACGTCGCCGTCGGGCAGGGGTGCGAGATCCAGCGGATCGCGTTGCTGGACGGCGCGGCCGACACGGTCCAGGCGCCGCATGGCGCGGTCGATCGCCAGCAGGATGCTCAGGGCCAGGAACAGGAACAGCAGGGCCGAGGCCTTCAGGCTGGCGCCCAGCCATTGCAGGATGTCGCCGCGGCGCGCGGCCAGCGAATGGCCGGCCTGCGCCTGTATCCGGCCCTCGGCGTCGGTCACGCTGTAGACGCGCCACGGCTCTCCATCCAGTTCGACGTCGGCATAGCCGTCGGCGAAGGCCGGGTTGAGCGGGCCGGGCGGCGCGTTGACGCTGTGCACGATCTGGCGGCGCGACGCCATGCTCCAGATCTGGAAGCTCATGCGCAGCTCGCTGGTCTGCACCGGCTCGGGCAGGCGAAAGCCGGTCGGCTCCGAACGCTCCATGATGTCCAGCGGCATGGACAGCACGGCCTGGCTGGCGACATCGCGCAGCCGGGCGTCCCAGGTGCCGGTTTCGCGCCGGCCCATTTCGAAGGTCTGCCAGCCCAGCCAGACTTCCCAGTTCAGCAGCAGCGCGGCCAGTACCGCGGTCAGGATGCGTCGCTTGAGCGATTTCATGCGCCTTCCTGGCCGATGCGATAGCCGTAGCCGTGCACCGTCTCGATCAGGTCGTCGCCCAGCTTGCGCCGCAACTGGTGCACGTACACGGCGACCGTGTTGCTTTCCAGCGCCACGCTGGCGCCGTAGACATCGTGCTCCAGCTGCTCGCGCGAGACCGTGCGGCCGCGCCGCTGCATCAGCGCCAGCAGCGTGCGGTATTCGCTCTGGCTGAGCGCGACGCTGGCGCGCCGCCGGGTCCACCAGTAGCTCGCCATGCCGCATGAGCGGCGCCACCTGGTTGTGGCTGCGGCGCAGCACGGCGCGCAGGCGCGCCAGCAGTTCGTCCAGTTCGAACGGCTTGACGATGTAGTCGTCGGCGCCGCCGTCCAGGCCGCGGATGCGGTCGCTGAGCTGGTCGCGCGCGGTCACCAGCAGCACCGGGGTGGTGTCGTAGCCCTCGCGCAGCGCGCGCAGCAGCGCCAAGCCGGACTGGCCGGGCAGGCCGATGTCCAGCAGGATCAGCTGGTAGGCGTGGTCGACCAGCGCAAGCTGCGCCTGCACCCAATCGACCCGCGCGCCGAGTTCGCGCTGCAGCGCGGTCTGCAGCGCGTCGCCCAGCATCGGGTCGTCTTCCACCAATAGCAAATGAGTCATGTCGTGTCGCCGGGCTATCCGCGTCCAGTGTCGCAGCCGCCGATTAAAAAGAATTTAAAACGCGGCGCGCACAATCGCGCCGTTGGGGCAGGCCGCCTGGGCGGCGCCCCGGTTTCCCAAGGAATGACAATGAAGCACGCATGGTGGCGCGCGACCGTCGTGTGCCTGGCCGGCACGCTGGGCACGGCGGCGCAGGCCCAGAACTACATCGGCATATCGGCGGCGGTGGCGCCGCGCTACGAGGGCGCCAAGGACTACCGCTTCCTGCCGGTGCCGCTCATCCATTACGAGAACGGGCCTTTCTTCATTTCGCCGCGCGCCGGGCTGCCCAGCGCCGGCCTGAAGTGGCAGCTCGGCGAACATGTGCATGCCGGCGTGTTCGTCGGCGCGCACCTGGGGCGTGACGCCGACGATTCGGACATTCTCCATGGCCTGGACGACATCGATATGCACGCGACCTACGGCGCCTACATCGAATGGCAGTATGGCGCGCTGGGCCTGGGCGCCGCATACCGCCAGGCCGCGCGCAGCGGCTACGGCGGCGTGGGGGAGCTGCGCGCTACCTACCGCGTGTGGCAGACCGGGCGCGACAGCGTCTCGGTGGGCGCGCGCACCGAGTGGGCCAGCGACGACTACATGCGCACCTGGTACGGCATCAGCGCCTCCCAGGCCGCCCGCAGCGAGGCCGGGTTGCGCCGCTACTCGGCCTCGTCGGGATTCAAGTCCGGCGGGATCTTCGCGTCCTGGACGCACCGCCTGGACCAGAGCTGGGCCGTCAACGCCACGGCGGGGGTCAATACCCTGTTCGGCGATGCGCGCGACAGCCCCGTGAGCGAGCGCTCGACCAACTACTTCGGCGGCGTGGGCCTGACCTACGCGTTCTGAACCGTGCCGGCGCCGCCTGTGCGCTCGCGCCGCTGTGTCCATTGCGCTTGCCATGGGCAGGAACCCCCGGCCGCGCCGGGGGGCCCTTGCGTTCAGACGCCCAGCTTGACGCGCTGGCCGCGTACCTTCTCCAGCGTTTCGCTGAACTGCGCCAGGCGCGCCTTCTCCTGTTCGACCACGGCCGCCGGCGCGCGCTCGACGAAGCTGGCGTTGCCCAGCTTGCCGTTCGCCTTGGCGATTTCGCCCTCCAGGCGCGCGATCTCCTTGTCCAGGCGCGCGCATTCGGCCGCCACGTCGATTTCGACATGCAGCATCAGGCGCGCGTCGCCCACTACCTGCACCGGCGCGCCGGCGTCGGGCAGGGCGGCCACCACCTCGACCTCGCTCAGCTTGGCCAGCGCCGCCAGGTAAGGGGTATTGCGCGACAGGACGTCGGTGGGGCCTTCGGCGACCAGCGGGACACGCTGGGCCGGCGACAGGTTCATTTCGCCGCGCAGCGCGCGCACGGCCTCGACCTGGGACTTCAGTTCGGCCACCGCGGCTTCCGCCTCGGCGTCGACGGCCTGCGGATTGGCGCGCGGGTAGGGCTGCACGCTGACGCTGGCCACGGCGCCGGCGGTCCGCTTGCCGGCGACCAGCGCAACCTTCTGCCACAGTTCTTCCGTGATGAACGGGATGACCGGATGGGCCAGGCGTAGCACCGCCTCCAGTACGCGGATCAGCGTACGGCGGGTGCCCAGCTGCTGGGCCGGCGTGCCCTGCTGGATCTGCACCTTGGCCAGCTCCAGGTACCAGTCGCAGTATTCGTCCCACACGTAGCGGTACAGCGCGTTGGCCACGTTGTCGAACCGGTAGTCGGCGAAGCCGCGCTCGACCTCGGCTTCCAGCGCCTGCAGCTGGCTGACGATCCAGCGGTCGGCAAACGAGAGTTCGCCGCCGTCGCCGTCCAGCGCGTGTCCTTCGGTGTTCATCAGCACGAAGCGGGTGGCGTTCCACAGCTTGTTGCAGAAGTTGCGGTAGCCTTCGCAGCGCTTCAGGTCGAAGTTGATGTTGCGTCCCAGGGTGGCATAGGCCGCCATGGTGAAGCGCAGCGCGTCGGTGCCGAACGCGGGAATGCCGTCCGGGTACTGGCGGCGCGTGGCCTTCTCGATGGCGCCGGCCTGCTTGGGGTGCATGAGGCCGAAGGTGCGCTTGCGCACCAGGCCTTTCAGATCGATGCCGTCGATGAGATCGACCGGGTCGAGCGTATTGCCCTTGGACTTGCTCATCTTCTGGCCGTCGGCGTCGCGGATCAGTCCGTGCACGTACACATGCTTGAACGGCACGCTGCCGGTCATGTGCATGGTCAGCATGACCATGCGCGCGACCCAGAAGAAGATGATGTCGAAGCCGGTGACCAGTACGCTGGAGGGCAGGTAGCGGCGCAGGTCGGGCGTGTCCTCGGGCCAGCCGAAGGTGGTGAAGGGCACCAGGGCCGACGAGAACCACGTGTCGAGGATGTCCGGGTCGCGCGTCAGCGGGCCGCTCACGCCGGCGGCGCGCGCCTGCTCCTGCGCCTCTTCCTCGGAGCGAGCCACGAACACCTGGCCGTCTTCGCTGTACCAGGCCGGGATCTGGTGGCCCCACCAGAGCTGGCGCGAGATGCACCAGTCCTGGATGTTGTTGAGCCACTGGTTGTAGATCGTGGTCCAGTTCTCGGGGTAGAAGGCGATGCGGCCGTCGGCCACCGCCTCCAGCGCCACTTCGGTGATGCTCTTGCCGGGGTTGAGCGTGCCGGCCGGGGCGGGCTTGCTCATGGCGACGAACCACTGGTCGGTCAGCATGGGCTCGAGCACGACGCCCGTGCGATCGCCCTTGGGCTGCATCATCTTGTGCGGCTCGACCTTCACCAGGTACTGCTGCGCCTGCAGCTCGGCCACCACGGCCTGGCGCGCTTCGTAGCGCTCCAGTCCCTGGAACTGCTTGGGGCCGTTCTCGTTGATGTGGGCGTCGAGCGTGAAGATGACGATCAGCGGAATGTCGTGGCGCAGCGCGCACGCGTAGTCGTTGAAGTCGTGCGCGCCGGTGATCTTGACACAGCCGGTTCCGAAATCGGGGTCGACGAAGTCGTCCGCGATGATGGGAATGTTGCGGTCGCACAGGGGCAGCTCGACCAGCTTGCCGAGCAGGTGCTTGTAGCGCGGATCGTCGGGGTGCACGCACAGCGCGCCGTCGGCCAGCATGGTTTCCGGGCGCGTGGTGGCGATGGTCATGCCGCGCAGCGTGACGGTGTTGCCGTCCTGGTCGGTGATGGTCTGCGGGCCGTCGACGAAGGGGTAGAGGATGTGCCACATGTGGCCATCCACCTCCTCGGACTGTACTTCAAGGTCCGACACGGCCGTCAGCAGCTTGGGATCCCAGTTGACCAGGCGCTTGCCGCGGTAGATCAGCCCTTGCTGATACAGGCGCACGAACGTCTCGGCCACGCCGCGCGACATGCGCGCGTCCATCGTGAAATACTCACGCGGCCAGTCGGCCGAGGCGCCGAGGCGGCGCACCTGGCCGGTAATCGTGCTGCCGGACTGTTCTTTCCACTCCCAGACCTTTTCCACGAACTTCTCGCGGCCGAGGTCATGGCGCGAAACCTTCTGGGCATCGAGCTGGCGCTCGACCACGATCTGGGTGGCGATGCCGGCGTGGTCGGTGCCGGGCACGAATACGGTGTCGTCGCCCAGCATGCGGTGGTAGCGCACCAGGCCATCCATGATGGTCTGGTTGAAGGCATGGCCCATGTGCAGGGTGCCCGTGACGTTGGGGGGCGGGAACTGGATGACGTAGGGCTGGGGGTCGGTCCCCGTTTCTACGTGCCGGCCGGCGTCGAAGTAGCCGCGCTTGGCCCACTCGTCGTACCAGCGGGTTTCGATTTCGGCGGGTTCAAAGCTCTTGGACAGTTCCTGGGATTCGTTCACGGGTTGATTGGGTGCGGCGTCAGTCATTGCGGGTTCCGGCGGTCAGCCTGGGAAGAATAGGGGGCAAGCAAACGGTCGATTTTAAGATGTAATACGTTCTTGCCGGCGTGTTAGAATACCCGGTTACTGTAAACCTTTTAGAAGTGCCTGTTTTCATTGGGAAAATCTGATCGGTATGCAGTCGCGAATCCTTGCTTTGACGTTCGGCCCGAGCCTTTCGGGCGTTTCGCGCGCCCATAGCGCAGGCCGCCCGCGGCGGCGCGCCCCGGGTGCCCGGGCAGCAGGCTGCGCGGATTTGAGCGTCATAGCCCCTCGGAAATATATTCTTTAGTCAGATCCTGGAGTTTTCATGTCCATCGAACGCACCCTTTCGATCATCAAGCCCGATGCCGTCGCCAAGAACGTCGTCGGCCAGATCGTCGCCCGCTTCGAGCAGGCCGGCCTGAAAGTGATTGCCGCCCGCATGCAGCAACTGTCGCGCACCGACGCCGAGCGTTTCTACGCCGTGCACAAAGAGCGCCCCTTCTTCAAGGACCTGGTCGACTTCATGGTCTCGGGCCCGGTCTTCGTGCAAGTGCTCGAAGGCGAAAGCGCCATCCAGAAGAACCGCGACCTGATGGGCGCCACCGATCCCAAGAAGGCCGCGCCGGGCACCATCCGCGCCGACTTCGCCGACAGCATCGATGCCAACGCCGTGCACGGCTCGGACGCGCCCGAGACGGCCGCCGTCGAAGTGGCTTTCTTCTTTCCCGAAATCAACATCCACAGCCGTTGATTCCCGGATATAACGCCTGAACCGATCATGGAAGCCGTCGAACGCGTCAATTTGCTGGGCCTGGATGGCGCCGCATTGTCCGAGCTGGTGGGGCAGTGGGGCGGCAAGCCGTTTCGCGCCCGGCAATTGCAGCGCTGGGTGCACCAGCGCGGCGCCGATTCGTTCGATGCCATGACCGACCTGGCGCGCGATTTCCGCGCGCAACTGGCGCGGGACTGCGTGATCGAGGCGCTGCCGGTCAATACCGAGCAGCGTTCGTCCGACGGCACGCGCAAGTGGCTGTTCGATGTCGGCCAGGGCAATGCCATCGAAACCGTTTTCATCCCCGAAGACGACCGCGGCACCCTGTGCATTTCCAGCCAGGCCGGCTGTGTGGTGAACTGCCGCTTTTGCTCCACGGGCCACCAGGGCTTCAACCGCAACCTGCGCGCCAGCGAGATCATCGGCCAGCTGTGGTGGGCCAAGCGCGTGCTCGAGGCGGCGGCGGATACCGCCCGGCTGCCCGGCGGCAAGGCCGGCGAGGACACGCGCGTCATCAGCAACGTGGTCATGATGGGCATGGGCGAACCCCTGCTCAACTACGACCAGGTCCTGCCCGCGCTGCGCCTGATGCTCGACGACAACGCCTATAGCCTGTCGCGGCGGCGCGTCACTGTCTCGACCTCGGGCGTGGTGCCCATGATGGACCGCCTGTCCCAGGATTGCCCGGTGGCGCTGGCCGTGTCCCTGCACGCGCCCAACGATGCGCTGCGCGACGAGCTGGTCCCGCTCAACAAGAAATACCCCTTGAACGCGCTGCTGGCTGCTTGCGAGCGCTATCTCGCCCATGCGCCGCGCGACTTCATCACCTTCGAATACTGCATGCTGGACGGCATCAACGATACCGACCAGCACGCCCGGGAACTGATCCAGCTGGCGCGCCAGGTGCGCTGCAAGCTGAACCTGATTCCCTTCAATCCTTTCCCGGCCTCCGGCCTGAAGCGCTCGCCGTCGGCGCGCGTCAGGGTATTCGTCCAGCGCCTCATGGATGCCGGCATCGTCACCACGGTGCGCAAGACGCGCGGCGACGATATCGACGCGGCCTGTGGCCAGCTGGCCGGCGAAGTGCGCGATCGCACGCGCATCACTGAACGCAACGCCACCCGAACCATTCCCATTCAACAGGTGCACGCATGACGCAGGATCCCGCTTCGGCCGCTTCGCCCGCCGCAATCGCTCCCGGTGCCGCGGCGCCTACGGTGGGTTCGGCGCTGCGGGCGCTGCGCCAGGCCAAGGGGTGGTCGCTCGAAGAGGTCTCCAGCCGCATCAAGTTCTCGACGCGCATGATCCAGGCGCTCGAAGAAGAGCGCTGGGAATCCCTGCCCAAGGGCGTGTCGCTGCGCGGCCTGGTGCGCAACTACGCCCGCATGCTGGGCGCCGACGCCCAGGCCGTGGTCGATTCGCTCGATCTCGAGGCGGCACGCACGCCCGCGCCGGCCCGGCCGGCGCCGCGTGGCGGACAAGGCCTGCGTCCGGCTGGCGTCAACATCTCCGTCGACGACGAGCGCTCCTCCGGCTCCTGGGGATGGCTGCTCGCCATCCTCGTGGTGGTCGCCGCCGCAGTGGCCTATGCTTTTTGGCAAGGCTGGCTGCCGCAGGAGTGGCTGCCGGCGCAATGGTTTTCTCCGGTGACCCAGTAACAACGGGTGCGATACATGCAAGATAGCTCTATGCCCTGCCAGGACGCGTCGCCGCCGGACGTCGGCGCGGCGCCGCGCCGCGCCACGCGCGCCGTGCGGGTGCAGTGGGGCGGGCGCACGGTCACCGTGGGCGGCAATGCCAGCGTGGTCGTGCAGTCCATGACCAATACCGACACCGCCGATGCGGTGGCCACCGCCATCCAGGTCAAGGAACTGGCCCAGGCCGGCTCCGAGATCGTGCGCATTACCGTCAACACTCCCGAGGCCGCGCGCGAAGTCGCCGCCATCCGCGAACAGCTCGATCGCATGGGCGTCGAGGTGCCGCTGGTGGGCGATTTCCACTACAACGGCCACAAGCTGCTGACGCAGTTTCCCGAGTGCGCGCAGGCGCTGTCCAAGTACCGCATCAACCCGGGCAACATGGGCGGCGGCAAGCAACGCGACGACAATTTCGCCCAGATGATCGAAGTGGCGTGCCGCCACGACAAGCCCGTGCGCATCGGCGTGAACTGGGGCAGCCTCGATCACGAGCTGATGGCGCGCAAGATGGACGAGAACAGCCGGCGCGCGCAGCCCTGGGAAGCCCAGGCCGTCATGCGCGACGCCCTGGTGGTGTCGGCCATCAGCAATGCGCGCCGCGCCGAGGAGCTCGGCCTGCGCTCCGACGCCATCGTGCTGTCGTGCAAGGTCAGCCATGTGCAGGACCTGATCGCCGTCTACCGCGACCTGTCCGCGCGCTGCGACTATCCGCTGCACCTGGGCCTGACCGAAGCCGGCATGAGCAGCAAGGGCATCGTCGCTTCCACGGCGGCGCTGGCGGTGCTGCTGCAAGAGGGCATCGGCGATACCATCCGCATCTCGCTCACGCCCGAACCGGGCGGAGACCGGACCCGCGAAGTCATCGTGGCGCAGGAAATCCTGCAGACCATGGGCTTGCGCGCGTTTACGCCCATGGTCGTGGCGTGTCCGGGCTGTGGGCGTACCAGCAGCACCTTCTTCCAGGAACTGGCCGACAGCATCCAGTCGTTCCTGCGCCGGCAGATGCCCCTGTGGCGCACGCGCTACCCCGGCGTCGAGAGCATGAATGTCGCGGTGATGGGCTGTGTGGTCAACGGACCGGGCGAGAGCCGGCACGCCGACATCGGCATCAGCCTGCCCGGCACGGGCGAGGTGCCCGCCGCGCCGGTTTTCATCGACGGCGAGCGCACGGTCACGCTCAAGGGCGACCATATCGCCGAAGAATTCCAGGCCATCGTCGAAGACTACGTCGCGCGCCGCTACGGCGCCGGCATCACTCATTAGGAATAAGGGACCAAGCAGCCAGGCCCTCTTCGATGCGGGTGTGGTGGGCATGACGAAGATGACGCAAGTTTTCCAGAAAGTCTCCGCCATCCGGGGCATGAACGACGTGCTGCCCGGGCCCAGCGCCCGCTGGGAAAAATTCGAAGAGATCGTGCGTGGCTGGCTGCGCAGCTACGGTTATCGCAATGTGCGCACGCCGGTGCTCGAGCACACCAGGCTGTTTGCCCGGGGCATCGGCGAAGTCACGGACATCGTCGAAAAAGAGATGTACACCTTCACGGACGCGCTCAACGGCGACTCGCTGACGATGCGTCCCGAGATGACCGCCGGCATCGTGCGCGCCAGCATCGAACACAACATGCTGTACGACCGGCCGCACCGGGTCTACGCGATCGGCCCCGTGTTCCGCCACGAGCGTCCGCAGCGGGGGCGCTACCGCCAGTTCCATCAGATCGATGTCGAGGCGCTGGGCTTTGCCGGCCCCGATGTCGATGCCGAAATGATCGTCATGCTGGCCCGGCTCTGGAAGCTGCTGGGCCTGCAGGACGTGCGCCTGGAGCTGAACTCGCTGGGCCAGCCGGCCGAGCGCGCCGCCCACCGCGCCGCACTGATCGAGCATCTGGAGCGCCACCAGGACGTCCTCGACGAGGACGGCCGGCGCCGCATGTACAGCAACCCCTTGCGGGTGCTGGACACCAAGAACCCTGCCATGCAGGAAATGGCTGATAGCGCTCCGCGCTTGTTCGATTTCCTCGGAGAGGCATCGCGCAGCCATTTCGACGGCCTGTGCCAGCGCCTGGCCGACGCGGGTATCGAATACCGCCTCAATCCGCGCCTGGTGCGCGGGCTGGATTACTACAACCTGACCGTGTTCGAGTGGGTGACCGATCGCCTGGGCGCGCAAGGCACGGTCTGCGGGGGCGGGCGCTATGACGGCCTGGTCGAGCTGCTGGGCGGCAAGCCGGCGCCGGCGGTGGGCTTCGCCATCGGCATGGAGCGCCTGCTCGACCTCTGGGAGCAAAGCGTCGAGATCGAACAGCCGGCCGAGTGCGAGGTCTACATCGTGCACCAGGGCGAGGAAGGCCAGCGGCTGGCGGCCCGGGTGGGCGAACAGCTGCGCGACGCCGGCCTGGATGTCATCGTGCACGCGGGCGCGGCCGGCTTCAAGGCGCAATTCAAGCGCGCCGACGCCAGCGGCGCGCGTATTGCGGTTATTCTTGGCGGCGACGAAGTGGCCAGCCGCACCGCCAGCATCAAGCACTTGCGCGGGCCGGTCGGCGCCGACGCGGCGCAGCAGCAGGTGCCGCTGGCGCAGTTGGCCGATGTTTTGAAATCCAAGGGTTAGCATGGCATACGATCTCGAAGAACAGGAAAAACTCGACGCAATCCGGGCCTGGTGGGCGCGTTACGGCACGCTGATCCTGACGCTGGCCACGCTGGTGGTGCTGGCATGGGGCGGCTGGTCGGGCTGGAAGGCCTACCAGAACTACCGCGCCAACCAGGCCATGGGCTATTTCGAGGCGCTCGAGGACGCCGCCCGCCTGGGCGGCGCCGATGCCGCCACGCGCATCAAGGCCGCGGCCGCCACGCTGCGCACCGACTATCCGGCCACCGGCTACGCCGGCCGCGGCGCGTTGATCGCGGCCCAGGCGCTGCAGAGCCAGCAGGACGTCGACGGCGCGCGCGAGCAGCTCGAATGGCTGGCCGCGCAGGCCAAGCAGCTGGCCCTGCAGCCGGTGGCCCGCTTGCGCCTGGCCGGCATCCTGCTGGACCAGAAGCAGTACGACGCTGCGCTCGCGCAGCTGAACAACCCGCCGGCGTCCTTCGCGGCCTTGTTCGCCGACCGGCGCGGCGACGTGCTGGCCGCGCAGGGCAAGCGCGATGAAGCGCGCGCGGCGTGGCAAAGCGCGATCGACGGGCTGGGAACCAGCAACCCGTTGACGCAGGTCGTGCAACTGAAACTCGATGCCTTGAGCGGAGCCTGATCTTGATGCGTAATTCCCGCCCCGGCCGCGCATGGCGCGGCGCCGTCGTGCTGACGGGCCTGCTGGCCCTGAGCGGCTGCTCGATGTTCTCCAGCGACGACGATCGCTACAAACCGGCCGAGCTCACGCAATATGCGCCCGGCATGTCGGTGCGCACCGCCTGGACGGCCTCGGTCGGCAGCGGCTCGGGCCTGGGCTTCGCGCCCACGGTGCTGGGCGAGTCGATCTACGCCGCCACGCCTGACGGGTCGGTCGGCAAGTTCGACCTGCTCAGCGGCCGGGCCATCTGGAAGTCCTCGGCCGACGCCAAGCTGTCGGCGGGCGCCGGCAGCGACGGCCAGACCACCGCGGTGGCCACGCCCGACGGCGAGGTCATCGCCTTCGACGATACGGGCAAGATCAAATGGCGCGCCCGCGCCACCAGCGACGTCGCCATCCCGCCGGTGGTCGGCTATGGGGTGGTCGTGGTGCGCAGCGGCGATTACCGCATCCAGGCCTTCAACGCCGAGAACGGCGAGCGCATGTGGAGCATGCAGCGGCCGGGTCCGGCGCTGGCGCTGCGCAGCGCCGCGCAGATGGTGCTGGCCGAAGGCCTGGTCATCAGCGGCCTGCCGGGCGGCAAGCTGCTGGCCATCAACAGCGCCACCGGCAACGTCCAATGGGAAGGCACGGTGGCCACGCCGCGCGGCGCCAGTGACCTGGAGCGCCTGACCGACGTGGTGGGCGCGCCGCGCATCGCCGGCCGCCTGATGTGCGCGGTCGCCTACCAGGGCCGTATCGTGTGCTTCGACGTGTCGGCGGGCGGACGCCCCATCTGGGCCAAGGATTTCTCCAGCGCCAGCGGCATGGTCATCGACGACCGCTTCGCCTACGCGCCCGACCAGGGCAGCGTGGTCAGCGCCTTCGCGCTGGACAGCGGCAACAACGTCTGGAAACAGGCCGAGTTGAAGAATCGCCTGCTGACCGCGCCGGCCTTGCTCGGCGAGGCCGTGGCGGTGGGCGATTTCGAAGGCTATGTCCATTTCCTGTCGCGTAGCGACGGCCGCCTGCTGGCGCGGCTGTCGGTGGGCGGGGGCGCCATCGTCTCGCCGCCGCAGACCACCTCCCAGGGCGTGCTGGTGCAAACCGGCAATGGCAGCCTGGTGATGGTTCGCGCCAACTGAACTTTTCCTATAGCAAGCCTCATACCGTGTCTTTCAAGCCTGTCGTTGCCCTGGTCGGCCGTCCCAATGTGGGCAAGTCGACCCTCTTCAACCGCCTGACGCGCTCTCGCGCGGCGCTGGTGGCCGATTTCTCCGGCCTGACCCGCGACCGCCACTACGGCGAGGGCAGGGTGGGCGACACGCCCTTCCTGGTGATCGACACGGGCGGCTTCGAACCGGTCGCCAAGGACGGCATCCTGGCCGAGATGGCGCGCCAGACGCGCCAGGCCATCGCCGAAGCCGACGTGGTGGTGTTCCTGGTCGATGCGCGGGCGGGCGTCAATGCGCACGACCACGAGATCGCGCGCCTGCTGCGCAAGTCCGGCCAGCAGCGCGTGCTGCTGGCGGTCAACAAGGCCGAAGGCATGGGCGTGGGCAATGCCACCGGCGATTTCCACGAGCTGGGCCTGGGCGAGCCGCATCCGATTTCTGCCGCGCACGGCGACGGCATCGTCGACCTGATCGAGATCGCCTTGAGCGGCCTGGTCGCGCCGCCGGCCGACACCGGCGAACAGCTCGAGCAGGATGTCGTCGACCACCGCATCAAGCTGGCCATCGTCGGCCGGCCCAACGTGGGCAAGTCCACCCTGATCAATACGCTGCTGGGCGAAGAGCGCGTGATCGCCTTCGACATGCCCGGCACCACGCGCGACGCGATCGAGATCGACTTCGAGCGCGACGGCAGGAAGTACACCCTGATCGACACCGCCGGCCTGCGCAAGCGCGGCAAGGTGTTCGAGGCGATCGAGAAGTTCTCGGTCATCAAGACGCTGCAGGCCATCGAGGCCAGCAACGTGGTGCTGCTGATGATCGACGCGCAGGCCGAAGTGTCCGAACAGGACGCCCACATCGCCGGCTTCGTGCTGGAGACCGGCCGCGCCGTGGTGGTGGCCATCAACAAGTGGGACGGCCTGGACAGCGACCAGCGCGAGCGCATCGAACGGGAATTCCAGCGCAAGCTGCGCTTCCTCGGCTTTGCGCGCATGCACACCATTTCGGCGCTCAAGGGGCAGGGCGTCAAGCCCTTGCTGAAGTCCGTCAACGCCGCGCACGCGGCGGCTTTCGCCAAACTGTCCACGCCGCGGCTGACGCGCGAATTGCAGGCCGCCGTCGAGCAGCAGCCGCCGCCGCGCAAGGGTATTTTCCGGCCCAAGATGCGCTACGCGCACCAGGGCGGACAGAACCCGCCCCTGATCGTGATCCATGGCAACGCGCTGGACGCGGTGCCCGATTCGTACCGCCGCTATCTGGAGACGCGCTTTCGCAATGCCTTCGACCTGGCCGGTACGCCGCTGCGCATCGAGTTCAAGTCGTCGCGCAACCCCTACGTCCAGGAAAACTGATCCATGAGCCGCTACTGGAGTCCCGTGGTCGGGACGCTCAGTCCCTATGTCCCAGGCGAGCAGCCCAAGCTGCCGGACCTGATCAAGCTGAATACCAACGAGAACCCGTACGGGCCGTCGCCCAAGGTGCTGCAGGCCATCGCCGCGGCGGCCGGCGACACGCTCAAGCTGTATCCGGATCCGGCCTCGGACGAGCTGCGCGGCGCGATTGCCGCGGCCGTCGGGGTGCAGGCCGACCAGGTATTCGTGGGCAATGGTTCGGACGAGGTGCTGGCGCACGTCTTCATGGCGCTGTTCAGGCACGGCCGGCCGGTGCGTTTCCCGGATATCAGCTACAGCTTTTATCCCGTCTACTGCGGCCTGTACGAGATTCCCTATCAGGTCGTGCCGCTGACCGATGACTTCCGCATCGATCCGGCCGACTACCAGCCCGGCGGCCAGGCCGCGGGCGGGATCATCTTCCCCAATCCCAATGCCCCGACCGGACGCGCCCTCACGCGCGACGAGGTCGAGCGCATCGTGACCGCCAACCCCGATACCGTCGTGGTGGTGGACGAGGCCTATGTCGACTTCGGCGCCGAGTCGGTCGCGCCGCTGGTCGATCGCCACGACAACCTGCTGGTGGTCCAGACCCTGTCCAAGTCGCGCTCGCTTGCCGGCCTGCGCGTCGGTTTCGCGGTGGGCAACCGGGCGCTTATCGACGGCCTGGAGCGGGTCAAGAACAGCTTCAATTCCTACCCCATAGACCGGCTGGCGTCGGCGGGCGCGCAGGCCGCCATGCAGGACCAGGCGTATTTCGACCGGACGCGTCAGGCCGTGATGGCCACGCGCGAGCGCATGAGCGCCGATCTGCGGGCGCTGGGTTTCGACGTGCTGCCTTCGGCGGCCAATTTCGTGTTTGCGCGGCACCCGGAGCATGACGCGGCGCAACTGGCCGCCCGGCTGCGCGAGCGCAGCATCCTGGTGCGCTACTTCCGGCAGGCCCGTATCGATCAATTCCTGCGTATCACGGTGGGTACGGACGCCCAATGCGAGGCGTTGATCGGCGCGCTGAAGAAAATTTTTTCGTTGTGACACGCACCGGGGAATTTCCTGAAAACTCTGGTGTCATATTTGCGTATATCGCAAGTGGCACCGCCCGGGAAAACCCTGTAGAGTACTGATTTCGGCGCACTGTGCCGTCACTTAAAACAAACAAATGGAGCCTGGCCAATGAGCAATAAAGGGCAAACTTTGCAAGATCCGTTTCTGAACACGCTGCGCAAGGAACACGTGCCCGTGTCCATCTACCTGGTAAACGGCATCAAGCTTCAGGGGCAGATCGAATCGTTCGACCAGTATGTCGTGCTGCTGCGCAATACCGTGACCCAGATGGTGTACAAACATGCCATCTCCACCGTGGTGCCGGCGCGCGCCGTCAATTTCCAGGTGGAAGTTCCCGCTGAATAATCGCCTCGCTCCAGCATTACCCTTGATTGCCCGCCGCGCGGCCAGCGCCGGCGGGCATTTTCGCTTTGGCTCCAAAATGGTGCATGTATGCGCGCACTGATCATCAGCGTCGATCTCGGCAATCCTGACTACCCGGCCCACGCCGAGGAGTTCGCCATGCTGGCCAAGGGCGCCGGCGCCGAGATCGTCGGCACGCTGACGGCGCGGCGCGACCGGCCCGACGCCAAGTTCTTCATCGGTTCAGGCAAGGTCGAGGAGGGCGTGGCGATGGCCGGCGCGCTGCTGGCCGACATCATCCTGTTCGACCAGCCGCTGTCGCCGGCGCAGCAGCGCAACCTCGAGCGCGAATTCAACCTGCGCGTGGTCGATCGCGTGGCATTGATCCTGGATATCTTCGCGCTGCGCGCCAAGAGCCACGAAGGCAAGCTGCAGGTCGAGCTGGCCCAGCTGCAGCACCTGGCCACGCGCCTGACGCGCATGTGGAGCCACCTGGAGCGGCAGCGCGGCGGTATCGGCATGCGCGGCCCGGGCGAGGCGCAGCTCGAAATGGACCGCCGCATGATCGGCGCCAAGGTCAAGGTGCTGCGCGAGCGCCTGGATCGGGTCGAGCGCCAGCGGGTCACGCAGCGCCGGGCGCGGGCGCGCGGCGGCGCGCTGTCGGTCTCGCTGGTGGGCTATACCAACGCCGGCAAGTCCACGCTGTTCAACGCCATGACGCGCGCCGGCGCCTATGCCGCAGACCAGCTGTTCGCCACCCTGGATACCACCACGCGGCGCATCTGGATCGACGGCGCCGGGTCGGTGGTGCTGTCGGACACGGTCGGGTTCATCCGCGACCTGCCTCACAACCTGATCGCGGCATTCCGTGCCACGCTCGAGGAAACCGTGTATGCCGACCTGTTGCTGCACGTGGTCGACGCGGCCAGCGCGCAGCGCGACGAGCAGATCGCCGAGGTCGACAAAGTGCTGGCCGAGATCGGCGCGGCGCAGATTCCGACCATTCTGGTATACAACAAGATTGACCGCGCGGGCCTGGAGCCACGGGTCGACCGCGACGCCCATGGTACGATTGCGCGAGTATTCGTAAGCGCTACCGAGCGCGCCGGTCTGGATGCGTTGCGCGGGGCAATTGCAGAGATCGGCCAGATTGTGGGAAACAATGTCTCGAATCACCAAACTCTTCAATCTGAATGACCCCGGCTGGGGCCGTGGCAACAATAACGGCAACGGCTCCGAGCCGCCGCGACGTCCACAGGGCGGCGGCGACGGTCCACCCGATCTCGACGAGGTCTGGCGCGACTTCAACAATCGCATAGGCGCATTGTTCGGCCGCAAGGGCGGAGGGGGCAACAATCGTCCCAACAACCGCGGCGGCATGACGCCGCCTTCGCCGCGCGGCGCCCGCATCGGCCTGGGCATCATCGCCCTGGTGCTGGTGCTGCTGTGGCTGGCCAGCGGATTCTTCATCGTCCAGGAAGGCCAGGTCGCGGTCGTTACCCAGTTCGGCAAGTACAAGAGCACCGCGCCGGCGGGCTTCCAGTGGCGCATGCCTTACCCGATCCAGAACCACGAAATGGTCAACGTGTCGCAGCTGCGCACGTTCGAGGTGGGTTTTCGCGGCGGTTCGCGCAACAAGGTGCTGCCTGAGGCCTTGATGCTGACCACCGACGAGAACATCGTCGACATGCAATTCGTGGTGCAGTACCGCCTGCGCGCCGACGGCGCGCCCGACTACCTGTTCAAGATGCGCGACCCGGACGAGTCCGTGCGCCAGGCGGCGGAGACCGCCATGCGCGAAATCGTCGGCAAGAAGCCGATGGACTTCGTGCTCTATGAAGGCCGTACCGAAGTCGCCACCGAAGTGCAGAATCTCATGCAGCAGATCCTGGACCGCTACAGCGCCGGCATCCAGATCAGCACGGTCGCCATCCAGAACGTCCAGCCGCCCGAACAGGTGCAGACCGCGTTCGACGACGCCGTCAAGGCGGGTCAGGACCGCGAGCGCCAGATCAACGAAGGCCAGGCGTACGCCAACCAGGTCGTGCCGCTGGCCAGCGGCCAGGCCTCGCGCATGATCGAGCAGGCCGAGGGCTACAAGGCCAAGGTGATCGGCGATGCGCAGGGTAATGCCTCGCGCTTCTCGTCCATCCTCAACGAGTACGAGAAGGCGCCCCAGGTCATGCGTGAACGCCTGTACCTGGAAACCATGCAGGAAGTCTTCACTCGCGCCAGCAAGGTCATGGTCGATACTAAGGGCGGCAACAACATGTTGTACCTGCCGCTGGACAAGATCATGCAGCAGGCCGCGCAAGACGCCGGCAAGCCGTCCTCCTCCAGCCTGGGCCTGCCCGGCGCGAACCAGCCGGCGATTCCGCAGGCGCCGGCGCGCGGTTCGGCCAGCGGCCAGTCTTCATCCGGCAGCAGCACCAGCAACACGCTGCCTCGCGACCGCATGTCGCGCTAACCCGGAGGAGTCCCCAACATGCAACGTCTCATGCCCATCCTGGTCGGACTGCTCGTCGTCCTGGCCGTCCTGTCTTCATGCGTCTTCGTGGTCCGCGAGCGCGACTACGCCCTGGTGTTCTCGCTGGGCGAGGTGCGCCAGGTCATCAGCGAGCCTGGCCTGTATTTCAAGGCGCCGCCGCCGTTCCAGAACGTCGTCACGCTGGACAAGCGCATCCTCACCATCGAGTCCAGCGATGCCGAGCGCATCCAGACCTCCGAGAAGAAGAACCTGCTGATCGACTCGTACGTCAAGTGGCGCATCGCCGATCCGCGCCTGTACTACGTGACCTTCGGCGGCAACGAGCGCGCCGCCCAGGAGCGTCTGCAGGCGCAGATCCGCGACGCGCTGAACGCGGCGGTCAACGTGCGCACGGTCAAGGACGTGGTCTCGGCCGAGCGTGACAAGGTCATGGCCGAAATCCTCACCAACGTCGTCAAGCGCGCCGAGCCGCTGGGCGTGCAGGTGGTCGACGTGCGCCTGCGCCGCATCGAGTTCGCGCCCGAGATTTCCGAGTCGGTCTATCGCCGCATGGAAGCCGAGCGCACCCGCGTGGCCAACGAGCTGCGTTCGATCGGCGCGGCCGAAAGCGAGAAGATCCGCGCCGAGGCCGACCGCCAGCGCGAGGTCATCGTGGCCCAGGCCTATGCGCGCGCCCAGGGCATCATGGGCGAGGGCGACGCCCAGGCCGGCAGCATCTACGCCCAGGCCTTCGGCCGCAATACCGAGTTCTACACCTATTACAAGAGCCTGGAAGCCTATCGCGCCGCGTTCGGCAAAACCGGTGACGTATTGGTGGTCGATCCGACGTCGGAGTTCTTCCAGTTCTTCAAGAACCCCGGCAAGGGCGCGGCGGGCGCCCCGGCACCGGCGAATTGACGCCGGCGCGGTAAAGTAGGGCGGTTCGGGACAACCCCTAGGAACAGGGTGCCGATCCATGTACAATACCGCGTAAGCTAGAAAACATTCCGCATACGGCTGAGCGGGCTTACGCCCTCTCAGCCGTTTTTCGTTTGGGCAACGCCCGCGCATGTTCCGGGCGTGATTCAGGTATAGAAATCCATGGGTAACTGGTTGCTGCCCGAAGGCCTTGCCGACGTTCTACCGGCCGAGGCCCGGCGCATTGAGGAACTGCGTCGCGAATTGCTCGATCTCTACCGTACCTACGGTTTCGAGCTGGTCGCGCCGCCGCTGGTCGAATACATCGATTCGCTGCTGTCGAGTACCGGCAGCGATCTGAATCTGCGCACCTGCAAGCTGGTCGACCAGCTGTCCGGTCGCACCCTGGGCGTACGCGCGGATATGACCTCGCAGGTCACGCGCATCGACGCCCATCTGCTCAACCGTGCCGGCGTGACGCGCCTGTGCTACTGCGGCAGCGTCCTGCACGCGCGTCCGGCCGACCTGCTGTCGAGCCGCGAATTGCTGCAGATCGGCGCCGAAATCTACGGCCATGCCGGCTTCGAGGCCGACCTGGAAATCATCCAGCTGGTCATGGACACGCTGGCCACCGCCGGCGTGCGCAATGCCCGCCTGGACCTGTGCCATTCGGGTGTGATGCGCGCCATTTTCGACGCCGACCCGCAGGCCTCGCGCCATGCCGGCGACCTGTGCACGCTGCTGCGCGAGAAGGACGTGCCGGGGCTGGCCGAACTGGCGAGCCGTGTCGACGGGCTGGGCGAGGATACCGTGCGCGCGCTGCAGGCGCTGGCCACGCTGTATGGCGGGCCCGAGATCATCGCCCGGGCGCGGCGCGAGCTGCCGGCGGTGCCCGGCATGGCGCAGGCGCTGGACGCCCTGCAGGCCCTGGTCGATGCCATGCCTGGCGTCACGCTCAGCGTGGACCTGGCCGACGTCGGCGGATATGGCTATCACTCCGGCGTGACCTTCGCGGTGTACGGCGAAGACTGGCACGACGCGCTGGTGCGCGGCGGCCGCTACGACGATGTCAGCTGCGCTTTCGGCCGGGCCCGTCCGGCCACCGGTTTCAGTCTCGACCTGCGCAAGCTGGCGGCGGGCCTGACGCCTGCCGAGCCGGCGCGCGCCGTGCGCGCCCCTTGGGGACAAGACCCCGCCCTGACCGACGCGGTGCGTCGTTTGCGCCGGTCGGGCGAAATCGTCGTTCAGGTACTGCCCGGTCACGAGCAGGGCCTGGACGAATTCGTTTGCGATCGCGAGCTGGCGCTGCAGGATGGCGCCTGGACGGTCAGAACGCTGTGACTAACTCCCTCCCGGCAACGGGAGGGCCGCGGGGAGATTTCCGGATTTCCCGAGAAACTCGATATTGATTCGTAAAATGAGCAAGAACGTAGTTGTGATCGGCACCCAGTGGGGTGACGAGGGCAAAGGCAAGATCGTCGACTGGCTGGCCGAGTCCGTGCAGGGCGTGGTGCGCTTCCAGGGCGGCCACAATGCCGGCCACACGCTGTGGATCAACGGCAAGAAGACTATTCTGCGCCTGATCCCGTCGGGCATCATGCATGACGGCGTCACGTGCTTCATCGGCAATGGCGTGGTGCTGTCGCCCGAAGCGCTGCTCAGGGAAATCGAAGAGCTCGAGGCGGCCGGCCTGGACGTCCGTTCGCGCCTGCAGGTCTCCGAGATCTGCACGCTGATCCTGCCGTACCACGTGGCCGTCGACAAGGCGCGCGAGGCGCGCAAGGGCGAGGGCAAGATCGGCACCACCGGCCGCGGCATCGGCCCGGCCTACGAAGACAAGGTCGCGCGCCGCGCCCTGCGGGTGCAGGACCTCTTCAACCCGGCGCTGTTCGACGAGAAGCTGGCCGAGGTGCTCGATTACCACAACTTCGTGCTGACCCAGTACCTGGGCGCCGAGCCCGTGTCGGCCAACGAAGTGCGCGATCAGGCCATGGCCCTGGCGCCGGCCCTCGCGCCCATGGTGCGCGATGTCTCGAGCAACCTGTTCGCGCTCCAGCAGGAAGGCAAGAACCTGCTGTTCGAAGGCGCGCAGGGCGCGCTGCTCGACGTCGACCACGGCACCTACCCCTTCGTCACCAGCAGCAACTGTGTGGCGGGCGCGGCGTCGGCCGGCGCCGGCGTCGGTCCGCAAGCGTTGCAGTACGTGCTGGGCATCACCAAGGCCTACACGACCCGCGTCGGATCGGGGCCGTTCCCCACGGAGCTGGTCGACGAGATCGGCGCGCGCCTGGCCACCATCGGCAAGGAGTTCGGTTCGGTCACCGGCCGTCCGCGCCGTTGCGGCTGGTTGGACGGCGCCGCGCTGAAGCGCTCGGTGCGCCTGAACGGCATTTCCGGCCTGTGCATCACCAAGCTGGACGTGCTCGACGGCCTGGAAACCATCCAGCTGGGCGTGGGCTATCGCGTCAACGGCGAATTCCGCGACGTGCTGCCGTACGGCGCGCACGCCGTGGCGCAGGCGCAGGCGGTGCTCGAAGAACTGCCGGGCTGGACCGAGTCCACCGTCGGCATCACCGAGTACAGCAAGCTGCCGGTCAACGCGCGCCGCTATCTCGAGCGCGTGGCCGAAGTGTGTGGCGTGCCGATCGACCTGGTGTCGACCGGGCCCGACCGCAACAAAACCATCGTGCTGCGCCACCCCTTCAAGGGGTAGGGCGCCGCGGGCCGCGCCCCGTTGTGGCGCGGCCTCGGTTATTATTCGCCAGGCCGCCGCGGGTCGTTCCGCAGGCGGCCTTGTCATTTTCTTTTGCAGGGAGATATCCGCCTATGAGCTCGCCGAGCAGTGACGATAGCCATTTGTGGGTGACCTGGGATGATTACCACCGCCTGATCGAGCGTCTGGCGCTGCAGGTGTACCAGTCCGGCTGGCAATTCGACCAGATCCTGTGCCTGGCGCGCGGCGGCGTGCGGGTCGGCGATGTGATGTCCCGGATTTTCGACGTGCCGCTGGGCATTCTGGCCACCAGCAGCTATCGCGAGGCGGCCGGCACCAAGCAGGGCGACCTGGATATCGCCCAGTTCATCACCATCACGCGCGGCACCTTGTCCGGGCGGGTGTTGCTGGTGGACGACATGGTCGATACCGGCCATACCTTCAACAAAGTGCATACCCATCTGAGCGAGCAGTTCCCCGCCATTTCCGAGTTGCGCAGCGCCGTGCTGTGGTGGAAGGGGCATTCGCAGGCCACGCCCGACTACTTTGTCGACAAATTGCCCACCAACCCGTGGATCCACCAGCCATTCGAGGACTACGACAGCCTGCGTCCGCACCAGCTTGAAGCCTGGATCCGGAAAGGCTACAAATAGAAGGCGGCCCGGCCGGGCCGCCCAGCCAGGGCCCCTCAGGGGCTGCCCCTGGGCAGAATGGCGTCAATCGTGCTAGAATCGCTGGTTATCGCTAAACCGAACCTGGCGTCTTGTTTCCTGGTAATACCAGGGGTGGCGGGAAACGCTGGTTGGGCTGTGCTACTGATGCGGCAAGTTGTCTTAGCTTGTCGCCATGGGCGCATAGCCGCGGCAGCCAAGCCAGGTTAGTGGTCAACCCGTTACCCACTTATTGCTATCCATAAAGGCCAACCACTTTATGCCTATCGTTCGACTGAAGGAAAACGAACCGTTTGAAGCCGCGCTGCGTCGCTTCAAGCGCACCATCGAGAAAACCGGCTTGCTCACCGAACTGCGTTCGCGCGAGTTCTACGAGAAGCCCACGGCCGAGCGCAAGCGCAAGCACGCCGCCGCGGTGAAGCGCCACTACAAGCGGATTCGTAGCCAGCAACTGCCCCCGCGCCTGTATTGATGCCTGATTCCCGAATCTATTGATTCCAGAATCATTCATCCAGGATTTGCTCGCCCGGGTCGACGTCGTTGACGTCGTCGGGCGATATGTGCAGCTGCGCAAGGGTGGGGCCAACCTGCTTGGTCTTTGCCCGTTTCACAACGAAAAAAGCCCGTCGTTCACTGTCAGTCCGACCAAGCAGTTCTATCACTGTTTCGGTTGCGGCGCCCACGGCAGTGCCATCACCTTCCTGATGGAGCATACGGGCGCGAGTTTCCCCGAGGCCGTACGCACGTTGGCGGCCGCCGTGGGGCTCACGGTTCCCGAAGAAAACCGCAGTCCTCGCCAGCAGGCCGAATCGGCCCGCCGCAAGGCCGAGGTGTCGCGCCATACGCAGGTGCTCGACGCCGCGCAGGCGCACTACCTGCGCCAGTTGCGCGGCTCGCCGCAAGCCATTGCCTACCTCAAGCAGCGCGGGCTGACCGGCGAGATCGCCGCCCATTTCGGGCTGGGCTGGTCGGGCACCGACCGCCATGGCCTGTCCCATGTGTTCGACAACTACGAGGATCCCGTGCTGGTGGAAGCCGGCCTGGTGATCGAGTCGGAGGACGGGCGGCGCTACGACCGCTTCCGCGAACGCGTGATGTTTCCCATCCGCAATGCGCGCGGCAGCCTGATCGGCTTTGGCGGGCGCATCATCGGCAAGGGCGAGCCCAAATACCTCAACTCGCCCGAGACCCCGCTGTTTTCCAAGGGCCATGAACTCTATGGCCTGTGGGAGGCTCGCCTGGCCATACGCCAGGAGGGCCAGGTCGTGGTGGTCGAGGGCTACATGGACGTCGTGGGGCTGGCGCTGCAGGGCATCGCCAACGCGGTGGCCACGCTGGGCACGTCGACCACGCCCGACCATGTGAAGAAGCTGCTGCGCGCCAGCGACAAGGTGATTTTCAGCTTCGACGGCGACGCCGCCGGCCGGCGTGCCGCCTGGCGGGCCCTGCAGGCCTGCCTGCCGGTGCTGCGCGACGATATCGCCATCCGCTTCCTGTTCCTGCCTGCCGAGCACGATCCGGACTCGTATGTGCGAGAGCTGGGCGCCGAAGCGTTTCGTACCCGCCTGGGCGAAGCCGTGGCGCTGTCGCGCTTTCTGCTCGACGAGCTGGCCTCGCGCCATACCATGGGCGAGGCCGAGGGGCGGGCCAGTTGCCTGCACGAGGCCAAGCCGCTGCTGGCCGCCATCCCCGAGTGCGCGCTGCGCGTGCAGATCGAACGCGAGCTGGCGCGCCTGGTGCAGCTCACGCCCGAGGAAATGGCCCAGGTGCTGGCCCAGCAACCCGCCCGGCCGCTCGCTTCGGCCGCCGCGCCGGCCCAGGCGTCCGCGCCGGCTGCTGGCCGCGAGGGCGGGCCGGGGCATGCCGACGAGGCGCCGCCGGACTGGGCGTTCGAGCCGGTGCACGACTTCGAACCCGATGCCTATTCCGTTGGCGCCGTCGACGGGGAGCCGAGCATGCCGGCCGCGGGCGGCTGGCAGGAGCGCAAGGGCAGGCAGGGCGGCGACTGGAAGGGCAAGAAGGGCGACTGGAAAGGCAAGAAGGGCGACTGGAAAGGCAAGAAGGGCGACTGGAAGGGGCGCCGCGACAATGATACGGGTGGTTACGAAGGCCGCCGTACCATGCCGTCGCTGGCCAGGCGGCTGCTGTGCCTGCTGCTGGCCCACCCCGAGCTGGTCGATACCATGGGTGACCAGCAGCTTGAAGTTATCGACCATGGCCCCCATTTAGGACTGGTAAGGGACCTGATCCTGCTGGCGCAGACCAGTGGCGCGCGCCATGTGGGCGCGCTGATGGAGGCTGCCGACCCGGATTCCGATCTCTACGTGGTGCTCAAGGGCCTGCGCGCCGATGTCCTGGCCCAGGAAGACCTGCCGCACCCGCAGACCGAATGGGACGACGCGCTGCGGCGCATGGAGTTCGACGCGGCTCGCGCCGAAATGGCGAAACTGGCCGAAAGCGGCCTGGCGACCGACGAGGCGCGCCGTCGCTACCTGGAACTGTCGAGCAGAATCATGGTCTTAAAGAATGCCGGGGCACAGTAATTGCGGTAAGATCGAGGGTTTTCGCTTAAAGGCGAAATTGCGGTTTTGAGTGTTGCCCTTCGGGTGCCGCGCCGGGTGTTTTTCTGACCCGCGGAATGCGGACGGAAGTGGCGGCATCGAATTGAATGGAATGCATGGCACTGGCGAGCGGGCGCTTGGCGTCTGGCGCGGGTGTGCAGGGATGGACGAGTACCGGCTGACGCGCGGTGCGCAGGGTCATGGCGGGTGGCGGCATGCATGTGCCGGGCCGGCGCATGGCCTTTTGCGGTTTGCGGCGCGGCAGCCCTGAGGTCCGTCCCTGATATGTTACAAACGTATTAGCAGGAGGCAGGTTAAGCAGTCTGGCGTGGACATCGTCCCGCGGCATTGCAGTCGGGTGTTGTGTTTGGAGAGCAGCGAAGGGCAGTGCCCATTGAGCTGACCAGGCCTGTAACAGGCGAGACAACCCCGCGCGTTGCCCGGCATGCCCGCCAGGTGGCATGGCGTACCGGCGCGTCTTTGGGCCCAAGGGCCAGAAAGGACGCGCCACGGCCCGCAGGCGGGCCGGGCTGCGACACCAGCGCAGCGCGTCGTGCCGGCGAACCGGCCTTGTTTTACCCGATGTCAACGTGTTTCGTGCGATGCTCGAAAACGCGTTCATGCGGTGCAATGACCCCAATGGGTTGCGACGACCACGGAAGCGACTATGACCAAATCCACAGGCAAATCCCCCTCTGCAATCGATGCGGCAACTGCCCAATCCACGACGGCCAAGCGTGCTGCAAGCATGGCGGCGGAAAAGGCCCCTGCCAAGACTGCGGTGAAGGTCGCCAAGCCCGCTGCCAAGACGGCCGCCAAGAAGACGGCCACCAAGACGGTCGCGGCCAAGACGGCTGCCGCCGACAAGCCGGCCAAGACCACCAAGGCGCGCGCCAAGAAGGCCGAAGACAAGCTGGCCGACCTGGTCGGCGCCGCGCGTCCGGCGCCCAGCGGCCGCCGTCCCGGCCGCCCCGCGAAGAACGCCAACAACGATAGCGATGCTTTCGACGACTCCATGGACGGCGAAGGCGAAGTGCTGCCCGACCTGAAGCCGCCCAAGCGCGGCGGCAAGCGCGGCAAGGCCGATCCCAAGGATCTGATCGCCCGTGGCCCCGTCTCGCCCGAAGAATACGAAGCGCGCCGCAATCGCCTCAAGCAGCTGATCAAGCTGGGCAAGGACCGCGGCTACCTGACCTACGGCGAAATCAACGACCACCTGCCCGACGACCTGGTCGACGCCGAAGCGATCGACGGCATCATCAGCACCTTCAGCGACATGGGGATCGCGGTCTATGACCAGGCCCCCGACGCCGAAACCCTGCTGATGAGCGAGAACGCGCCGGTTGCCTCGAACGACGACGATGTCGAGGACGAGGCCGAGGCTGCCCTCACCACCGTGGACTCCGACTTCGGCCGGACCACCGACCCCGTGCGCATGTACATGCGCGAAATGGGCTCGGTCGAGCTGCTCACCCGCGAAGGCGAAATCGAAATCGCCAAGCGGATCGAGGACGGCCTCAAGCACATGGTGATGGCCATCTCGGCTTGTCCCACCACCATCAACGAAATCCTCGCCCACATCACGCGCGTGCGTGAAGGCCAGGCCCAGATCGACGAAGTGGTCGATGGCCTGGTCGACCCCGAAGACGGCGAGGAATACGCCGGCGCCGGCGTGACCGCCGACGAGGACGAAGGCGATGACGGCCCGGCCGGCGGCATGTCCAGCAAGCAGCTGGAAGACCTGCGCGTCAAGGCCCTGGCCAAGTTCGACGAGGTGAGCAAGCAGTTCGAGAAGATGCGCCAGTCCTATGAGAAGGAAGGCTATAAGTCGGACGCCTATCTCAAGGCCCAGGACATCATCCAGACCGAACTCATGGGCATCCGCTTCACGGCCAAGATGGTCGAGAAGCTGGCCGACACCCTGCGCGCCCAGGTCGAGGAAGTACGCCAGCTCGAACGCGCGGTGCTGCATACCTGCGTCGACCGCGCCGGCATGCCGCGTTCGCACTTCCTCAAGGCCTTCCCCGGCAACGAGACCAACCTGCAGTGGGTGTTGGACGAAGTCGCCGCCGCCCATGCCTACAGCGAAACCCTCGAACGCCAGATCCCGGCCGTACAGGAACTGCAGCAGAAGCTGATCGACCTGCAGACGCGCGTCGTGCTGCCGCTGAAGGACCTCAAGGACGTCAACAAGCGCATGGCCACCGGCGAAGCCAAGGCCCGCAAGGCCAAGCGCGAAATGACCGAGGCCAACCTGCGCCTGGTGATCTCCATCGCCAAGAAGTACACCAACCGTGGCCTGCAGTTCCTGGACCTGATCCAGGAAGGCAACATCGGCCTGATGAAGGCGGTGGACAAGTTCGAATACCGGCGCGGCTACAAGTTCTCGACCTACGCCACGTGGTGGATCCGCCAGGCCATTACGCGCTCCATCGCCGACCAGGCGCGCACCATCCGGATTCCGGTCCACATGATCGAAACGATCAACAAGATGAACCGGATCAGCCGCCAGATCCTGCAGGAAACCGGCGCCGAGCCGGATCCCGCGACCCTGGCGCAGAAGATGGACATGCCCGAGGATAAGATCCGCAAGATCCTGAAGATCGCCAAGGAGCCGATCTCCATGGAAACGCCCATCGGTGACGACGACGACTCGCACCTGGGCGATTTCATCGAAGACACCGCCACCCTGGCGCCTTCCGACGCGGCGCTGCACGGCTCGATGCGCGATGTGGTCAAAGAAGTGTTAGACTCGCTCACCCCGCGCGAGGCCAAGGTGCTGCGCATGCGTTTCGGCATCGAAATGAGCACCGACCAGACGCTGGAAGAGGTGGGCAAGCAGTTTGACGTCACGCGCGAGCGCATCCGTCAAATAGAGGCCAAAGCGCTGCGCAAGCTGCGCCACCCCAGCCGCGCCGACAAGCTGAAGAGCTTCCTCGAAGGGCAGTAAACATTTCCTGGGCCTCTAGCTCATGCCTGGTTAGAGCAGCGGACTCATAATCCGTTGGTGCCGAGTTCGACTCTCGGGGGGCCTACCAAGTAAACATGCGGGTCTCGGAGCAATCCGAGGCCCGTTTTGTTTTGGTGGTGGGGGATTTTTGGGCAGGCCTCTTGGTAGCTCCGATTCTCACCAGCGCATCCCGCAAACTGTCCGTGGCCAAGTGGGCATAGCGTTTTGTACTCTGTGTTGATCCGCCAATGGCGGATGCGCCACAAAGGGCGTGTCTCTTCGCCGGACAGCTGCGGGAGGCTTTGGGGGGGCACCGCCAGGCAGATCCGCCGTTAGGCCTTGCGTGACGATTGGTCCCGCGTCTGGGCCGAGTTGGCAGAGTGGCAGGAGGCGGCGCGTGATGTCGATATCAGTCCTTGTGCACGTGCGACGTGACCCGATGCGCCTCGGCGGATGCGAATGCCATACGTCCTTTGGCGTCGACTTTGTATCTGTTGGCGCGGCACCAGGCGGGGAATGTATCTGGGTCGATGTATGCCTTGATGACGACGTGTCCCAGCTTGAGAATTTCTTCCCTCCTTTCCTCGGCACGCTTCTCCCAGTCCTCGAAGGTATCGGGGAATGTATGGACGTCGTTCGAGATAGCGCGCACCCGCTCGTAATCCTCTTTTCGGTACCAGGCGATACCGACGCCGCCAATTCGATTCATGGCCAATCTTCTCTCGGAAATGGTTGGTATGTGGGATTTCGATCCTATCCGATTGGGGGCGGCCGTCTCAATGGAGATATCCACACCTGCTCCCGACTTCAAGACGTTCTATCTCGCGCTGCCCTAGGAAATGCGAACTAGATTTGCCAGAAAAGTGCGGCGCAAGAAGGCCGTGGCGCAACTGGGGCAAGCCTGCGACGAATTCGGTACGGCATTTGATCGTGCTGGATTGCTGGCCTTCTTCTTCAAGGGACCGAGCGCCCAGTACAAGGTGGCCTGATGGAGTGAACATGGAAATCCGCCCCGTACGCACCGAGGCCGATTACAAGTCGGCTCTGAAGGAAATTTCTCGGCTCATGGAGTCGGACCCTGAGCTGGGTACGCCCGATGGCGATCGGCTGGACGTGCTGGCCACGCTGGTGCAGGCCTATGAGGCGCGGCATTACCCGATCGACCTGCCGGATCCGGTCGAGGCGATCAAGTTCCGCATGGAGCAGGGTGGCCTGACTCCCAAGGGCCTGGAGCCCATGATCGGGAAGCGCAACCGGGTCTACGAGGTCTTGAACCGCAAGCGCGGTCTTACCTTGCCCATGATCTGGCGCTTGCATACCGAATTGGGCATCCCGGCCGAAAGTTTGATCCGGTCGCCGGCGCCGCCTAGGTGTGAACTGTCAATAGGTTGTATTCGTCCAGGTTGAGTCTGGAGATGGGTACAGCGCGCCCGATGCCTTGGTGGGGTCGATGCCAGTTGTAGTGGTGTAGCCAGGATTTCATGGCATCGGCTCGGTGTTGGGAGTTCTGGTAGGTGTGAGCGTAAGCCCACTCACGCAAGGCCGACTGGATGAAGCGTTCGGCCTTGCCATTGGTCTGTGGGCGGTAAGGTCGGGTAAAGCGGTGCTTGATGCCCAGCTCATGGCACAGCGCGGCGAAGGCGCGGCTGCGAAAGGCCGAGCCATTGTCGGTGAGCAAGCGCTGGATGGTCACGCCCAGGCGCTGGTAGTAGGCCACTGCGTCCTTGAGGAACTGGACGGCGCTGGGGAAGCGCTCGTCGGGGTGGATGTCGGTGAAGGCCACGCGGGCGTGGTCATCGATGGCCACGAAGACGAAGTCCCAGCCGGCCCCCTCAACGGTATCGCGTCGGTTGCCCGTGACCCGGTGGCCAGGGCGCTGGATACGTCCCAGCTTCTTGATGTCGATGTGCAGCAGATCGCCGGGGGCCTGATGCTCGTAGCGCACCACCGGCTCGGCCGGCTCCAGGTCGGCCAGGTGCGACAGACCGGCGCGGGCCAGGACGCGGCTGACGGTGCTGGCTGACACGCCCAGCGCCTGGGCGATGCGCGCTTGGGTCAGCCGCTTGCGGCGCAGCTCCACGATAGCCAGCGCCTTGGCCGGCGCAATCGCTCGGGGCGAGACCGTCGGGCGCGAGGACGCATCGGCCAAGCCCGCCTGGCCCTGAGCCAGGAAGCGGCCCAGCCATTTGCGCACAGTCGGCGCGGTGACCCCATAGGCGCGGGCCGCTTCAGGCACACAAACTTGATGGGCGATCAATTGCTGGACCATTTCGAGTCGACGTAGGAAGGTCAATCGGGCATGCTTATGGGTGTTCATCCGGCCGGGCTCCTTGAGTGAACTGGGGGATCGGCGATTTCCAGTTTCTCAAATCCGGTTCGGATGAACCATGCATACAACCTATTGAATCTTCACAACTAGCACCGCCATGGTCACCATTTCGATCGAGTGCATGAAGCCCGCGATGTCCGGCGTGATGAAGCGGTTCTGCAGCGCCAGCAGCGAGCCCGAGACCGAGGCGTACACGGCCGATACGACAAACGCCTTGAGCTTGGCGCCCGCCACGTCGATGCCGACGGTGCCGGCGGCGATCTCCGAACCGTGCAGCGCGCGTAGCGCCCGCCCTGTCGGGCTGTGGTAGAGGTTGAGCGCGAGCCAGGCGCCGATCACCAGCGCGATGCCCGTCATGGCGTACCAGAACTGGCCATTGGACAGGTCCAGGCCCCAGCCCTTGATCAGGCTGCGCAGGCCGGGGTCGGGCACGGCGATGCCGTCCGGCCCTTTGGTGAGCTGGCGTTCGTTGTTCAGCACCATGGCCACCAGGATGCCGAAGCCCAGCGAGGCCACGCCCAGGTAGTAGCCCTTCAGGCGCAGGATGGGGCGGCCGACCAGCCACGCCAGCGCGCCCGAGACGGCCGCGCCCAGCACCACCGACAGCGCCGAGGGCAGCCCGAGGTGCACCGGCGCCAGCGCGCAGGCATAGCCGCCGATGCCGGCGAATCCCGCGTGTCCCAGGCTGATCTGGCCGGCGTAGCCGGTCAGGATGACGATGCCGGTGACCGCCAGCGCGTTGACGAAAATCGTCGAGCCCACGCGGAAGTAATAGCCGGAGGGGAAGAACAGCGGGGCGATGGCGATCAGCGCGGCCAGGACGATCAGCGTCCAGTGTTTCGATGATATCCGCATGGCTTATACGCGATCCGTGGACTTGTGTCCGAACAGTCCCTGCGGCATGAAGAACAGCACCGCGAGAATGGTGAGGAAGGCCGCCGCGTCCTTGTACTGCGACGACAGGTAGCCGGCGGTCAGGGATTCCAGCAGGCCGAGCAGGATGCCGCCGGCCAGCGCGCCCTTGGGGCTGCCCATGCCGCCCAGCATGGCGGCGGCAAAGCCCTTGAGCGCCAGGGTCAGGTCCACGTCGTACGAGGTCAGCGTGATCGGCGTGATCAGCACGCCGGCCAGGGCGCCGATGGCCGCCGACAGCGCGAACGACAGGGTCATGATGAATCGGGTGTTGATCCCGACCAGGCGGGCCGCCAGGCGGTTGTTCGAGGTGGCCAGCACCGCGCGGCCTATCAGTGTCCTGGTGAAGAACAGCCACAGGACGATGAATACCGCCACCGCGCCGCCGATCATCCACAGGCTTTGCGACAGGATGGTGGCGCCCAGCACGTGTATCGGGTCGTCGCCCGAGAACGCGGGCAGGCTGTGGATCTGCTTGCCGAACAGGCTTTGCACCGCGCCCCGGATGAAGATCGAGGCGCCGATGGTGATGATGATGAGCGAGACGACGGGGGCGCCGCGCGCCGGCTCGATCGCCAGGCGGTTCAACGCCACGCCTGTCGCGGCGGTCACGGCGATGGCGAGCAGCGCGGCCAGCGGCAGCGCCAGGCCCGCGCCGTGCGCGAAGACAGTGATCATGCCACCCAGCATGACGAACTCGCCCTGGGCAAAGTTCACCACGCCGGTCGCGTTGAAGATGATCGCGAACCCGAGGGCGACGAGCGCGTAGACCGCGCCCACGGTCACCCCCGAGAAAATGAACTGCATGAATTCCGACATGGGCACTCCGGCGTTTGTCTGGACTGGGATGGCGGGCCCGCGCTCGGTGCGCCGGCGACGGGCCGCCGTTCAGGCGCTCAGTCGACGACTTTCCACTTGCCGCCGCGGATCTCGAGCACGCGGAAGGCCGAGAGGTCCAGGCCCAGGTGATTGGTCGGCGAGAAGGTATAGACGCCGGTGGTGCCGGCCAGCTTGCTGGTTTTCTCGATCGCGTCGCGGATCGCGGTGGGCTTGGTCGAGTCGGCGCGGTTCAGCGCATCGACCAGGATCAGGAAGGCGTCGTGCGCATAGCCGCCGAAGGTGCCCACGGGGGCGCCGGTCTTGGCTTCGAAGGCCTTCTTGTAGGCGATGGACGGCGCGGCCTGGGGGTCGCTGGCGGGCAGCAGGTCCGCCACCAGCAGCGCGGTTCCCGGCAGGCGGAAGCCTTCGACGACGTCGGCGCCGGCCAGGTCGATATAGCCTTGCGAGGCGACGCCGTGCGAGGCGTAGAACGGCAGGCTCATGCCGAGCTGGCGGTAGTTGCGCGCCAGCACCGCCGCGCTTTGGCCGAACCCCGGGTTCAGGACTGCTTGCACGCCGGGGATGCCCCGGATCTTGGTCAGCTGCGCCGTCATGTCGGCGTCCTTGGGCTCGTAGGTTTCGCTGCCCACCAGTTCGATGCCGTACTGGCCGGCCACGGCCTTGCACTGCGCCTGCATGGAAGCGCCGAAGCCGTCCGTGGAGCCGATCAGCGCCACCTTGGTCCAGCCGTTCTTGCGCATGTCGGCAAACACCTTCTGGCATGCCATGCGGTCGGTATGGGGCGTCTTGAAGGTATAGGGCTTGACCGGGTCGATGATGTCGATGGCGCCGGCCAGCGAGATGAACGGCACCTTGGCTTCTTCGGCGACCGACAGGATGGACATCGAGGTGCCGGTGGTGGTGCCGCCGATGATGGCCTGCACTTCGTCGTCCTCGACCAGCCGGGTGGCGAAGGTGCGCGCCTTGTTGGCGTCGCCGCCGTCGTCGTAGAGCACCAGCTTGATCTTCTCGCCCTTGACGCCGCCGCGCGCGTTCAGTTCCTGCACGAGCAGTTCCAGGGTGCGGGCTTCGGGGTCGCCCAGGATGCCGGCCGGGCCGGTGGCCGAGACCGAGGCGCCGAGCCGGATCTCGGCCGCGGCGGGCAGGGCGCAGCCCAGTGCGAGCAAGCCCGCGACGATTGCCTTGCTTGTGTTCATGACTCCTCCTGTGTGGCGGCTCGATATGGTCTGAGCCTATTATTGAACAACCGTTCGTGTAATTTATCAGGGCTTGAGAGGCTTGGCTATAGCCGGTTCCGCGCTTTTCCGACACCCTGTCGGCGGCCTGGTGTTTTGTAAAAACACTTATAAATCAATTGGATATGTTTTCTTTTAAGGTGATTTTAAGAAAACGCCCTAATGGTTTCCCCTGATTCGATTCCTGGAAATTGTTGTAAAAACCGAATAGTCGGTTGGTTATAAAAATCTGTGCTTGACATGCCGCCGCCTCCTCATTTATAAATCGAACGATCATTCGGATTATTAAATAATTCACAAACCATCGGAGGTGAGGGCGATGTCTTTCATCAGGAACGAGATCGACTACCGGGCGCTGATCGAGCCCACGCGGATCAATAGCCGCCTGTACGTCGATCCGGAGATCTTCCAGGAGGAGCTGGACAAGATCTGGCACAGGACCTGGGTATACGTGGGTCACGTCAGCGAAGTGCCCAACAAGAACGACTACGTGACCAAGAGCATCGGCACGACGCCCGTGCTGTTGCTGCGGGACCGGGACGGCGAGATCCGCCTGTTGCTGAACAAGTGTCCGCACCGGGGCAACCAGCTGTGCGCCTACAAGGAAGGCAACCGCAGCACTTTCACGTGCCCGTACCACTCGTGGACTTTCTCGAACACCGGCGACCTGATGGGGTACGCGCTGGCCGACGGCTACGAGGGCGCCTCCAAGGCCGGCGTCGGGCTCGGCAAGGTGGCGCGGATCGGCATCTATCGCGGCTTCGTGTTCGGATCGTTCGCCGAAACCGGCCCGAGCCTGGACGAGCACCTGGGCGGGGCCAAGGCCGCCATCGACCAGTTGTGCGACAACTCGCCCAACGGCGAGCTGGACCTGCGCGCCGGGTTCCTGCAGCACCGGGCCAAGGCCAACTGGAAGTTCATGCTGGAGAACGAGACCGACGGCTACCACCCCGGTTTCGTGCATGGTTCCATCTTCCAGGTCACCAACAGTCCGATCGCCAATCTCTACGGCAAGGATTCGACCGCGCTGACGCGCGACTACGGCAATGGCCATACCGAGTTCGATCTGCGGCCGGAGTGGCGGCGCATCGACAAGCCGCTGTACTGGTTCGGCTCGTCGGTCGAGCGGATGGCGGACTACGCCGTCGCGATGGACCAGGCCTACGGCGCCGAGCGGGCGCGCCAGATCATGATCGACGGCTCGCCGCACACGATGATCTTCCCCAATCTGTTCATCGCGGAGATCCAGATCTTCGTGCTGCAGCCGGTGTCGGTGGAGGAAACCATCCAGCACGTGACGGCGGTGCAGTTCAAGGACGCGCCCGACATCAACCGCCGGCTGCGCCAGCAGACCATGGGTTCGGTCGGGCCGGCCGGCCTGTTGCTGGCCGACGATACGGAGATGTACGAGCGCAACCACCGCGGCGCGAAGATCCGCGACCCCGAATGGCTGATGCTGACCCGCGGCCTGCATCGCGAGCGCAAGGACGAGAACGGCTACACCGTCGGGCATTCGACCGACGAGGTCCCGCAGCGCGGGATCTGGCGCCACTATTTCAAGCTGATGCAGGAGTAATCCGGATGACCGCACGTCCCGAAACCCGTCCGGCCGCTGACGATCTGCAGGCGCTGGACGAACTGACGCTGCACCATCGGGTGTCGCAGTTTCTCTATCACGAGGCCCGGCTGCAGGACACGCACGACTACCAGGGCTGGGAGTCGCTCTGGGAGGACGACGCCATCTACTGGATCCCGGCCAATGGCGACGATATCGATCCCGAGCAGAAGATGTCGGTGATCTACGACAACCGGTCGCGCATCCGTGTCCGCATCGAACAGTTGCTGACCGGCCGCCGCCATACGCAGACGCCGCGCTCGGCGCTGGCGCGCCTGATTTCCAACATCGAGATCGTCGATGTCGCGGGGCAGGAAGTGACGGCGCTGGCCAATGTGCTGATCTACGAGGACAACCTGCGCGGCGAAACGCATTGGGCCGCGCGCAACGAGTACCGGCTCCGGCTGGTCGATGGCGCCTTCCGCCTGGTGCGCAAGAAGATTGCCCTGGTCAATAGCGCCAAACCGATTTTCACCCTGTCCTTCCTGGTATGAGGAGATGACGATGACGACTGCAAACCCCGAGACCTGGATTGGCGAGGGTCCTGTGCTGCTGGACTATGCGGACCATGTGGCCCGCATCACGTTGAACCGCCCCGATGCGGCCAACGGCATGAATATCGAATTTATGAAGGCTTTCCACGAAGCGGTGATGCGCTGCCACCGCGAGCCCGATGTGCGCGTGGTGCTGTTGCGCGGCGCGGGCAAGCATTTCTGCGCCGGCGGCGATGTGCGCGAGTTCGCCAGCAAGGGCGAGGGCCTGGGCGACTTCCTGCGCGAAGTGACCGCCTGGCTGCAAATGGCCATCGGCGCGCTGATCAGGCTGGACGCCGTCGTGGTGGCGCAGGTGCAGGGCTACGCGGCCGGCGGCGGCGGCCTGGGCCTGGTATGCGCGGCCGACATCGTCGTCGCCGCGCAGGGCGCCAGGTTCCTGGCCGGCGCCACGCGCGTGGGCATGGCGCCGGACGCGGGCAGCTCGGTCATCCTGCCGCATCTGATCGGTTTTCGCCGCGCCATGGAAATGATGCTGTCGAACCGCACGGTGGGCGCCGACGAGGCGCTCGAGATGGGCCTGGTCAACCAGGTGGTCGCCGACGCCGAGCTGGACGAGAGCGCAGCCCGCCTGGCCGCGACCTACGCCGCCGGAGCGCCGCTGGCGCAGGCGGCGACCAAGCGCCTGTTGTGGAACACGCTGCAGGTCGAACGGGCCCTGCCCGAGGAGGCCCGTACCGTATCGACCCTGTCGGCCACGGCCGACAGCCGGGAAGGGCTGGCGGCGGTGATCGGGAAGCGCCAGCCGGTTTTCCGGAGGCACTGATGCCGCGGCACGCGCTCGTTACCGGCGGCGCCAACGGCATCGGCGCGGCCACCGTCGCGCAGCTATGCCGCGACGGCCTGCGCGTCACGTTCTGCGATCGCGACGCGCAGGCGGGCGCCAGCGTGGCCGAGGCCACCGGCGCCCGCTTTGTCGCGCTCGACGCCACGGACGCCGAGGCGGTGGCCGGATTCTGCGCCGGCGCCGCGCCGTTCGACATCCTGGTCAACAATGTCGGCGCCGACCAGCACGCGTTCTTTTCCCGGACGACCCCGCAGGACTGGCGCGCGCTGCTGGCCGTCAACCTGGAGAGTGCGTTCGCCTTCACGCTGGGCGTGCTGCCCGGCATGCAGGCGGCGCGCTTCGGCCGCATCGTCAATGTGTCGTCCGAGGCGGGCCGCCTGGGTTCGCGCGGCGGGGCGGTCTACGCCGCCGCCAAGGCGGGCCTGCTCGGATTCACCCGCTCGATTGCGCGCGAGAACGCGCGCTACGGCGTGACCGCCAATGCCGTGCTGCCTGGACCGGTCGACACGCCGATGCTGGCGCGCGCCGTCGACGTCGCGGGCGCGCAGATGCGCGCCGACCTGGAGGCGTTGACGCTGCTGCGCCGCCTGGGCCGGCCCGAGGAGGTCGCCGCGGCGATTGCGTTTTTATGCTCCGAAGCCGCCGGCTTCATCACCGGCGAGGCGCTGGGCGTCTCCGGCGGGATGGGCTGCGGCGCTTGATACACGACGGGAACGCCTCGTATGACAACGATTATTTTCATCGCCTCCAATGAGGCTCGCCACATCGTCCAGGCGGACGACGGATTGAGCCTGATGGAGTGCGCCCGGCGCGCCAATGTGCCGGGCATCGCGGCCGAGTGCGGCGGCGCGTGCACCTGCGCCACCTGCCATGTGCATGTGGGACAGGAATGGATGCAGGCCGTGGGCGAACCCGGCGACATGGAGCGCGACATGCTGGACTTCGCCAACGATGTCCGCGCCGAGTCGCGTCTTTCCTGCCAGATTACGGTCGCGCCGGCGCTGGAAGGGCTGACCGTCAGGGTCGCGCCGCAGTGACGGCGCAAGGAGAGGGCATGGCGCCGGCCTTACAGGGTTTGCGCATCATCGAAATGGTGGGACTGGGGCCGGCGCCGTTCGCGGCCATGATGCTGGCCGATCACGGGGCCGACGTGGTGCGCGTCCATGCGGCGCACAGGAAGGGGGACTTCCCCTTGCTGGACAGCCGCTTCGACGTGCTGGCGCGCGGCCGCCGCTCGCTGGCGCTGGATCTGCGCGCGCCCGGCGCCAGCGATCTGCTGCTGGAGCTGGTCGGCGCCGCCGATGGGTTGATCGAAGGTTTCCGGCCCGGCGTGATGGAGCGCATGGGCCTGGCGCCCGAGGAATGCCTGCGGCGCCAGCCGCGGCTGGTGTACGGGCGCATGACGGGCTGGGGCCAGCAGGGACCGCTGGCCCGCCAGGCCGGACATGATCTGAACTACCTGGGCCTGACCGGGGCGCTGCACGCCATCGGGCCGGCCGACCGTCCGCCGTCGGTGCCGCTGAACTACGTGGCGGATTTCGGCGGCGGCATGCTGCTGGCGTTCGGCATGCTGGCCGCCTTGCTGGCGGTGCGTGGCGGGGCGCCGGGCCAGGTCGTCGACGCCGCCATGGTGGACGGGGCGGGCCTGCTGGCTGCGATGTTCTGGGGCTTTCGCGCCGGCGGCGGCTGGTCCGACCGGCGCGAGGGCAACCTGCTGGACGGCGGCGCCTATTTCTACGCCACCTATGCCTGCGCCGACGGGCGCTTTCTGGCCGTGGCCTGCGTCGAACGGCGCTTTCATGACCTGCTGGTCGAACGGCTGGGCCTGGACCCGGCCGTGTATACCCACGATCGCGATCCTGCCCAATGGCCGGCCTTGCGCGCGCGGCTGGCGGCGCTGTTCGCCACCCGGCCGCGCGACCATTGGGCGGCGCTGTTCGAGGACAGCGACGCCTGCGTGACGCCCGTCCTGGATTGGCGCGAAGCCGCCCATCATCCGCATGCGGCGGCCCGCGCGGGCTATATCGACGTCGAGGGGGTGACGCAGCCGGCGCCGGCGCCGCGCCTGAGCGCCACGCCGGCGCGCCAGCCCGCCGCCGCGCCCGCAGTGGGCGCGCATTTGGTCGAGGTGCTGCACGAATGGGGCCTGGCGCCCGAGCGCGTGGCCGGCGCGCTCGATAGCGGGCTGATCGTCCAGGCATGAGGAGCGGCGCGCCTTGCGCGCCGCCTGGCGCTAGTCCTGCCGCAGATGGCGGCCCAGCGCGTCGATCGACTCCTGCGCTTCGGCCAGCGCTTCGTAGATCTGGAAGTGATGGCACATGCCGGGAAAGACCTGCAGTTGCACCTGCCCGCCGGCGGCGCGCACGCGTGCGGCCAGCGTATGCGAGTCGTCCAGCGTGATGTCGTGCGCGCCGGCGTGCACGACGATGGGCGGCAAGCCTGACAGATCGTCCCAGAGCGGCGAGGCCGGCGGCGGGCCGAGGTGTCCCAGATAGCTGCGCGCCATCGCGCGCAGCTGTGCCGGCTTGGAGAAAATGTCCTGTTCGGCCAGCTCCACGTAGCTGCGGCCTTGCATGGACAGATCGAGCCAGGGGGAGAGCAGCACGAGGGAGCGCGGCAGCGGCAGGCCGGCATCGCGCGCGCGCTGCGCGGTCTGCAACGCCAGGGCGCCGCCCGCGGAGTCGCCGATGATGGCCGCTGGCGCGCCGTCGTTGGCCAGCAGCCACTGGTAGGCCGCGAAGGCGTCGTCGATCGCCGCCGGATAGCGGTGTTCGGGCGCGAACCGGTACTCGACGGCCAGGATGCGGGCCTGGCCGGCCTCGGCCAGCCGGGCGATCAGGCTGGCGTGCGAGGCGATGCCGCCGATCTGGAAACCGCCGCCATGGCAGTACAGCGCGCGCCGCGCACCCTGGCCGATCCAGGCGCCGGCCAGCGCCGGCGCCAGGGGTTGGGGCCGGGGGCGGGCCATCGCCGCGCCGCGCGGCCCCACCTCGGCCAGGTAGTCGGCGAAGCTGGCGCGGATCTGCGCCAGCGACTCGGCCGCCTGCCAGCAGGCCGTGACCTCGGCCAGGCGGGCGCGGATGGCGGCCAGCGGATCGCGCGCGGTCATGCTTCGGGACGATGCAGTACGCGCACGGCCTTGGCTTCGTAGCGCGGCAGCGTGCCTTCGGGATGGCATTCGACGCAGACCTTCATGCCCAGGCGCGCGTGGATTTCCCGGCCCACTTCATTGCTGAGCTGTTCGGCCGGGCGGCCGGCCTGGGCGGACGCCTCGATCGCCACGGTCATGGTGCCGATGGTCATGCATTCCTTGTCGATATAGATCTGCCAGGCTTCCTTGACCACGCCGGCGACGCCGGTGATGACGTCCTCGATCTGCGACGGGAAAACGATCACGCCCTTGAACTTGATCATGTCGTCGGAGCGCCCGATGATGCGTCCGATCTTGCGCATGCCGCGCCGTCCCGACGGGCAGTCGTAGGGGTGCGACGACAGCCTGACCAGGTCATGCGTGCGCCAGCGGATCACGGGCGAGGCTTCCTTGGTCAGGGTGGTGATGACGATCTCGCCCACTTCCCCTTCGGAGACCGGCTTGAGCGTGACCGGATCCAGGATCTCGGTCAGCACCGTGTCTTCATTGATGAGATGCAGTTCGTCGTCGGCGTGCGTGTACGGCGTCGAGATGGCCAGGATCGGGCCGCCCGCCTCGGTGGTGCCGTAGATGTTGTGCGACACGAATCCTTCGGGCATTTCCGCTTCCAGCTGGGCGCGGAATTCGGCCGAGACCGACTGGCCGCCCAGGATGGCGGTGCGCAGCGCCCAGTCGGTCTTGGGGTTGATGCCCTGGGCGCGCGCGGCCTGCGCCAGGCTCATCAGCCACAGCGGCGACATCGAGGCCACTTCGTAGGCATGGTCGCGCATCCAGCGCGCCGCCAGGTCGCCGCGGCCCGGGCCCAGCGGGAAGTTGACGCAGTCCATTGCCTTGAAGCCCTGGTCCAGCGCCAGGCCGCCGATCCACAGGCCGTAGCCGTAGCCCTGGTAGGCGCGCGCGCCGCGGCGCACGCCCGCCGCGGCCAGCAGGCGCGCGGTCTGGCTGGGCAGCAGCTCGTGCAGGTCGCGCCGCGTCAGGCCGAACATCACCGGCAGGCCGGTGGTGCCCGAGGTGGCGACGAACCGCTCCACGTCTTCGAGGGGAACGGTCAGGAACGGGTAGGGATACTGCTGGCGCAGGTCGGCCTTCTGCAGGAAGGGCAGGTGTTCGAAGGCGTCCGGCGAGGCAAGGTCGCCGGGCGTCATGCCGACGCTGGCGAAATGCTCGCGCCATTGCGGGCTGTGCTGCAGGCGCTGGCCCAATCGGGCCAGCCGCTCGCGCTGGATCTTGAGGATGCCGTCTCGGTCCAGCAGTTCTATCTCAGGGTGAAGCATGTCAGTCTCCTCCTGTGGGCAGGATGGTGTTGATAATTGTGCGCGGCCCCCGCGGGCCGGCGCGGCCCGGTGTCAAGCCGCGCCGAGTATTGTGATCGAACACACGTTCTGCGCGGGCGCGCCGCCCAGATTGTGGGTCAGGGCCAGCGAGGGCGCGGGCAGCTGGCGCGCGCCGGCGCGGCCGCTCAGTTGCAGCCAGGCCTCGTAGAGCATGCGCAGCCCCGAGGCCCCCACGGGATGGCCGAAGCATTTCCGGCCGCCGTCTATCTGGCAGGGCAGCGCCCCGTCGGCATCGAAGCGGCCGTCGAGCATGCCGCGCCAGGCCGTGCCGGGCTCGGCCAGGCCGATGTCCTCCAGCGTCACCAGTTCGGTGATCGAGAAGCAGTCGTGCAATTCGGTCAGGCTGAGCTGCGCGCGCGGATCGTCGATGCCCGCTTCGGCGTACGCCTTGCGCGCCGCCACGCGGGTGGTGTGCACGTACGAGCCGTCCCAGTCCGATTGCTGCAGCTCCCAGCCGTTGGACGTGGCCAGCTGGATGGCCTTGACCAGGACCAGCGGGCCGCGGTTCAGGCTGCGGGCGATCTCGGGGGTGGTGACGATGGCGCAGGCGGCGCCGTCCGACACCGGACAGCAATCGAACAGTCCGATGGGGTCGGCCACCAGCGGCGCGCCGGCGGCCTGTTCGCGGCTGATGGCCTTGCGCAGGTGCGCCTTGGGATTGTGCAAGGCGTTGGCATGGCTTTTCATCGAGGTATGGGCCATGGCCGCCTTGAGGTCCTCCCGGGCCACGCCGTGGCGGGCCTGGTAGGCACGGGCCAGCTGCGCGAAGTTGCCCGGGTTGCTGTGCGTGGGCAGGTACATGGGCGCCAGCGTGCCGCGCGAGGCCAGCGGCAGACCGGCGAAGCCGGTGTCTTTCAGCTTTTCCACCCCGAGCGCCAGCGCGATGTCCGCGGCGCCGGAGGCGACCGCGTAGACGGCGCCGCGAAACGCCTCGGTGCCGCCGGCGCAGAAGTTCTCCACGCGCGTCACGCCGATGTCGGGCAGGCGCAGGGCCATGGCCATGGGCGTGCCGGCCTTGCCCGCGCCGATGTCGTCATAGTGCGACGAGTACCAGGCCGCCTCGATGGCGCGCGGCTCGATGCCGGCGCTCGCGAGCGCCTCGGCGTAGGCCTCGACCATCAATTCTTCCTGGCCCACGTCCCAGCGTTCGCCGAAACGGGAACAGCCCATCGCCAGAATGGCGACGCGATCCTTGATTCCTGTAGCCATCAGTCTGTCCTCAGTCGGCCGTCGGCGCGGCCAGCGCTTTCCAGAAATAGCGGCGGTAGCCGGTTTGCGGGTCGAGATCCTTGATGCGCAAGGCGAACGCCACGGCCGCGCCGGCCTCGAGCTGGCTGGCCTGCGGGTCGGTGAACTCCATCAGCACCCGCCCGCCGCCATCGATGTCGACCAGCCCGTAGCAATTCGGCGGGCACGGCGAAAATGCCAGCAGGTCGGCGGTGAAGGTGGCGATGCGTCCGCCCCGGTCCGCCAGCGGCCAGGGTTCCTGGGTATCGAGATGGAAGCCGCCCGTGGCGGCCAGGCGCGTGGGCGGGAACTGGACCTGGCCCGTTTCGCGGCAGCGTCCGCCCACGAAGCCGAGCAAGGCATCGGCGTTGCGCCAGGCCGTGCTCAAGGCTTCGTTGACCAGGAAACGGCCGCGCAGGCCGCGGTCCCAGGCGATGCGGCCGCGAAAGGCCAGCAGCTTCATGTAGTTGTCCTCGGCCAGCCCGTCCCGCAGGGCGGGCGAGACCGGCGCGGCCAGGCCGGCCACCGCCTCGTCGGCCTCGAACAGCAGCGCGGTCGCGCCCTGGCCGAACTGGGCGACCAGCACCTTCTGGCCGGGCGCGGCATCTTCGAGCGCGCGGCCCAGCATGACGAAGGCATGCGCCGCGCCGGTGTCGCCGCAGTTCTCGGCCAGGGCGCTGGCCAGGCGCGCCTGGCCCAGGCCGGCCTTGGCGGCGACGGCCGCCGCCACGCCGGGCACCGGGCACGGCAGCACGAAATGGTCGACCTGTTCGGGCCGCAGCGACGCCGCCTGCAGCGCACGGCCGATGGCGTCATGGACCAGCTCCAGGTAGCCGGCTTCGCGCAGCCAGCGCTCCTCCCATTCCTGCGGGTAGTCGTGGCCGGCGGCGCGGTAGCGGTCGGTGAACGGCGCGCTCAGGCTGGCGCCGCCCAGGTAGCGCAACAGCCCCGGTTCGTCGCCGGTCAGCACTGCGGCGCCGCCATCGCCGGCGCGCGCCTCGGCCGTGCTGCCCGGCAGCGCCGTGGGCAGGTCCGCCGCCGCGACCAGGGTCCGCGTGCCGCTCTCCAGGGCCATGTGCAAGGCAAGCAGGCCGGCGCGCGGCGTGCCGTGGACATCCTGGGTCAGGGTGGTCGCCGGCAGGCGCAAGGCGGCGCGCACGAAGGCCGCGTTCTGCGGTTCGGCGAACGGCGGCGTGGTGCTGGCGAACTGCAAGGCGTCGATGGCGGGGGCGGCCTGGCGGGCCAGGGCGTGGCGCGCCGCGGCCACGGCCATGGTGACGCTGTCTTCGTCCCAGTAGGCCAGGGTGCGGCTGCCTTTGCCGGCGCCCGCGCCGCCGCTCAGCCAGCCCAGCGCGTTTGCCATGGCCCCGCGGGACAGGCGCAGCCGCGGGAGATGGACCCCGATAGCCAGAATGTTGGCACGCGATTGTCTCCTGCGTCGGCGCCGCCGGGCGCGAGGGCGGCCTGGCAGCACATCCATTTAAATAATAGTCAGAATGACCGGTCAATTAATAATACAGGAAACGGAATCGGGAAGAAAGAAATTTGAATGGGGGGGGGCGGGCCGGACCCGGTGCGTGCGGCGCCCGGCGGGCGCGCCGATGGCCGCCTGGAAATCCCGTGCCGACCAGGCGCGGAAACGATGGCCGTGGCGCCGCGCCGGTCGGCGCGGATGCGCGGCAATGCCGCGGCCGCCGGGGCGGCGGCCGGGCGGGGCGGCGTTACGCCTTTCGTTCTATATAGATCGGGCTGGAGTAGATGAAGAACCCGTCTTCCGTCGTGGCGCGCAGGTACAGGGCGTTGTCCTGTCCCGTATGCAAGGGGACCTGCACGCGCGCCTTCAGGTGGCAGGCGGGGTTTTCGTCGGGCAGGCGGAACACTTGCAGGCGCCGGCGTATGCCGCCGTTCTCGAAGACCAGCGGCTCCAGGCCGATGTCGGCCACCGGGATGCGCGCCTGGATCAGTTCGGTGTCGATGCACAGCGTGCCGCGCCCGGCGTCTTCGAGCATCACGTCCACGCCGCTGAAGCCGCCCGTGGTCAGCGACTGCCAGCACAGGTGGTTGGGCTGCGGCTGTTGCAGCGTCTTGTCGAGGTTCCAGAAATTGATGGGTTTGGGGTCGACAAAGGCGTTGTCTTGCAGCGTGGCGCTGCCGTCCCATACGGTCTGCCGGCCGCGGCCGCGGTACTCCGAGCCTTCCCAGACGATGCGGATGCGGCGGCCCAGGTCGGCTGGCTTGAAGGGACGCAGGGTCTGGACCACGTCCATGCGGTTGCGCACTTCCACCGATTCGATCGGCGCCTCGGTGGCGAGGTCGAATTCGAACTCGACCATGCCGGTGTCGCAGGCGAGGATGGCGCCCATGTCCGCGCTGCGCACCTGCGTGCTCGCGGCATCGGGGGCGAGCCTGGGATCTTCGGCGTAGCGGCGCGCCGGCGCATCGAAGTGCGCCGCCACGTCCAGGTAGGCGCGGCAGCCGGTGGTGGCGTAGTGGCGGCGCTGGCGCAGGCACTCGGCCAGCGATTGGCGGCTCAGCGTGTCGGCGATCAGGCAGCTCAGTCCGCCGTAGGCGCCGAACAGCGAGGCGCCGGGATGGCTGGCGCCGTGGCGTCCCTTGTGGCCGTCGCTGTTGGCGAGGATGCCGACACGGTAGCCCTGCTTGAAGGCGTCCTCGAGCAGCCATTCGAACGTGCCCCAGTCGGAGTGGATTTCGATGGAGCGTTCGATGCGCGGGTCGTGCGACAGCGTGATGTCGGCGTAGCGGCCGCCGATGTGCGCGAAGACGACGGCGTCCTCGTCCTTGATGGCCTGGAACAGCGCATCGGCGCTGTTGGCGTCGGAGTCCAGGTCGGACAGGTCGTCCACCAGGGCGTGGGACGAACGGTGCAGCGGACGGCCTTCGTGCAGGTACAGCACGTTGCGGTCGCCGCCCAGGCCGGTATTGCCCGACCATTCGTAGCCGGGGAAGATCACGAAGCGGCCGGGTTCGTCGTAGCGGGCGGTCAGGGCGTTCAGGTGCTCCCAGAATTCCTGGGTGATCTGGAAATCGTTGCCCTGGTGGCTCATCGCGTCCAGGAAGGCGCGGTCGCGCGCGAACAGGATGAGCTCCTCGGCGGAGTTGGTGCCGATGGTCTCTTCCGACTGGCCGTGCAGGTCGGCCCAGTAGTGGTTGCGCGCCGCCTGCGCGGCGACGCGGCACGGGTTGCTGCGCGCCACGACCCGGTCGCCGTGCAGGACTTCCAGGCGCAGGTCGCCGGTCTCGGCGGCGACGATGCCTTCGATCGCGTGGGCATAGGCGCCGGCGGCCATTTCGAAGGACTCGGGCATCCGCGCCATGCGCAGGTTGCTGCGCAGGGTGTAGCGGCTCTGCGCCTGGTCGGAGGGGTTGCCCCATTTGTCCTCGCCCTTGAAGCCCAGGCGCAGCGGCTGGCCGGCCAGCGACAGACTGGGCAGCACGGCCTTGTACCGGACAGGGGGGCCGGCCACCACGGAGATCGTCGGCGAGGCCTCGATCTCGACATAGTTGTACGTGGCGAAAGCGTCCACCACAGCACCTTGAATTCGAAGGTCGGCTCGTGGAAGGTCTGCACGCGCATGCCGGGCGAGCCTTGGCGGGTATCGCCGAAGCGCACGATGATCTGTTCGCCTTCCTCGAGATAGCCGCGCACGACGCGGATGAACAGGGTCTTGTCCCACGGGCGGATATTGCGCTTGCCGTCGTACTCGACGTGCAGCACCGCGCCATTGCCGGCTTCGACGGTGGTGTAGTTCCAGCCCTGCGGATCGGTGAACTGCGGCTTGCCCATGTCGCTGGCGAAGCGGTGCACGATCTTGATCGAGCCGGTGTCGTCGATGCCGAAGTAGCCGGCGGTGTAGGTGAGGGTGAAGCTGGCGAAGCTGCCCGCCTCGAAGGCGCCGGTGGGATCTATGGTGGCGGAGCCCATGAGGTGGCGGGCGTAGTTGGAGTGCGGCATGGCGGTCTCGGTGTACAGGAGGGGTTTTTGCCATGCTATGGAGGTCACGCCCATATTGCTATAGTATTCGAGCTATTCCTGCATGATGCGACGTTATGATGGATGCTATCGAAACGGTTTCCCTGCGTCAGTTGCGCGCCCTGGTCTCCATCGGGGGATACGGCCAGCTTCACCGGCGCGGCCGAGCAGCTCGGCATGTCGCAGCCGTCCGTCAGCCATCTCATCCGGCGCCTCGAGGCCGAGGTGGGGCAAACGCTGGTGGTGCGCGGCCGCGAGGTGACGCTGACGCGCCAGGGCCAGGGCCAGGGCCAGGCATTGGCCGATATCGCGCGCCGGGCGATCCTCTCCATCGACGGCGCGGTGCGCGAATCGCGCGACCAGTCGGCGCTCAAGTCCGGCTCGGTCAGCGTCGCCGTCGGCCACGTCAGCGCCGCCACGCTGCTGCCGCGCATCCTGGTGGCCTTCAATCAGCGGCACCCCAATATCGAATTGATCGTGGTCGATTGCGTGGTCGAACAGATCCGCAACAAGCTGCTGTCCCACGAGGCCGACGTCGGCCTGGGCGCCGTGGTCGGCAGCGACGATTCGCGCCTGTCGACCGAGCTGCTGTGGGACGGCGGGGTGTCGCTGTTCATGCGCGACGACCATTATCTGGCCGACCGCGAAGCGATCGACGCGGCGATACTGGCCGAGCTGCCCTGTATCCAGCTCAACCCCAACGCGCCGCCCTGGCTGGTGATCAGCCGCCTGCTGGTGGCCAACGGCATCCACCCGCGTGTGGACCAGCGCGTCGTGCTGGTGTCGACCGCGGTGGGCATGATCCAGGCGGGCATGGGCGTGGCCATGCTGCCGCATGCGGCGGCGGCGCAGGCGCCGCGCGGCGTGCGGGCGGTGCCGATCCGCAACCCGTTCCTGAGTTGGCCGATTTCGCTGGTGCGGCTGTCGAACCATCCGCTTTCCCCGGCGGCGCAGGCCTTTGCCGCGATCGCGCGCGACGTGCTGCGCCGGTTTTGACGCAGCCGGGCCATTACATGACGACATGACGCTATAGCGCTTCACGCCTATTTCACGCACAGACCTTCGGATAACCTGCCTTGCAGGCGTGCCACCCGATACGGCGATGGCGCCCGACGACAAACAAGGGGAAGTGCATGAAGAACGTGTTATGGATGGCGCTGCTGGCCAGCGTCCTGTCTGAAGGCGCGCTGGCCGCGGAGTTTCCCACCCACCCGGTGACGCTGGTCGTGCCGCTGGCGGCGGGCAGTACGGCCGATATCCTGGCGCGGGCCATACAGCCGGGCCTGAGCAAGGCGCTGGGCCAGACCGTGGTGGTGGAAAACCGTCCGGGCGCGGGCGGCCAGCTCGCCATGAGCTATGTCGCCAAGCAGGCCGCCGATGGCTATACCATCGTCATGGGGTCCAATGGCACATGGGCGATCAACCTGGGCCTGTACGAGAAGCTGCCTTATCGGCCGGTCGAGGATTTCGCCCCGGTCGCGTATCTGGCGGGCGGCTCGAACATCCTGATCGTCAAGCCGAGCAGCCCGTACACCTCGGTCGCCGCGCTGATTGCCGCGATGAAGGCGGCGCCCGGGAAACTGACGTATTCCTCGGGCGGCAACGGCACCACCCATCACCTATCCTCGGAACTGCTGAAGTCCCTGACGGATACGCAGGCCATGCACATCCCGTATGGCGGCGCGCCCCAGGGCGTCAGCGCGGTCATGGCGGGCGAAACCGACTTCGGGTTCTACAACACGCCCAGCGTGTCCAGCCTGGTCAAGGAGCGCAAGCTGCGCGCGCTGGCGGCGACCGGAACGATACGCACGCCGATGCTGCCGGAGGTCCCGACCATGATGGAGGCGGGGGTGGCCGGCTATGTGATGTCGGTGGATTTCGGCCTGCTGGCGCCGGCGGGCACGCCGGATGACGTCGTTCTCAAGCTGAACCGGGCCGCCAACGCCGCCATGGCGCAGCCGAAGCTGCAAGAGACCCTGAAGAACTATGGATTCGAGGTCTTCGAACAGGGCTCGCCCGGCGATATGGCAAAGCGGGTCAACGCGGATATCGACAAATGGGTGCCCATCGTCAGGCAGGCGAAAGCCAAGGTCGACTAGGTGTGAAGATTCAATAGGTTGTATGCATGGTTCATCCGAACCGGATTTGAGAAACTGGAAATCGCCACCCCCCCAGTTCACTCAAGGAGCCCGGCCGGATGAACACCCATAAGCATGCCCGATTGACCTTCCTACGTCGCCTCGAAATGGTCCAGCAATTGATCGCCCATCAAGTTTGTGTGCCTGAAGCGGCCCGCGCCTATGGGGTCACCGCGCCGACTGTGCGCAAATGGCTGGGCCGCTTCCTGGCTCAGGGCCAGGCGGGCTTGGCCGATGCGTCCTCGCGCCCGACGGTCTCGCCCCGAGCGATTGCGCCGGCCAAGGCGCTGGCTATCGTGGAGCTGCGCCGCAAGCGGCTGACCCAAGCCGCGCATCGCCCAGGCGCTGGGCGTGTCAGCCAGCACCGTCAGCCGCGTCCTGGCCCGCGCCGGTCTGTCGCACCTGGCCGACCTGGAGCCGGCCGAGCCGGTGGTGCGCTACGAGCATCAGGCCCCCGGCGATCTGCTGCACATCGACATCAAGAAGCTGGGACGTATCCAGCGCCCTGGCCACCGGGTCACGGGCAACCGACGCGATACCGTTGAGGGGGCCGGCTGGGACTTCGTCTTCGTGGCCATCGATGACCACGCCCGCGTGGCCTTCACCGACATCCACCCCGACGAGCGCTTCCCCAGCGCCGTCCAGTTCCTCAAGGACGCAGTGGCCTACTACCAGCGCCTGGGCGTGACCATCCAGCGCTTGCTCACCGACAATGGCTCGGCCTTTCGCAGCCGCGCCTTCGCCGCGCTGTGCCATGAGCTGGGCATCAAGCACCGCTTTACCCGACCTTACCGCCCACAGACCAATGGCAAGGCCGAACGCTTCATCCAGTCGGCCTTGCGTGAGTGGGCTTACGCTCACACCTACCAGAACTCCCAACACCGAGCCGATGCCATGAAATCCTGGCTACACCACTACAACTGGCATCGACCCCACCAAGGCATCGGGCGCGCTGTACCCATCTCCAGACTCAACCTGGACGAATACAACCTATTGACAGTTCACATCTAGCCGGGCCTGATGGCTGGCCAGGGCGGGCAGCGAAGCGGCATGCATGCGGGCAACAGTCGATCCGCCGGCGCGCCCACCTCGTACTTTACATAATATACATTATGCGAATTATCGAAAGGCTAGTTGTGAAGATTCAATAGGTTGTATGCATGGTTCATCCGAACCGGATTTGAGAAACTGGAAATCGCCACCCCCCCAGTTCACTCAAGGAGCCCGGCCGGATGAACACCCATAAGCATGCCCGATTGACCTTCCTACGTCGACTCGAAATGGTCCAGCAATTGATCGCCCATCAAGTTTGTGTGCCTGAAGCGGCCCGCGCCTATGGGGTCACCGCGCCGACTGTGCGCAAATGGCTGGGCCGCTTCCTGGCTCAGGGCCAGGCGGGCTTGGCCGATGCGTCCTCGCGCCCGACGGTCTCGCCCCGAGCGATTGCGCCGGCCAAGGCGCTGGCTATCGTGGAGCTGCGCCGCAAGCGGCTGACCCAAGCGCGCATCGCCCAGGCGCTGGGCGTGTCAGCCAGCACCGTCAGCCGCGTCCTGGCCCGCGCCGGTCTGTCGCACCTGGCCGACCTGGAGCCGGCCGAGCCGGTGGTGCGCTACGAGCATCAGGCCCCCGGCGATCTGCTGCACATCGACATCAAGAAGCTGGGACGTATCCAGCGCCCTGGCCACCGGGTCACGGGCAACCGACGCGATACCGTTGAGGGGGCCGGCTGGGACTTCGTCTTCGTGGCCATCGATGACCACGCCCGCGTGGCCTTCACCGACATCCACCCCGACGAGCGCTTCCCCAGCGCCGTCCAGTTCCTCAAGGACGCAGTGGCCTACTACCAGCGCCTGGGCGTGACCATCCAGCGCTTGCTCACCGACAATGGCTCGGCCTTTCGCAGCCGCGCCTTCGCCGCGCTGTGCCATGAGCTGGGCATCAAGCACCGCTTTACCCGACCTTACCGCCCACAGACCAATGGCAAGGCCGAACGCTTCATCCAGTCGGCCTTGCGTGAGTGGGCTTACGCTCACACCTACCAGAACTCCCAACACCGAGCCGATGCCATGAAATCCTGGCTACACCACTACAACTGGCATCGACCCCACCAAGGCATCGGGCGCGCTGTACCCATCTCCAGACTCAACCTGGACGAATACAACCTATTGACAGTTCACAGCTAGCTGTCGATTCTCAATAGGTTATTCACATCTGGGATACGCGTGATGGGTGGCTGATGTCCGAGAGCGGAGTGTGGCCGATACCAGTTGTAGCGGTCAATGAAGGGCTGCAAGGCAGCCTGTCGTTCGGCTGAGCTCGTGTAGGGCCTGGCGTATGCCCACTCCCGTAAGCAGGTCTGCACGAGGCGCTCGGCCTTGCCGTTGGTCTTGGGGGTGTAGGGGCGGGTGCGGATGTGACGGATTCCCAGCTCCACGCACACCGCCCGAAAGGTCCTGGAGACGTAGCCGCTGCCGTTGTCGGTCATCACGCGGTCGATGCGCACGCCCAGACTGGCGTAGTAGGCGGTGGCTTGGCGCAGGAACTCAGCGCACTGATCGCCGCCTTCATCGTCGAGGATGCGAGCAAAGGACACGCGCGAGAAGTCATCGATGGCCAGGTGCACAGCGTCCCAGCCAATGCCGCGGTTGCGGTTCTGGGCCCGATCGCCGGTGATGCGATGGCCCACGCCCCGGATGCGGCCCAGCCGCTTGGTGTCGATGTGCAGCAGCTCGCCTGGGCTGGCGCGTTCATAGCGGCGCACCGGCGCCGGCGGCTCCAACGAGGCGAGTCGACTCAGGCCGATGCGTTCCATATACCGCGCCACGGTGGCCAGGCTGCGGCCGGCTTCACGCGCGATGCGCCACAGCGGCAGACGCTGGCGGCGCTGCTGGGCGAAGTGCTCAACCTGCTCGGGCGCACAGGCCTTCGGGCTGCGGTGCGGGCGAGAACTGCGGTCAAGCAGGCCGTCCAGACCTTCGCTTCGGAAGCGGGCAAGCCACTTGTAACCGGTGCGCAGGCTCACCCCTGCCGCCTGGCTGGCCTGCCTCATCGTCCAGTTCTGTTGCATCACCCTGTTAACAAGAAGGGCTCGACCTAGGCGGGTCAATCGCGCATGCTTATGGTTGTTCATCCAGTGTCCTGCCCTGAGTTGCGATGGCGTGGTAACCACAGCATCCCAGGTCCGGCCTGGATGAACAACCTATTGAGACATCACAGCTAGCCCCACGCACGCTCGCGCCAAGACAAACGGCCCGCTTGCGCGGGCCGTTTGCTTGCCGGCAGGCGCTCAGCGCCGCTGCAGGAAGTGCTCGCCGCGGCCCTCGGCCTCGCGTTGCGCCAGCAAGGTGTTGCCGGTCTGGCGCGCGAAGGCCTGGAAATCGCGGATGGCGTTGGGATCGGTGGTGACCACCCGCAGCACCTGGCCGCTTTCCATTTGCGCCAGCGCCTTCTTGGCGCGCAGGATGGGCAGCGGACAGGTCAGCCCGCTGGCATCGACTTCGTGCTGGTAGGACGGCAGGCCGCCGGTATCAGAGGCGCTCATCGACCCACTTCTGTACGCTGGCCACGGCAGCCGGCAGAGCCGCCAGATCGGTGCCGCCGCCCATCGCCATGTCGGGACGGCCCCCGCCCTTGCCGCCCACCTGGCCGGCCACGAAGCCAACCAGATCGCCGGCCTTGATGCGGCCGGTGAGATCGGCCGTCACGCCGCCCACCAGGCTGATCTTGCCATCGGCCGAGCCGGCGGCCAGCAGGACCACGGCGGGCTTGAGGCGGTCTTTCAGGTTGTCGACCATGCCGCGCAAGGCCTTGGGATCCACATCGCCGATGCTGGCGGCCAGCACCTTGATGCCCTTGACCTCGACCGTGGCCGTGGCGGCCAGGTCGTTGCCGGCGCTGGCGGCCAGCTTGGTGCGCGCCTGCTCGAGCTCTTTCTCGAGCGCCTTGAGCTGTTCCTGCACCTGGGCGATGCGCTCGGGAAGCTCGTGCGCCGGGGCGCGCAGCACACCGGCGGCGCGCTGCAACAGCGCGTTCTGGTCCTGCACCCAGGCCAGCGCGTTGTCGCCGGTAATCGCTTCGATGCGACGCACGCCCGCCGCCACGCCGCCTTCGGACACCACCTTGAACAGGCCGATGTCGCCGGTGCGCCGCACGTGCGTGCCGCCGCACAGTTCGCGCGAAAAACCGATGTCGAGCACGCGCACGGTATCGCCGTACTTCTCGCCGAACAGCGCCATCGCGCCGCCCTTGACGGCGTCGTCGTAGGCCATGATCTTGGCCTCTGTGGCCTGGTTGGCCAGTACCTCGGCATTGACGATGGCTTCCACGCGGGCGATCTGCTCGGCCGTCATGGGCGCGTCGTGCGCGAAGTCGAAGCGGGTCTTGTCGGGGTCGACCAGCGAGCCGCGCTGCTGCACGTGGGCGCCCAGCACTTCGCGCAAGGCCTTGTGCATCAGGTGCGTGGCCGAGTGGTTGCGCACCGTGCGGGCGCGACGCACCGCATCCACGCGCGCCAGCAAGGTATCGCCGACCTTCAGCGCGCCGGCCTCGAGCGTGCCGTGATGGCCGAACACGCCGGGCTGGATCTTGAGGGTGTCGGCCACCGCGAACCGCACGCCGCCAGCCTCCAGCAGGCCGGTGTCGCCCACCTGGCCGCCGGACTCGGCATAGAACGGGGTGGCATCGAGCACCACGACCGCGTCCTGGCCCGCCGACACCTGCTCGACCTGGGTACCCTCGACATACAGCGCCGTCACCTTGACGCCGCTCAATTCGAGGTTCTCGTAGCCTTCGAAGCGCGTCTCGGCGCCTTCGTAGCTCAGGCCCTCGGCCATCTTGAACTTGCCCGCGGCGCGCGCCTGCTCGCGCTGGCGTTGCATCGCCGCCTCGAAGCCGGCCATGTCCACCTCGACCTCGCGCTCGCGACAGATGTCGGCGGTGAGATCAACCGGAAAGCCGTAGGTGTCGTACAGCGTGAACAACGTGGTGCCGTCGAGCGGGTCGCCCTTGGCGACCTTGGCCAGCGCGCCGTCCAGGATCTTCATGCCGTGTTCGAGCGTTTCGCCGAAGCGTTCTTCTTCCTGGCGCAGCACCTGCGCCACGCGCTCGGCCACCTGGGCCAGCTCGGGATAGGCTTCGCCCATCTCGGCCACCAGGTCCGGCACCAGGCGATGGAAGAACGACTTGGTCTGGCCCAGCTTGTAGCCATGGCGCAGGGCGCGGCGCACAATGCGGCGCAGCACGTAGCCGCGGCCTTCGTTGCTGGGAATGATGCCGTCGACGATGAGAAAGGCGCAAGCGCGGATGTGATCGGCGATGACCTTCAGGGAGTTATCGGCCAGATCCTTCACGCCGGTCTCGCGCGCGGCGGCGGCGATCAGCTTCTGGAACAGGTCGATCTCGTAGTTGGAATGCACGTGCTGCAGCACCGCCGCGATGCGCTCCAGGCCCATGCCGGTGTCCACGCAGGGCTTGGGCAGGCGTTCCATGTTGCCGGCGGCGTCGCGCTCGAACTGCATGAACACCAGGTTCCAGATCTCGATGTAGCGATCGCCGTCTTCCTCGGGCGAGCCCGGAGGGCCGCCCCAGATTTCCGGACCATGGTCGTAGAAGATTTCCGAACACGGGCCGCAGGGGCCGGTGTCCGCCATTTGCCAGAAGTTGTCGGACGCATAGCGGGCGCCCTTGTTGTCGCCGATCCGGATGATGCGCTCGGCGGGCACGCCGACTTCCTTGGCCCAGATGTCGTAGGCCTCGTCGTCTTCCTGGTAGACCGTGACCCACAGCTTCTCGGCCGGCAGCTTGTAGACCTGGGTCAGCAGCTCCCAGGCGTACTGGATGGCCTCGCGCTTGAAGTAGTCGCCGAAGCTGAAGTTGCCCAGCATCTCGAAGAACGTATGGTGGCGGGCGGTGTAGCCCACGTTCTCGAGGTCGTTGTGCTTGCCGCCGGCGCGCACGCTGCGCTGCGACGACGTGGCGCGCTTGTAGGCGCGCGCTTCCTTGCCGGTGAATACGTCCTTGAACTGCACCATACCCGAGTTGGTAAAGAGCAGCGTGGGGTCGTTGGCCGGCACCAGGGACGACGACGGAACGATCGTGTGGCCCTTGGACTGGAAGAATTGCAGGAACTTCTGGCGAATCTCAGAGGATTTCATCGTGGATGAATCGGGATTTTGGCGAATTTTTGATTATAGAGGGTCGGCAGGCCGATGCCAGCGCCGCCGCCCTACTCCTTGCCCGGACGCACGCAGACGAAGCTGGTGAACCCCGGCGCGCCGTCCACGCGGTCGATGGCCTGCGCCATGATGACCGACGCGTAACCCGGTGGGCACGAACACTGTCCGGTGAGCGGATTGCGGCTGGTATGGCCGCTGTACGAGCGGCAGCCCACGTGGGAGTTCACCGAATAGGCGCCGCCGAACGCCGGCGATGCCTTGCCCGCCGCCAGGCCGGCCCAGGCCAGCGGCGTGCCGGCGGGCAGCCGCGCCACGCCCGGCCAGGGCGGATTGGCGAAGCGAAACGCCGCGCCGCGCACCCCGCCGGCCACGGCGAAGCCGCCACGGCCGGCGGTGGCGGCCACCAGGGGCGCCATGCGCATCAGGTCGACCTGGCCGTGGCCATCCAGCAAGGGGCGGTCCAGCCAGGCCAGCGCGTCCAGCCGGCAGCCCGCCCGCGGACAATGCGGATCGCGCCGGACCAGCATGATTACCCCCGTGCCCAGGGGCGAGTGCCTCGGCAGGGAACGCGCCAGCAGGCCGGCGGCCTGCAGCTCGGGCAGCGTCGGACGCCAGGCATCGCGAAACAGCGCGCGCCCGCGCTCATCGCGCGGCGCCAGCCCATCGGCCAGCGTGTCGAAATGCCGCTGCAGCAGTTGGTCGAGGCCGCGCTGGATTTCGCCCAGCCAGACGCCGGCACCGCGTGCGGCCGCGTCCTGCGCATCCTGCACCAGCCGGTTGGCGGCCCACACCGCCGCCATGGCCGCGAGCGCGGCGGCCACGGCCAGTTCCAGCAAGGCCAGGCCGCCCTGGGCGTGCGCGGATCTCATCGCGCCGTGAACACGAAGGTATTTCGATCGCCCGCCACGCACTGCGCCTGGGCGGCCTGCGCGCGGTACGGCAACGCCGGGACGGCCAGCGCATTCTTGACCACCACCGGCCCCGCCTTGCCCTGCACGGCGATGATGTCGGATACGCGCTGCATGACCGAGGCCAGCGCCGGGCAGGCCGCGCCGTTGACATTGGTCAGCGTCAGCGTGAACGCCGAACCGGGCGGCGCGCCGCCCGGCGCGGCCGGCGCCACGCTGATGACGCCATGGGCGCCAGCCCCCTGCCCGCCCAGGCCGTGCGCGACCGTCGCCGACGCGCCCTCGCCGCGCACCGACACCACGCTGGAATCGCGCAGCGCATGCGCCAGCGACGCCGTGCCGATGCCCGTATAGGGCGCCGCGCCATCGCCTTGCGCATTGGCCTTGGTCCGCGCCACGAAACGCTGCAGTTCCTCTCCGACCCGGGGCACTTTGCTTTCGATGACATACGAGCCGATGGCGGGAATGCCGATGATGGCCACCAGCAAGACGATGGCCGTGACGATGGACACCTCGACCAGGGAGAAGCCGGCTTGGCGGCCGGACAGAATCGTGTGTGACATGAAGAATCCTCCTGCGTGAAGAAACGCCTGCCGAGGCTTATTGGCTGGCGTAGAAACTGACCAATGCGTGCCGTAGATCGTCGATGGCGGCGTAATGCCACAACGCCAGGGCCAGCACCGCCCCGACCGCGCCCAGCAGCAGTGCCCAGCGCAGGCCCTGCGCCTGGCGCCGCAGGCGCGGCAGCATGTGCGCCTCGACCCGCGTGCGCGCCCGTGCCAAGCCGTCGGCCAGGCCATGCGCGGCGACCATGTCGGCCATGAACCAGGCGTGCGCGGGTTCGAACAGCCCGGTATCGAACACGCTGGCATCGACCACCCCGGCGTCGACCCGCAGCAGCATGCGCTCGAGGTGCCAGGCCAGCCACGGCGGCGCGTCGGCCCCCTGGACGAGCAGCGCGGTGCGCAGGCGCGTGTCGATGTTGCCCCGCTGGCGCAACAGCACGGTGGCCAGCGCCAGGAAGCGGATCGCCTGCATATCGCGGTACAGGCGCCATGGCTGCCAGCGGTCCAGGAACACGCGCGCGCGCCCGGCGTAGCGGGGCAGTGACCAGCACACCAGCGCCACCGCCGCTGTCAATGCCGCCACCGCCGCGGGCCAGGCCGCCTCGACGTACCTGGCCAGCGCGAACAGGCCGGCCGACCAGGCGCCGTGGTAATCCGGCGGCACGGCCTGGAATACCAGGCGCAGGCGCGGCGCGCTGAAGGCCGGCACGGCCGCCAGCAAGGCGCAGGCCACCGTCATGGCGACCAAGCCGGCGGCGATCGTCACGCAGAACTCGCGCCGCATTCCCTGCGTCAGGCGGGTCAGGTGCGCCAGGTCGCGCAACACGATGCCCAGCGCGCCGCCGCCCGCCGCCTGCGCCAGCGCCAGCAGCGTGCAATCGCCTTCGGGCAGGCAACGGGCCCAGGTGGCGCGCAGGTCGCCGCCGCAATCCTGGTAGCGGTGCAGCCAGCGGCGCGCCAAGCGGCCGCGCACGCTCGCCTCGCCATGGCGCGCCGCGTCGGTCTCGAAGATGTCGCGCAGGGTCTGGCGCCCCTGCAGGCCTTCCAGCATGTCGGCCAGGTATTCGTAGTAGTCGCCCCGCTCGGCGCCGAAGCGCCATGCGTCGAGCCGCTGGCCCAGCGCGCCGGCCGCGCGCCACGCCGACGCCAGCGCCGCGTGCTCAGCCATGGCCGTCCTCGGCGCCCGCCGGCGTGCGCAAGGCGGGTGGCAGCGCGAAACAGCGTTCGACCAGGCGCGGATCCACCGCGCCTGCTTCGACCTTGCGCCAGGCGCAATCGACTGCCCGCAGCGGCGCGTCGGGCGGCTGCCGGCGTGCGCGCCGCCCCAGCAAGCGGCGCAGCGCCGGATTGTCGCGCCGGCGGATGAGATCGAGCAGGACGGCGTCGGTTTCCGGTTCGAGCAGTTCGGCGACCACGGTGCGCCCCGCGTAGCCGCGCAGGGCCGGCAAACCGGCGCCCGCGCAGGCCGCGCAACCGGCGGGATTGCGCACGCGCGCCTGCGCCAGCGCCACGCCGGCGCGGCGCAGGCGCGCGGCCCAGCAACGCCACGCCAGGCGCTGCGCGTGGGACCAGCCGGCGCCGCGGCGCCACAGCACGGCCAGGGGCAAGGCGCATGCCGGACACAGGCGCGGCAGCAAGGTCTGGTAGACCAGCAGCTTGAGCACGCCGGGCGTGGCCAGGAAGTCGCGCGACACACCGATGAAGTCGGATGCCAGGCGTTCCGGAATCAGCAAGGCGGAGCCGGCGTGCGTCGTGGTGTAGAGGCTGACCCCGGAGCCGGCCAGGTCGGTGAAGACGCGTCCGGTCTGGCGATCTCGGACCTCGCCCAGGTACAGGTCGTGCATGGCCGAGCGCTTGATGGTCAGCAGCTTGGCATCGAACGGCGCGCCGGCCTCTCCGTCCAGCGAACGGCTCACGCTGTTCTGCAGGGCGTTGGCGATGGCGTACTCGGCCGGGTCTTCCAGGGTGACCAGCTTGCGCTCGGCCGGCAGGCCGCGCAGCATGGTGGCGATGGTGGTGGACTTGCCTGCCCCCACCGTGCCCGCCAGCACCACCGCCCCGCCGGCGCGCTGGCAGGCGCGCTCGAGCGTGGCGACCTGCGCCGGCAGATAGCCCAGTTCCGCCAGGCTGGCCCCGCCTTGCGGCGGGTCCTGGCGCAGGATGCGCAGGCATACGGACGGACCGTGATCCGTGGCCAGGGAGGCCCAGCGCAGCACGACCGGCACCTCGTCGACCTGCAGCGCGATGCGTCCCTGCTGTTCGGCACGCGGATCGAACACCGCGCCGTTGCCCGCGCGCACGTCCATCCAGGCCACCGCGAGGATTTCGAGCAGGCAGGCATGCGACAGGCCATTGAAGCATGGCGCGGCCACGTAGGCGCCGCCCACGGTATAGCGAACCTGCGCGGTGGCGGCGCGTCGGTCGGCGTGCAGGTGCAGATCGCTGGCGCCGTGGCGCACGCCCCAGCGCACCATGTCGAAGAACAGCGCCTGCAGCGCCGTGCGCCGTTGCGCGGGATGGTCGGCCGCATGCAGGCCCGGGGCGCCGGCCGCCTCGCGCGCCACGGCCAGCAGCAAGGGCGACGGCAACACATAGCGCGCCGGCGCCGCCAGCCGGTAGCCGCGCTTGCGCATGAGGCGCTCGAGTTCGTCGGCCTGGTCGCCATGTACGTAGTCGGCCAGCGCGAACAAGGCGGCGTAGCTACCTTCGAGCAGCACCGGGCACAGGCGTCCCGCCAGGGCGCCGAGGTCGAACTCCCGCGCCAGCGCACGCACGAACGCCGGACGCAGGCGGCCCAGCGCCTCGTGGTCGGCCACGAAGGGAGCAAGCGTGGTGCATGGGCTGTGCAAGGCCGGCCTGTGGGATCGGATTCTCATGGCGCGGCCCCTGCGGCGGACGCCGCGCCGTTGTCCAGGCTCGCGGCCGGAGCCAGGCAGGCGGTGCGGCGGACCGCGCCGCTGCGCAAGTGCACGCATGGCGCGGCTATGGCTTCGAGCTGGTAGCGGGCCTCGGGCGCCTGGCCGAACGGCCTGCGCTGGCCCGCCAGGTAGCGCCAATGGCGCCGGTTGATGGAGACCTCCGCGCGCAGCGCAGCGCCGACGCCGTAGATGGCCAGCAATACGATGCGGTCGGCGCGCGGGCCCGGCGCTGCCTTGCGCGCGGCTGGCGCGTCGCTCCACGGCGCCGGGGCTGCCGGTCGCGGCGGCTGCGCGGCCGCCAGGGTTTCGCGCCGCAGCAGCTCGCGCACGGTATCGGCGTGCGGCCAGGGCTCGGGCGGCGCGGCCGGCTGGGCCTGCGCGGCATGGACCGTCAGGGCCGATACCAGCGCTGGCAGGAATGCCCCGCTAGGTGTGAACTGTCAATAGGTTGTATTCGTCCAGGTTGAGTCTGGAGATGGGTACAGCGCGCCCGATGCCTTGGTGGGGTCGATGCCAGTTGTAGTGGTGTAGCCAGGATTTCATGGCATCGGCTCGGTGTTGGGAGTTCTGGTAGGTGTGAGCGTAAGCCCACTCACGCAAGGCCGACTGGATGAAGCGTTCGGCCTTGCCATTGGTCTGTGGGCGGTAAGGTCGGGTAAAGCGGTGCTTGATGCCCAGCTCATGGCACAGCGCGGCGAAGGCGCGGCTGCGAAAGGCCGAGCCATTGTCGGTGAGCAAGCGCTGGATGGTCACGCCCAGGCGCTGGTAGTAGGCCACTGCGTCCTTGAGGAACTGGACGGCGCTGGGGAAGCGCTCGTCGGGGTGGATGTCGGTGAAGGCCACGCGGGCGTGGTCATCGATGGCCACGAAGACGAAGTCCCAGCCGGCCCCCTCAACGGTATCGCGTCGGTTGCCCGTGACCCGGTGGCCAGGGCGCTGGATACGTCCCAGCTTCTTGATGTCGATGTGCAGCAGATCGCCGGGGGCCTGATGCTCGTAGCGCACCACCGGCTCGGCCGGCTCCAGGTCGGCCAGGTGCGACAGACCGGCGCGGGCCAGGACGCGGCTGACGGTGCTGGCTGACACGCCCAGCGCCTGGGCGATGCGCGCTTGGGTCAGCCGCTTGCGGCGCAGCTCCACGATAGCCAGCGCCTTGGCCGGCGCAATCGCTCGGGGCGAGACCGTCGGGCGCGAGGACGCATCGGCCAAGCCCGCCTGGCCCTGAGCCAGGAAGCGGCCCAGCCATTTGCGCACAGTCGGCGCGGTGACCCCATAGGCGCGGGCCGCTTCAGGCACACAAACTTGATGGGCGATCAATTGCTGGACCATTTCGAGTCGACGTAGGAAGGTCAATCGGGCATGCTTATGGGTGTTCATCCGGCCGGGCTCCTTGAGTGAACTGGGGGGGTGGCGATTTCCAGTTTCTCAAATCCGGTTCGGATGAACCATGCATACAACCTATTGAATCTTCACAGCTAGGAACGGGAAGTCGTCTGCTCATAGAGGGATCCTTGAAGATGCAGCGACAGCACGCTGGCGCGCAGCGTCGCGATCGCGTCCGGGACCACGCGCAGGGACACCGCGGTCCATCCGATGGGCGCCGGCAGCGGCCACACCAGCGCCAGCGAACGCAGCGGCCCGTCGAGCACGACCTCGCGCCGGTGAAGCTCGGGCGCGGCAGGCGGCGCGAGCTCGGGCGGACCATCCCAGGCCGGGCCGGCCAGCGCTTGCGCGGCGCCCACCGAGACATGCGTGAAGGCGGCGCTGGCACGCTGCAGCGTGGCGGCCAGCGCCAGCGTGTCGGCCGGCGAGGCCGGCGCGGTGCGATCCAGCCCGTGCTGGTCGCCGGCCAGCGTCCAGGCCACGCGCGTATGCTCCAGCGTATGCAGCCGCATCCGCCAGCCGGGCGGAACCGCGGCGGCAAACGCCAGGCTGGTGGCCGCCGCATCGACGCGGTGGTAGTCGGCGTCGCAGTGCCACGCCGGGCCCGGCACGCATTGCGCCTGCCGCAGCGCCCAGCCGGCGACCTGCAACGGCAAGGCCTGCAAGGTATCGAGCACCCGCGCCAGCTCGCTGCTGGTATGCACCGGCCAGCCGCGCAGGAACTCCGCTTGGGCGGCGCGCCAGACGGCCCGCGGATCGGGCGCGGCGGGCGGCGGCGCCTGGCCCAGGCCGCGCCACAGCGAGGCGCCGCCGGCCACCGCCAGCGCCAGCACGACCGCTCGCGCCGCTACCGGCGCACGCGACCAGCGCGAGGCCAGCGGCGCCAGGCGCGCGGAGGGATCCGGCCTGGCCAGCAAGGTATCCAGCGCGGCCTGCGCCGGCACCTCGCGCAGGTCGGGACGCTGCGCCAATAGCGTGCGCAGGCAGGCCTGCGCCTGCGCGGCATCCGCAAAGAGCCGGTCGGCGCTGGCAAGCACGGCGCCGTCCTGCACGGCGATCAGCCAGCCCTGCCCGTCCGGCAGGCTGGCCACGCCCGCCTGCGCGCCATCCGGATGCAGACTGGCGTACGCCTGCGCCGCGCTGTGGATCGCCATCGCGCCATAGCGGCGAGGCAGGCGCGCGCAACCCGCGGCAACCGCGTGCCGGCCGCCCACCACGTAGTGCGTGGCGCGCAAGGCGCGGGCGCGGGCCCGCCCCTGCAGCGCGGCGTGACTGCCCAGCACGGCGAACCATGTCAGCCCGAAGGCCAGCATGGGCCCGCCCTGCGTCTGCTGCAGCACCAGCGGCGGATGCGTGGCGGCGCGCATGGCTCAACCCTCGTCGATCTGCGCGGTGACCATGACCACGGTCGTGACCCGCTCGCGCGCCGTGCGGTCGTGCCCGCCGGCCGCGAGCGGCGCATCGGGAAACAGGCGGTGGCGTTCGTATTGGTCTTCGCTGTGGTCGAAGCCCGACAGGATGACGGGCTGGCCGGGCAGCAGCTCGACCTGCTGCACGATGCCGCTGCCGTCGATGGCGATCTGCTGCAGCGACACTTGCTGGCCGCCCTCGCCGAAGGTCAGGGTGCGCAGCGGCTGGGCAATGGTGTTGTCATAGGAAATGGAGAGCAGGATGCGGCCGTCATCGCGCGCCTCGGGCAACAGCGTGAGGAACGTGCCCACCGTCTCGCGCTTCTGCTGCACCGCCAGCCCGGGCACGGCATCGCGCCCACCGGGCGCCGCCGCGGTCGGGCTCAGGCGCTGCACCTGGTCCACGTAGGAAAACGTGGTGCGCACGGCGTGGGTGACGGCGCGCCGGTTCAGCGTCAGCATGGGTATGCTGCGATGGCGCAGTACCGCTCCCATGGTGCTCAGCGCGGCGATCAGGGCGCGCGCGTCGCGCCAGGGCCCGGCCAGCACGCGGGCCCCGAGCGCGCCTGCCGCGCCGGCCCCGCCGGGCATGGCGTACGACGCCGCGGCGCGCGCGCTGGCGTAGACCGCCTGCCAATCGATGCCGCCTTCGGCGGCGACCGTGGTGCGCACCGTGAGCTCTTCGAACACCAGGCGTACCCGGCGCGTCAGGGCGCGGTTCTCGCCTTGCAGGTATTTTTCGATGCGCGCGAGCGCCTCCGGCGTATCCGTGACCGCGAGCGTGCTTCCGCCCGCCTCGATCTCGGCGATGACGCCGGCGCGCGTCAGGAAAGCGGCGACGCGGTCCCGCACGGCCTGCAGCGCCTTGCCGGCGTCGGCGCTGAGCACCGTGCTCGAGGCATGGTCGAAACTGCCCGTCTCGCCGCTGCCGGCGCGGCCCAGCCGAGCCTGCGCGCTGGCGGCCAGCGCCAGCGTGCGCACATCGAAGACCCGCGTTTCGGTGCGGTAGAACTCGATGGCGCCGCGATGGTAGCGCCAGTGCACGTACAGCTGCGCGGCCAGCGCGTCGAGCGTGTCGGCCAGCGGACGCGGCCCGGCCCGCAGTTCGGCCTGGGCGGGAGGCTCGGCCGCCAGCTCGGCCTGCCCCGCCAGGCGCGGCAGGAAGGCGGCGCGCGGCAGCAGCGCGTCGGGATGCACGCGCACGGCGATGCCGGTGGCGCGATGCAGGCGCTCGGCCAGCACGGGCAGCGTGGCCTTGCCCGCGAACAGCAGGGTCGTATCGACATCGGCGCGCAGCGCCGGCGGCAGCAGCACCTCGCGTGCCAGCGGCTGGGCGCGCCCGGCCAGCCAGGGCCGCGCGACGTCCTGGGCGGCTTCGCGCGCCGGCCGCTCGCCGGCCCGGCCCACGGCCTGCTGCCCTTCGAGCAGGCGTGCGCGCAGGGACGTCGCGGCGTCGCGCATGGCCTGCATCTGCTGCGACAGCGAGCAGCCGCCGAGCGCCAGCGACAGACCCGCCATGGCCAGGCGCCGCGCCTTCATGTCAGCCCCGGCGCGGCGGCGCGCGTGCGGTCGCAGGCTTGCGCCAGCGGCACGACGCGCAGTACCCGGTTGGCGTAGAAGCACGGCTGCGCCGGCCGCTCGGACAATTCGGTGGCGGCCAGCAGCGCGCGCACGGCGGTCTTGAAATCACCCGGCAGTTCGGCCTTGCCCGCCAGCGGAATGTCGACGTCGAGGGCCCAGTGTTCGGCCTCGAACGTCCAGCCCGCGGCGCGCGCCCAGCGCGCCAGCACGGCCCGCAAGGTCAGGTCGGGCGGCGCGGCCCGAAAGCGCGGCGGCGGAGGCCGCGACGGCGGCTGGCGTGGCCGGGGCCGGCGCCTCGGCGCGGACGGCCGGCGCGCCCGCCGCCGTCGGCGCGCCGCTGCGCTGTATGCGCGCGACATAGCGGCCGCCGCGCAGGCTGAGCGCGGGCCAGGCGCCGTCCACGACGATGTAGGGGTCGCGGCGCAGGTACGGCACCGGGCGTTCGCCGCCGGCGCCGTGCGCGAAGATGGCCGGTATCGGCTGGCCCGGCGCGAACTGCAGCCAGATGCGCCGCGCATCGTCGAACACCTGCAACGGCGCCACCGCCGGGTCGCCCGACAGCTGCCAGTCGAAGCGGTACTGGCCGGCCGGCGCCTCGTCCCAGGCGGCCGCGACGGCGGCCGGGCGCGGGCCCGCGCAGGCCTGCAAGACGGCCAGCAGGCACACTATGGACAGCGATCGAACCATGCGACTTTCCTGGCAAGGCGGCGCGACGGCCGCGGGATGCCAGGCATGGTGACGCAGCCGGCGGGGCGCGCCTAGACCGACATGTACGCATGGATCAATCGGGCACCATGCCTTGCCAGGCGATCTGCATGGCCATAAAAAAGGCCGGCCAGCGGCCGGCCCGCAGCGCGTCGCGCCCTACGCGTATTCCTGGTAGGCGCGCCCCAGCGACATCACCAGCCGGTCCGATTCGGGCAGGCCGACGATCTGCAGGGAGGTCGGCAAGCCGTGCGCCCCCGTGCCGTTGGGCACCGCCAACGCGCAGCAGCCGAGCCACGCCGGCAGGCGCGTGTACACCGCCGGGTTGTACGGCGACTGCTCCAGCCCCGCAAGCGGCTGCGCCACGCACGGCGTCGTGGGCATCAGCAAGGCCTTGACGCCGGCCATCGCCTGCGTGAACGTATCGATCATCGCGCTGCGGCGCCCCAGCAATCCGGCATAGGCCTCGGCATCGTACTGGTCGCCCACCAGGAAGCGCGCGCGCACGTCCTCGTCCATGCCGGACAGTGGGTCGTGGGCGTACTTCCCGGCGAACTGCAGGCCTTCGCAGGCGATCAGCGTCGAGGTCAACTGGGCGAACGCCTCCCGGTCGAACGGCAGCGCCAGCTCGACCAGCGTCGCGCCCATCGCCTCGAAGGCCCGCAGGCTTTGCGCATAGGCGTGCGCCACCTCGGGCTCGATGGCGCCCAGCCATTGCGCGCCGAGCACGCCGATACGCGCGTCGCGCACGCGCGCCACGGCCTGCGAACCCGGCTGCGCGGTGTCCGTGGCGGTCTTGCCGGTCAACAGGTCGTCGAGCATCTGCACGTCTTCGACGGTGCGCGCCAGCGGTCCGATGGTGTCCAGGGTGTGGCTGAGCGACATGACGCCCGCGCCGCTGTGGCGTCCCATGCTGGGCCGCATGCCGGTCAGCCCGCAGAACGCCGAAGGAATGCGGATCGAGCCGCCGGTGTCCGTGCCTACCGCGAAGGGCACCATCTGCGCGCCGACCGCGGCCCCCGATCCGCTGCTCGATCCGCCCGTCGCGCAGGGCACGTCCGCGCGCAGCGGATTGCGCGGCGTTCCCATGCGCTGGTTGGTGCCCCAGCCGCCGAATGCGAATTCCACGGTGTGCGTCTTGCCCAGCAGGATCATCCCGGCATCGAGCAGCGCACGCACGTACTCAGCGGTGGCGCCGGCCTGCCGCCCCGCGCCGGTGCGCGAGCCGTAGGTCGTGAATTTGCCGGCCACGTCGACGATGTCCTTCACGGCGAACGGAATGCCGTGCAACGGGCTCAGGCGCTGTCCTTGCGCCAGCGCCTGCGTGGCCTGGCGGGCCGCGTGCCGGGCCTCGTCCTCGTAGACGGCCACGAACGCCCCGATCGCGGGATTCAGGTCCTGGATGCGACGCAGGAAGACGTCGGTCACCTCGGTGGGCGTGAACGCGCCCCGGGCGATCCCCCTGGCGAGCTCGGCGACGCCGGCCCGGGCGATATGCTGGTCAGTACTGGTCATGCCTGTAGCTCCATGGCGGGTTCCGCCGTCTGGCCCACGCGGCCGGGCAGCGAATCGAACAAGTGGCGGGTATAGGGGTGCTGGGGCGCATGGATGACCTGCCGCACCGGGCCCAGCTCGAGCAGGCGTCCTTTCTGCATCACGCCGATGCGGTCGCAGACCTGCGCGGCCACGCGCAAGTCGTGGGTAATGAAGATCATGGCGAATCCCAGCCGCTTCTGGAGGTCTTCGAACAGCTCCAGCACCTGCGCCTGCACCGACACGTCCAGCGCCGACACGGCCTCGTCCGCGACGATCAGGTCGGGCTCCATCGCCAGGGCGCGCGCAATGCAGATGCGTTGCCGCTGCCCGCCCGAGAACTGGTGCGGATAACGCTGCAGGCCGTCGGCCGGCAAGCCCACCAGGGCCATCAGCTCGGCCGCGCGCGCGCAGGCCGTCTTGCGGTCCACCCCGCTTTCGATCGGGCCTTCGATCAAGGCATGCAGAATCCTGCGGCGCGGGTTCAGCGACCGGTAGGGATCCTGGAACACCATCTGCACGCGGCGGCGCACCGCCCGCAGCGCCTTGCCCGACAGCCCCGCGATGTCCACGCCGTCGAAGACGATCCGGCCCGACGTGGGGGCATGCGCCCGCGTGATGCAGCGCCCCAGGGTGGACTTGCCCGAGCCCGACTCGCCGACAACGCCCAGGGTCTCGCCCTTTTTCAGCGTGAAGCCGACATCGGCGACGGCATGCGTGCGCCGCGCCGGGCCCAGCAGGCCGCGCGACTCGTAGACCAGGTTCAGGCCGCTTACCGACAGCAGTTCATCGGACGACGCGTTCTGCTGCGTCTTGGGCACGCCGCTCGGCACCGCGACCAGCAGCTTGCGGGTGTAGTCGTGGCGGGGCGCGTCCAGCACCTGCCCGGCCGGCCCCTGTTCGACGATGCGGCCCAGCTGCATCACGGCCACGTGGTCGGCGATATCGCGCACCACATCGAAGTCATGCGTGATGAACAGCACCGCGCTCGAATGCTTGGCCAGCAACTGGCGAAACAGCTTGAGCACCTGCACCTGGGTCGTGACGTCGAGCGCCGTGGTGGGTTCGTCGGCGATGATCAGCGCAGGCTCCAGCGCCAGCGCCATCGCGATCATGATGCGCTGGCGCTGCCCGCCCGACAACTGATGCGGGAAGGCGTCCATGAGCGCCTCGGGGGTGAGCAGGTGCACATCGCCCATCAGCTCCAGCACCCGTGCCCGCACTTGCCCGGCGCCCAGGTCCGGCCGGTGCACCTGCAACACCTCCGCGATCTGGCGTCCCACGCGCATCAGCGGATTGAGCGAGGTCATGGGTTCCTGGAACACCATGGCCATGCGGTCGCCGCGCAGCGCCTGCATGCGCGCCGGCGACGCCGCGGTCAGGTCTTCGCCATCGAGCCGGATGCTGCCGGCGCCCACGCCCAGGTTGCCCGGCAGCAGCCCCATGACGGCCGACGCCGTCAGCGACTTGCCCGACCCCGATTCGCCCACCAGGCACAGGATTTCTCCCTGGGCCAGGCTCAGCGTGACGTCCTGCACCAGTGTCCGCGCGCCGGCGCGGATGGCCAGGCCGGACACCTCCAGCACCCGTTGCTTCGGTGTGTTCTCAGTCATTTGCGCGCCTCGCGAGTTTCGGGTCCAGGCTGTCGCGCAGTCCATCGCCCAGCAGGTTCACCGCCAGCACGGTGACGGCCAGCAGCAGGCCGGGCGCCACGGTGGCCCACGGCGCGCGCTGGAAGACCGGCCGCGCCTCGGCTAGGATGTTGCCGAAGGTGGGGATCTCGGGCGGGAAGCCCACGCCCAGAAAGCCCAGCACGGCCTCGAGCAGGATCGCTGCGGCGAACACGTAGCTGGCCTGCACGATCAGCGGCACGAAGCAATTGGGCAGGATGTGCCGCCAGACGACCTTGGGATACGGCACCCCGAGCCCGACCGCGGCCTCGACGTAGGGCTCTTCGCGCACCGAGAGCACCACGCTGCGCACCAGGCGCACCACGCGCGGAATCTCGGGCACGGCGATCGCGATCACGACCGAAGCCAGGCTGGCGCCGAACAGCGATACCAGGGCCACCGCCAGCAGGATGCCGGGAATGGCCATGACGCCGTCCATGATCCGCATGAGGACGCGGTCCATGATGCGCGAGGCCCCGGCCACCAGGCCGATGAGGGTGCCGATCGCAATCGTGATGAGGACCACCAGCGCGCCGATGGCCAGGGACATGCGGCTGCCATGCACGACGCGGGAGTACACGTCGCGCCCGAGCGCATCGGTGCCCAGCAGGAAGGCCTCTCCCGGCGGCGTCAGGCGCATGCGCGGCTGCATCATCGCAGGGTCCGTGCTGGCGATCCAGGAAGCCGCGACGCTGATGGCGACCATCAGCAGCAGCACGCCGCCTCCCAGCAGCGCCAGTCTGTTGTGGCGAAGAATGGATGTCATGCCTCGTCTCCGGATCGTCAGTAGCGGATCCGTGGATCGATGACCACGTACAGCATGTCGATCAACAGGTTCACCAGGATGTAGACGCAGGCGAAAAAGAGGATGACGCCCTGGACCACGGGGTAGTCCCGCGACAGCACGGCGTCGATGGTCAGGCGGCCCAGCCCGGGCAGGTTGAACACGCTCTCGGTGATCACCACCCCGCTGATCAGGAAGGCCAGCCCGATGCCGATGACGGTGACGATGGGAATCGCGGCGTTGCGCAGCACGTGCTGCGACAGGATGCGCAGCGGCGGCACCCCCTTGGCCTTGGCGGTGCGCACGAAATCCTCGTTCAGGACTTCCAGCACGCTGGCGCGCGTCACCCGCGAAATCAGCGACATGTAGAAGATCGCCAGCGCCAGGGTGGGCAATACCAGGTGCTGCGCGGCCAGCCAGATATCGTCGGTGATGCTGACGTATCCCTGCACCGGCAGCCAGCCCAGCCAGACCGAGAACATGAGTATCAACAGGTACCCCACCACGAAGCTGGGCAGCGAGAAGCCGATGACCGCGTAGATCATCACGACCCGGTCCACCAGCGTGTTGTGGCGCCAGGCCGCCAGCACGCCCAGCGGCACCGCCAGCAGCACCGTGACCACCAGCGCGCTGAGCGACAGCACCAGGGTCGATTCGAGGCGCTCGCCGATCAGCGTCGCCACGGGCTGCTTGGTGACGATGGATGTGCCGAGGTTGCCCTGCAACAGATCCCACAGCCATTGGGCATACTGGCCCAGCAAGGGGCGGTCCAGCCCCAGGTCGGCGCGCACGCTGGCGACCACCTCGGGGCTGGCCATGTCGCCGGCGAGAATCGTGGCGGGATCGCCGGTCAGCCTGACCAGCAGGAAAACCACCGTCACCACCACGAGCACCACGGGAATGGCGCTGGCCAGGCGCAGGAACAGCAACCTCAGAATTTGCACGAAAACGATCTCCTACGTGCTGCGCGGCGCCATGGCGGCGCCGCGCGGCGACTCAGTTCTTGGATATTCCCCAGAATACCGTCACGGGCGCGTCCAGCAGCGGCGTCACGTTGCTGCGGCGGGCGGCGTAATTGCTGTAGGTACCCAGCGGAATATAGAAGACCTGGTCATAGGCCAGCTGCTGTATCTTCGCGGCGATCTGCTGGCGGCTGGCGGGCTCAGTGGCCTGCGCGTACTGCGTGCGCAGCGACTCCATCTCGGCGCTCTCGGTCCAGCCCGCGTATCCCTCCTTGCCGCGGCCATCGAGGTTGAGGTTGGCGATGGGCGACATCAGGTCCAGGGTGTTCCAGCTGCCGTAGGCCACGCTCCAGCCGCCCTTCTCCACCGGGTCCTGCTTGCCGCGCCGGGTAAGGAAGGTCGCCCAATCCATGGACTGGACTTCCGCCTTCATGCCGATGGAGCGCAGGATCTGCGCCGTGAAAGGCGAGATGGCCGAGGTGGGCGGATAGTCGGTGGCGTGCAGCACGACCGCCTTCTCGTTCTTGTAGCCGCTTTCCTTGAGCAAGGCCTTGGCGGCGTTGAGATCGGCCTCGTCGTCCTGGGACACCACGCCCGCCGTGCTGGCCAGCGGCGAGTCGCAGCCGAACATGGCCCAGCACACGCGATAGGCCTTGGGGTCGCCGACCTGCGCATCCATGTAGTCGCGCTGGCTCACGGCATGCAGCAGCGCCTGCCTCACCTTCTGGTTGTTGAACGGCGGCTGCAGCCAGTTCAGGCGCAGGGTCGGCGTGGTCGTGCTGGCCAGTTTCTGGATGACGACATCCTTGCTGGCCTCCAGCGTCTGCACCACGTCGGGATACACGGTCTGCACATAGTCCACCTCGTCCTTGGCCAGCGCATTGGCCTCGGTCTGGATGTCGGGCAGCGACAGCCAGACGACGCGGTCCACGTTCACGACCTTGCCGCCGGCCAGGCCGCTGGGGGGCTCGCTGCGCGGAACATAGTCGGTGTTGCGCTCGTAGACGACCTGCAGGCCGGGCCGGTACTCCGACGCCACGAAGCGAAACGGCCCGGACCCGATCACCTCGGTGATCGCCTGGCTGGCCGGCGCATCGGCGATGCGCTTGGGCATGATGAAGGCCGGCAGCGAACTGGCCTTGCTCAGGCCTTCGATGACGGCGCCGAAGGGTTGCTCCAGCACGATCTCGAACGTCTTGTCGTCCTTGGCGGTGATTTCCTTGGCGGCGGCCATCATGCGCAAGCCGGTCAGGTCGCGTTGCGCCCAGCGCTTGATCGACGCGACGCAGTCGGCCGCGGTGACCGGACTGCCGTCATGGAACTTCAGCCCGTCGCGCAAGGTGAAGCGGTAAACCAGCTTGTCGGGGCTCACGCTCCAGGTGCTTACCATCTGTGGCTGCGGCTTGAGCTGCGCATCCAGCGCAAACAGCGTGTCATAGACCATGTAGGCGTGGTTGCGCGTGATATACGCAGTCGTGCCCACCGGGTCCAGCAGCCTCAATGGCGCCTCGGCCGCAACCTTGACTTCCTGCGCCAGGGTGGTCGCGTGCGGCACGGCCGTGCCGATAGCCAGCAGGACGGCTGCATAGGTACTTTTCAGGTATCGCATCAGGGGGCCCCTTATCAGTTGAGTTGTTATAAGCGGACTGACCGCTTTCAGCCGGGCGAACCGGCCAGGCGGCAGACCAGGTCGGACGGAACGGCGATTTCCGTCTTCAGGATCAAATAGGACAGCGCCTTGCCGTGCGCGTCGAGGTTGAGCGCGCCATTGACGCCGCCGTCGAGCACGGCGTCCAGCACGAAGTTCATGGCGCCCAGCTTGGGCAGCAGGTAGCGCTGCGCCCCGGCCGGCCGCCGATGCGCGAATTGCGCCAGCACCACCTCGGGCGTCAGCTGCTCGACCAGCAAGGGATACAAGGCGCGATCCCGGGCGATCACGCTGATGTTCGAGCGATCGCCTTTGTCGCCGGTGCGCGCGTGCGCGACGCGAAACAGGGGAACAAGCACATCAGACATCGGCATCCACCATTTCGAATCCGGCGCGCACCAGGTCGCGCGGCAGCAGGCATGAAACCATGTCGAGCCGCGGCGTCAGCGTGGTGCGCACACCGCCGCCGCCGGCCGGGCCGCAACAGTAAAGCGCGGTCACTTCGCGCGTCAGGCGCATGGCGTCCTGGCGCGTGACGGCGTGCGCCGCCAGGCGCAAGCGCACGTCCTCGCCATCGCCCGCCGGCGCGCCGGCCAGCAGGCGTCCGGCGTCGTCGCCGAAAATGCTCACGCGGCCGATCAGGTCGGTACGGATGCGCAGGTCGGCCAGCCGCTTGCACACGACCTCGGCGGCCAGGCGCGCGCGCGCCTCGGCGCGCGGGCCCGCGTATGAAATCTCGCCCTCGGCCAGCCAGCCGCCTTCCAGGCACACGTTGACCTTGTACGCCGCCGGCCGGGGGTGGCCGCGCACGCCGGTGAGCCGGACCTGGTTGTCCGCCACGCGCCGGACCTCGGCCTGCGAAATGTCGGCAACCACGTCGGGCGTCAGGTAGCCGGCAGGATCATGGACTTCGTAGAGCAACTGCTCGATGACGGTGGCCTCGTCGACCAGGCCGCCCGTGCCATCGGATTTGCCGATGATGCAATGGCCGTCCTCGTCGATCTCGGCGACTGGGAAGCCGACCTGCTCCAGCCCGGGCACGTCCTTGTAGCCGGGGTCGGCGTAGTAGCCGCCGCAGACCTGCGCGCCGCATTCGAGCAGATGCCCGGCCATGGTGGCGCGCCCGATGCGGTCCCAGTCGTCGGCTTGCCAGCCGAAATAGGACATCGCGGGGCCCACCGTCAGCGACGGGTCCGCCACGCGGCCGCACACCACGATTTCCGCGCCATGGTCCAGCGCGTCGCGAATCTGTTCGCTTCCCAGATAGGCATTGGCGCTGACGATGCTGGAGGGATCGTATTGCTCGCCCAGGTACTCGGCCAGCATGCCGGCATGCTGCGCGCCGGAGACATCGTCGCCCTTGACCACCGCGATGCGCGGCTTGCGCAAGCCCAGCCGCGCGGCCATGCGCAGGATATGGCGCGCCGCGCCTTCCGGATTGGCGGCCCCGAAGTTGCTGACGATGCGTATGCCGTGCGCCAGGCAGCGCGCCAGCACCGGTCCGAGCATGTCCTCGAGCAGCGGCTCGTACCCCGCCTGGGCATCGGCGCGCTTGCGCAGTTGCGCAAGCGCCAGGGTGCGTTCGGCCAGGGTCTCGAAAATCAGGAAGGCTCGGCCGTTGGCGGAAACGCCGCCCAGGCGGGCGATCAGCGTATCGACCACCGGGCCGGCGGCGTCGACACGGTCGCCCGAGAAGCCTGCGGCGCAGCCGATCAACAGGGAAGGGAGTGAACGCATTGCGAAATCACGAAGTGACGATGGCAGCCAGTTTAGAATCGGCAGTACGATAAGAAAAATCGATTTTTTGGATTGATTAATAGATACCTCAAATCAATGAGACCACAGGCCGATCTGTCCACCCGCCAATTGCGCGCCTTCGTCATGCTTGCCGACCTGCGCCACTTCACCAAGGCCGCGCAGGCATGCCATTTGTCCCAGCCCGCATTCAGCGCACTGATCCAGTCCCTGGAGGCGACGCTGGCCATGCAGCTGTTCGATCGCAGTACGCGGCGGGTGGTGCTGACGCAGGAAGGCGAGCTGTTCGAGCCCCTGGCGCGCAGGCTGCTGGCCGACCTTGGCCACGCCATGACGCACATCGCCAGCTTCGTCGAGTTGCGGCGCGGGCGCGTCCATGTCGCCGCCCTTCCCTCCCTGGCGGCGGGATGGCTGCCGAAAGTCCTGCATGAGTTCCACGCCGAGCACCCCGACATCGAACTCATGCTCTCGGATGTCCTGTCCGACGAGTGCATCGAACTGGTGCGCAGCGGCCAGGCCGATTTCGCGCTTGCCTCGCGCGGCATCCGCGCCTCGGACCCCGCGGTCCTGCATGCGCGCGAGCTGTGCAGCGACACGTTCCACCTGATCTGCCGCAAGGACCATCCGCTGGCGCGCGAGCCGCGCCTTACCCTCAAGCACCTGGCGCCGTGGCCTTTCATCCATCTCACGCGCAACAGCAGCGTACGCCAGACGGTGGAAGCGGCGCTGCGCCCGCAGGTCGCGAAAACGATACTGGAGGTCGCGCAGCTCGCGACCGTGGCGGGCATGATCGAAGCCGGGCTGGGCATCAGCGTCGTGCCGACCTTCACGCTGTACCAGTTCGAACGACCCGGCCTGCTCATCCGCCCCATCTCGCTGCCCGGCCTGACGCGCCAGATCTACATCGTCCGCCGGCAGGAGGAAAGGCTGTCGATCGCCGCGCAGGCGCTGTACGACCTGGTGGTCGCGAAACTGGGCACGCCGGCGGCTTCCCCGGCCAGGCCGCGGCGGCGGCGCACCGAGAAGCGCGATTGAACGCCAGGCGCATTCACGGCGCCATGACGGAGTGCCTCCGGCGGGGCACCCTGGCCGCGGGTGTCGCTCCCTCTGCGGGCACAGGCACCGCGCCGTACGCCAAAAAAAACCCGGGCCAGCGGCCCGGGTCTGTTGCGTCGCCTGAACGCTCAGCGTTGCGCGGCGAGCGAGCGCGCCTGCGAGGCGGCATTGTTCAGCGCCGCGACCGGCGGGGTCTTGCCGTCGAAGGCTGCGGTCAGCTGGGTGTTGAGCACCGGTTCGATGCGCTCGTAGTTGGCGATGCGAAAGCCCCGGCTGGTGGCGGCCGGCGGGTTGCGCATGAGCTCGACCAGTTGCTGGGCGCCGGGCACCTTGTTGTAGAACGACACATCCGAAGCGCGGAAGGCCGCCTCGGTCAGCGGCAGGTAGCCGGTGCGCTGGTGCCATTCGGCGGCGATCACGGGCTTGGAGAGCCAGGCCAGGAATTTGGCGGTGGCCTTTTCCTCGGCCTGCGGATGGCCTTCCATGGCCCACAGCGCCGAGCCGCTGACGAACGGCCGGCCGCCGGTCTTGGTGACCTGGTCGTAGTACGGCAGCGGCGCCACGCCGAACGACAGCGAACGGGTGTTGAGGAACTGGCCGAGCGCGCTCGAGCTGGTGGTAAGCACGGCGCACTCGCCCTTGGCGAACAACTGGTCGCTCTTGTTGTCGTCCGAATACGCGGTCAACAGCAGCGAACGCTTCCAGCTCACCATCAGCGAGACGTGGCGCATGTACAGCGTGTCGAACTGCATGGACGGCGAGCCCTTCTTGGCGACGTCCAGACCGTTGTTCAGGGTGGCGTACAACTGGTTGTTGACCGGCGCCAGGTTCTCCAGGTGCACCGTGACCTGGTCGCTGGTGGCATACGGGCAATCGATGTTGGCCACGTCGCGCAGCTTGAGCAGCTCGGCCTGCAGGTCGGCCCAGGTACGCGCCGGCTTGTTGGGGTCGAGGCCCGCCTTCTTGTAGTACGCGGTGTTGTAGAACATCACCGGCACTTCGGCCATCCACGGGAAGGCCAGCAGGCGGCCCTTGCCGTCGCGCGTGAAGCTGGTGGTGGACGGCAGGAACCAGTTCAGGTCCTTGACCGGGTACTTGGCCAGCAGTTGATGCAGCGGCAGGATGGACTTGTGCTCGGCGACCACTTCCGGCGAGTGGTTGTCCGCCAGTTGCACCAGGTTCGGTCCCTTCTTGGACTTGACGGCCGAAACGGCCTCCTTCTTCAGGTCGTCCTGGTTGCCGAAATCGCGCAGCTTGACGACGACGTCGCCCTGCTCCTTGTTGAATTGCTTGGCCAGTTTCTCGAATTCGGCCTTGTTGGGACCCGACAGCGTATGCCAGACCTGGATTTCGACCGAGTCGGCGGCCTGCGCCACGCCCATCGCGGCCATCGCCAAGCCCAGCACACAAGCGCGCCGGCTGGCGCGCATCGCGCGGGCAAAGCCCGTCATTTGCAGTTTCTTCATAGGTTCACAGACCAAGAAAGGGAAATTCCGGTTCCGGCCGCCGCCCGCTGAGCAGGTCGGCCAGGGCCCGGCCAGAGCCCACCCCCATCGTCCAGCCCAGCGTACCATGTCCGGTATTGAGGTACAGGTTGGATACGCTGGTACGGCCGATCAGGGGCACGTTGGAAGGTGTGGACGGGCGCAGGCCCGACCAGTAGCTGACGCGCTCGAAATCGAGCGCATCGGGAAACAGTTCGCGCGCCAGGCGCGTCATGGCTTCGCAGCGGCCGGTATTCAGGCCGCGCGAATAGCCCGACAGTTCGGCCGTGCCAGCCATGCGCAGGCGCTCGCCCAGGCGCGAGAACACCACTTTGTGGCTGCTGTCGGTCAGGCTGACCACCGGCGCCAGCGCGCCCGGGCGCACCGGGAAGGTCGCCGAATAGCCCTTGGCCGGATACACCATGCAGGGCACGCCCAGCGGACGCACCAGTTGCGCGCTGAAGCTGCCCATGGCCACCACGAAGGCGTCGGCATCGAGCCGGCCGTAGCGGCCGTCGGGTTCGATCAGCTCCACGCCCTGCACGCGCCCGCCTTCGCCCAGCAGGCGCGTCACCCGGGTCGAGAAACGGAACTCGACGCCGGCGGCCTCGCAGCGTCGGGCCAGCGCGGCGGTAAACAGATGCACGTCGCCGCTTTCGTCCTCGGGCGTATAGTCGCCGCCGACGATGGTCTGGAGATGCGGGGCCAGGGCCGGCTCGATGGCCACCACCTCGTCGGCGTTGATCACCCGCCGCTCGACGCCGAAGTCGCGCATCAGGCCGGCGGCGCGCTGCGAGGTCTCGAACTCGCGCTGGTCGCGGTAGAAATTGAGAATGCCGCGCTCGAGATGGTCGTACTGGATGCCCAGTTCGGCCCGCATGCCCTGCAGCGTGGCGCGGCTGTATTCGGCCATGCGCACCATGGCGCGGATATTGGGCGCCAGCCGCGACGGCAGGCATTCGCGCAGGAAGGCCAGGCCCCATTGCCATTGGCGCCAATCGAGCTGCGGCCGGAACAGCAGCGGCGCGTCGTCCTGGAACATCCACTTCAGCAGCTTGAACGGCGCCTGCGGGTTGGCCCAGGGCTCGGCGTACGACACGGATATCTGCGCGCCGTTGGCCAGGCTGGTTTCCTGCGCCGCGCCGGTGCATCGATCGACGACCACGACATCGTGGCCTGCCTGGCTCAGCCACCAGGCGCTCGAGACTCCTATGATGCCACTGCCCAATACCGCTACTTTCATTCCTGAATCGCTCCCTGGGTGCGGGTCGGATCGGCAGGCCCGACCTGCGCACCGCGGCCGCATGACCGGTCAATATGCTGGCCGGCAGTTTACTCCGGCGCGCCAGGCGCGCCTATGACATTAAAAAAAGGGCGGTATCCATTTGCACGCGCCGCGTGTGAGGATGCCGCCCCGGGTTCCCGCGCCGGCCCGCCCTCAGGGCGTGGCCTTGGCCAGATCGGCTTCCGAGGTGAAGGCGTCAGCATAGAACGCCTCGGCGGGCAGGCCGCACTGCGCGCTGAATTCGCGCCGCGCCGCGTCGACCATCAGCGGCGTGCCGCATGCATACACTTCGTAACCAGAGAGGTCGGGCAGGTCCTGCATGACCGCTTCGTGCACGTAGCCGGTGCGGCCGCTCCAGCCGTCCTCGTCCAGCGCGTCGGAAACCACCGGCACATAGCGAAAGCCCGGCAGTCTCCCGGCCCACGATTGCGCCAAGGCGTCGTGGTAGAGGTCGCGCGGGCGCCGTCCGCCCCAGTACAGCACGACAGGCCGCTGGATCTGGTTGTGGATCATGTGCTCGACGATGGCCTTGACCGGCGCGAACCCGGTGCCGCTGGCCAGCAGCACGATGGGCTTGTCGCTGTCCTCGCGCAGGAAGAACGAGCCGAACGGCCCCTCCAGGCGCAGGATCTCGCGCTCTTTCATCTGGGTATCGCCCGCGCCGAATACGTGGTCGGTGAACAGCCCGCCCGGCATGTGGCGGATATGCAGTTCGAGCGGGCTGCCGGTATGCGGCGCGCCGGCCATCGAGTAGCTGCGGCGCTTGCCGTCCTTGAGGATGACTTCGATGTACTGGCCGGCGTAGTAGCGGAACTGCTCGGAAGCCGGCAATTGCAGCTTCAGCACCGCGACGTCGGGCGCGACGCGCTCTATCGTCTGCACCCGCGAAGGCAGCTTGCGGATCTGGATGTCGCTGGCCAGCCGCACTTCGGTGGACTCGACCACCAGGTCGCTTTGCGGCTTGGCCTGACAGAACAGCGTGTAGCCCTGCGCGAGGTCCTCGGGCGACAGGATCTGGGCCGGATAGGGCCCCGCATCCACCTCGCCGGCGACAACCTTGCCCTTGCAGGTCGAACACGCGCCGGTACGGCAGCTATAGGGCAGCACAATGCCGGCCGCCAGGGCCGCATCCAGGACCGTCTGGCCGGCCTCGGCCTGGAACTGGTGCTTGCTGGGTTCGATAGTGACCTGGAAACTCATAGCGATACGAATCGGAAGTGACCGCGGCGCCCTTGCCGGGCGCGCGCGCAACGGCCGTCAGGCCGGGAATTTACGGATTTCCTTGACGCGGTTGGCGTCGTCGACCAGCACGACCTGCGGCTTGTGCGCGGCCGACTGCTCTTCCGACATCGGGCCGTAGGTGCAGATGATCAGCAGGTCGCCGACCTGCGCGCGCCGCGCCGCGGCACCGTTGAGCGAGATCGCGCCGCTGCCGCGGGCCGCCTTGATGATGTAGGTGTCGAAGCGTTCGCCGTTGGTGACGTTGTAGAGCTCGATCCGTTCGAACTCGCGCATGCCGGCGGCGTCCAGCAGGTCTTCGTCGATGCCGCACGATCCCTCGTAGTGCAGATCGGCCTCGGTGACCGTAACGCGGTGCAGCTTCGCCCGCAGCATGATGCGTTGCATAGCAAATTTCCTGGCGCGCGGGCCGGACCGCGCAAGCGTGCTCGAATGCGCCCGGCATCCGGCTGTGCCCGCGCAAACCCACATTCTATATTTTTTGCCGCCGCCGACGCGCGCGCCGCGGCGCGCGGGGCTAGAAATCCAGTTCGATCTCGACCGCGTCGCCCACGCGCAAGGGCGCCGGGGCGGTACGGTCGACGATGGCGTTCTGGCCGAACACCACGCCGATCTCCAGCGAGCGGAAGGTCGTCAGCGTCAGGCCGAGCTCGTCGTATACCTCGGCGGTGACCTGGTCCACATTGGACATGGGACAGCGCGTGCACGGCTTGACGAACGCCATGCGCACGCCGCCGGCCACGATGCAGGCGGTCTGGTCCTCCTCGCAGGCCGGCCAGTCGCCCTCGACCACGATATTGGCGCGAAAGCGGTTCATCGGCACCGGCGCCTGGCCGCGCGCCGCCAGGCGTTCGTTCAGCTCGTCCAGCGACGACTGGTTGGCCACCAGCAGCGGAAATCCGTCGGCAAAGCCGAAGAAATGGTCGCCCGCGAAATCCTCGGCCCACTCGGGGTGGCGCTCCAGCCAGGTATCGACCCATTCGGGATTGGCCGTGCGGTCCGCCCGCAGGTCGATCTTGAGCAGGCGGCACGGCAGCCCCAGGAAGCGGCTCAGCCACTCGGCGCTGCGCGGATGCTCGGCGCGGGCGATCACCGTATCGCGCCACACGCCCACGGGCTGGGTGCGCTCGGCCAGCTCCGAACCATCGGCCGGTATGCGCAAGTCTTCCATGCCCGGGGCGCGCAGCACCAGCATGCCGTCCTCGAGCGCGGTGCGGATGCGCGCCATCTGCGGGTACTGGCGCTGGGTCATGAACTGGCCGGCGGCCGTCGTCACCATCCAGCGGCGATCGTGCGCCAGGCCGGCGCGATCGACGATCGATTCGGCCAGGTCGATGCCGGCGCAGGACTTGACGGGATAGATATGCAGACTGCGGATGCGGGTGGACATGGCGAGGCGACCTGGCAGGAGAAGGCGTCAAGAATAGCAGTTGACGCCGGCCGGCACGAAATGGCGCGCGCCCGCCCTACTCCTGCTGGTCCTCGCGGGCCCGCCGCACGGCCTGCAGCGCCTGCAGCAGCGACTGTTCGACGGCGTCCAGCGCGCCGGACGGCGGCGCGGCCACCGCCGGCGGCGCCACGGCGGCCGTGCCGCAGGTGAGCGCGGGCTGCACGCTTTCCCGCTCCTGCCCCACGTCCACGTCGAACACCAGGTTCTCGGGGCGATGCCAGGTGGTGAACCACTCCAGCGGATGGCCGTCCTGGTCCAGCCCCTGCCCTTCCAGCATCAGCAGCGGGCTGCCTGGCGCCACGTCCAGCGCCTGCGCCAGCGCCGCTTCGGCGGCCACGGCCCGGATGCGGTTGCGGCCGCGTCCCGGGCGCAGGCCGAAGCGCTGCGCCAGCACGCGGTGCAGCGAGGCGTCCTGCAGGTGGTCCGCCGCCAACCCGGCGATGGCCGCGCGCGGCAGCCAGGTGCGCACGTAGGCCAGCGGCTGGGCGTCGACGCTGCGCAAACGCTCCAGCAGCAGCGTCTCGGTCGTGCCGAAGAAGGCCGCCACCTCGGGCGGCGGCTCGGCGGGCCGGCAGGCCAGCACGCGCGTGCGCAGCGCCACGCCCAGGCCGGCGAACTGCTCGTACAGGCCGGCCGAGCGCTGCACCATGCGCCGGTGTTCGCGCGGCGGCGCCACCACCGGCGCGCGGCCCGGGTCGCGACGGATCAGCCCTTCGGCCACCAGGGCGCCCAGGGCCTGCCGCACCACGCTGCGCGCCACGCCGAAGCTGTGGCACAGCGCCGCTTCGCTGGGCAGCACGGTACCGGCGGTCAGCCGGTGATCGCGGATATGGTTGCGGATTGCGTCCGCCACCTGCGCATGCAGGGGCGTTGCGCCGGAACGGTCCAGCGCAAAGGGTTCAATGGCGGACAACGCCATGCGATCAGCCTCCAGTCGTGGAGCGCGCAGTTTCCCATACTTGATGCCAACCCGGCGCCAGCTGCGCCGCGCGCTCGGCGGCCAGCACCAGGCTGTCCTCGCGCGATGCCCTTGCCGGCGATGTCGAACGCGGTGCCGTGGTCGACCGACACGCGCACCACCGGCAGGCCACCGTGATGTTGACGCCGTCGTCGCCATAGACCGACTTGAACGGCGCATAGCCCTGGTCGTGGTAGCAGGCGATGACGAATTTCCACTTGCCGCGCACGGCCTGCGGAAACAGCACGTCGGCCGGAATCGGGCCGGCCGCCAGGATGCCCTCGGCATTGTTGGCCTGCGTCACCGCCGGCGCCAGGATCTCGGCGTCCTCGGTGCCGAAGATGCCGTTCTCGCCGGCATGCGGGTTCAGGCCCGCGACCGCCACCGGATGGTCGGCGCGGCCCAGCGCGCGCGCGAACGAGCCGGCCAGGCGCAGCACCGCGCGCATGCGCTGCGGATTCACATCCTCGATGGCCTGGCGCAGCGACACATGGGTGGTGGCGTGGAAGATATACAGGTCGCCGGCCGACAGCACCAGCGAGAAGGTCTTGACGCCGAACTCGTGCGCCAGCAGTTCGGTATGGCCCGGCCATTTGTGGCCGGCCATGTGCATGGCGGCCTTGTTCAGCGGCGCGGTGACGATACCGTCGATCAAGCCGTCGCGCGCCAGCGCGCAGGCCGTGGTGACGTAGCGCACCGAGCCGTCGCCAGCCTCGGCGCTCAACTGGCCCGGCGGCACGTGCGCCAGCGACGGGCCGGCCTGGATCACTTCGATGCTGCCGGGCTGGTTGGTGGCCTCGGCCGGCGTCGCGATGACGCGTACCCGCGCCGGATCGCCCCCCACGGCCTGCACGGCCTGGGCCAGCACGGCGGCGTCGCCGACCACCAGCAGCCGGGCGCGCTGGCGCAGCTCGTCGTGGCCGAGCAGCATCTTGGCGGTGATTTCCGGGCCTATGCCCGCCACGTCGCCCAGCGTCACCGCCAGGGTGGGAATGCGGGAGGGGGTAGCGTCTTGCGTCATTTCGTGAATCTCCGTTCCCGGATCGCCTGCGCGGCCCGGATCAATACATCCTGCTCGCCAAAGCCGCCGGCCTTGGTCACGACCGGCAGCCCTGCCGCCTGGCCACCGGTCAGGGTGCCCAGCGGTACGCCGCCGGTGACTTCGTCGACCAGCGCAATACCGCTGGCCTGCAATGCCGCCAGCACGGCGCTGGCGCCGTCGCCGCCGGTGGCCACCACGCCGGCCGCGCCGTGCGCCAGCACCAGGCGCGCGGCCAGCTCGCCCAGCCTGCGCGCGACGCTGTCTGCGTCCAGCCCGGCCAGGCGCCCTTCGGGCGCCAGCAGCATCAGGGCGTCGACCGCCGGCATGCCGTGCTCGGCCGCCTCGACCTCGGCGGTCCAGGCCGCCCAGTTGCGGTCATCGGCCAGTTGCGCCAGCGTCGGCGCCCAGGTGCGCGCGCCGGCCTGCTGCAGCGCGGCGGCCTGCTGGCGCGCCGCGCTGTGCTGCGAAGTCACGACCACCAGCACCGGGCCGGCCGCCTGCCCGCCGGCCCATACCCGCGCCAGCGGCGCGGCCAGCCCGCCCGAGCCGACGGGCACGGCGCGCTGGCCCAGCACGCCGATGGCGCGCGCCAGCCGCTGCACATCGGCGTCGTCCAGGGCATCGACCACGACCACCGGAGCGGCGGCGGCGATGCGCCGCGCCAGTTCGGCCGGGGTTTCCCCCGCCTGCGCCGCCAGCTGGGCACAGCCCAAGAGGGTGGGAATGTGCGACTCGGTCACCGGCGTCACGGGGTCGGTGGCGGCCGAGGTCTCGGTGACCGGCCGATCGCTCACGTACAGCACGCCCTGGCGCACCGTGCGGCCGGTGACGGGAAACGCCGGGCAGACCACCGCGATGGCACCCTCGCCCCAAGCCAGCCGCGCGGCGTCGATCTCGGCCTTGAAGGCGCCGCGCAAGGTCGAATCGACCTTCTTGTACAGGCGCTGCACGCCGGCGGCGCGCAGCCTCTCGACCTCGCCGCGCACCACGGCGGCGGCATCCGCCGCCGCCAAGGGGCGGCTGTGCGTCGTGACCGCCAGCACCTCGGCCTGGCGCACGGCCGGATCGGCCAGCGCCTGCTCGGCGCCGCCCACCGACAGCTGGGTCGCCCAGCCGGCCCGCACGAACTGCACCGCGGTGTCGCCCGACCCGGTCAGATCGTCGGCCACGATGCCTATGTACGGCCCGCCCATTCAGAGGCTCACTTCGGCGGGCTGGCCGGTGCGCTCGTCCTGCGGCTCCTGCTCCACCGGCTTGAGTTCGCCGGCGCGCTTGAGGAAGTACGACGCCAGCACCGGCGCAAGAATGGAGCTGATCAGCACGCACGCGGCCACCTGGGCGGTCGCGGTCGCGACATAGGGCTGGAACGACGGATCGGCGGCGGCCACCACGGCCGGCGTGGCGATGGCGTTGCCGGCGGTGGTACCGGCGGCAAAGCCCAGGCCGCTCTTGCCGCCGCGGCGCAGGATGTAGCGGTAGCCGAAGTACACCAGCGCGCCGGTGATCGGGCTGATCAGCAGGCCCAAGACCAGGCCGCTCATGCCGCCCGAGATCACCGCGCCCAGGTTGATGCCGGTGCCCAGCGCAAAGGCGAAGAACGGGATCACGATGTTGGGCACCGGCTTGAGCACGTTGCGCCATTCGATGTCCAAGGTTGCCCACCACCACGCCCAGCAGGAACGGCACCAGCGCCGCCACCAGTGCGATGGTCGGGATATCCGCCAGGCCCGAGGCGCCCAGGAACAGCAGGCTGAAGAACGGGCCGTCGTTGACCGCGCTGGCGACGTAGGCGCCGCGATCGCGGCTGTCGCCGTATTGCCCGGTGTAGGCGAGCCACAGGCCGCCGTTGCTGTTGTCGAAGGCGGCCAGCATGGCCAGGATGGAAATGCCCAGCACGCCGTCCAGGCCGACGAAATGGCCCAGCAGGATGATCAGCGTGGCCGGCACCAGCGTCTTCATCAGCAGGATGGTGCCGGCCGTGGCCAGGATCGGACCGCCGGTGCGCATGTTGACCTGCGTGCCGGTGGCGAAGATCAGCAGCGCGATCAGCGGCAGCGCGCTGTTCTTGAACAGTGCGGTGGTAAAGCCGCCGATGGCCAGCGCGTCCGGCGCGAACGTACCCAGCAGCGATCCGAGGATCAGCGGCAGCAGCATGAGGCCGCCCGGCACTTTCATCATGGTTGTGTAGAACGGTACGCGGGAAACTTCGGTAGTCATGACAGGTTGTCTCCGTAGGATTTGCTTTGCTTATGCATCAGAGGGAACACAGCTGCTGGGAAAAGCGCCATTCTAATCCTATACGTACAACCTGTACGTACAAATCTGCAACACACTGATTTGTCACCGTTTTTTCTCGATCCCGGGCCACGGCGCGCACGGGCGCGGTCTGAGCGGGCCATAAAAAAACCCCGCGGGGGTTCGCGGGGCTCAAGCCAAACGCAGGCCGGCCCGAAGGCCGCGCGGCCCTAGCTGTGAACTGTCAATAGGTTGTATTCGTCCAGGTTGAGTCTGGAGATGGGTACAGCGCGCCCGATGCCTTGGTGGGGTCGATGCCAGTTGTAGTGGTGTAGCCAGGATTTCATGGCATCGGCTCGGTGTTGGGAGTTCTGGTAGGTGTGAGCGTAAGCCCACTCACGCAAGGCCGACTGGATGAAGCGTTCGGCCTTGCCATTGGTCTGTGGGCGGTAAGGTCGGGTAAAGCGGTGCTTGATGCCCAGCTCATGGCACAGCGCGGCGAAGGCGCGGCTGCGAAAGGCCGAGCCATTGTCGGTGAGCAAGCGCTGGATGGTCACGCCCAGGCGCTGGTAGTAGGCCACTGCGTCCTTGAGGAACTGGACGGCGCTGGGGAAGCGCTCGTCGGGGTGGATGTCGGTGAAGGCCACGCGGGCGTGGTCATCGATGGCCACGAAGACGAAGTCCCAGCCGGCCCCCTCAACGGTATCGCGTCGGTTGCCCGTGACCCGGTGGCCAGGGCGCTGGATACGTCCCAGCTTCTTGATGTCGATGTGCAGCAGATCGCCGGGGGCCTGATGCTCGTAGCGCACCACCGGCTCGGCCGGCTCCAGGTCGGCCAGGTGCGACAGACCGGCGCGGGCCAGGACGCGGCTGACGGTGCTGGCTGACACGCCCAGCGCCTGGGCGATGCGCGCTTGGGTCAGCCGCTTGCGGCGCAGCTCCACGATAGCCAGCGCCTTGGCCGGCGCAATCGCTCGGGGCGAGACCGTCGGGCGCGAGGACGCATCGGCCAAGCCCGCCTGGCCCTGAGCCAGGAAGCGGCCCAGCCATTTGCGCACAGTCGGCGCGGTGACCCCATAGGCGCGGGCCGCTTCAGGCACACAAACTTGATGGGCGATCAATTGCTGGACCATTTCGAGTCGACGTAGGAAGGTCAATCGGGCATGCTTATGGGTGTTCATCCGGCCGGGCTCCTTGAGTGAACTGGGGGGGTGGCGATTTCCAGTTTCTCAAATCCGGTTCGGATGAACCATGCATACAACCTATTGAATCTTCACACCTAGCCGGGTCGATCTCCCAACCGAGCAAGCGCTTGGTTCGCAACATAGCATCGCGGTTTTTGAATCAAGAATTGGTATTTACCCCATACGGAGACCGAACCATGTCCGCCGCCGACCAGCCGCCGCGCTATGGCACCCTGACCTTGCAGACCGATGGCGCGCTCGCCATCCTTACCCTGGACCGCCCCGCCGCGCTCAATGCCATCGACATCGCCATGGCGCGCGACCTGCAGGCCGCGGCCCGCTGGCTGCAAGACCGCGCGGCGCTGCGCGTGGTGCTGCTGCGCGGCGCCGGCAAGGCCTTTTGCGCCGGCGGCGACATCGCCCTGTTCCAGGGCCCGCCCGAGGAGATCCGCGCCAGCCTGCGGGCGCTGTTCACGCCGCTCAACGATTGCGTGGCGCGCATCGCCGCCATGGACCAGCTGTGGCTGGCCGATGTGCACGGCGTGGCCGCCGGCGCGGGCCTGTCCCTGGCGCTGGCCTGCGACCTGGCGATCGCCGCCGACGACGCGCGGCTGGTCACGGCCTACCTGAAACTGGGCGCCACGCCCGATGCCGGCATGACCCATGCGCTGGCCCATCTGCTGGGCCGCCGCCGCGCGCTGGCGCTGCTGCTGCGCGCCGAACCCATCGACGCCGCGCAGGCGCTGCAGTGGGGATTGGTCGATCGCGTGGCGCCGGCAGCCGAGCGGGCCGACCAGGCGCTGGCCTATGCGCGCGAACTGGCCGCCCATGCGCCGCACGACGTGGCCGCCGCCAAGCGCCTGCTGCGCCAGGCGCCAGCCACATCGCTGGAACAGCAGCTCGAGGATGAAGCCGCCGCCTTCCTGGCGGCGGCCGGACGCGCCGACTTCGCCGAAGGCGTGCAGGCCTTCCTGGCCAAACGCCCGCCCCGCTTCACCGGCGCCTGAGGCCGTCCGGGCCGCGCGCGACCTAGGCGCGGCCGGCCTGCCGGCGCTGTACCGCCTGGGCCCAGCGGCGCGCCACCGACGGCGAGGTAGCGCAGGTGGCCGAGGCGGTCACCACGCGCACGGCCCGCTCCAGCAACTGGATATCGGCCTCGTGCTGGCGCGCCACGTGCGGGTCCTCGAAGAAGATCACGCGCTGGCACTGATGCTCCAGCACCAGTTCGGCGATCTGCGCGTCGCCGCCCAAGGGCCCGCTCAGGTAGCGGTGTACCCACGGGCGATCCTTGGGCCAGCCGCGCGACCAGGCCAGGTCATTGAGCAGACCGCCGGTCGTGCCGGTGGCCACGCGCCGCGCGAACTGCGACAGCAGGTCGAAATGCTCGGCGGCAAACGCCACCATATCTTCCTTGAGCGCATCGTGGGAAATCAAGGCCAGGGTCTGGCCGGTGAAATCGAACAGCCGCGCCGCGGTGGCGTCCGGCGCCAGGCCGGCCAGCACCCGCTCGACCTCGATCCACTCGATGGCGCCCGCCAGCGTCGAGATGAACGGCCGGCCGTGCGTGATGCACTGGCGCTTGAGTGCCAGCGCCTCGGGAAAGATCGACGACGGGTCCACCGGGTCGATCAGGTAGATGGCGCCATCGAACGGGGCGTCGCCATCGCGGCCCTCGGTCACGCGCGCCACCAGCTTCATCAGGCCGCCCTCGCGCCCATACGGATAGCGCACCAGTCCGCTGTAGCCCTGCAGCATGCCCTCGCGCACGATCGCATCGTGCGTGCGGCCCACCGTATGCAACTGGATGCCCATCTCGCGGATCGTGGCCGAGCAGGCGCGCAGCCAGGTAAACAGGGCCGCGTCGGGCGTTTCGTGGTGCAGGCGATTGGCGGCAAGGCCGAAGCGCAGGGAAGCAGTCGTCATGGGGCGATCGGTCCGGTTGAAAGCAAAATGCCAGGACCGATGATACCCCGGCCGCGCGGCCCCGAAACGACAAGGGCCCCGTCCATGACGGGGCCCTTGTCCGGGCGGCGCGCCGGCCGGCGGCTCAGTCCATTTCCTCGATCCAGGCCATCTGGATGGCCTCGAGGATCTTCTCGCCGCAATGCGCGGGATCATCGGCAAAACCCGGCAGGCCCAGCACCCACTCGCGCAACTGCGTGAAGCGCACGGTCTGCGGATCCGCGTCGGGGTGCGTATCGGCCAGGGCGGCGGCAATCTCGTAGATGTCGGTCCACTTCATCAGTGCTGCTCCTTGGCGTGGTTGATCGTGTATTTCGGGATTTCCACGGTCAGGTCTTCCTCGCCGATCAGCGCCTGGCACGACAGGCGCGACGTCGAGGTCAGGCCCCAGGCCTTGTCCAGCAGGTCCTCTTCGTCGTCGGTCGCGTCCTCGAGCGAATTGAAACCCTGGCGCACGACCACGTGGCAGGTGGTGCAGGCACAGGACAGCTCGCAAGCGTGTTCGATTTCGATATGGTTATCCAGCATCACCCGGCAGATCGACACGCCCTTGGGCGCGTCCTCGATGACGGCACCCTCCGGGCAGACGTCGGGGTGAGGCAATACAGTTAGTTTCGGCATGGTGTCCAGTCAGGCGAGTTCATCGAGTTTACGGCCGGCCAGCGCGGAGCGGATGCTGCGGTCCATGCGCCGCGCGGCGAATTCTTCTGTGGCATCCGAAAGCGCCTGCACCGCGGCCCGAACGGCTTCGACGTCGTCGAGCGACTGCGCCTGCGCCGCCGCCTGCAGGCGCTGGTCCACGGTGGCGCGCTCGGCCGGATCCAGCAGGTCGCCATCGGCGGCCAGCGCCGCGCCCACCGACTCCACCAGCTGGCGCGCCTCGACCTGCTGCTCGCGCAGCATGCGCGCGCGCGCGTCGCTGTCGGCCTGGGTGACGCTATCGGCCAGCATGCGGGCAATCTCGTCATCGGACAGGCCGTACGAGGGCTTGACCGCTACCGCCGCCTCGACCCCGGTGCTCTGCTCACGCGCCGTCACGCTCAACAGGCCATCGGCATCGACCTGGAACGTGACGCGGATGCGCGCCGCGCCCGCCACCATGGGCGGAATGCCGCGCAGCTCGAAGCGCGCCAGCGAGCGGCAATCGGACACCAGATCGCGCTCGCCCTGCACCACATGCACGCTCATGGCGGTCTGGCCATCCTTGAAGGTGGTGAATTCCTGCGCGCGCGCCACGGGGATGGTGCTGTTGCGCGGAATGATGCGCTCGACCAGCCCGCCCATGGTTTCCAGGCCCAGCGACAGCGGAATGACATCCAGCAGCAGCCAGTCCTCGCCCAGCGCGCGGTTGCCCGCCAGCAGGTTGGCCTGCAGGGCGGCGCCCAGCGCCACCACCTGGTCGGGGTCCAGGTTGGTCAGCGGCTCGGTGCCGAACAGCGCGCCGACCTGCTGGCGCACCACCGGCATGCGGGTCGCCCCGCCCACCATCACCACGCCGCGCACGTCGCCGACCGCCAGTCCGGCATCGCGCAGGGCGCGCCGCGCGCTGTCCAGCGTGCGTCCGACCAGCGGCTCGGCCAGCTGCTCGAACTGCGCGCGGGTCAGCGTCGCCTGGATGGCGCGACCGTCTCGCAACGTCACCTCGAACGGCGCCTGCGCCTGGTCGGTCAGCGCCTCGCGCGCGGCGCGAGCGGCCACCAGCAACGCGCGCCGGTCGGCCACCGGCAATGCCGCCACGTCCTCGCCGGCGCAGGCATGGGCCACGATGGCGCTGTCGAAATCGTCCCCGCCCAGCGCCGTATCGCCACCCGTGGCAATCACTTCGAACACGCCCTGGGTCAGGCGCAGAATGGAAATATCGAACGTGCCGCCGCCCAGGTCATACACCGCGTAAATGCCTTCGGCGGCCTGGTCCAGCCCATAGGCGATGGCCGCCGCGGTCGGCTCGTTGAGCAGGCGCAGCACATTCAGGCCGGCCAGCCGCGCGGCATCGCGCGTGGCCTGGCGCTGCGCGTCGTCGAAATACGCCGGCACGGTGATCACCGCGCCCACCAGGTCGTCGCCCAGCACGTCTTCGGCGCGCTGGCGCAGCACGGCCAGGATCTGCGCCGAGACTTCGACCGGGCTGAGATCGCCCTGGACCGTGCGCAGGCGTACCATGCCGGGCGCGTCGACGAACTCGTACGGCGCGCCGCTGGCCACGGCGTCGGCCGCGCTGCGGCCCATGAAGCGCTTGACCGAGACGATGGTGTTCAGCGGATCGCGCGCCTGCTCCAGCAGGGCCTCGCGGCCGATTCGCACCGCGCCGCCGTCCAGGTAGCGCACGGCCGACGGCAGCAGGACCTGCCCTTGCGCGTCGGCCAGCACTTCGGGCACGCTGCTGCGCACCGCGGCCACCAGCGAATTGGTCGTGCCCAGGTCTATACCCACGGCCAGCTTGCGCTGGTGCGGGGCGGGCGAATCGCCCGGCTCGGAAATCTGCAATAAAGCCATGTTGTGCTTGAGAATCTCTGGTGCCTGGCGATGCCGGACGCGGCACCGCACAAGCGGGTCATCGGTTGCCGCGCATCGGGCCGGCCGCCGCCGCGTGGACGCGCCACGCGCCGCCGCCCCGAGCCAGGGCTATTGCATGGGTTGCGCCGCGCTCAGCTCCTGCGCCAGTTTTTCCACGAACATCCATTCGCGCACCTTGGTGCCGGCCTGCTGGTAGTCGCCGCGCTCGTCGATCAGCTCCGACAGCGTCTGCTGCATCCGCAGCCGCGCCTGTTCCAGCTCGGCGCGCAGGGCCGCGAAAGCGGCCGGATCGCGGCGCGCATCGTCGAGCATTTCGCGCCATTCCATCTGCTGCATCAGGAAAGCCGGATCCATCGCGGTATTGCTTTCGGTCTGCAGGTCCACGCCCGCCTGCTCGCACAGGTAGCGGGCGCGCAGCATGGGGTCGCGCAACTGCCGGTAGGCCTCGTTGGCGCGCGCCGCCCACTGCATGGCGACCCGGCGCTCGGCGGCGCTGGCCGTGGCATAACGATCGGGATGCACGCGCGCCGCCACGGCGCGCCAGGCCTGTTCGAGCTGGACCGGATCCAACGCAAACCGGGTCGGCAAGCCGAACAGGCTGAAATGGTCGTCTGCCGCCAAGACTACACCGTGAACGACTCGCCGCAGCCGCAGGTCGCCTTCTCGTTGGGGTTGCTGAACCTGAACCCTTCGTTCAGGCCCTCGCGCGCGTAATCCAGCTCGGTGCCGTCCAGGTACGCCAGGCTCTTGGGGTCGATGAAAACCTTGACCCCGAAGCTGTCGAACACCACGTCGTCAGCGGCCTGCTCGTCGACGTACTCCAGCTTGTAGGCCATGCCCGAGCAGCCGGTCGTGCGCACGCCCAGGCGCAGGCCGATGCCCTTGCCGCGCTTTTGCAGGTAGCGGCCGACGTGGTTGGCGGCCGATTGAGTCAACGTAACCGCCATGTCAGTTCGCCGCGACGGCCTCGGGCGTCTCGGCCCCGTGCTTGGTCTTGTAGTCCTGCACGGCAGCCTTGATCGCGTCCTCGGCGAGGATCGAGCAGTGGATCTTCACGGGCGGCAGGGCCAGTTCTTCGGCGATCTGGGTGTTGCGGATGTTCATCGCCTCGTCCAGCGTCTTGCCCTTGACCCACTCCGTCACCAGCGAGCTGGAGGCGATCGCCGAGCCGCAGCCGTAGGTCTTGAAGCGCGCGTCCTCGATGACGCCGGCCTCGTTGACCTTGATCTGCAGCTTCATCACGTCGCCACAGGCGGGCGCGCCGACCATGCCGGTGCCGACCGAGTCGTCACCCTTGTCGAACGAGCCGACGTTGCGGGGGTTTTCGTAGTGATCCAGAACTTTGCTGCTGTAAGCCATGATGTTTCTCCACTATTTGGTCGGCGCGGGCGCTCAGTGCGCGGCCCACTGCACGGAATTCAGATCAATGCCTTCCTGGGCCATTTCCCACAACGGCGACATATCGCGCAGCTTGCCGACACGACTCTTGATCAGTTCGATCGTGAAGTCGATTTCCTGTTCGGTCGTGAAGCGGCCCAGGGTAAAGCGGATGGAGCTGTGCGCCAGCTCGTCGTTGCGGCCCAGCGCGCGCAGCACATAGGACGGCTCCAGGCTGGCCGACGTGCAGGCCGAACCGCTGGAAACGGCCAGCTCCTTGATCGCCATGATCAGAGACTCGCCCTCGACATAGTTGAAGCTGATGTTCAGGTTGTGCGGCACGCGGTGCTCCATGCTGCCGTTCACATACACTTCCTCGATCTGCGTCAGGCCGGCCAGCAGGCGGTCGCGCAGCATGCGCACGCGCTCGTTCTCGGTGCCCATTTCCTCGCGCGCCAGGCGGAACGCCTCGCCCATGCCGACGATCTGGTGCGTGGCCAGCGTGCCCGACCGGAAGCCCCGTTCGTGGCCGCCGCCGTGCATCTGCGCCTCGATGCGCACGCGCGGCTTGCGCCGCACATACAGCGCGCCGATGCCCTTGGGGCCGTACGTCTTGTGCGCCGAGAACGACATCAGGTCCACCTTCAGCTTCTGCAGGTCGATCTCGACCTTGCCGGTGGCCTGGGCCGCGTCCACGTGGAAGATGATGCCCTTCTCGCGGCAGATCTCGCCCAGCGCGGCGATGTCCTGGATGACGCCGATCTCGTTGTTGACCATCATCACCGACACCAGGATGGTATCCGGGCGCAGCGCAGCCTTGAACGCATCGAGGCTGAGCAGACCATCGTCCTGGACATCCAGGTAGGTCACTTCAAAGCCCTGGCGTTCGAGCTCCCGACAGGTATCCAGCACCGCCTTGTGTTCGGTCTTGACGGTAATGATGTGCTTGCCGCGCTCGGCGTAGAAATTCGCCGCGCCCTTGATGGCCAGGTTGTCCGACTCGGTAGCGCCGGAAGTCCAGACGATCTCGCGCGGATCGGCGTTGACCAGCTTGGCAACTTCCTCGCGGGCCTTCTCGACCGCGTCCTCGGCTTCCCAGCCAAAGGCGTGGCTGCGCGAGGCCGGATTGCCGAAACTCTCGTACAACCAGGGAATCATTTTCTCGACCACGCGCGGGTCGACCGGCGTGGTAGCCGAGTAGTCCAGGTAGATGGGGCGATTGCTCATGTTGTACTGCTCCTAACTTATGCGGTGGCGTTGGCGGCGACGGGCGTCGACCGGTTCACGCGCACGGCCGAACAGCCCTGCGCCTGGTTGGCCGCTTCCTGCAACTGGCGCACGCGCTGCTGATCGACGAGATCCTGCAGCGAGACCGAGTCCAGGTAGTCGACCATCTTGCGATTCAGCGTGGTCCACAGTTCGTGGGTCATGCACTTGCCCGGCTTGCCGTCGTTGCCGCTGGTGCAATCGCGCTTGCCGCCACAGCTGGTGGCGTCCAGGGGTTCGTCGACCGCGAAAATGATGTCGGCTACCGTGACATTGCGCGCCAGGCGCGCCAGCGAATAGCCGCCGCCGGGCCCGCGCACGCTGTCGACCAGCTCGTGGCGGCGCAACTTGCCGAACAGCTGTTCGAGGTAGGAGAGCGAGATATTCTGGCGCTGGCTGATCGCCGCGAGAGTGACCGGGCCGCTATGCTGCCGCATCGCCAAATCGATCATGGCCGTCACGGCGAAACGCCCTTTGGTAGTTAACCGCATGGTGTGTTTCCTGTGAATCCGGAAGAAAACCCGACGCATCGGGCGCTGGACCGGGCATCAATACCCGAGTAATTGGGTCAAGTATAGCAAATTCCCGAGTAAAACGCTAAGTATCTCGGTCGGAAAAAACCGCGCAGTCGCGCGGTTTTCTCATTTTGGGGTACGGACCCATTGCGGATCCCCCCACTTGCCCCAGCGCCGCGGACGGCGACGGATCAGGCCGCCTGGTATTGCGTGGCGCGCTTGCGCACCAGTTCCAGCACGCCCTGACAGGCGTCTTCCAGATAGTCGAGCACCTTGCCGAAACCCTCGGGGCCGCCATAATAGGGGTCGGGCACCGTGGCTTCCTCGAACTCGTTGGCAAACCGCATCAGCAGCATCAGCTTGTGCTGATAGGCCTTGGGGCACTGCTGCTGCAGGGCAGCCAGGTTGTCCCAATCCATGGCCAGGATCAGGTCGAATTCGCGGAAATCGTCCGCCGTCACCTGACGCGCTGCGCAGTGCGTGAGATCGTAGCCGCGCTTGCGGGCGGCGGCCTGGGCCCGGGCGTCAGGCGCCTCGCCAATGTGGAAGGCATGCGTGCCCGCGGAATCGACCCGCACGACATCGCCCATCCCGGCATCATTCACCAGATAGCGGAAGACACCTTCTGCGCTCGGCGAGCGACAGATATTGCCCATGCAAACGAAAAGTACCTTGGTCATCATGGGTGTAAGTGTGCGGGAAAACCCGGAATATAGCAAGTATTTTTTGCAGTTTCACCATTCCGGAGCAGTGCCGCGGAAAAATAATTTTTCCCTTTTAAATCATGCAATTAATTTGATTTTCAAGAAAATACATGAGGTTTTAGAGCGCCTTTTCACGACGAGTGTGTAACGCTTTTGCCGCTATGCCGCAAGAACGCGCCAGCCTGTTTGTAACGAGCGAATTTTCTCCGCTAATTTCCGTCTTTCACACGTTTAACCAGACCAACCTACGCCATCAAGCAGCAACCGACTCTTGAGAGCGTTGAGCGCATCGCGTGCCGCGGCGGCCTGCTCGAATTCCAGGTTGCGGGCGTGATCCATCATCAGCTTTTCCAGGCGCCGGATCTCGCGCGCCATGGCTTTCTCGTCGGTCAGCACCTCGGCGGGCACGGCGGATTCCAGCGCGTCATGGCCGGCCGGCGCCATCACCCCATCGATCAGTTCGCGCACGGCCTTGCTGACCCCGCGCGCGGTGATGCCGTGGTCGGTGTTGTGCTGGATCTGCTTGGCCCTGCGCCGCTCGGTCTCGTCGATGGCACGCCGCATCGAGTCGGTTATGCGGTCGGCGTAGAGAATGGCCCGGCCATTCAGGTTGCGGGCGGCCCGGCCTATCGTCTGTATCAGGCTGCGCTCGGATCGCAGGAAGCCTTCCTTGTCGGCATCCAGGATGGCCACCAGCGACACCTCGGGGATATCCAGGCCCTCGCGCAGCAGGTTGATGCCCACCAGCACGTCGAAGACGCCCAGCCGCAGGTCGCGGATGATTTCCACCCGTTCGACGGTATCGATGTCCGAATGCAGGTAGCGCACCCGCACTCCGTGCTCGGACAGGAAGTCGGTCAGGTCCTCGGCCATGCGCTTGGTCAGCGTCGTGACCAGCACGCGCTCCTGCAGCGCCGCCCGCTTGTGGATCTCGCCCAGCAGGTCGTCGACCTGGGTGTGCGCCGGACGCACCTCGACGATCGGATCGACCAGCCCGGTCGGCCGCACCACCTGCTCGACCACGTTATCGGCGTGCTCCTGCTCGTAGGCGGCCGGCGTGGCCGACACGAACACGCACTGGCGCATGCGCGCCTCGAACTCCTCCAGGCGCAGGGGCCGGTTGTCCAGCGCCGACGGCAGCCGGAAGCCATACTGCACCAGGGTTTCCTTGCGCGAACGGTCGCCACGGTACATGCCGCCGAGCTGCCCGATGGTGACGTGGCTTTCGTCGATGAACATCAGCGCGTCGGCCGGCAGGTAATCGATCAGGGTGGGCGGCGGCTCGCCCGGCGCCGCGCCGGACAAGTGCCGCGAATAGTTCTCGATGCCCTTGCAAAAGCCCAGCTCCTGCAGCATTTCCAGATCGAAGCGGGTGCGCTGTTCGAGCCGCTGCGCCTCCACCAGCTTGCCGTCGGCGATCAGCTGGGCCAGCCGCTCGCGCAGTTCTTCCTTGATGGTCTCGATCGCGCGCAGCACGGTTTCGCGCGGCGTCACGTAGTGCGAGCCCGGGTATACCGTAAAGCGCGGCAGCTTCTGCCTCACGCGCCCGGTCAGGGGATCGAACAGCTCCAGCGACTCGATTTCGTCGTCGAACAGCGTCAGGCGCAGCGCGAGCTCGGGGCTTTCCGCCGGGAAGATGTCGATGGTCTCGCAGCGCACCCGGAAGACGCCGCGCGTGAAGTCCGCGTCGTTGCGGGTGTACTGCATGGCCACCAGCCGCGCCAGCACCTCGCGCCGGGAAATCCGGTCGCCGGTGCGCAGGATCAGGACCATGGCATGGTAGTCGCCCGGATTGCCGATACCGTAGATGCACGAGACGGTGCCCACGATGACCGTATCGCGGCGCTCCAGCAGGCTCTTGGTGGCCGACAGGCGCATCTGCTCGATGTGCTCGTTGATCGACGAATCCTTCTCGATGAAGAGGTCGCGGGTCGGCACGTAGGCTTCGGGCTGGTAATAGTCGTAGTACGACACGAAATACTCCACCGCGTTGCGGGGGAAGAATTCGCGCATTTCGGCGTACAGCTGGGCGGCCAGGGTCTTGTTGGGCGCAAGCACCAGGGCCGGACGGCCCAGGCGGGCGATCATGTTGGCCATGGTGTAGGTCTTGCCCGAGCCCGTCACGCCCAGCAGCGTCTGGAACATCAGGCCGTCCGAGACGCCCTCGGTCAACGCGTCGATCGCTCCCGGCTGGTCGCCCGCGGGAGGGTACGGCTGATAGAGGTGAAACGGGCTATCGGGGAATTCGACGAATCCAGGAGCGGTCATGATAGACTGTCTCTCAGGGTAAACCCCCCATTATCCACAGCCCTTCCTACCGCGTCCACCCACCCTTCCCTACACCCATGAGCACTCTTTTCGCTTCCGTCGAACTCGCGCCGCGCGACCCCATTCTTGGCCTGAACGAACAGTACAACGCCGATACCCGTCCCGGCAAAGTGAACCTGGGCGTGGGCGTGTACTACGACGACGAAGGCCGCATCCCGCTGCTTCAGGCCGTGCGCAAGGCCGAGGTGGCCCGCATCGAAGCCGCCGCCGCCCGCGGCTATCTGCCGATCGAAGGCATCGCGGGGTACAACAAGGGTGCGCAGGCGCTGCTGCTGGGCGCCGACTCGCCGCTGGCCGCCGAAGGCCGCGTGCTGACCGCGCAGGCCCTGGGCGGCACCGGCGCGCTGAAGATCGGCGCCGACTTCCTGCGCCAGCTGCTGCCGCAGTCCAAGGTCCTCATCAGCGACCCCAGCTGGGAAAACCACCGCGCCCTGTTCGAGCGCGCCGGCTTCCCGGTCGAGACCTACGCTTATTACGATGCCGCCACCCATGGCCTGAACTTCGAAGCCATGCTGGCCGCCCTGCAGGCCGCGCCCGAACAGACCATCGTGGTGCTGCACGCCTGCTGCCACAACCCGACCGGCGTCGATCCCACGCCGCAACAGTGGGAACAGATCGCCGCCGTGGTCAAGGCGCGCAACCTGGTGCCGTTCCTCGACATCGCCTACCAGGGCTTCGGCGAAGGCCTGGAGCAGGACGCCGCCGTGGTGCGCATGTTCGCCGCGCTCGACCTGACCATGTTCATCAGCTCGTCGTTCTCCAAGTCCTTCTCGCTGTATGGCGAGCGGGTCGGGGCCCTGACCGTGGTGGCCGGCAGCAAGGACGAGGCCGCCCGCGTGCTCAGCCAGCTCAAGCGCGTGATCCGCACCAACTACTCCAACCCGCCCACCCACGGCGGCACCGTGGTGTCCACGGTCCTGAACACACCCGAGCTGTTCGCGCTCTGGGAAAATGAACTGGCCGGCATGCGCGACCGCATCCGCCTGATGCGCAAGGAGCTGGTCGAGAAGATCAAGACCCAGGGCGTGGCGCAGGACTTCAGCTTCGTGCTGGCGCAGCGCGGCATGTTCTCGTACTCGGGCCTGACCGCCGCCCAGGTCGATCGCCTGCGCGAAGAGCACGGCATCTACGCGGTCTCCAGCGGCCGCATCTGCGTGGCCGCGCTCAACAGCCGCAACATCGACGCGGTCGCGGCCGGCATCGCCGCGGTGCTGAAGTAGGCACGGCACGGCCGGCATCGAGAAGCGGAGCCCATGGCTCCGCTTTTCTTTTGCGGCTTGCTTTTTTCCCGTGGGTCCTCCAGAATGGCGCTGTATATCCATACAGTCCGCAAAAGCGGGTCATCGCCATGGCCACCAAACTCACGGAACGCCAGCAGGAAATCCTCGATCTCATCCGCCAGACCGTGGCGCGCACCGGCTTTCCGCCCACCCGGGCCGAAATCGCCCAGGCGCTTGGCTTCCGGTCGCCCAACGCCGCCGAAGACCATCTCAAGGCGCTGGCGCGCAAGGGCGCGATCGAACTGACCGCTGGCGCCTCCCGCGGCATCCGTCTCAAGGTGCCGGACAGCGCAACGCCCTCGGCCCAGCTTACGCATCCGCTGCTGGCGCAGCTCGTGCTGCCGCTGGTGGGCCGCGTGGCGGCAGGCAGCCCCATCCTGGCCAGCGAGCACGTCGAGCGCGAGGTCGGCGTCGATCCCGGGCTGTTTGCCCAGACGCCCGACTACCTGCTGAAGGTGCGCGGCATGAGCATGCGCGACGCCGGCATCCTCGAAGGCGACTTGCTCGCCGTCAAGCGCGCCGCCGAGGCCCGCAACGGCCAGATCGTGGTGGCCCGTCTGGGCGACGAGGTCACGGTCAAGCGCCTGCAGCGCCAGAACGGCCGCATCGAGCTCCTGCCCGAGAACCCCGACTTTGCTCCCATCGTCGTGGCCAACACCGACGAATTCGCGCTCGAAGGCATCGCGGTCGGCCTGATCCGCACCCAGCCCCTGCACTGAGCCAACGGAGAAAGAAGCCCCCGCGCTGCGCCCGCTACGCGGGCTTGCTGCCCCCCGAGGGGGCTTTTTGCCTTGGGGCGGCCCAGCGGCAAAGTAGTGCCCCCACGCTGCGCCCGCTATGCGGGCTTGCTGCCCCCCGAGGGGGCTTTTTTGCCTTGGGGCGGCCCGGCGGCAAAAAAAACCGCGCGCCGGGTGTTCCGGCGCGCGGTGGCACGACGCGTTTGGCTTACCAGGCGTATCGATAGCCGACGTGAAAGCTCCACGGAATGGTCAAGCGGCTGCCCTTGCTGTACTCGTACGAAGCAAACAGGCTGCTGTGCCTGCCAAGCGCCGCGGCCACGCCCAAGTCGAGTTCGGCGCGCCCGCCCCGCAGTTTGACGTCATGGCCGATATCGTTGGTGCGCACCTTGCCCACGCCATCGAACTCCTGCAACCAGCTCAGCTTGGCGTACGGCTGCACCAGTTTGCCGTTGCCCAGATCCAGCTTGCGTCCCACCTGCAGGCCTGCCCGGCCCAGCAACGACTTGGTGCTTGCCACGTCGACGCGCACGCCATTGCTGGCCGTGTAGTTGTGAAGATTCAATAGGTTGTATGCATGGTTCATCCGAACCGGATTTGAGAAACTGGAAATCGCCAACCCCCCAGTTCACTCAAGGAGCCCGGCCGGATGAACACCCATAAGCATGCCCGATTGACCTTCCTACGTCGACTCGAAATGGTCCAGCAATTGATCGCCCATCAAGTTTGTGTGCCTGAAGCGGCCCGCGCCTATGGGGTCACCGCGCCGACTGTGCGCAAATGGCTGGGCCGCTTCCTGGCTCAGGGCCAGGCGGGCTTGGCCGATGCGTCCTCGCGCCCGACGGTCTCGCCCCGAGCGATTGCGCCGGCCAAGGCGCTGGCTATCGTGGAGCTGCGCCGCAAGCGGCTGACCCAAGCGCGCATCGCCCAGGCGCTGGGCGTGTCAGCCAGCACCGTCAGCCGCGTCCTGGCCCGCGCCGGTCTGTCGCACCTGGCCGACCTGGAGCCGGCCGAGCCGGTGGTGCGCTACGAGCATCAGGCCCCCGGCGATCTGCTGCACATCGACATCAAGAAGCTGGGACGTATCCAGCGCCCTGGCCACCGGGTCACGGGCAACCGACGCGATACCGTTGAGGGGGCCGGCTGGGACTTCGTCTTCGTGGCCATCGATGACCACGCCCGCTTGGCCTTCACCGACATCCACCCCGACGAGCGCTTCCCCAGCGCCGTCCAGTTCCTCAAGGACGCAGTGGCCTACTACCAGCGCCTGGGCGTGACCATCCAGCGCTTGCTCACCGACAATGGCTCGGCCTTTCGCAGCCGCGCCTTCGCCGCGCTGTGCCATGAGCTGGGCATCAAGCACCGCTTTACCCGACCTTACCGCCCACAGACCAATGGCAAGGCCGAACGCTTCATCCAGTCGGCCTTGCGTGAGTGGGCTTACGCTCACACCTACCAGAACTCCCAACACCGAGCCGATGCCATGAAATCCTGGCTACACCACTACAACTGGCATCGACCCCACCAAGGCATCGGGCGCGCTGTACCCATCTCCAGACTCAACCTGGACGAATACAACCTATTGACAGTTCACATGTAGTCTGCCCCGCCCGAACGGAACAACGCCACTTCGACCTGCGGTTCCACGAACCAGTCGCCGGCCCATGTGAAACGCCTGCCGGTCTCCAGCGACAGCCCGATGCCATTGGCGCGATACTTGCCCGTCACGCGCGCGCCGCGCTGGCCGTCAGCCCTGAAATCGTGCTCGTAGCGGTTCACCCGCACAATCCCGTCGAGGTAGAAGCCGCCGTCGCCGATATACGTCGCATAGGCGCCCACATGCAGGCTGTCGCTGTTGCCACGGGCGCTGTGCGCCAGCTTGCGGCGCGCACGGCTGTAGCCGGCCACCGCGCCTACATGCCAGCGCCCCTCGGCCGCCGGCAAGGCCGTGTCGGCGCCAATCTCGATCCCGCCCACGGTCTGGGTGAACCTGTCCACCACCTGATTGTCCAGGCGTTGGCGTTGCGCGAACGAGCGTGCCCACACGCCGCCGGCTGCCGGCGTAAGCCGCAATTCACCCATGCGCTTGCTCAGGGCGTTCATCTCTGCCTGCCAGATACCTTGCGGCGCACTGGCCGTGCCCAGCACGGCCAGAACCGGTGCGGTCAAGATGCCGCTGCGGGGCATGTAAATCCCAGCGCCGGGGTTGCCGGCGGGCGGCAGCGGCTGCGCGTGCGGCTCGTCCTGCGGCCGGGCTCCAGGCTGGGGGCCAGGCTGCCCCTGCGGACCAGGTTCCGCCTCAGGTCCGGGTTCCACCCCAGGCCGGGGTTTCATCTCAGCTCCGGGCTTTGCATCGGGTTGGGGATTGGCATCGGGCGCGGGCAGGCCCTCCGGCCGCTGCTTGGACGCGTCGGGCCCCGCCTGAGGCGCCTCTTCGGGCGGCGAAGGCAACCGGCCGTCCTCGCTATCGACGGGAGCGCCGTCCAGCTCGGGACGCGGAATATCGATGTGGGTCCAGCCATCGTCGATGGCCGTGCCATCGAGATCTATCGTTGTCCAGCCGTTTTCATCGTCGACGGGCCAGCCATCTAACTGTGAACTGTCAATAGGTTGTATTCGTCCAGGTTGAGTCTGGAGATGGGTACAGCGCGCCCGATGCCTTGGTGGGGTCGCTGCCAGTTGTAGTGGTGTAGCCAGGATTTCATGGCATCGGCTCGGTGTTGGGAGTTCTGGTAGGTGTGAGCGTAAGCCCACTCACGCAAGGCCGACTGGATGAAGCGTTCGGCCTTGCCATTGGTCTGTGGGCGGTAAGGTCGGGTAAAGCGGTGCTTGATGCCCAGCTCATGGCACAGCGCGGCGAAGGCGCGGCTGCGAAAGGCCGAGCCATTGTCGGTGAGCAAGCGCTGGATGGTCACGCCCAGGCGCTGGTAGTAGGCCACTGCGTCCTTGAGGAACTGGACGGCGCTGGGGAAGCGCTCGTCGGGGTGGATGTCGGTGAAGGCCACGCGGGCGTGGTCATCGATGGCCACGAAGACGAAGTCCCAGCCGGCCCCCTCAACGGTATCGCGTCGGTTGCCCGTGACCCGGTGGCCAGGGCGCTGGATACGTCCCAGCTTCTTGATGTCGATGTGCAGCAGATCGCCGGGGGCCTGATGCTCGTAGCGCACCACCGGCTCGGCCGGCTCCAGGTCGGCCAGGTGCGACAGACCGGCGCGGGCCAGGACGCGGCTGACGGTGCTGGCTGACACGCCCAGCGCCTGGGCGATGCGCGCTTGGGTCAGCCGCTTGCGGCGCAGCTCCACGATAGCCAGCGCCTTGGCCGGCGCAATCGCTCGGGGCGAGACCGTCGGGCGCGAGGACGCATCGGCCAAGCCCGCCTGGCCCTGAGCCAGGAAGCGGCCCAGCCATTTGCGCACAGTCGGCGCGGTGACCCCATAGGCGCGGGCCGCTTCAGGCACACAAACTTGATGGGCGATCAATTGCTGGACCATTTCGAGTCGACGTAGGAAGGTCAATCGGGCATGCTTATGGGTGTTCATCCGGCCGGGCTCCTTGAGTGAACTGGGGGGGTGGCGATTTCCAGTTTCTCAAATCCGGTTCGGATGAACCATGCATACAACCTATTGAATCTTCACATCTAACACGGGTATGCTGACGGCGGGCGCATCCTGCGGCCCGGACGCAGCCATGGCACTCTGGGCCTGCGCCGGCGCCAGCCAGGCCGCCAGCGACAATGCGCCGCATACGCCGGGCCAAGCCAGGCGCCGCCGTGCCAGAGCCATTGATCGGGATTTGCATGAGATAGATGAGTCTGAGAGCATGGGTAGAAGGGGGGTGACATCCATGCAGCACCGCCGGCAAGAAGCGCAGCCGCCGCAGGATTGCTATGCGCCGGGTGCATCACGATCTCGCCGCCACCCGGCCGAACAGTGCGGCGTGGGCGTAGTCTCGCCAACGCCACATCCCCTGAAAGCCAGTGGTCAGATCTCCCTGATGTTGATTTTTCCTACCCACCAACAACTACATGATGTAGTACCAATCCCGAAGATCGGTGGGGCAATACAACGTGGCCGCCGGCCACGCCGCGCTGAAGGCTCGCGCGCTTACTGTACCGGGGGAATGTGCGCGTCCTGCACCACCTTCTCCCACTTCCTGATTTCACTCTCGACGAAAGCGGAGAACTGCTGCGGCGTGCTGGATACCGATTCGACGCCCAGGGTAGCCAGTTTTTCGCTGACATCCGGCAAGGCAGCCACGCGGGCGATTTCCTTGGCCCAGGCCGCCGTGATATCCGCGGGAATGCCGGCCGGTCCCATGAACCCGACCCACGACGTCACGAAATAACCAGGATACTTTCACCGATGGCAGGCACCTCGGGTAGCGACTTCAGCCGTTTCTCGCTTGCCACCGCGATGTACTTCAGCTTGCCCGCCTTGACCTGCGGGTCCATCAGGAAGACGGAGTCGAACGTCAGGTCGACCTCGCCCGCCACGCCGGCCATGACCGAGGGGCCGCTGCCCTTGTAGGGCACATGCACCATGTCGACGCCCGCGAGCGATTTGAACAGCTCGCCGCCCAGGTGGATGATCGTTCCGTTGCCCGACGACGAATAGGTCAGCGAGCCCGGCTTCTTCTTGAGCTGACCGACGAGCTCGTCCATGCTGTTGACGGCCGTGCGAGGGTTGGCTGTGATCGCCAGCGGAATCATTCCCGCCATGCTGAGGTAGGTGAAATCCTTGAGCGTGTCGTAGGGCAGCGAACGGTACAGCGGCGCGTTGCTGGTAATGCTGGCCGTGCCGAGGACGACGGTATAGCCATCCGGCTCGGCCCTGGCGGCCTGGTTCAGGCCGATCGTCGTGCCGGCGCCCGGGCGATTCAGGACGATCACCGGGACGCCCCAGCTCTGGGAAATCTTCTCGGCGTAAAGACGCGCGATGGGATCGACGGCGCCGCCCGGCGGGTAGGGAACGATCAGGTTGATCGGCTTGCTGGGAAACGACGACGCGAACACCGCCGAGGAAAATGCACACAGGGCCAGCGTCACGATTTTGATCTTGGTCTTCACGGCTTATCCTCCTTGTTATCCTGTTTGTCCGCCACTACGGAAACGTCAGCGCGGCTTCCGTTTTCCGCAGCAGTTCGTCCTTGCCGATCCCTGGCGCCGATTCGCGTACGATGAAGGCATCGCCCGCGCATTCGAATATCCCCAGTTCCGTATAGACGCGCGTGACGGCGCTGACGGCCGTCAGCGGAAACGTGCACGACTTGACCAGCTTCGAGGCGCCTGTCTTGTCCTGGTGGCGCATCATGACCAGGACATTCCTGGCCCCCACCGCCAGATCCATTGCCCCGCCCACGCCACCGCCGCCCTTTTGCCCCGGCACCTTCCAGTTGGCGATGTCCCCGCCCGAGGACACCTGCAGCCCGCCAAGGACGGAGTAGTCCAGCCGCCCGCCGCGGATCAGCGAAAACGAGTCCGCATGGTGCACGATGGAAGCGCCCGCGATGAGCGTGGCGTGCTTCTTGGCGGCATTGACGATGTCCGGGTCTTCCTGCCCGGGCGCGGGCACCGGACCGAGGCCGATGATGCCGTTCTCCGAGTGGAAGAAAATGGTCTTGCCTTCCGGTATATGGTTGGCAACCAGGATGGGCAAGCCGATTCCCAGGTTGACGATGGCATGTTCGGGCAAATCCACCGCTATCCGGGCGGCGATCTCATCATTCGACCAACCCTTACTCATCTCGCACCTCCACTATCCGGTCGACGAATACGCCGGGCGTATGGACGTCGTCGGGATCGATACTGCCGACGGGAACCATCTGCTTGGCCTCGGCGATGGTCGTGCGCGCCGCCATGGCCATGATGGGATTGAAAGTCCGGCTGGCGCGGCGATACCGGAGGTTGCCGTAGGCATCGGCGACGTGCGCCTTGATGAAGGCGAAATCGCCTGGCAGGGCTTCCTCGAAGACATATCCCTTGCCCTTGAACATCCGGCACTCCTTGCCCTGCGCCAGCTCGGTGCCGTAGCCGGTGGGCGTGAAGAACCCGGCCAGGCCGGCGCCCGCCGCGCGGATGCGTTCGGCCAGCGTGCCCTGCGGCACCAGCTCCAGGTCCACCAGTCCTTCCTGGTACGCGGCGAAATAATGGTGCGACTCCGGCTGCGACGGAAAAGAAGCGATCAGGCGCGAAACCTGGCGGTTCCTGAACAGCCGCGACAACCCCAGTTCGCCCGTCCCGGCATTGTTGGAGACGATGGTGAGATCCTTGACCGAGGTGCGCGCCAGCGCATGCAACAGTTCGAACGGCAAGCCGATGTCCCCGAAGCCGCTGATCAGGATTGTTGCGCCACTTTCCACGACACTGACCGCCTCGTCGGCGGACTCGCAGGTCTTGTTGAGCATGCCTACCCCGTTTACCTGGTTGAAATGCGTTGATGTGCCGGCGGTCATAGCCCGCGCACGAACTGCACCGCCCCGTCCCCGCTACCCATCAATGCCGCGCCGACCACTTGGTGCCAATAGGCTTCCGAGCCGTGCGCCAGCCGCCAGCCATGCAGCCGGCGCGTGTAGAGCTGCAGGTCGTATTCCTCGGTTACGCCGATGGCGCCGTGCACGGCATGCGCGGTGTTCGCCGCCAGGGCCGCGGCTTCGCTGGCGCGCGCCTTGGCGATGGCCGCCGGCAGCAGGGCCGGTTGCGCCAGGCCGGCGCGAAACGCGGCTGCCGTGGCGATACGCGCGGCGGCGACATGCTCGGCCATGACCGCCAACTGATGCTGAACGGCCTGGAACTTGCCGATGGAGCGGCCGAACTGCGTGCGGTCGTTGCCATACTGCAGGCTCATCTCGAAGCAGCGAGTCATCGCGCCCGTCAGCAGCGCGGCATGCAGCGCCGCCCCCAGGCCGCCAGACGGCCAGGCGCGCCGCCCGCGTCATCGAGCCGGCGCACGGCATCCTGGCGCACGCCGGCGTCCCAGCTCAGGTCGGCGGTCGGCTCGCCATGCAGGCCGCAGTCGCGCCGCTGCGCCGCCCGCGCATCCAGCAGGCACAGCGCGCCATCCAGCTCGCCCAGCACCGGCCCCGCCAGCATGCCGTAGGGCACGCGCGGCGCGCGCAGCGCTCCGTCCGGCCCGGTACGCAAAACGGGCGCGAAGCTGGGCAGTCCGCCGGGCACCTCCATGCTGGCCGGCAGCAGCGTGCGCAGCGCAATCGCCTGGCCCACCGGAAGCGGCACCGCATAAGCGCCCAGCGCCGTGAACAAGGGCAAGGCGTCGGCCAGATCGGCCGCGGCGCCGCCGGCCTGCTCGGGCGCCATGAGATCCAGGAAACCTGATTGCACGATGGCATTCCACAGGGCCTGGACATCGCCGCCGGCCTCGATGGCGCGCACCACCGCCGGCTCGCACCGGCCCTTCAGCAAATCTTCAAAAGCGTCGCTATACATTGCGGTTCTGCTCCATCGCCTTCAACGCAGGCCCAGGCCGCGCGCGATCATGCCGCGCAGGATCTCGCGCGTGCCGCCCCGCAGCGAGTAAGTGGGACACACCTGGTTCACATAGGCGCAGGTGCGCAGCAATTCGGCGTCGATATCGGCGCCCGGATCCGAGCCCAGCGCCGCCTCGATGGCAGCCGGTATTTCCTGTTCGAAGGTGGTGCCCAGTTCCTTGACCAGGGCGGCCTCCACGACCGGGCTCTCGCCGGCGGCAAGCCACCGACAGCGACAAATTGCGCAACGCCGCCAGGTGGGTGGCGTAACGGCCGACCGCCGCCGTCTGCGAGACGTCGCCACGGCCGCGCAGCCATTGGATCCACCCGTCCAGCAGCACCATGCTGGAATAAATGCGCTCGGGGCCGCTGCGCTCGAATGCCAGCTCGGCGGTGACCTGTTCCCAGCCACTGCCCTCCTGGCCAATGAGCGCCTCGTCGGACAGCTGCACATCGTCGAAAAACACTTCCGAAAAATGCGCGTCGCCCGCCAGGTCGGAGATCGGCCGTACCGTGACACCGGGCAACGACAGATCGACAATGAATTGCGACAGGCCCTGATTGCGGTCCTGCGGCGTGCCGGAGGTGCGCACCAGCGCGATCATGTAATGGCAATGCTGGGCGTTGGTGGTCCAGATCTTGCGCCCCGAAAGCGTCCAGCCGCCGTCTGCACGGCGCGTGGCCCGCGTCCCCACGCTGGCCAGGTCCGAGCCGGAATTCGGTTCGCTCATGCCGATGCAGAAGAAGGCTTCGCCGCGGCAAATGCGCGGCAGATAGAAGCTGCGCTGCGCCTCGCTGCCGAACTTGCGGATCTGGGGACCGCTTTGCCGATCGGCGATCCAGTGGGCCGACACCGGCGCCCCGGCGCACAGCAGCTCCTCGATCAGGACGAAGCGCGAGAACGCGTCCATCTCGGCGCCGCCATACGCGCGCGGCAACGTCACGCCGACCCAGCCGCGCGCCGCCAGCTTGCGGCTGAAGCCGGCGTCAAAGCCCATCCACGAACGCGCGCGCCGGTCGGCCGGCAGCGGCGGCAATTCGGCCTTGAGAAAGGCCTGGACGTCCTGGCGAAACGCCTGCGCCCGCGCCGGCAGTTCGGCGAGTTCGAATCGGTCTATCAGTGCGCTCACGATCACAGTCCGATGGTGTAGCCGCCGTTGACCGACAGGTGCTGTCCGGTCACGTAGGAAGCCGCGTCCGAAAGCAGGAAGCACACGGGGCGCACCACCTCATCGGCCTCGCCCCAACGGCCCAACGGAATCTGGCTGAGATACGTGTCGCGAAATTTCTCGCCGCGTATGGTCTCGGTCATGGGCGTCTCGACGACGCCGAAACCGACGGTATTGGTCCGGATGCCGTACCGGGCCCATTCGCGCGCCGCGCACATGGTCAGGCCCAGCACCCCGGCCTTGGCGGCGCCGTAGTTGATCTGTCCGATGGTGCCGCGCCGGCCGGCGTCGGAAGAAATGTTCACGATCGCCCCCGCGCCATCGCCGCCCGCCTTGGCGCGGCCCAGCAAATGCCTGCCCAGCGCCTGCAGGAAATAGAACGACCCGGACAGATGCACGTCGATGACCTGCTGCCAGTCGCTGATCGACATCTTGTCGATCATGGCGGTACGGGTCACGCCGGCGTTGTTGACCAGCCCGTTGACGCCGCCAAAGGCCGTCACGCCCGCATCCACCGCCTGCTGCGCCAGCGATGGATCGGCCACGTTGCCGGCCACCGTGACGCAGCGTTCGTGGCCCAGCGCCTCGCGCAGGGCAGCCAGCGCGTCGGCGTTCAGGTCGACCGCCACGACGCGACCACCCAGTCCCGCGATGGCGCTGGCAAGCGCCCGTCCGATGCCCTGCCCCGCCCCGGTCACGATGACCTGGCGGTTCTCCAGCGTCAAAAGTTTGTCCTGCATGGCTGTCTACTTCATGAGTGCTCAGATCGTTTCCTCGGTGCCCAGTATCAGCGTGGCCTGGCTGGAGAGCTCGCCGCCGTTGCCGTGCGCCAGCGCCAGCCGGGCCTGCGCAACCTGGCGTTCGCCGGCCGCGCCGGCCAACTGCTGGGCCGCCTCCACCATCGTGAACAGGCCATACATGCCGGGATGCACGCACGACAGCCCGCCGCCGTTGGTATTGACGGGCAGCGCCCCGCCGGGCGCGATGCGGCCGTCCTCGACGAAGGCGCCGCCCTCGCCCTTGGCGCAGAAGCCCAGGTCTTCGAGAAACAGGATGGTGTTCAGGGTGAAGGCGTCGTAGAGCTCCAGCACGTCGATGTCGGCCGGCGTCACGCCCGCCTGCGCCATGGCGCGCGGGCCGCTGAGCGAGGCGGCGGTCACCGTCAGGTCCGGCATGTTGGTGATGTCCTTGTGCCAGGCCGCGGCGGCCCCGCCCAGCAGATAGGCCGGCCGCGCCGCCAGGTCCCGGGCGCGATCGGCGCGCACCATCACCACGGCGGCGGCGCCATCGGTGACCAGGCAGCAGTCGCGCACCGAGAACGGGTCGCATACCAGGCGCGACGCCAGGCATTCGTCCATGGTCAGCGGGGCGCGCATGTAGGCCTCGGGATTCTTCTGCGCCCACTGCCGCGCCGCCAGCGCCACGGCGCCCAGCTGCTCTTTCTGCAGTCCATACTGGGCCGCGTAGCGCGACGCCGCCAGCGCGTATGCCCCCACCGGGCGCGCCAGCTTGTATGCCCCCTCGTAGGGAGATGGACGCATCGAGCTGACCAGCTTGCCCGCCCCGCTGCGCTGGTTGCTGCCGTACGCGATGAGCGCCACGTCGCACAGGCCCGCCTCCAGCGCCAGGGCGGCGTGAATCGCGTGGGTCAGGAAGGACGAACCGCCGGTGCGGTTGTTGTCGGTCAGGCGCGGCGAGATGCCGAGGTACTCCGTGAAACTCAGGCCCGACACGAAATCGTCGGGCAGGCCGATGAACAGGCCATCGACATCGGCGGGCGTCAAGCCCACGCTGTCGAGCGCCTGCACGCTGGCGCGCACCGCCAGGTCCAGCGACGACAGACCCGGCGACTCGCCGATGCCATAGGTGGCGCAAGCCACGATCGCGGTCTTGCCGCGCGGAAAGCGCTCCTGGATCATTGTGCCGCCCTCCCCTGGCCGATGCCGGCATCGGACGGGCCGGCCGGTTCGAATACCACCAGCGGCTCGCCGGCGTCGTCGCGGATGATGCGCGCGCGCACCGCCATCCCGACCTGCACGTCCTCGGGCCCGATGCCCTCGACGCGGCTCATCATGCGCGGGCCTTCCTCGAGTTCGACCAGGCAGACGTTGTAAGGCGCGGCCGGCGGGCGCACCCGCATGACCGTGGTGGCATAGACCGTGCCCCGGCCCGAGGCCGCCACCCACTCCAGGTCCTGCGCGCCGGTGCGCGGCGCGGCCACGCGCGGGTAGAACACGTATTCGCCGCTGCTGCGCGAACGCTGGATCATGAAGCGGCCGTCGGCCAGATGCGCGAAATACTCCTGCTGCGGCAGCAGCGCGGATGCGGCTTGGGGATGCTCGGTCATTGTTGCTCCTGGGGCCATTGGTACAGCGGCGCCTGCTTGTCGAGGAAACGACGCGCCGCCTCTTGATGAAAAGCGCTTTCGCGGCACAGCGCCTGCGCCAGCGCTTCCTGCATGTAAACGGTACGGCGGTCGGACTCGAACGCGTGGTTCATCACCGACTTGACGATGCCCAGCGCGCCCGCCGGCGCCTGCTCGAAGCGCCCGGCCAGCTCGAGGGCGGCATCGAGCACCGGCCGGTCGTCGACCAACTGGTGCGCGATACCCATCTCCAGCGCCTCGGGCGCGCCCACCACCCGGGCCGAAAATGCCAGCGCCTTGGCGCGCGCCAGGCCCACCGCCCGTGGCAGCAAATACATGCCGCCCAGGTCCGGCACATACCCCAGACGCGCGAACACGGCGCAGAAGGTCGCGCGTGGCGAGGCCAGGACGAAATCGGCGGCCAGCGCCAACGACAGGCCCGCGCCGAAGGCCACGCCGTCGACGGCGGCAATGACCGGTTTCTCCAGGTCCACCAGGCCGTCGAACCAGCGCTGCATGCTCAGGATGCGGTTGCGGCCTTCGAAGACGTCGGCATTGCCCTGCCCGGCCGCAATCGCGCGGATATCGCCGCCGGCGCAAAAATGCCCGCCGGCGCCGGTCAGCACCACCGCGCACACCGTCACATCGTCGCGGATCTCGGGCAGCGCCTTGGCCAGGGCGTTGCGCAAATCCATGTCGAGCGCGTTGCGCGCGGCCGGCCGGTTCAAGGTCAGCACGGCGCAGGCGCCGACGCGGGAAATTTCCAGTACAGACATGATCACTCCCGCCGCGCGCTCAATAACGCAGTTGCATCAGCCACTCGGCCACCATCGCCGGCCGCTCGGCGCCCGCCACGCGCACGTCGACCTCCCACAGGCACCGCGCTTCGTCCGGCCCCAGGTCGTCGACCCGCGCCAACCGGAAGCTGCCGACCAGGGCCGAACCGCTGGGCACCGGCGCGGGAAACCGCACCTTGTCGAAGCCGTAGTTCAGCGCCAGCTTGCGGCCGGGAAACTCGAACAGCTGGTGGTACCACCCCGTGATCAACGAAAGCGTGAGCAAGCCGTGGGCAATGGTGGTGCCGAACGGCGACTCGGCGGCGGCCCGGACCGGGTCCACATGGATCCACTGCCTGTCGTGCACGACGTCGCCGAACGTATCGATGGCGGACTGATCGACGACGATGGGCTGGCCCACGGCCGCCGGCTGTCCGGCAAAGGCCTTGAGGGCCGCGATGGAATCGAAGCTGATTTTTTTCATGGCATCAATCCGCCCGTACGCCGAGCGACTTGGCCAACGGCACCCACTGTTTGCGCTCGGCATCGATGAAGCGGGCGAAATCCTGCTGCGAGCCCGGCATGGGCTGCGCACCGATGCGGCGCAGCTTGTCGATCAGTTCCTGCTTTTGCAGTGCCTGGTTGATCGCCTTGTTCATCGCGCCGATGGACGAATCGGGCGTGCCGGCGCACGCCATCACGCCGAACCACGCCGCGGCCTCCAGGCCGGGATAACCCAGTTCCTTCGCGGTGGGCACGTCGCGCAGCTGCGGAAAGCGCTGATCGTCCAGGATCGCCAGCGGCACGATGCGGCCCGACTCGGCCTGGGCCATGCACGACGGCAAGGCGTCGAACATGATGTCGATGTTCCCGCCCATCAGGCTGGTGATGGCGGGCGCGCTGCCCTTGAACGGCACGTGCGTCACCTTGAAGCCCATCTGGCTGGCGGCGTACTCGCCCGCCAGGTGGGTGATGTTGCCGCTGCTGGCCGAGCCCATGGTCAGCTTGCCGGCCTCGCGCTTGCCCAGCTCGGCCAGGGCCTTCACGTCGGCGGTGCCCAGGTCCTTGCGCGTCACCAGCAGGAGCGGCGCCTTGCCCATGCCGGCGACGGGAACGAAATCCTTGGCGGGGTCATAGGACATCTTTTCATAGATGGCCTGATTGATGACGATGGGTGCGTTGGAGCCCACGAAGAAGGTCGCGCCGTCCGGCGCCGCCTGCAGGACGGATTCGGCGGCGATCATTCCGCCCGCGCCGCCCTTGTTCTCGATGACGATGGGCGTGCCCAGGATGGCGCCGGCATCGTTGGCCACCAGCCGGGCAATCTGATCGGCGGCGCCGCCCGCCGGGTAAGGCACCACCAGCCGGATCGACGAGGGTTTGGCCTGGGCGTGCGCGCCCGCGGCGCAGACCGCCAACGCGGCCGCCAGGGCCGCGCGGATGAAGGTGTGTCGCAGCATACTGTCTCCTTTTTTCTTTGGTGAAACACGGGAAAACCGCCGGATCGCGGCGATGGCGCGCGGGCTCAGATCGCGCCCCGCGCCCGCAATTCGGCAATGCGCGCCGGCGCCAGGCCAAGCCGCTGGGCCAGCACACTGTCGGTGTGCTCGCCCAGCAACGGGGCGGAGCGGCCGTACTGGATCGGGGTGTCGGACAGGCGTATGGGGCTGGCCACCGCAGGCGCCTGCACGCCGGCGCTGTGCGGCAACGACAAACGCATGCCGCGATGCTGCACGTGCGGGTCTTCGAACATCTGCTGCATGTTGTAGATGGGGCCGCAAGGCACATTGGCGGCTTCCATGAGCGCGACCCACTCCTGCATGGTGCGCGCCAGCATGGCCTGGGCAATTTCGGGAATGAGCGTGTCGCGGTTGCGGTTGCGCTGTCCGGGCGTGGCGTAGCGCTCGTCCGTGGCCAGGTCGTCGCGCTCGATCAGCTTGCACAGGGCGCGGTACTGGCCATCGTTGCCCACCGCCACGATGACATCGCCCTCTTTGCAGCGGAATACCTGGTACGGCACCATGTTCGAGTGGGCATTGCCCATGCGCCGCGGAATCTTGCCCGACAGGAAGTGGTTGATGGCCTGATACGAGCTGATGCTGACCACGCAATCGAGCAAGGACATATCGACATGCTGCCCCGTCCCGCTGACGTGCCGGCGCTCCAGCGCGGCCAGGATGGCGGTCGTGGCATACATGCCCGTCAGCAAGTCGCTGATGGCAATGCCGACCTTCATGGGCTCGTCGCCCGGCGTGCCTTCCGGCTGGCCGGTAATGCTCATCAACCCGCCCATGCCCTGGAAGACGAAGTCATAGCCCGGCAGCGAGGCGTAGGGACCGTCCTGGCCGAAGCCCGTAATCGAGCAATACACCAGCCGGGGGTTGATCGCTTTCAGGCTTTCGTAGTCCAGGCCGTAGCGCGCCAGGGTCCCGACCTTGTAGTTTTCCACCACCACGTCGGCCGTGGCGGCCAGGTCGCGGATCAGGGCCTGGCCGTCCGGGTGCGCCAGGTCCACCGTGATGGATTTCTTGCCGCGGTTGGCGGCCAGGAAATACGACGAATCGGCGGTCTCGTTCCCCTCGCTGTCCTTCAGGAACGGCGGCCCCCAGGCGCGGGTGTCATCGCCCACCCGCGGGCGTTCGACCTTGACCACCTCCGCGCCCATGTCCGCCAGCGTCTGGGTCGCCCAGGGGCCGGCCAGGATGCGGATCAAGTCCAGGACCTTGATGTGTCCGAGCGCCGTGTCCATGTCTGTGTCGCCTCCATGATTCGTTGGCGCTCATCTTAGGAACGGCATCCCATCCAAGTCTAATATTATTTCAATCAAATTTGATATACGTTGCATATCAAATATCTGGTGATCTACACTTCTATCCGCTGATTTCTGCTGATCACGGGAACTACTCGCATGCCATCCAGGTATCAACTCAGCCAAAGTGATATTGAGTACGCATCGCCCACCCCGAAGGGGCTCCCATGACCGATCCGACCATACCGGCCGGCGCGGGCGACGCGCCCGCCGACCCCATGCTGGACTTGCGGCGGGTACGCCAATTCGTGACCCTGGGCGAGACGCTGAATTTCCGGCGCGCCGCCGACCGGCTGCACATGACCCAGCCGCCGCTGACCGTGGCCATCCAGAAACTCGAGGCCGAGCTCGGCACCCGCCTGTTCGAGCGCGGGGGCTCGGGCGGCGTCTCGCTCACCCCAGGCGGGCATGCGGCCCTGGCCGAGGCGCGCCGGCTGCTGTTTCATAACGCCCAGTTGCTGGCGGCGGCGCGCGCCGCCTCCTCGGGCACCGGCGGCGCCCTGAAAGTGGGCTTCGTGGGCTCCACGACCAACGGCGTGCTGCAGCGCATCGTGCGACTGTTCCGCGCCGAGTATCCTGGCGTCGAGCTGGTGCTGAAGGAAGGCACCTCGGTGCGCATCGCCGAGCGCGTCGACAGCGGCGATCTCGACGTCGGGCTGGTGCGCACGCCGCTGTTGACGCCGTCGCGCGCGCACCTGGCGCCGCTGCTGGCCGAAGATTTCGTCGCGGCCCTGCCGCTGGGCAATCCGCTGGCGCAGAAGGCCGACATCAGGATGGAAGAACTGGCGACCGAATCGTTCGTGTTCTATTCCCGCGAAGACGCCGCCGGCCTGCACGCCACGGCCATGCTGGCCTGCCAACGGGCCGGCTTCCTGCCCCGGGTCACGCAAGAGGCCACGCAGGTGCAGACCGTGCTGTCGCTGGTCGAAAGCGGCCTGGGCGTGGCGCTGGTGCCGGCGGTCATGCAATACAACCCCAGCCCGCGCGTGGCCTACCGGGCCATCGCCGACGTCTCGCCGGCGGCCGAAATCGGCCTGGCCCTGCTGCTGCCCGAGCCATCCAGCGCCGCGGCGCAGCGCTTTCGCGAAGTCGCGCTGCATTGCTTCGGCGACGACTGAACCCGCCCCCGCCGGCCACGCATTGCCAGGCTGGAACCGCCGAACCCGCGGATAGCCGAAAAAAACCGGGCCCGGATGATCCGGGCCCGGTTTTGCGGGTCGCTGGCCTGAGCCGGCGTCGGCTCAGTGCTTCATGACCGGATCGGCGGCGCCGGCCTCCGCGGGCTTGGCCACGATGGCTTCCTTGACGGCTTCTTCCTCGGACAGCGGCTCGGGCATGCGCTCCAGCGCAAGCTCCAGCACCTTGTCGATCCAGCGCACCGGAACGATCTCCAGGAAGTTCTTCACGTTATCCGGAATCTCGGCCAGATCCTTGACGTTCTCCTCGGGAATCAGCACCGTCTTGATACCGCCACGATGCGCGGCCAACAGCTTTTCCTTCAGGCCGCCGATGGGCAACACCTCGCCGCGCAGCGTGATCTCGCCCGTCATGGCGACGTCGGCGCGCACCGGAATGCGCGACAGCGCCGACACCATGGCGGTGGTGATGGCGATACCCGCCGACGGGCCGTCCTTGGGCGTGGCGCCCTCGGGCACGTGGACGTGCATGTCGTGCTTCTCGAACACGCTGTCGGCGAACCCCAGCCGGCGCGCCCGCGAACGCACCACGGTGCGTGCGGCCTCGACCGACTCCTTCATGACGTCGCCCAGCGAACCGGTGCGCTGGATATTGCCCTTGCCGGGCATGTCCGCGACTTCGATGGTGAGCAGATCGCCGCCCACTTCGGTCCATGCAAGGCCGGTCACCTGGCCGATCTGGTTTTCCTTTTCGGCCATGCCGAAGGTATAGCGGCGCACGCCCAGGAAATCGTTGAGGTTGTCGCCGTTGACCAGCACCGTTTGCGCCTCGGCGGTCTTGTTCCCGGCCGCCTTGGCTTCATCGCTCTTGATCAGCAGTTGCTTGACGACCTTGCGACAGATCTTGCCGACCTCGCGCTCCAGCGCCCGCACGCCCGCCTCGCGGGTGTAGTAGCGCACGATATCGCGCAGCGCGGAATCGTCCACCGTCAGCTCGTTGTCCTTGACGCCGTTGTTCTTCATCAGCTTCGGCAGCAAGTGGTCGCGAGCAATGTGGATCTTCTCTTCCTCGGTGTAGCCAGACAGGCGGATCACTTCCATCCGGTCCAGCAGGGCCGGCGGGATGTTCAAGGTATTGCTGGTGGCCACGAACATCACATCGGACAGGTCGAAGTCGACCTCGATGTAGTGGTCCTGGAACGTGTGGTTCTGCTCCGGATCCAGCACCTCGAGCAGCGCCGACGACGGATCGCCACAGAAGTCCATGCCCAGCTTGTCGATCTCGTCCAGCAGGAACAACGGATTGCGCACGCCGACCTTGGACATGTTCTGCAGGATCTTGCCCGGCATCGAACCGATATAGGTACGGCGGTGGCCACGGATCTCGGCCTCGTCGCGCACGCCGCCCAGCGCCATGCGCACGAACTTGCGGTTGGTCGCCTTGGCGATCGACTGGCCGAGCGAGGTCTTGCCCACGCCCGGGGGGCCCACCAGGCACAGGATCGGCGCCTTGACCTTGTCCACGCGCTGTTGCACGGCAAGGTACTCGAGAATGCGTTCCTTGACCTTTTCCAGCCCGTAGTGGTCGTCGTCGAGCACCCGCTCGGCATTGCCGATCGAGTTGTTGATCTTGCTCTTTCTCTTCCAGGGCAGGTTGATCAGCGTATCGATGTAGTTGCGCACCACCGTCGCTTCCGCCGACATGGGCGACATCAGCTTCAGTTTCTTGAGCTCGCCATCGGCCTTCTTGCGCGCCTCCTTGGGCATATGCGCGGCGATGATCTTCTTCTCGAGCTCTTCGATGTCGGCGCCTTCCTCGCCTTCGCCCAACTCCTTCTGAATGGCCTTGACCTGCTCATTCAAGTAGTAGTCGCGCTGGCTTTTCTCCATCTGCTTTTTGACGCGCCCGCGGATCCGCTTCTCGACCTGCAGGATGTCGATCTCGGTTTCCAGCTGGGTCAGCAGCCCTTCCAGGCGCTCGGCGGTCACGACGACCTCGAGCATCTTCTGTTTCTGCTCCAGCTTGAGCGGCAGATGCGCGGCGATGGTGTCGGCCAGGCGGCCGGCGTCGTCGATACCGGCCAGCGAGGTCAGGATCTCGGGCGGAATCTTCTTGTTCAGCTTCACATACTGCTCGAACTGCGCGACGATGGCGCGGCGCAGCGCCTCGGTCTCCGAACCCTGCAGGGTATCGGGCTCGATCGGCGTCACCTGGCAGGTGAAATGCGAATCGACGTCTTCGATGCTGTCGATGCGGGCGCGCTGGGTGCCCTCGACCAGCACCTTGACGGTGCCGTCGGGCAGCTTGAGCATCTGCAGGATGCTCGCCACGCAGCCGATCTCATAGACGTCCTCGGGAGTCGGGTCATCCTTGCCGGCGGACTTCTGCGCCACCAGCATGATGCTCTTGCCCGCTTCCATCGCCACCTCCAGCGCGCGGATCGAGCGCGGGCGGCCGACAAACAGCGGAATAACCATGTGCGGAAACACGACAACATCGCGCAGCGGCAACAACGGCAGGTCAATCGGGTCGGAAGACAGGGTCTGACTGGCAGACATAGGGGGGTTCCTCGGTATGACTCGGCGTAATGGGGGACGGGGCAAGGGCAGACCCAGGTCTCCACGTCGGTTACGTCTGATATGGGAACAATAGCCGAAAATTCAAGCGCTCGGCATCCAGATAGCGGGAAGATGCAAAAAAACCCGTTACAAACGGGTTTTCTTGCAATGGCGGCCGGGATCGAAGATCAAGCCGCCGCGTCACGGACCTCGCCACGCCCGGCCTTCTCGCCAGAGGCGGCTTCGGATTCGTCGGCGTAGATCAACAGGGGCTTGCCGACGCCCTCGACGGCATTGGCCTCGAGCACCACGCGGCTGACGTTGCCTTGCGACGGCAGGTCATACATGGTGTCCAGCAGCGCGCCCTCCAGGATGGAGCGCAGGCCGCGCGCCCCCGTCTTGCGCTTGAGCGCCTTGCGGGAGATCGCCTTCAGCGCATCCGGGCGCACGTCGAGTTCCGCGCCTTCCATGGCGAACAGCTTCTGGAACTGCTTGACCAGCGCGTTCTTGGGTTCGGTCAGGATCTGCACCAGCACGGCCTCGTCCAGCTCGTCCAGCGTGGCGACCACGGGCAGGCGGCCGACCAGTTCGGGGATCAGGCCGAACTTGATCAAGTCCTCGGGCTCGGCCTCGCTGAAGAGCTCACCCACGCCGCGCTCGGACTTGGCGCGCACCGCCGCCGAAAACCCGATGCCCGATTTCTCGGTGCGGTCGCGGATGACCTTTTCCAGGCCGTCGAAGGCGCCGCCGACGATGAACAGGATGTTGGTGGTGTCGACCTGGACGAAGTCCTGGTTGGGATGCTTGCGGCCGCCCTGCGGGGGCACCGAAGCGACCGTGCCTTCGATCAGCTTGAGCAGCGCCTGCTGCACGCCCTCGCCCGATACGTCGCGGGTGATCGACGGGTTGTCGGACTTGCGCGAAATCTTGTCGATCTCATCAATGTAGATGATGGCGCGCTGCGCCTTCTCGACATCGTAGTTGCAGTTCTGCAACAGCTTCTGGATGATGTTCTCGACGTCCTCGCCGACGTAGCCGGCCTCGGTCAGGGTCGTGGCATCGGCCATGACGAACGGCACGTTGAGCATGCGCGCCAGCGTCTGCGCCAGCAGCGTCTTGCCCGACCCGGTCGGGCCGATCAGCATGATGTTGCTCTTGGAGAGCTCGACTTCGTCGCCCTTGATCTCGCCGTGGCGGATACGCTTGTAGTGGTTGTAGACCGCCACCGCCAGCATGCGCTTGGGGCTGGTCTGGCCAATCACGTACTGGTCGAGAAAGGTCTTGATTTCGGCCGGGGTGGGCAGCTCGGAGCGAATGGCAGCGCGCGCGGTAGCCTGCGCTTCCTCGCGGATGATGTCGTTGCAAAGGTCTATGCACTCATCACAGATGAATACCGAAGGACCTGCAATCAGCTTGCGGACTTCGTGCTGGCTCTTGTTGCAAAACGAGCAATGCAGCACTTTTGCGTCTGCCGATCCCTTTTTTTCAGGCATAAGTGTTTCGTATCTCTGGTGAAGACGCGCCAGCCGGATGAGGGCCGGCGCGATCAACGCTTATCGAACATGACGGCAGTGCCAGGGTCCTGCAAGCGCGCCGATCAGGTCTGCGCGCGAGAGGTCAGAACCTTGTCCACCAGACCATACGATACCGCATCTTCGGCGGACATGAAGTTGTCACGCTCGGTGTCTACCGCGATGCGCTCGACCGGCTGGCCGGTATTCTCGGCCAGGATGCGGTTCAGGCGCTCGCGCAGATCCAGGATTTCGCGCGCCTGGATCTGGATATCGCTGGCCTGCCCCTGGGCGCCGCCCGAGGGCTGGTGAATCATGATGCGGGAATTGGGCAGCGTGAACCGCTTGCCCTTCTTCCCCGCCGCCAGCAGGAATGCGCCCATGCTGGCGGCCAGCCCGGTGCACAGCGTCGACACATCGGGCTTGATGAACTGCATGGTGTCGTAGATGGCCATGCCCGCGTACACCGACCCGCCGGGCGAGTTGATGTAGAACGAGATGTCCTTGTCGGGGTTCTCCGATTCCAGGAACAGCAACTGGGCCACGACCAGGTTGGCCGTGTTGTCGTTGACCGGCCCGACCAGGAAGATCAGGCGCTCACGCAACAGCCGCGAGTAAATGTCATAGGCACGCTCGCCCCGGCCCGATTGCTCGATGACCATCGGGATGTAGCCCAGGCCGGTGGGCGTCACCGACGACCCGCCGTGCATTGCCGCATAGAAATCGGTGAAACGCTGCATGGTTATGCCATCCCCATCAACTGATCAAAAGGCACCTTCTCGTCGGCGACCTTGGCGTTCTCGAGCACGTGGGCGACCACGTTATCCTCGAGCACGATCGCCTCGATTTCAGCGCGGCGCTGGCGGTCGGCCAGGTAGTAGCTGACGACCTGGGCCGGCTGTTCGTAATTCTGCGCGAACTCCTCGATGCGCGCGCGCACCTGCTCGGGCTTGGCCTGCAGCTGGGCCTGCTTGACCAGTTCGGAGACCAGCAGCCCCAGGCGCACACGGCGCTCGGACTCGGTCGAGAACACCTCGGCCGGCATCGGCACGGAATCGGCATTGGGCACGCCGCGCTGCTTGAGCTCTTCGCGGGCAGCGGCGATACGGCCTTCCACGTCGCTGTCGACCAGCGCCTTGGGCACGTCGAACTTGCCGGCCTCGACCAGCGCATCCATCACGCTGCCCTTGGTGCGGCCTTGCAGGCGCGCCTTGACTTCGCGTTCGATGTTGGTCCGGATGTCGGCCTTCAGCTTTTCGACATCGCCTTCGGCCTGGCCGAGCGACTTGGCGAATTCGGCATCGACCTCGGGCAGCACGCCTTCGGCGACTTCCTTGACGGTGATGGTGAACTCGGCCGTCTTGCCGGCGACTTCCTTGCCCTGGTAGTCGTCAGGGAACTTGAGCGGGAACACCTTGCTCTCGCCGGCCTTCAGGCCGAGCGCGGCTTCCTCGAATTCGGGCAGCATGCGGCCCTGGCCCAGCACGAACGGGAAGTCCTCGGCCTTGCCGCCTTCGAAGGGCACGCCGTCGATCGTGCCGGCAAAGTCCAGCACGACGCGGTCGCCGTCCTGCGAGGCGCGGCCTTCGCGGGTTTCGAACTTGGCGCGTTGCTTGCGCAGCACGTCGAGCGTCTGGTTGACTTCGGCGTCGGTGACCGGGGTGTCGTAACGGGTGACGGCCAGCGCCGACAGGTCCGGCACGGTGACTTCCGGGTACACCTCGAACGTGGCGGTGAACGCCAGCGTGTCCTCGGCGACGCCTTCGGTCTTGGGAGTGAGGGTGGGCGAACCGGCGACGCGCAGCTTGGCGCCGTCGACGGCTTGTTCGAAAGCGCGGCCGACCAGACTGTTGATCACGTCGTAGCGGATGCCGGGGCCATGGCTGCGCTCGAGCATCGCCAGCGGCGCCTTGCCGGGACGAAAGCCGGCGACCTTGGCCGTGCGGCCCACGCGCTTCAATTGCGCCTGGACTTCCTTTTCGACTTCGGCGACCGAGACGGCCAGATCAACACGGCGCTCCAGGCCGGAGAGGGTTTCAACCACAGGCTGCATTAAGAGACCTATTTTCCGAGAAAGAGGGAGATGATATAGCGGATAAACAGGTCATTTTACCGGAAACTCGCCGGGGACCGGAGCGCCCCGGGAAGCGCCCGGCGAGCAGCCGCGACGGGCCGCGCACGGCGCATCCGGGGACGGTAGAATTTCGCCCGCCCGAATTCTCCACACAACCATGGCTCGCAAACCTCCCATGCATCCCATCCAAGAACCCCGCCTCGGCCCGCTGCCCGCGCTGATCTTCAGTTCGCGCTGGCTGCAACTGCCGCTCTACCTGGGCCTGATCGTCGCCCAGGGCGTATACGTCCTGCTCTTCCTGAAGGAGTTGTGGCACCTGGTCACCCACACCCTGTCCTTCGGCGAGCAGGAAATCATGCTCATCGTGCTGGGCCTGATCGACGTGGTCATGATCTCCAACCTGCTCGTGATGGTCATCGTCGGCGGCTACGAAACCTTCGTCTCGCGCCTGCGCCTGGAAGACCACCCCGACCAGCCGGAATGGCTCAGCCACGTCAACGCCAGCGTGCTCAAGGTCAAGCTGGCCATGGCCATCATCGGCATCTCGTCGATCCACCTGCTGCGCACCTTCATCGAGGCGAGCAACCTGGGCTCGCCCAATTCCCGCTTCACCGAAACCGGCGTGATGTGGCAGACCATCATCCACGTGGTCTTCATCCTGTCGGCGATCGGCATCGCGTATGTCGACCGCCTGACCAGCCAGTCCGTCGGGCACGGCGCCCATCCGTCGCACTGAATACGGCGCGCAACAAAAAGCCCCACTGCCGCGAGGCAATGGGGCTTTTTTCATGCGGCCCGCCGGAACTGCGCCGGCCGCGGCGACAACGGGGCCGTCAGGCGATGACTTTTATGTTCTTGGCGCTTGGCCCCTTGGGCCCTTGGGCCCTTGTCCCACCTCGAAGGATACGCGCTGATTCTCCTGCAGCGATTTGTAGCCCTCGCTGCAGATCTCGGAATAATGTGCAAAAAGATCTTTACTGCCGTCATCGGGCATGATGAATCCATAGCCCTTTTCGGCATTGAACCACTTGACGATACCGGTTGCCATGAAATGTCCTTGAACCTGTTTAGAGCGGTTGCTCGGGGCGCCAGATAATCAAGGATGGCATTGACCCCGCTAAATGTGAAGATTCAATAGGTTGTATGCATGGTTCATCCGAACCGGATTTGAGAAACTGGAAATCGCCGACCCCCCAGTTCACTCAAGGAGCCCGGCCGGATGAACACCCATAAGCATGCCCGATTGACCTTCCTACGTCGACTCGAAATGGTCCAGCAATTGATCGCCCATCAAGTTTGTGTGCCTGAAGCGGCCCGCGCCTATGGGGTCACCGCGCCGACTGTGCGCAAATGGCTGGGCCGCTTCCTGGCTCAGGGCCAGGCGGGCTTGGCCGATGCGTCCTCGCGCCCGACGGTCTCGCCCCGAGCGATTGCGCCGGCCAAGGCGCTGGCTATCGTGGAGCTGCGCCGCAAGCGGCTGACCCAAGCGCGCATCGCCCAGGCGCTGGGCGTGTCAGCCAGCACCGTCAGCCGCGTCCTGGCCCGCGCCGGTCTGTCGCACCTGGCCGACCTGGAGCCGGCCGAGCCGGTGGTGCGCTACGAGCATCAGGCCCCCGGCGATCTGCTGCACATCGACATCAAGAAGCTGGGACGTATCCAGCGCCCTGGCCACCGGGTCACGGGCAACCGACGCGATACCGTTGAGGGGGCCGGCTGGGACTTCGTCTTCGTGGCCATCGATGACCACGCCCGCGTGGCCTTCACCGACATCCACCCCGACGAGCGCTTCCCCAGCGCCGTCCAGTTCCTCAAGGACGCAGTGGCCTACTACCAGCGCCTGGGCGTGACCATCCAGCGCTTGCTCACCGACAATGGCTCGGCCTTTCGCAGCCGCGCCTTCGCCGCGCTGTGCCATGAGCTGGGCATCAAGCACCGCTTTACCCGACCTTACCGCCCACAGACCAATGGCAAGGCCGAACGCTTCATCCAGTCGGCCTTGCGTGAGTGGGCTTACGCTCACACCTACCAGAACTCCCAACACCGAGCCGATGCCATGAAATCCTGGCTACACCACTACAACTGGCATCGACCCCACCAAGGCATCGGGCGCGCTGTACCCATCTCCAGACTCAACCTGGACGAATACAACCTATTGACAGTTCACAGCTAAACGGAGCTACGGCGACCAGAACACAAGACACCGCGTCGCTTGAAGATCTCGCCAGTTCAGTGTAGGAGTGATGCCCCGACAGGTCAATCGGCCTTACGCACCGGATCGCGGCCTTCCCCGCGCGCATGAACGTGCGCTTGCGGCCAGCCCGGCAAGCCCGCCGAAAGCGGAAAATTCCACGCCAGAAAGCGACGTTACAACAGCATACAAAATTGGGGGAACTCGGCCAGAAAACGCGGTTTTTCAGCATCACGACTGAATATGCGAAGCCCTCAGCCGGAAAATCCGCCCTGGTCCAGAAACTGCTGTTCCTCGGCGGTCGTGGCGCGGCCCAAGACAGTATTTCGATGCGGGAAACGCCCAAAGCGAGCAATAATATCGCGGTGGATTTCCGCCCAACGCAAGGTTTCGGCGTGCAGCGGCGCCATCAGGCTTACACACTGTTCCTGGGCCGCCAAATCTTCGGCATGTTCGAGCGGCATGTAATAGAACTGCCGCAAATCTTCCGGCCCCTGCCGGTCCAGCCCGGCCGCGATCGCCTGCTCGCAGATCTGCCGCGCCAGCCCGTCGGTGGCAAACATATGGCCGGTACCGCGATAGGCGTTACGCGGGAATTGATCCAGCAGAATCAGCAATGCCAGCACCCCCTCGGCGCTGGCGGACCAGGCCATCAATTCCCCGCGCGCCGCCGCCATGTGCGCGGCTTCGAAACGCATGGTGAACGTACGGTCGAATTGCTCGTCCTTGGCATACCAGCGGGCGGGTCCCGCCTCGCGCCAGAACGCGAGAACGGTCGCCGCATCGGGCAAGGCTGCCGGGCCGGCCATCGAATCGGACATGTCGTGCTCCTGCGGAATTGGCCGCTTGGGCCAAGCAATGAAAAAGCCCCCTGGCGGGGGCTTTTATGGACGCGCTCAGATTCTTACAGAATCTGGATCTTCGTCGCCTGAGGACCCTTCGGGCCCATCGCCGTCACGAAGCTGACGCGCTGATTCTCTTCCAACGACTTGAAGCCATTGGCCTGGATTTCCGAGAAGTGCGCGAACAAATCCTTGCCGCCCGCTTCCGGGGTGATGAAGCCATAACCTTTTTCCGCGTTGAACCACTTAACGACGCCGGTTTCCATACTGTATTTCCTAGAAATTAATGGGCCGAGACCCGGGACCACGAATCAATCAAGGAGGGGCAGTAGAACAATAACGCGGACGCCGGAGAAGGCACGGCACTGAACAAACATTGCAACGCTTGATTTCGTGTGTGCCGACACTATCGTCAGGTTCCCCTCACAAGTCAACATAATCCTAAAAAACGCGTGCCAATATTGCAACAAAGAGCAACTGCCGTGCCACGATGCTTATTTTTTGCGCAAATATTTGCGTCTCGGTAATGTGCTTATAAGGTGTGCGCATGACCCTCGGCCCGCCTGCGGCGGCTACTCGTCGACCGGCAAGCCCAGCAGGTCCAGCGCGGCGCCATAGCAGTCGCCGTCGGCGCAGAAGAACACCGCGACGTCGCCGGGATTCATATTCTCGATGACCTGATCGATCTCCATTTGCGCCCCGTCGACGCTGTCGACCGCCGCCGCGTGAATGTCGGCCCCCTCCTCCACGCGCTGGCGCGGCACGATGTCCGCGATGGCGTCCAGATCGGCAGGCCCCAGCACCACATAGGTGCCGATGGTCTGGCCATCCACGCGGGTTTCCAGGCAAACGCCATTGGCGAGTTCGGCAAGCAGGTGGCTGGAAATATCCATGATGATTGTCCAAGAAAAAGCCGGCGCGCCCGATGGCGCGCTCAGTGCGTCAGATGGCGCCGCCTTACGCGGCGCGTAACCAGTGTTGCCGCGCCGCCGATCATCAGGCAGAACATGAACGCGGCGATCGCCAGCAGGGGCGCGTAGGGGCCCACGTCCTCGCCTCGCGCGCCCAGCAGCACCGCCACGCCGACCGCGATCGCCAGGCCCAGCATCGCGATGACGCTGTGGGCAAGCCGGCCCAGGCGTCCGAACAGCGCGCCACCGACCAGGGCCAACGCCACCAGCGCGGCCATGAACCAGAAAAAATCCTCGTAGACCATGAGATCGAAAGGCGGACGCCTGGGAAGACCAACGGGCCGCCATTATAGGCGGCCCCGCGGCGCGGCCCGGCGCGCTAGAAGCGGTACGCGTAGCCGATGTTCAGCGACAGGTCCTGACTGATGTTGGCGCCGTGCCCATAGCGCAGATCCGCGTAGGCGCGATGCGCCCCCACGTCCAGCGCCGCGCCGGCACCCAGCTGCCAGCGGCTGCCGGGCAGTTCGGCATCGTACGACTTGCCGCCGAAATCGACCGAGTCGTCGTGCGAGAACTCGTGCAGGTACGAGGCGCTGACATAAGGACGCAAGGTCGCGCCGCCGGCCAGGGTGAAATCCCGGCCGGCGCGCACGCCGGCCCGCCCCTGCACCGACGTCTGGCTGCTGCGCGAGTAGATCACCTGCGCCTGCGGCTCGACGAACCAGCGTTGCGGCAACTTGAAGTGATAGCCGGCCTCGGCACTGCCCGTATACGTTGTATGCGATATATCGTCGTCGTAGTCGCCCAGCCCCAGCGGCAGGTCGAACGACACGGACTCGTCGATACGCCCCAGCTTGCTGACCGCATCGACGTAGAACCCGCCGTTGTCCACATAAGTCAGGTACGTGCCCAGGAACCGGCTTTCGATCCGGCCGTGCATGATGTCGTTGTCATCCATGCGGGCGCGCGAGACGCCGGCGTAGGCGCCCAGATAGAGCCGCCCCGTGTCCAGGCGCCAGCCATGGTCGGCGCCCAGCGTCAGGTACTCCACGCGCAGGTCGAACGCCGGTGTGTCCGGCGTATCGACCTTGAAGCGGTTCGCGCTGCCGCGCGCCCAGAAGGCGCCCTCGTCGTGGCCGCGGCGCAGATCGCCCTGGCGTTGCGCCAGGGTTCCCATCTCGGCGTCGAGCAGCAGCATCGATGCGCTCTGCCCCATCGCCACCGCCCGCGCGCTGCGCGCGGCGACCTCGGCCCGTACCGCCTGCTGCACCTGCCGGCGCGCCTGCCGTTCGAATTCGCGCTGCAGCCGCGCACGCTGCGCAGGCGTCAACGCCGCCAGCCCCTGCGTGATCTGCCCGGGTGTCAGCGCCTGCACATATTGCCGCAATTGCGCATCCGTCAGGCCTGACAGATAGGGGCGCAACAGCGCCGGCGCCAGCCACGACGCCTGCTGGCGCAGGGCATCGGACGGCAGGCCGGACAAATACTGCCGCACCTCGGCGGCGCCGAGTCCCGCGGGCAGCGGAGTCTGTGCCTGCGCCGGCGCGAGCGGCGCGACAGCCAGCGCGGCCAGCGCGGCCAGCGCGCAGGCGCCGAGATAGCGGGGCAAACGTGCCAGGATGGAAGTCGGTTTCATTGCAGGTGCCGCCTTGTCAAAACTCGAAATATTTTCGATACAAAATACAAAATCGAATTTTAAAAAGTAAGCCAGCCGCCAAAGGGACGGAAACCAGGGCAATTCCGGCCCAGATCGCGAAATCGCCTGCCCGTGGCCGTGGCTCGCCCGCTCCCCGCAAGTCGTCGTCCTGCCCTAGTCGATCATTACATTCATGCAATGATCTGGTTTATTCCAAGAAATTAGGCCTAAAAATGGAATAATCTTTACCAAAAACCAGGGTTTATCCGGATGTCACGAGCGCGCACAATTCGGCCATTGGGAAACGAAACAACGAACTACGACGGAACAGAAAGCCCGCCGTGTCCGGAGTCCCACATCCAAGTGAACCGGAGGAATTGCCATGAAAACCCTTGCTACCGCCCTGATGCTGTCGCTCGGCCCGCTGAGCGCAGGCGCCCAGGCCGCGCCCAACGCCGAACCCAACAACCTGCCCTACCAGGGCGTCTACGGCCAGACCGACGCCAATGCGCCGACCCGCGCCCAGGTGCAGGCCGAACTGGCGCAAGCCAAGGCCAACGGCCAATACACGTTTGGCGAGCTGGAATATCCCGCCGCGCAGACCGGCAGCACCGCCGCCCCGAGCCGCGACCAGGTCAAGGCAGAACTGGCCCAGGCCAAGGCCAGCGGCCAATACACCTTCGGCGAACTCGACTACCCGCCCCGCAACTGAGCATCGGCCGGCCCCCCCCCCGGCCGGCGTTCGCGTGCGCAGTCGAACTGCCGCCATCCCCACAAGGGATGACGGCAGTTCTTTTTACGGATGGGGGAAGCGGCGATGGATGCGACACCGGGCAAGCGCGCCGCGCGGCCAGAAAGGCAGGGGAAGGTGCCGGCCAACCCGTTGATTCAAAAAGAATTGATAATAGCGATCAACGGGTGTCAATGAGTTGGTGCGAAGGGCGGGACTCGAACCCGCACACCTGTTACGGCGTCAGGACCTAAACCTGGTGCGTCTACCAATTTCGCCACCTTCGCAAAGCCAAGCCCGCTATTGTAGCTTGCTTGTTAAAATCATGCCCCATGAATCCGCGCCTCGATGCCTTGCATCCTTATCCTTTTGAAAAATTGCGGGCCTTGCTAGCGGACGCTGGTAAGCCGACGCACGACCTGCCTCCCATCAACCTGTCGATCGGCGAGCCCAAGCACGCGGCTCCGGCCTGTGTAGGCCAGGCCATTGCCGCCAACCTGGCGGGCCTGTCGGTCTATCCGTCGACCAAGGGCGAGCCGGCCCTGCGCCAGGCGATCTCGCAATGGCTGTCGCGCCGCTACAGCATTCCCGCGCCCGATCCCGAGAGCGAAGTGCTGCCGGTGCTGGGCTCGCGCGAGGCGTTGTTCGCCTTCGCCCAGACCGTCATCGATCCCTCGGCCGGCGCGCTGGTGGTGTGTCCCAATCCGTTCTACCAGATCTACGAGGGCGCGGCCCTGCTGGCCGGCGCCACCCCCTATTACGTCAACGCCGACCCGGCACGCGATTTCGGCTGCGACTGGGCGCGCGTGCCCGACGAGGTCTGGCGCAGGACCCAACTGGTGTTCGTGTGTTCGCCGGGCAATCCCGCCGGCAACGTGATGAGCCTGGAAGAATGGCGCACCCTGTTCGAGCTGTCCGATCGCCATGGTTTCGTGATCGCCGCGTACGAGTGCTACTCGGAAATCTATCTGGACGAGGATACCCCCCCGCTGGGCAGCCTGCAGGCGGCGCGCCGCCTGGGGCGCGATCGCTACACGAACCTGGTGGCGTTCTCCAGCCTGTCCAAGCGTTCGAACGTGCCCGGCATGCGTTCGGGGTTCGTGGCCGGCGACGCCGCGCTGCTGGCGCGCTTCCTGCTGTACCGCACCTACCATGGCAGCGCCATGAGCCCGGTTGTTTCGGCCGCCAGCATCGCTGCGTGGTCCGATGAGACGCATGTGCAGGAAAACCGGCGCCAGTATCGCGCCAAGTTCGAAGCCGTGCTGCCCATCCTGCAGAACGTACTGGATGTGCGCGCGCCACAGGCTTCGTTCTACCTGTGGGCGGGCACGCCCGGCTCGGATACGGCGTTTGCGCGCGAGCTCTATGGCCGTACCGGCGTCACGGTGCTGCCGGGCAGCCTGCTGGCGCGCGAAGCGCACAATGCCAACCCCGGCCAAGGCCGCATACGGATCGCGCTGGTGGCGCCACTGGACCAATGCGTACAGGCCGCCGAGCGCATCGCCCATTTTGCAAGAACCTCCATTTGATCAACCCTGGAATAGCTGAGCCGTCATGACTCTCGACCTGCAGACCACCATCGAACAAGCCTGGGAAAACCGGGCCAACCTGTCGCCCGTCGACGCGAGCGCCGAAGTGCGCGATGCCGTCGAACACACGATCGACGGATTGGATCTGGGCCGCCTGCGCGTGGCCGAAAAAATCGACGATCAATGGATCGTGCACCAATGGATCAAGAAGGCCGTGCTGCTGTCGTTCCGGCTGCACGACAATGCCGTCATGGGCCAGGGCCCGCTGCAGTTCTACGACAAGGTGCCGACCAAGTTCGCCGGCTACGGCGAAGCCGCGTTCAAGGCCGGCGGCTACCGCGTGGTGCCGCCGGCCGTGGCGCGCCGCGGCGCTTTCATCGCCCGCAACGTGGTGCTGATGCCCTCCTACGTCAACATCGGCGCCTATGTCGATGAAGGCACCATGGTCGATACCTGGGCCACCGTGGGCTCGTGCGCGCAGATCGGCAAGAACGTGCACCTGTCCGGCGGCGTGGGCATCGGCGGCGTGCTCGAACCGCTGCAGGCCAACCCCACCATCATCGAGGACAACTGCTTCATCGGCGCGCGCTCGGAAGTCGTCGAGGGCGTGGTGGTCGAGGAGAACTCGGTGCTGGCGATGGGCGTGTTCCTGTCGCAAAGCACCAAGATCTACGATCGCGCCACCGGCAAGGTTTCGTACGGCCGCGTGCCGTCGGGCTCGGTCGTGGTTCCCGGCTCGCTGCCGTCCGAGGATGGCTCGCACAGCCTGGCCTGCGCGGTGATCGTCAAGCGCGTCGACGCGCAGACCCGCGCCAAGACCAACATCAATGACCTGCTGAGGGCCTGATGACCGCATCTGCCGTACTGGATCTGGTCAAGGATCTGATCGCCCGTCCCTCGGTCACGCCCGACGATGTGGATTGCCAGATGCTGCTGGCGCAGCGCCTGGAGCGCATCGGTTTCCAATGCGAAACGATTGCGCGCGGCGGCGTGACCAACCTGTGGGCGCGACGCGGCGCCGGCGCGCCCCTGACGGTGTTCGCCGGCCATACCGACGTGGTGCCGCCCGGTCCGCGCGACAAGTGGGACAGCGACCCCTTCGTGCCGACCGAGCGCGACGGGTTCCTGTACGGCAGGGGTGCCGCCGACATGAAAAGCTCGATCGCCGCCTTCGTGGTGGCGGCCGAGGAGTTCGTGGCGGTGCACCCCGAACACCCGGGTTCGATCGCCCTGCTGATCACCTCCGACGAAGAGGGGCCGGCAGTCGACGGAACGGTGATCGTCTGCGACGAGCTGCGCCAGCGCGGCGAACAGCTCGACTACTGCATCGTCGGCGAACCGACCTCCACCGAGGCGTTGGGCGACGTATGCAAGAACGGACGCCGCGGTTCGCTGTCCGGACGCCTGCTGGTCAAGGGCGTGCAAGGCCATGTCGCGTACCCCCACCTGGCGCGCAACCCGGTCCATCAACTGGCGCCGGCGCTGACCGAACTGGTCGCCATCGAATGGGACCAGGGCAACGAGTACTTCCCGCCCACCACGTTCCAGGTCTCCAACCTGCACGCCGGCACGGGCGCGACCAACGTCGTGCCGGGCGAGGCGGTGGCGCTGTTCAATTTCCGCTTTTCCACCGCCAGCACGCCCGGCCAGCTCAAGGCGCGCGTGCATGAGGTGCTGGACCGCCACGGCCTGGAGTACCAGCTCGACTGGGAGCTGGGCGGCGAACCTTTCCTGACGCCGCGCGGCTCGCTGACCGATGCGCTGGTGTCGGCAATCCAGGCCGAAACCGGATTGCAGGCCGAACTCTCGACCACCGGCGGCACATCCGATGGCCGCTTCATCGCCAGGATCTGCCCGCAGGTCATCGAGTTCGGCCCCTGCAACGCCACGATCCACAAGGTCAACGAGCGCATCGAACTGTCCAGCCTCGCGCCCTTGAAGAACATTTACCGCCGCACGCTGGAAAACCTGCTGCTGGCCGACTGATCCTCCATGCAAAACAATAATCGCCAAGAGCTGCAGACCCTGCGCGACCTGATCCGCTACGCGGTGTCGCGCCTGAACGCGGCCCGTGTCGCGCTGGGCCACGGCTCCGACAACGCCTGGGACGAAGCGGTCTACCTGGTGCTGCACGGCCTGCATCTGCCGCCCGATACGCTCGATCCGTTCCTGGATGCGCGCGTCCTGCCGAGCGAACGCAGCCGCGTGCTCGACCTGATAGACCGGCGCGTCACCGAGCGCCTGCCGGCCGCCTACCTGACCGGCGAGGCCTGGCTGCGCGGCCATCGGTTCCATGTCGACCGCCGTGTGATCGTGCCCCGCTCGCCGATCGCCGAACTGCTCGACGAGGGGCTGGCGCCTTGGGTGCGGGATCCGCTGCAGGTCGAGCGCGCCCTGGACATGTGCACCGGGTCGGGCTGCCTGGCCATCCTGGCCGCGCTGGCTTTTCCCGTTGCGCAAGTCGACGCCGTCGACGTTTCGTCCGATGCGCTGGAAGTCGCCGCGCGCAACGTTGCCGAGTACGGTCTGCAGGACCGCCTGACCTTGCGCCAGGGCAATCTGTTCGAGGCCCTGCCGGCCGCCGCCTATGACGTCATCGTCTGCAACCCGCCCTACGTCAACCAGGCCTCGATGGGCGCCCTGCCCCAGGAATACCGCCACGAGCCGGCGCTGGCGCTGGCCGGCGGCGCCGATGGCATGGATCTGGTGCGCCGCATCCTGGCCGCGGCCCCCGGCTACCTGTCCGCCGACGGCGTGCTGGTGCTGGAAATCGGCCACGAGCGCGATCATTTCGAGGCGGCCTTCCCTGATCTGCAGCCGGTATGGCTGGACACCGCGGAATCCTCGGACCAGATTCTGCTGCTTACCCGCGAACAATTGAACACGTGATACGCGCTTCTGGCTTGACCCTGCGCCGCGGCACCAAAGTGCTGCTCGACGGCGCCGATTTCGTTGTGCATCCCGGCGAACGCGTCGGCATCGTCGGCAAGAACGGCGCGGGCAAATCGTCGCTGTTCGCGCTGCTGACCGGCGCGCTGGACCCCGACGCCGGCAACCTGGACCTGCCCGCGGGCTGGCGCATCGCCAGCGTGCAGCAGGAGATTGCCGCCGACGCGCAAGCGGCGCGCGAATTCGTCATCGACGGCGACACCCACCTGCGCGCACTGCAGGCCCAGCGCGCCGCGCTGACCGACGACCAGGGCACGCAGATCGCCGAAACCGAAGCGGCGCTGATCGAGGCGGGCGCCTGGAGCGCGGCCTCGCGCGCCGAGCAGTTGCTCGCGGGCCTGGGATTCAAGCCATCCGAATGGATGCAGCCGGTGCGCAGCTTTTCCGGCGGCTGGCGCATGCGGCTGGCGCTGGCGCGCGCGCTGATGGCGCCGTCGGAGCTGTTGCTGCTGGACGAGCCAACCAACCACCTGGACCTTGACGCCATGCTGTGGCTGGAGAAATGGCTGACCGCCTATCCCGGTACGGTTCTGCTGATTTCGCACGACACGGAATTCCTGGACGCGGTGGCGCGCGCCATCCTGCACTTCGACCAGGCCAAGCTGCAGCGCTATCGCGGCGGCTACCAGGACTTCCTGCTGCAGCGCGCCGAACGCCTGCGCCAAGCCAATATCGCCTACGAACGCCAGACGCGCGAAGCCGCGCGCCTGCAAGGCTTCATCGATCGTTTCAAGGCCAAGGCTTCCAAGGCCAAGCAGGCGCAAAGCCGCGTCAAGGCGCTCGCGCGCATGGAAGCGCTGGCGCCTATCCATGCCGAATCGGGCATCGATATCCGCATCCCCTCGCCCGACCACATGCCCGACCCGCTGCTGGCCATGGAACACATGGATGCCGGCTACGGCGGCGCCGAGCCCATTCTGCGCGACGTCACGCTGATGGTGCGAGCCGGCAGCCGTATCGGCGTGCTGGGCGCCAATGGCGCGGGCAAGAGCACCCTGATCAAGACGCTGGCCGACGAGCTGGCCCCGCATGCCGGCACGCGGCGCGCGTCGCGCGGGCTGGCGATCGGCTATTTCCACCAGCACCAGCTCGACATGCTGGACCTCGACAGCACGCCGCTCGCGCACCTCGCGCGGCTGGCTCCGGAAGTGCGCGAGCAGGAGCTGCGCAACTACCTGGGCGGCTTCGGCTTTTCCGGCGACACCGTGCTGAGCAAGGTCGGCCCCATGTCCGGCGGCGAGAAAGCCCGTCTCGCCCTGTCGCTGATCGTCTGGCAAAAACCCAACCTGCTGCTGCTCGACGAACCCAGCAACCACCTGGACGTGGAGACGCGCGAGGCGCTGGCCACGGCGCTCGCGGAATTCTCCGGCAGCATGCTGCTGGTATCGCACGACCGGCACCTGCTGCGCACCACGGTCGACAGCTTCTGGATCGTGGCCGACGGCGGCGTGCGCGAGTTCGACGGCGATCTCGAAGACTATCGGGACTGGCTGGCCGCCCGCAACGCCGGCGAACGCGCCGCCGCGCGCGAGGCCGCCGCCGGCGAGCCGGGCGTGGCCGTCGATCGCAAGGCCCAGCGCCGGCTCGAAGCCGAGCAGCGGCAACGCCTGGCCACGCTGCGCAAGCCGCTGGCCGCCAAACTGGCGAAGGTTGAGGCCGACATGGAGCGCGCCCGCGCCCGCCTGCAGGAACTGGATGCCGTGATCGCCGACGCCGATCTCTATTCCGACGCGCGACGCACCGAACGCCAGCAAGTGATGACCGAACACGGCGAATCCGGCAAGCGCCTCAATGACCTCGAGGAGCAATGGCTGGAGATCCAGCAGGCACTCGAAGAGATCGAGCAGGACAACGCCGCCTGAGCGCGGCGCCCGCGCACCTTGGCGTAGGAATCCGCGCAGCGTAAAACCAGCGAGACGCATTATCTCCTATACTCCGCCGCGAATTCGACTCTGACCGCGCAGTACCGCGCCGGCGCCATGTCTTCGCACACGGACGTATCCCCCCAGCATCACGGCACCGCCGCTACCGCGGCGCGCCGATGGGCGGCTGGCTGCGCCCGCCGGACCCGAGCCCCGGCGAGATCGAGGCACTGCTGGATTTCCTGAACGCCCCATGAGCCCGGATACACGGCCACCTTGCCCCCCGCGCCCGGTATCGTCCTCGCGTCCGATATGCATGCTCTTGCACGACTGTATTTCACTCAGTCCGGAAGGCACGCATGTCGAAACCCATCCTCAAGAAGCGCCAACGCACAACTCTGGCCGCGCTGCTGCTCTGCACCGCCGCGGCGACCCACGCGGCGACGCAATCCCCCGCCCTCGCCTTCGATCTTCCCGCCCAACCCCTGGACGCGGCCCTGCGGGCATACGCCCGGCAAGCCGGCGTGGCGCTCTCGTTCGATGCTCGCGAGGCCGCGCGTAAACAGGCGCCGGCGCTGCGCGCCACGATGACTGCGCAGGCCGCGCTGCAACACCTGCTGCGCGGCTCCGGCCTGACATGGCGCGCCGCGGGCGCGAACCGCTATGCCGTCGTGCGCGCCGCCGACGCGGCCGCGGCGTGGCCGCTCGAACCGGTGCGCGTGTACGGCGACGCAACGCGCGAGCGCGTCTATACCGAGCAGGAGATCGCCGCCACGCCGGCCTCCAACCGAGACCTCAGCGCGCTGATCGCCACGCATCCCGCCATACGCGAAAGCGGCACCGCCGAGGACGGCGCCAACCGGGGAACGCTGAACGTGGAGGACATCTCCATCCACGGCGCCAGCCCCTACCAGAACCTGTTTCTCATCGACGGCGTCGGCGCCACCAGCCGGGTCGACCCGGCCAACAAGAGCCGCAACTTCACCGACGTTCCCAGCAACCCGCAAGCCTATTTTCTGGACACTGCGCTGCTGGGCGAAGTGCGCGTCTTCGACAACAGCATTCCGGTCGAGTATGGCGCATTCAACGGCGGCGTGGTGGATGCGCGCCTGCGCCGGCCGTCGGGCGAAAACCACGTGAAGCTGGACTATCGCTGGAACGGCTCGAACCTGACACGGCAGAAGATCGCGCCCGGCAACGCCGAAGACTGGCTGCAGGGCACCCCGGATTTCACGCCGTCCTGGCGCAAGCGCTTCCATACCGCGTCCGCCGACATCGCGCTCGGCGAACGCGCCGGCCTGGTGCTGGGCCTGTCACGGCGCATTTCCCGGATCGAACGCTGGCGCCTGGGCGCGGTGGGCCACCTGGACCGTCCCGAGCGCGACGACTCCCTGGACCGCGTCGACAACCTGCTGGGCAAGTTCAGCCTGCGCCTGGATGCCGACACGATCACGGACCTGAGCCTGAAGTACGCCGATCGGCGCGAACATCTGGTGAGCAATTTCTTCCGCGATACGGACTGGCGCAATCGGCACGGCGCGCAGGGCGCGGTCTGGAATATCGAACATACCTTGCGCGGCGGCAAGCTGTCGGCGCAATTGGGATGGGACCGGTTCGACAGCCACCGCAACTCTGCCCATACCGAATTCGTGCAGCACGACTTCGTCGACGGTCGGCCCGGATTCGCCAGCGGCGGATATGGCAAGGACGAAAAGGGCCAGCGCAACCTGACGCTGGCCACGCGGCTCGACCTGGCGCCCATCCAGACCGGCCCGGTCAGCCATGCCTCCTATGTGGGCTTGCAGGTCGAGCACACCGGCGCGCGCTTCAAGCGCTACAACCAGTCGTACTCGTACCGGGCCGTGCACCGGGAGGACGGCACCGAAAAACACTTCAGCAAGGTCCGCCACCTGCCGGGCTCGGTTACGCTCGACTACACCAGGCTGGGGCTGTATGCGTCGGATGAACTCACGTGGCGGCGCTGGACCTTGAACGCCGGCCTGCGCTATGACAGGGACAACTTCCTGCACCACCGCACGCTCGCGCCCCGGGCGCGCCTGGACTGGGATGTGCTGGGCAGCGACGACACCGTCCTGAGCGCGGGTTGGTCACGCTACTACGGCGGGCATGTCCTCAAGATCGCCATGCAGGAAGAGTTCAGCCGCCTGAGCGAGCAAGTGCTGGACCACCACGGCGATCCCGTGCCCAATGGACGCAAAATCACGCGCGTGAACTACGACGGCCTGCGCAGCCCCTACGACGACGAATGGGCCTTCTCGCTGGCGCAGCGCGCCTACGGCATACGCGGCGTGCTGACGTTCGTGCACCGCAACGGCCGCGACCAGGTCACGCGCCGCGGCGATTCGCGCGTGGGCTATCGCTATACCAACGAAGGCAACTCGCGTACCGACGGCTGGAATCTCACCCTGGCCAACGAAGAGGCGTGGCGGCTGGGCGAAACGCTGTGGCATGCCCAGGCCAGCTGGGGCTACCAGCGCAACAAGCGCAACCTGAACCTGGCCGAGGGCTATGAATCATCGCCTGTGGAACGGGCCGATTATGTGTACTACAACGGCAAGCGGATCCCGGCAGCGAACTTGCCGCCGAGCAACTTCAACCTGCCGCACAAGGTCTCGCTGGATCTCACCGGCCATTGGCCGCGCCACGGACTGACGTGGAGCAACACCGTGAACTGGCACGGGCGGCGCAAGGAAATCGCGTTCGTGGACACAGGGCCCGCCCCCGAGTACCTCGACATGTACGAATCGCTTTCCGCCCCTTCGTACTGGAGCTGGGACACCCGCCTTATCTGGCAACCCCCGTTCGCGCGCCAGGTCACCCTGGCATTGGACGTGCTCAATGTGCTCAACCGCATCGCGGCGCTGACGACCAACCCGCGCGACAGCCTGATCGATGCGCGGCGCTATCGCACCGGACGCGAGATCTGGCTGCAGGTGGGATACCGCTATTGAGAATGGCCCTGCCGCGTCTTGCGCCAGCCGATGCGGGCGCAAGACGCGAAGCTCAGGCCGTGATGATGTCCAGCTTGGCGATGCCCAGCGCCAGCGTCTTGGCGCCCACGTCGCGAAACTGGATCTGGGCCTGGGCGTCCTGCCCCGAACCGCTGAGGCCTATGATGGTGCCGTCGCCAAAGCGCGCGTGGCGCACGCCCTGCCCCACCCGGAACTGCTGCTCGCCCACGGTGACGCCGCTGGCCATGCCACGCGGCTGCCGAGGTGCGGCAGTGCCGGTAGGCTTGCGGCCAAAGGCGTCGCCGCGACTGCTCCAGGCCGGCGCCGCGCCGCCGAAGCCGCCGCCCTGATGCAGGCCGGCGCGCGGGCTCAGCCACTTCAGATGCTGCTCGGGAATTTCTTCGAGAAAACGCGAACGCATGGCGTAACGCGTCTGGCCGTGCAGCATGCGGCTTTGCGCCAGGCTGAGATACAGCCTTTCCCGGGCCCGGGTGATCGCCACGTACATCAGGCGCCGCTCTTCCTCGAGGCCGGCGGGCTCCATGATGCTGTTCTCGTGCGGGAACAGCCCTTCCTCCAGGCCGGTGATGAACACGGCGTCGAACTCAAGGCCCTTGGCGGCGTGCACGGTCATCAGCTGCACCGCGTCCTGGCCCACCTGCGCCTGATTGTCGCCGGCTTCCAGCGCCGCATGCGACAGGAAAGCCGCCAACGGTGTCAGGCCGCCCAGCGTATCGGGTTGCGGGGCATCGACGACGCCCGGCATCAGGGCGCCGCTCACATCGTGATCGGGCACGACGCCGGCCGGCAAGCCTTCGAAGTTTTCCTCGGCCGCGAACACCGTGGCAGCGGTGATCAGTTCGTTGAGGTTCTCCAGGCGCTCGGCGCCTTCGCGTTCGGTCTGGTAGTGGGCCTTCAGGCCGCTGGCCTCGATGACATGGTCCACCAGTTCTGGCAGCGGCAGCTCGCGCGTGTCGTGCGCCATCTGTCCGATCAGCTGCGCGAATTGCGCCAGATTCGAGCCGCCCTTGCCGCCGACGCGGGCCACCGCGCCGAACAGGCTGGTGTCGTGCGCGCGCGCCGCGTCGCTGAGCTGCTCGAGCGTGCGCGCCCCGATGCCGCGGGTCGGAAAGTTGACCACCCGCATCCAGGAGGTGTCGTCGTTCGGATTGGCGATCAGGCGCAGATAGGCCAGCGCGTGCTTGATTTCCTGGCGCTCGAAGAAGCGCAGGCCACCGTACACCTTGTAGGGGATGCCCACCGAGAACAGCGCATGCTCGAGCACGCGCGATTGCGCGTTGCTGCGGTAGAGCACGGCGATTTCGCTGCGCATGCGGCCGTCGTTGATCAACGCGCGGATCTCGTCGACCAGCCATTGCGCCTCCATGCCGTCGGAGGGCTGCTCGATGACGCGCACCGGCTCGCCCTCGCCCTGTTCGGTCCAGAGGTTCTTGCCCAGGCGTCCGGTGTTGTGCCCGATGAGGGCATTGGCCGAATCCAGGATGTGGCCGTACGAGCGGTAGTTCTGTTCCAGGCGGATGACACGGCCATGTGCGTAATCGCGTTCGAAGTCGGCCATGTTGCCGACGTTGGCGCCGCGAAACGCATAGATGGACTGATCGTCGTCGCCGACCGCGAAAATCGCCGCCCCGGTGCCCGCCAGCAGACGCAGCCACTTGTACTGCAGCGTGTTGGTGTCCTGGAACTCATCGACCAGGATATGGCGGAAGCGCCGCTGGTAATGCTCTCGCACCGGCGCGTTGCGCGACAGCAGCTCGTACGCGCGCAGCAGCAGCTCGGCGAAATCGACCACGCCCTCGCGCTGGCACTGCGCCTCGTACAGCTGGTAGATCTCGATCAGCTTGCGCCGGTGCGGATCGTAGGCCTCGACGTCGCCGGGACGCAGCCCCTCTTCCTTGGCGCCGTTGATGAAACGCTGCACATCGCGCGGCGGGTACTTCTCGTCGTCGATATTGCCCGCCTTGAGCAGGCGCTTGATGGCGGCCAGCTGGTCGGTGGTATCGAGAATCTGGAATGCCTGCGGCAAGCCCGCGTCGCGATGGTGCGCGCGCAGCATGCGGTTGCACAGGCCGTGGAAGGTACCGATCCACAGGCCACGCGTGTCGATCGGCAACAGGGTCGACATGCGCGTGAGCATTTCACGCGCCGCCTTGTTGGTAAAGGTGACTGCCAACAGCGCAAATGGACTGGCCTGGCCGGTTTGAATCAGCCAGGCCATCCGGGTCGTCAGTACGCGGGTCTTGCCGCTGCCCGCCCCGGCGAGAACCAGGGCGTGTTGCGGTTCGAGCGTTACTGCAGCGCGTTGTTCAGGATTGAGCTTTTCCAGCATCATGCCGCGTAGCGGCGCAGATGCAGAGCAAATTGCTCGAGCCCGGCGATGCCGCTTTGCTGGGCGCGCTGGCACCAGGCCTGCAGGTCATGCAACAGCTGCTCGCTGCTGGCGCTGGAGCTTTCCCAGAGACGGCCGAGTTCGCGGCGCATCTGCACCAGCGTCGACAGCGACTGGTTCTGGGCGATGGCCTGGTCGACTTCGGCGCGCTGCTCGGGCTGCAGGACTTCCTCGTTGCGGTGCAGCCAGCGGCGCACGCGGCGCAGCGTGGTCCAGCGGCAATTGGCGGCGTCCTGCTGACGCGAGGACTTCAGCTTGCTCAGCTCTTCACGCGCGGCGCGCTTGACCAGGTCGCCGTAGCGGGCCATGACTTCGTAGCGGTGCGTGATCACGCCTTGCAGCGTGCTCAGGTCGATGCCCTTGCTGCCCGATTCCAGCTTCAGCTTGGGCGCAACCTTCTTGACCTTGGCCAGGCCGAAGAACTTCAGGATGCTGATATAGCCCCAGCCGATGTCCAGCTCGTACCACTTGGCCGAGAACTTGGCCGAGGTGCCGTGCGCGTGGTGGTTGTTGTGCAGCTCTTCGCCGCCGATGATGATGCCCCACGGGAACACGTTGGTGCTGGTGTCCGGGCTGTTGTAGTTGCGGTAGCCCCAGTAATGACCGATGCCATTGACCACGCCGGCCGCCCAGAACGGGATCCAGGCCATCTGCACCGCCCAGACCGTCAGGCCGACGGCCCCGAACAGGGCCAGGTCGATGGCCAGCATGGTGAGCACGCCGGCCAGGCTGTGCTTGGAATAGATGTTGCGTTCGAGCCAGTCATCGGGCGTGCCGTGGCCGAACTTGGCCATGGTTTCCTTGTTGGCGGACTCCTCGCGATACAGCTCGGCGCCGCGGAACAGCACCTTCCAGATGCCGAACAGCATCGGCGAATGGGGATCGCCTTCCTTCTCGCACTTGGCATGGTGCTTGCGGTGGATGGCGACCCACTCCTTGGTGACCATGCCGGTGGTCATCCAGAGCCAGAAGCGGAAGAAATGCATCACTGCCGGATGCAGGTCCAGGCCGCGGTGCGCCTGGCTGCGGTGCAGGAACACCGTGACCGACACAATGGTGATGTGCGTCACGACCAGGGTGAACAGCACGATCTGCCACCAAGTGGCTTGGGTCAGACCGCCGGAAATGAAAGAAAGGATGGAATCCATAAAGCTTTTTGGAGCCTCACTTGTAAAGTGGCTGAAAGTTTAGTCTACCTGATGCCCTTATGACAGCGTGGTTTCAAAATAGTTTTTGAGGGAAATCAAGCACTAAGCTGCATCTGGTCGGGTTGCGCGCAGCCCCTGCCGCCCACTGGCCCACCCTGTAGATGAGGGTGCAGGGCCGCCAGCACCATAGCAATAATACATTTTGCTACAAAGAACCGGCTACCTGTATGCTGACACCCTGATCCGCACCGGCCATTCTCGATGTTACGCCTATTACCCGCCCTTCTCGCCCTCGCCGTGCCCGCCGCCTGGGCCGCCGGCCCCACCGTGCAGGTGGGCGACAACGTGACGCTGGCATCGTATTACCAGATCCGCGGCGCCGATTGCGCGTCGCTGCGCCCGCCGCTGGTGCGCATCGTGCAACCGCCGCGCCTGGGCACTGCCACCGTCGTGCAGTCCCAGGGCAACAGCGGCCCGGGCGGGCGCTGCGCGCACACGGCGGTGCCCGTGACGCAGATCGTGTACCGGGGCACGCAACCGGGCCAGGACACGGTGGTCTGGGAGGTCACCCATCAACCCCGCCAGCCCGCGTCCCGGCGCGACAGCGCCGCCATCGTGGTGGTGCCGCGCAACTAGCTGTGAACTGTCAATAGGTTGTATTCGTCCAGGTTGAGTCTGGAGATGGGTACAGCGCGCCCGATGCCTTGGTGGGGTCGATGCCAGTTGTAGTGGTGTAGCCAGGATTTCATGGCATCGGCTCGGTGTTGGGAGTTCTGGTAGGTGTGAGCGTAAGCCCACTCACGCAAGGCCGACTGGATGAAGCGTTCGGCCTTGCCATTGGTCTGTGGGCGGTAAGGTCGGGTAAAGCGGTGCTTGATGCCCAGCTCATGGCACAGCGCGGCGAAGGCGCGGCTGCGAAAGGCCGAGCCATTGTCGGTGAGCAAGCGCTGGATGGTCACGCCCAGGCGCTGGTAGTAGGCCACTGCGTCCTTGAGGAACTGGACGGCGCTGGGGAAGCGCTCGTCGGGGTGGATGTCGGTGAAGGCCACGCGGGCGTGGTCATCGATGGCCACGAAGACGAAGTCCCAGCCGGCCCCCTCAACGGTATCGCGTCGGTTGCCCGTGACCCGGTGGCCAGGGCGCTGGATACGTCCCAGCTTCTTGATGTCGATGTGCAGCAGATCGCCGGGGGCCTGATGCTCGTAGCGCACCACCGGCTCGGCCGGCTCCAGGTCGGCCAGGTGCGACAGACCGGCGCGGGCCAGGACGCGGCTGACGGTGCTGGCTGACACGCCCAGCGCCTGGGCGATGCGCGCTTGGGTCAGCCGCTTGCGGCGCAGCTCCACGATAGCCAGCGCCTTGGCCGGCGCAATCGCTCGGGGCGAGACCGTCGGGCGCGAGGACGCATCGGCCAAGCCCGCCTGGCCCTGAGCCAGGAAGCGGCCCAGCCATTTGCGCACAGTCGGCGCGGTGACCCCATAGGCGCGGGCCGCTTCAGGCACACAAACTTGATGGGCGATCAATTGCTGGACCATTTCGAGTCGACGTAGGAAGGTCAATCGGGCATGCTTATGGGTGTTCATCCGGCCGGGCTCCTTGAGTGAACTGGGGGATCGGCGATTTCCAGTTTCTCAAATCCGGTTCGGATGAACCATGCATACAACCTATTGAATCTTCACAGCTAGACCTGGTCGATACGAATGACCGCAATCGGGGTGCGAGGCCGGTCGGCGCGCTGGTCGGCGGTCAGGCTGACCCTTCCTTCGGCCAGCCAGCGCGCCGCCGCCGGATAGACCTGGTGTTCGACCTCGAGCACGCGCCCGGCCAGCGCCTCGGGCGTATCGCCCGCCAGCACCGGCACGCAGCCCTGCGCGATGATGGGGCCGTGGTCGAGCACGGGCGTCACGAAATGCACCGTGCAACCATGCGCGCGCACGCCGGTGGCCAGGGCCTGCGCATGCGTATGCGTATGCGTATGCGTATGCGTATGCAGGCCGGGAAACGCCGGCAGCAGCGAAGGATGGATATTGACCAGCCGGCCCGCGTAGTGATTGACGAAGCCCGGCGTGAGCACCCGCATGAATCCGGCCAGCAGCACGTAATCGGGCGCGTGGCGGTCGATCTCCTGGGCCAGCGCGGCGTCGAACGCCTCGCGGCTGGGGTAGTCCTTGTGGTAGAGGGCCGCGGTGGCGATGCCTTGCTGGCGCGCCCAATCCAGGCCGGCGGCGTCCGGGCGGCTGGCGATCACGGCGGCCACTTCGGCCGGCCAGGACTGCCCGCGGCACGCCTGCACCAGGGCCTGCATGTTGCTGCCGCGCCCGGAAATCAGGATGACGAGGCGGCGCTTGGGATTGGACATTTGCGGCAAGATGAAAACTTTCCAAAAGCGGGTCAACCCAAAATTGTAAACTCTCGGTCGTGAAACCATCGCTGCGCATCTACCGCTACCCGCCCCCGCCCTCGCAACGCACGCCGTGCGCCCTGACGATCGGCAATTTCGACGGCGTCCATCTCGGCCATCAGGCCATCCTGGCGCGCGTGCGCCAGGAGGCCCGCGCGCGCGGCCTGGTGCCCGCCGTCATGACCTTCGAGCCGCACCCGCGCGAGTACTTCGCCACCCTGAACCGCCGCCCCGAACTGGCGCCCACCCGCATTTCCGGGCTGCGCGACAAGCTGCAGGCGCTGGCGGCCGCCGGCATCGAACAGGTCGTGGTCGAGCGCTTCGACGCCCGGCTGGCCGAAATGTCGGCCAACGCCTTCATCGAAGACCTGCTGGTGGCCGGCCTGCAGACCCGCTGGCTGCTGGTCGGCGAGGATTTCCGCTATGGCCACAAGCGCAGCGGCGACATCGACCTGCTGCGCGAAGCGGGCCTGACGCACGGTTTCGAAGTCTGTACCCTGGCCGACATCACCGACCGCCAGGGCCACCGCATTTCCAGCTCCGAGGTGCGCACCGCCCTGGCGGTGGGCGACCTGGACCGCGCCGCGCAACTGCTGGGCCAGCCGTTCCATATCAGCGGCCATGTCATCCATGGCCAGAAACTGGGCCGCGAACTGGGCTTCCCGACCATGAACCTGCGGGTGGCGCCGCGCTGCGCCACCCGCTCGGGCATTTACGTGGTGCGCGTGCTCGGCCTGCAGGACCGGCCCTTGCCGGCGGTGGCCAGCCTGGGCGTGCGTCCGACGGTCGAAGACCGCGGCCGGGTGCTGCTCGAAGCCCACCTGCTCGACGAGAGCCTCGACGCATACGGTAAACTCGTGCGAGTCGAGTTCCTGCACAAGCTGCGGGACGAAGAAAAATTCGCCGATCTCCCCTCCCTGACTGCCGCCATCGCTCAAGACGCGCAAAACGCGCGCGCCTATTTTGCCGTTCATGGACTATAAAAAATCCCTCAATCTGCCCGACACTCCCTTCCCGATGCGGGGCGACCTGGCCAAGCGCGAGCCTGGCTGGGTTGCCGAATGGGAAGAAACCCAGGTCTACCAGGCCATCCGCGCCGCCAGCCGCGGCCGTCCGCGCTTCGTGCTGCATGACGGCCCGCCCTATGCCAACGGCGACATCCACATCGGCCACGCCGTCAACAAGATCCTCAAGGACATCATCGTCAAGAGCCGCAACATGGCGGGCTATGACGCGCACTACGTGCCGGGCTGGGACTGCCACGGCATGCCGATCGAGATCCAGATCGAAAAGAAATACGGCAAGCACCTGCCAGTCACCGAGGTCCAGTCCAAGGCGCGCGCCTACGCCCTCGAACAGATCGATCGCCAGCGCAAGGACTTCAAGCGCCTGGGCGTGCTGGGCGACTGGCACAACCCTTACCTGACGATGAACTTCAGCAATGAGGCCGACGAGATCCGCGTGCTCGGCCGCATTCTGGAAAAAGGCTATGTGTTCCGCGGCCTGAAACCGGTCAACTGGTGTTTCGACTGTGGCTCGGCGTTGGCCGAGGCCGAGGTCGAGTACGCCGACCGGGTCGATCCGGCCATCGATGTGGCCTTTCCGTTCACCGACCGCGGCGCGCTGGCGCGCGCCTTCGGCCTGGACGAGGTCGACGCCGGCGCCATTGTCATCTGGACCACCACTCCCTGGACCATTCCGTCGAACCAGGCGCTCAACGTGCACCCCGAGATCGACTACGCGTTGGTGCGCGTCACGCCCGCGCCGGTGCACGGTCCGCTGCTGCTGCTGGCGCAGGAACGCGTCGAACCCAGCCTGAAGGCGTGGGGGCTGGAAGGCGAGATCATCGCCACCGCCAAGGGCGAGGCCCTCGAAGGCCTGCGCTTTCGCCATCCGCTGGCCGCCGCCGCCCAAGGGTACGACCGCACCTCGCCCATCTACCTGGGCGACTACGTCACCCTGGACACCGGCACCGGCGTCGTGCACTCGGCGCCCGCCTACGGTATCGAAGACTTCGTGTCGTGCAAGGCACACGGCCTGGTGGACAGCGACATCCTCGGCCCGGTCATGGGCGACGGCAAGTTCGTCGACAGCCTGCCGCTGTTCGGCGGCCTGTCGATCTGGGACGCCAATCCCAGGATCGTCGAAGCGCTCAAGCTGGCCGACTCGCTGATGCTGGTCCAGAAACTGTCGCACAGCTACATGCATTGCTGGCGCCACAAGACGCCGGTCATCTACCGCGCCACCAGCCAATGGTTTGCCGGCATGGACGTCAAGCCGCGCGACGGCGGCCCGAGCCTGCGCGAAAGCGCCCTGGCCGGCATCGACGCCACCGCCTTCTACCCCGCCTGGGGCCGCGCGCGCCTGCATGCGATGATCGCCAACCGCCCCGACTGGACGCTGTCGCGGCAGCGCCAATGGGGCGTGCCGATGGCCTTTTTCGTGCACAAGGAAACCGGCGAGCTGCACCCGCGCACCGTCGAGCTGCTGGAGCAAATCGCGCAGCGCGTCGAGAAAGGCGGCATCGAGGCCTGGCAATCGCTCGATCCGCGCGAACTGCTGGGCGACGAAGCCGAGCTGTACGAAAAGAACCGCGACACGCTGGACGTGTGGTTCGACTCGGGCTCGACCCATGCCACGGTGCTGGGCGGCAAGGACGGCGTGCTGGGCGGCTCGCACGGCGCCGAACTGGCCTGGCCCGCCGACCTCTACCTCGAAGGCTCGGACCAGCACCGCGGCTGGTTCCACTCGTCGCTGCTGACCGGTTGCATGCTGTACGGCCATCCCCCCTACAAGGGCCTGCTCACGCACGGCTTCGTGGTCGACGGCCAGGGCCGCAAGATGAGCAAGTCGGTCGGCAACGTCATCGCGCCGCAGAAAGTGTCCGATTCGCTCGGCGCCGAGATCCTGCGCCTGTGGGTCGCCTCCACCGACTACTCGGGCGAGCTGTCGATCTCCGACGAGATCCTCAAGCGCGTGGTCGAAAGCTATCGCCGCATCCGCAACACGCTGCGCTTCCTGCTGGCCAACGTGGCCGACTTCGACGCGGTCGGCCAGGCCGTGCCGTATGGCGAGCTGTTCGAAATCGACCGCTACGCGCTGGCGATGACCGCGCAGATGCAGGCCGAAGTCCAGGGCCACTACGAACGCTACGATTTCCATCCCGCCGTCTCCCGCCTGCAGACGTTCTGCTCGGAAGACCTCGGCGCGTTCTACCTGGACATCCTGAAAGACCGCCTGTACACGACGGCTGCCGGCAGCGCCGCGCGCCGTTCGGCGCAGACCGCGTTGCTCGACATCACCCAGACGCTGCTCAAGCTGATGGCGCCCATCCTCTCGTTCACCGCCGAGGAAGCCTGGAAGATCCTGGCCGGCTCGGCGCTGGCCAAGCAGGCCGACGCCCCGCGCGTCACCATCTTCACCGAGGTCTATCACGCGTTGCCGCCATTTGCCGACGGCGAGGCCCTGACCGCCAAGTGGACGCGCCTGCGCGCCATCCGCGCGGAGGTGCAGCGCAAGCTGGAAGAGGTGCGTTCGGCCGGCGCCATCGGCTCGTCGCTGCAGGCCGAAGTGGACCTGTACGCCAACGCGGCCGACCACGACATCCTGGCCAGCCTGGGCGATGACCTGCGTTTCGTGCTGATCGTCTCGCGCGCCACCGTGCATGCCGACGCCGACGACTTGCGCATCGAGATCGCCGCGTCGGGGCACAAAAAGTGCGAGCGCTGCTGGCACTGGCGCCCGGACGTCGGCCAGGACGCCGACCATCCCGAGATCTGCGGCCGCTGCGTGAGCAACCTGTTCGGCGCCGGCGAGCCGCGCACGCGGGCCTGACCATGACGCAGGCCCGCGCCGCCGCGCCGCGACTGGCCCCCTGGCTGGCCGCGGCCGCCCTCATCATCGTGCTGGACCAGGCGACCAAGCTGTACTTCGACGGCGCCTTCCAGTACGGCGAACGCCTCAACGTACTGCCGTTCTTCGACTTCACGCTGCTGTACAACCGGGGCGCGGCATTCAGCTTTCTCGCTTCCGAGGAAGGCTGGCAACGCTGGTTCTTCACCGCGCTGGGCGTGGGCGCCTCGATCGTCATCGTCTGGCTGCTGCGCCGCACCGCCGGCCAGCCGCGCTTCAGCCTGGCCCTGACGCTGATCATGGGCGGCGCGCTGGGCAATGTGATCGACCGCGTGGCCTACGGCCATGTCGTGGACTTCCTGCTGTTCTACTGGCGCGACTGGCACTATCCCGCATTCAACCTGGCCGACGTGGCCATCACCTGCGGCGCCGTGCTGCTGGTCGTCGACGAGCTGCTGCGGGCGCGCAAGCGGCCGACCGCGCAGGACTGACCGGGGCGTCCGGCCCCGTCGCCGCGGCAAAGCGCATAAAATCGGTCCAACCGCCCTTTCCTCCACCACTTTGACAGGCGGCGCCGCCGCGCCCTTTTCCCGCCATGCTCGATCTCGCCCGCAAACGCATTGTCCTCGGCCTGACCGGCGGCATCGCCTGCTACAAAATCGCCGAACTGGTGCGCCGCATGACCGAACAGGGTGCGGTCGTCGATGTCGTCATGACCGAGGCCGCCACGCACTTCATTACGCCGGTCACCATGCAGGCGCTATCCGGCCGGCCGGTTTTCGTCGACGCCTGGGATGCCCGCGTCGACAACAACATGGCGCACATCGACCTGACGCGCGGCGCCGACGCCGTGCTGATCGCCCCCGCCAGCGCCGACTTCATGGCCAAGCTGGCGCACGGCCTGGCCGACGACCTGCTCTCGACGCTGTGCCTGGCGCGCGCCTGCCCCTTGCTGGTGGCGCCCGCCATGAACCGTGAAATGTGGGCCAACCCGGCTACCCAGCGCAATGCGGCGCAGTTGCGCGCCGACGGCATTACCGTGCTGGGCCCGGCCGCCGGCGAACAGGCCTGTGGCGAAACCGGCACCGGCCGCATGCTGGAAGCCCACGAACTGCTCGCCGACCTGATCGCTTCGTTCCAGCCCAAGGTGCTGGCGGACCGCCACATGCTGCTGACGGCCGGCCCCACCTCCGAACCCGTCGATCCGGTGCGCGTGCTGAGCAACCGCTCGTCCGGCAAGACCGGCTACGCCCTGGCGCGCGCCGCCCACGAAGCGGGGGCCCGGGTCACCTTGATCACCGGCGCCACCGCGCTGGCCATTCCGCGCGGCGTCACGGCTCTGCACGTGACCACGGCGCGGCAGATGCACGACGCGGTCATGGCCAACGCCAACGACGCCGACATCTTCGTCGCCGTGGCGGCCGTGGCCGACTGGCGCGTCAAGAACGTCAGCGAGCAGAAGCTGAAGAAGACCACCGAAGGCGGCGGCGCGCCGGCGCTGGAATTCGAACCCAACCCGGACATCCTGGCCGAGGTCGCCAAGCTGGCGAGCGGGCCCTGGTGCGTGGGTTTTGCGGCCGAAACCGAAAAGCTGGCCGAGCATGCGGAAGCCAAGCGCCTGCGCAAGGGCATTCCGCTCTTGGTGGGCAACCTGGCGCACAAGGTCATGGACGCCGACACCACCGAGCTGGTGCTGTTCGACGAGCACGGGGTGCACCCCCTGCCCGCCGCGGCCAAGCTGGATGCGGCGCGGCGCCTGATCGCCGAGATCGCCGCGCGCCTGCCCGCCCCGGCCAGGCCCTGAGTCAGCCTGCCGGCGCGCCCAGGGGCCGGCGCGCCGCGCCGCCCCCGCCCAGCATCCGCGCCAGGATGGCCACGACCACCAGCGTCACCAGCAGGCGGCCGACCAGCACGATCCAGCCGTTGGCGCCCAGCGCCATCAAGAGCACCGTATCCTCGATCAGCGAATGCGACAGCGACAGCCAGGCCAGCGCCAGAAAGCGCGGCCGGGCTTCCAGTTGCTGTTTCTCCGCCTCTTCGATGATGAGCGCGCCGCCGTAGGACAGCCCCAGCAGCACGCCCAGTATGGTGACCGGCGTGACGCGCGGGTCCAGGCCCGAAACGCGCAGCACCGGCGTGAGCGCCACCGTGATGGCGCGGGTAATGCCGGTGCGTTCCATGACGTCCAGCGCCACCAGCAGCGCCAGGATGATGAGGTAGGTGAACGACAGCGACACGGCGGTGCCGCGCACCCAGGCCCATATGCCGCCGGCCTGCTCGCCGGCCAGCGCGGTTGACTGCAGCCATTGCAGCGACACCGGCTCATCGAGCCATCCGGTGGCGTGGCAGAACCACGAGACCGCCGCGCCGTAGCCCAGCGCCGCCCCCACGCGCAGCGCCGCCGTGGCCCAGAAACTGGCGCCGGCGCGCCGCACGATGGCCTGCTCCACCGGCAGAGCATGGGCGAACAGCAGCATGGAACACAGGGCGCTGAACTGGCCGCCGGTCAGCTCCAGCGCCGGCGCCAAGCTGATCAGCGCCGCGATGGCGCCGTAGATCCCCACGAACGCGCCCGTCATCCATACCATGCCGGCCTCGGCGGGCAGATTCAGCAAACCCATGGCCGGAGCGAACGCCTGGCCCAGGATATCGATCCAGCCCCACGCCTGCGCTGCCTGGACGGCGATCATGACAGGCAGCATGACCTTGACCAAAGTTAAGAACAGGCGGCCGCTGCGCCGCATGAGACCCGACAGATATGGCACGATGAATGAACAGGGCTGAATGAACGGAAATGACAGCTGACAGCATAGCCCGGATGCGACACAATGAGGCAGCGATTTATTGCCTGCAAGCAGCCGAATCAACGATCATATGGACAACAGCAGAATAAAATTGCATAACCATGCAACTTGATGCCATAGACCACCGCATTATTGGGATTTTGCAGCGCGACGCCGATATCTCCAACGCCGTGCTCGCCGAGCGCGTCGGGCTGTCGGCCTCGGCGTGCCTGCGGCGCGTGGCCCGGCTGAAGGAAAACGGCGTCATCCGCCGTATCGTCGCCGTGCTGGACCCGGCCCGCGTCGAGCGCCCGCTTTCGGCCATCGTCACCCTGGAATTCGCCCGCCATGGCTCGGAATACCGCCGCACCTTCATGGAGCAGGTCGCGCTCGAGCCCGCCGTCACCCAATGCTATATGGTCACCGGCGAGGTCTCGTGCGTACTGATCGTGCACATGCGCGACATGGACGAATACCTGGCGTTCGCCGACCGCCTGTTCGACCAGGACGACAACGTGCAGGCGTTCTACACCCACATCGTGATGCAGACCGTCAAGGACGAGCCCGTGGTCGCCGTGCCCGCGGCGCCGCGCTAGTTGTGAACTGTCAATAGGTTGTATTCGTCCAGGTTGAGTCTGGAGATGGGTACAGCGCGCCCGATGCCTTGGTGGGGTCGATGCCAGTTGTAGTGGTGTAGCCAGGATTTCATGGCATCGGCTCGGTGTTGGGAGTTCTGGTAGGTGTGAGCGTAAGCCCACTCACGCAAGGCCGACTGGATGAAGCGTTCGGCCTTGCCATTGGTCTGTGGGCGGTAAGGTCGGGTAAAGCGGTGCTTGATGCCCAGCTCATGGCACAGCGCGGCGAAGGCGCGGCTGCGAAAGGCCGAGCCATTGTCGGTGAGCAAGCGCTGGATGGTCACGCCCAGGCGCTGGTAGTAGGCCACTGCGTCCTTGAGGAACTGGACGGCGCTGGGGAAGCGCTCGTCGGGGTGGATGTCGGTGAAGGCCACGCGGGCGTGGTCATCGATGGCCACGAAGACGAAGTCCCAGCCGGCCCCCTCAACGGTATCGCGTCGGTTGCCCGTGACCCGGTGGCCAGGGCGCTGGATACGTCCCAGCTTCTTGATGTCGATGTGCAGCAGATCGCCGGGGGCCTGATGCTCGTAGCGCACCACCGGCTCGGCCGGCTCCAGGTCGGCCAGGTGCGACAGACCGGCGCGGGCCAGGACGCGGCTGACGGTGCTGGCTGACACGCCCAGCGCCTGGGCGATGCGCGCTTGGGTCAGCCGCTTGCGGCGCAGCTCCACGATAGCCAGCGCCTTGGCCGGCGCAATCGCTCGGGGCGAGACCGTCGGGCGCGAGGACGCATCGGCCAAGCCCGCCTGGCCCTGAGCCAGGAAGCGGCCCAGCCATTTGCGCACAGTCGGCGCGGTGACCCCATAGGCGCGGGCCGCTTCAGACACACAAACTTGATGGGCGATCAATTGCTGGACCATTTCGAGTCGACGTAGGAAGGTCAATCGGGCATGCTTATGGGTGTTCATCCGGCCGGGCTCCTTGAGTGAACTGGGGGGTTGGCGATTTCCAGTTTCTCAAATCCGGTTCGGATGAACCATGCATACAACCTATTGAATCTTCACAGCTAGCTGTGAACTGTCAATACGCAGTAGCACCGGCAAGGTGCCGCCCATGAGAAACGGCGCGGCGCCCACCAGCAGCAGCACCGCCAGCCAGGCCAGCCAGGGACTGTACTGCTCGCCCTGCACGAAGAGCGGCGCGGCGCGCGCCAGCGCCAGCGTGACCGCCAGCGCCAGGACCGCCACGCCGGCCTCGATGGCCGCGTACAGGCGCAGCGGGCGCAGGCTGCGGTCGGCCCGGCGCCCCAGCCACCAGCCGCCGGCCGCCAGTCCCAGGAAGAAGGCGCTGAGCGCCAGCGCGATGGCGTGCACTTCCACGCCGACGATCAGCGACAACTGCTTGATCCACAGGATCTGGAATATCAGCGCCGCGGTGCCGGACAGCGCCAGCAACAGGGCCGGCGCCCACAGTCCGGCCAGCGGCCGCGCTTCGGCGCGCGGCGGCGCCGCCGCGCGCCCGGCCCGCAAGGGTGTACTGCTCATGTCGAGTGATCCGTAAAAGACATGCCCATGGCGTGCGCGACGCAAGCGGGCGCGGGGCCCGCCCGCGCCCGCCCGCGCCTACTTGCCCTGCTTCTTCTTCTGCTCTTCGAAGTACTGCATGATCTTGCGATCCACCTCCTCCTGCACCTGGTCCACGCTGAAGCTGGCAGGACGCTGGCTGGGCGGCCACTCGACGAAGGTCTCCAGGAATTCCGAGGCCTTGGCCGAGCCGATGAAAGCCAGGTAGGCGTTCTTGGACAGCCAGTCGTAGTACTGGTCGGACACGATATCGGCGCGCTCGTAGGGGTCCATCCTCAGGTTGAACACCTTGGGCACCCGCAGGCACACGAAGGGATCCTTCCACACGTCGAAGCCGCCGGGCGCGCGCTGTTCGCAGAACACGATTTTCCAGTTCTCCATTCGCATGGCGACCAGCAGGCCGTCGTCGTTGAAGTAATAGAAGTCGTTGCGCGCGCTCTTGTCGCTCTTGCCGGTCAGGTACTCGAGCTGGTTGTAGCCGTCCAGGTGCACTTTGTAATCCTTGCCGCCGCCGGCGCTCCAGCCCTTGAGCAGCTTTTCCTTGATGTCGCCCTCGCCCGCCGCGGCCAGCAGCGTCGGGAACCAGTCCAGCCCGGACACCATGCCGTTCTTGGTCACGCCCGCCGGGATATGGCCGGGCCAGCGCACCATGGCCGGCACCCGGAACGCGCCTTCCCAGTTCGAGTCCTTCTCGTTGCGAAACGGCGTGGTGGCGGCGTCCGGCCAGCTGAACTGGTTGGGCCCGTTGTCGGTCGTGTAGACGACGATGGTGTTGTCGGCGATGCCCAGGTCGTCCAGCTTCTTGAGCAGCTTGCCGACGTCCTGGTCATGCTCCCACATGCCGTCGGCGTAGTCGTTGCCGGGCATCCCGCTCTTGCCCTGGTGCTCGGGCCGGATATGCGTATAGATGTGCATGCGCGTGGTGTTCATCCACACGAAGAATGGCTTGTCGCCCTTGCCGTGCTTGTCGATGTAGTCCAGCGCGGCGCCCACGGTTTCGTCGTCGATGGTCTCCATGCGCTTGGAGGTCAGCGCGCCGGTGTCCTCGATCTTGCCGTCGGCGCTGGCCTTGATGACGCCTCGCGGCTTGTACGCCTTGACCACCGGATCCTTGGGGTCCTGGGGCCAGTATGGCCGCTCGGGCTCTTCCTCGGCGTTGAGGTGATAGAGGTTGCCGAAGAATTCGTCGAAGCCGTGCTTGGTGGGCAGGTATTCGTCGCGGTCGCCCAGGTGGTTCTTGCCGAACTGCGCGGTCACGTAGCCGTGCGCCTTGAGCGCCTGCGCGATGGTGACGTCGCGGTCCTGCAGGCCCACGTCGACGCCGGGCACGCCGACCTTGGACAGGCCGGTGCGCCGCGGCGACTGGCCGGTGATGAACGAGGACCGGCCCGCCGTGCAGCTGTTCTCGGCGTAGTAGTCCATGAAAATGATGCCTTCCTTGGCGATACGGTCGATATTGGGCGTGGTGTATCCGACCACGCCGCGCGTATACGCGCTGATGTTGGCCTGTCCGATATCGTCGCCGAAGATCACCAGGATATTGGGCGGTTTGCCGGAGGCTTGCGGCTTGGCCGCCTCGCCCTGGGCCTGTGCGTGCGCGCCGGCCGCCATGGCCAGCCCTCCGGCGGCCACCAGCGCCGCCGTCAACCATCGTCTTGCATTCATGACTGCTCTCCTCGCCCGACAGGGCCTTGTGCCGCCAAGTCAACAAACTTCAGGGTTGTTCGAATGCGTATACGCGCTTCCACTCCGTCTTCATGTCCACCACGGTCCAGTCCTGCCGCCGCGCCTCGTCCAGCGCGCGATCGAGCCGCCCGATCCTGGAGTCGCGGTCATAGGCCCACTCGCGCTGCGCGTCGGTGTGATGCACCAGGCCGGCAAAACGCTTGCCGTCGCCGGCCGCGGTCCATTGCAGCATCTGCAGGTCGCCGTCCGAATTGCCGAACGCCAGGATCGGGCGCCGGCCGATGTAGCGCTGGATCGCCACCGGCTTGCCCGGTCCGTCGTCGTTGAACTCCAGCTTGCCGTGGCGCCACAGCGTGGGCTCGCCGTCGCGCACGCCATAAGTCGTGACAAAGCTGGAGCCGATGACCTGCTCGGGCGGGATGCCGTAGGCCTGCTGCGTCCAGGACCGCATGAACTCGGTCTCGCCGCCGGAGACGATGTAGGTCTTGAAGCCGTGGGCGCGCAGGTAGTCCAGCAGTTCGCGCATGGGCGCGAAGGTCAGCTCCGTATAGAGGCGGTCGAAGCGCGGATGGCGGGCGGTCGAGGCCCAGTACCTGACGCTGCGGGTAAAGGTGTCAGTGCTCATGTCGGTGTGCGTGGCGCCGACGATTTTCATCAACGCCACGTCGCCGCCCTTGGCCAGCGCCGCGTGGTCGTCCTGGAGCGCGGCCTTGAACGGCTGGCGGCGCGCCCAGTCGGGATGGCGCGGGGCCATGCTCTTGACGCGGTCCAGCGCGAACAGCATCTGGAAATACATGGGCTGCTCGCTCCACAGCGTGCCATCGTTGTCGAACACGGCGATGCGTTCGTCGGCGGCGACGAAATCCGGCCCGCCGGAGCGCGTGACCGCGCGCACGAACTCGACGATGGCCGTGCGCGACGGTCCGTCGTTCCAGGACGGCAGCTCGTCGACGGACGCGGCCTGCTGGCGCGGCGCCGCGCAGGCGGCCAGCAGCAGGGCCATGGCGGCCGCGCCCAGGCGCGCCGCCCAGCGGCGCCAGCCCTCGGTCGTATGTCTGTCCATCGTCAGCTCCTTGGGCGCGCGGCGCGCGCGGGGTTGAGAACCTCGGGCAGGCCATGCGCCGGCGCGGCGGCGCGGCGCGCCCGCCAATTGCCGCGCCATTGCCGTGACGCCATGCCCAGGCGGACCCGCCAGCCGGCCCGGGCCGGGGCGCGGCCATAGGCGTCGCGCAGCGCGGCTGCCGCCGCGCCTTGCGCCGCCTCGTCCAGCGTCGCCGTGGCGCCGCGCAGATCGGGCGCGCCGGCGGCCAGCGCCAGCCAGCGGTAGAACGCGCTCAGCGTGCCGCTGTCGCGCCGCGCCTCGCGGCGCCAGGCGCGCCAGTGCCAAGGCTCGCCGGCCCGCCGCCGCGCCCGCCGGCGCAGCGCCGCCGCGCGCAGCCGGCACAGGCCCTGGCGCCACCAGGGCCAGCCCAGCCAGAGCACCAGCAAGGCCAGCGCACCGCCGGCGGCCCAGGCCAGCCAGGCCGCCGGCAGCACCCAGCGCAAGCCGTGGCGCAGCCGGGCCAGATCGTCGGTCAGCGAGAACGGCGGCGCGACGGCCGGCGCGGCCGCCACCGCGAAGGTGCGGCCGGGCCGCGCCTGCTGGCGCGGCTGCCCGCCGGCGCCGTCGCGCCAGGCCAGCGTCACCGCTGGCAGGCTCAGCTCGCCGGCCTGCTCGGCCACGTAATCGGCGCGATCGATACGTTGCCCGCCCACGAAACCGCCACGGCCATCGGTCAGCGTGGTCACCTCCGGTTCGCGCGCATAGCGCTTGAAACCGGGCGCATCGGCCAACGGCGCCGGCGGCAGCAGCATGGCCTGCACCCCTTCGGCGCGCTGCGTAATGCTGCGCGTCACCCGGCCGCCGGCCACCAGCGGGTCCGGCGCCAGCGCGAAGTCCTGCGACACCGTCAGCGCGCCGTGCGGCGCCGGCTGCGCGCCCGCCGCGCCGCCGACGGTGAACGACAGCGGCGCGCTGCTGGCGCTGGCCGGCGTCTTGCCCGGCCCCACCTCGGCGCTGACCGCCAGCGCCGGCACCTGCACCTGGCCCGCGGCGGTGGGACTGAGCAGATAGGTGTAGCGCAGCCCGCTGTACGCCACGCCGTTGTGTTCGGCGCGCACCAGTTCGCCTTCGCCCGACGGCGGCGTCACCATCACGCCCGGCAGCGTCAGCGCGGGCAGCCGCGGCGGCTGTGTGAACCAGGTGGTGGTCATCACATCCAGCTCCAGACGCAGCGTGGCGCCAGCCTGCGCCTGCGCGCCTGCGGGCAGGCGCGCCGTCACGCGCAGCGGCGGCGCGTCCTGGGCGCGCGGCGCGCCGGCCAGCCCCAATGCCAGCAAGGCCGCGCAGGCGAGCGGCAGCCAGCGCCTCATGGCCGCGTTCCGGCCGCCGCGTCCTCGACGGCGAACTTGCTGCGCAGGAAACGCGCCGGCGACAGCGTCAGATTGCGCAGCCAGGCCTCTTCCGAGCCGGCCTGCGCCACCGGCGCCTGGCTCATCTTGCCCGCCTGCGCGCTCCGGTCGGCAATCGTCCGGTCCGGCGGCTCGGCCGGCTGGTCCTGCTGCGTCTGCGCCATGGCGGCCAGCAGGCGCGCGACGATGCCGCGGTTCACCACGGCCGGCTGCCAGCCCGGCCTGAGCGCCAGCGCCCTGTCGTAGGCCGCCAGCGCGGCGTCGTACCGATGCAGGCGCGTCTGGGTATTGCCGACATAGAAATAGCCCTCGGCGCTGGGCAGGGTCGAGAATGCCGCCAGCGCGGCCCTGTAATCGCCGGCCTGGTAGGCCGCCCGGCCTTTCCAGTTCGGATCATGGAAATGCCGCGCCGCTGCGTCGTAGCGTCCGTGCTCGAAGGCCCGGCGGCCCTGCTGATCGGCGGTCAGGAAGGCATCGGCCAGCGCATCGGCGCGCGCCGGCTGCGGCATGCCGGCCATGGCCACGACCAGCACGCCGGCGCTCCAGGCCACGCTCCAGCCGCGGCGCACCGCCAGCAGGGCCAGCAAGGCCAATGGCCAGCACAGCCAGTATCCCGCGTCCTTCCAATGCACCGGCCCGGACTGCGCATCCTGCACCGCCCGGAAATGCGCCTGCGCATGCAGCGCGATCCAGTCCTGGTCGTCCGGCCCGCCCGTCAGGCTGCCCAACGCCGCGCCGGCGGCGCGCGCCAGCTCCTGCAGGGCCTGCGTATCGATGCCGTTCACGCCCACCGCCATGACCAGCACCTGCATGTCGCGCGCGGCCTGGGCCTGCCGGCGCACGGCGTCCATGCGCGCGCGGTCGGCGCCGTCGGTCAGGATCAGCAAGGTGCCGCCGGCGCGCTCGGCCGCCAGGGCCTGTGCGGCCAGCGCAATCGCGCCGTCGGCGTCGCGGCCCGGGCGCTCGATCAGGCCGGTGGCCAGGGCCTGCGCAAACAGGTCCAGCAAGGCCGCGTCGTCGGTGGGCGGCAGCACCAGATGGCTGCTGCCCGCATAGGCGATCAACCCGGTGCGGGCGGCCGCGCGCCGCGCCGCCAGGTCGCGCAGCACGCGCCTGGCCGCTTCCAGCCGCGTGGGCGGCACGTCCGCGCCGTCCATGGAAGCGGACAGATCCAGCGCCACGATGAGCGGCGCCACGTTGTCCAGGTAGGCCGGCTCGTCGCGCTGCCAGGCGGGCCCCGCCGCGGCGACGCCGCCCAGCGCTAGGAACAGCGCCAGCGCATCGATGGGACGCGGCCCGCGGCTGCCCGGCGTGCGCAGCACCAGATACGGCAGCAGCGCCGGCGCGATGCGCAGGTCGCGCCCGGGCGCGCCGCGCTCGCCGCGCCGCGCCCACCACAGCAGCGCGGCCAGCGGCACGGCCAGCAGCCACCACGGGCGCAGGAAATGGAAGGCGCTCAGGTCTATGTCCATGCGTCCTCCCGGCGCGCCCGCCGGTCCGGGCGCGCCGAGCGCCAGGCGGCCAGGGCCGCCCCGCCATGCCACAGCGCCAGCAACGCCAGCGCCGCGCCCAGCGGCATCCAGAAATCCTCGCGCTTGGGCTGGTGGCGCAGCGTGCGCACTTCGTGCGGCGTGATGCGATCCAGCGTGGCGTACACCTCCTGCAGCGACGCCTGGTCGCGGGCGCGGAAGAAACGCCCGCCGGCGATGCGCGCGATGTCGCGCAAGGCGTCGAAATCCACCCGGTCCTCGCCGCTGGCGGCGGGGTCGCCGATACCGATGGTGTGCACCACGACCCGATGCTGCGCGGCCAGCTCGGCCGCGCGCGCCGGCGGCACGGCGCTGGCCGTGTCATTGCCGTCGGTCAGCAGGATCAGTATCTTGTCGCGCTCCCCGGCGTGGTCCAGCATGCGGATGCCCAGGCCGATGGCGTCGCCCAGCGCGGTGTTGGGTCCGGCCATGCCCACCGCCGTGCGCTGCAGCAGCAGGCGCAGCGCGGCGTGGTCGCGCGTCAGCGGCGCCTGCGGGTAGGCGCCGGCGCCGAACACGATCAGCCCCAGCCGGTCGTCCGGCCGCTTGTCGATGAAGTCGCCCACCACCGCCTGGACCGCCTGCCAGCGCGACGCCGGCCGGCCCTGCGCATCGCGGAAATCCTCGCTGTCCATGGACTGCGAGATATCCACGACCAGCAGGATGTCGCGCATGGGCTCCACGTGCGTGAGCGGCGGCTCGACCCATTGCGGACGCGCCAGCGCCAGCGCCAGCAGCAGCCACACGGCGACGTTCAGCCACAACTGGGCCCGGCCGCGCTGCACGCCCGGGCGCGTGGGCGACTTGCCGGTCAGCGTGGCCATGGCGTCGAAAAAAGGCAGGCGCAACGCCTGCCGGCCCTGCACGTAGGCCGGCAGCCAGCGATAGGCCGCCAGCGCCAGCGGCGCGGCGGCGAGCAGCCAGGGATACTCAAGCCGCCACATGATGGCTCTCCACCCAGCGGCGCTGGCCGCGAACAGGCGCGCCAGCGCCGGCGCGTCCAGTGCCCGCACGACGGCATCGGGCGCATAGGCCAGCAGCGCCAGCATGCGCGCGCTGTCGTCCGGGAACGCGGCGCCTGCGGCATCCTGCGCGAGGCGCGCCAGCCACGCCTGGCCGCCCAGCGGCGCCACGGCCGGCTGGCCGGCCGCCAGCGCGGTCCGCTTGAGCAGGCCCGGCAAGGCGCGCGCGGCCAGCGGATCGGCGGCCGCGGCGCGCGCCAGCCGCTGCAGCTCGGCCAGCGCCTGGCGCCGGTACCGGTTGCGCCGCCGGCGCCGCCAGCCCGCGTAGCCGGCCCATGCCGCGCCGGCCAGCACAAGCGCCGCCAGCACCGCCCAGCCCCAGGTCTGCGGCCAATACGGCACCGCCGCCGGCAGCGGCAGCTCCTGCAACTGGTCCAGGCCGGGCAGCGCGTCGCTCATCGCCGTGCTCCCGTCTGCAGGCGCCCCAGCGCGCGGCGCAGTTGCACCACTTCGTCCTCGGCCGTGTCGATCGACAGCAGCGGCACGCGGCTGCGCCGCAGCAGGTCGGCCACTTCGCGCAGGCGGCCGCTGAAGAAGTCGGCCAGCGGCTGGCGCTCGCGCTGCCGGCCCACGGCGATCTCCAGCTGCAATTCGCCCTGCGTCACCACCAGCCGGCCGCGGCGCGGCAGATCCTGCGCCATGGGATCGAACACCAGCATCGCCACCACGTCGTTATGCCGCGCCAGCAGGCGCAGGGTGCGCAAGGTCTCGGCGTCGGCGCCGGCGAAGTCGCTCACGATGCACACCAGGCAATCGTGCGGCGCATGCGCCAGCGCGCCGCGCAGCGCCGCGTTCAGTCCGGCGCCCGCCGGCCGCTCGGGCCGCCCCGCGGACAGCCCGGCGTTGGCGCGCGCCACTTCCGCCAGCAGCGCCTGCACCCGGTCGCGGCTGCGCAGCGGCTTAAACGCCCGCACGCCGTCGTCGTCGAACACCAGGCCGCCGACACGGTCGCCGCCGCGATAGGCGGTCCAGGCCGCCAGCGCCGCCAGACGGGCCGCCACCGCGCACTTGAAGGCGTGCACCGACCCGAAATACATGCTCATGCGCTGGTCCGCCACGATCATCGCGGGCCGGTCGCGCTCCTCGGTATAGGCGCGCACGTACGGCTTGCCGTAGCGCAGCGACGCGCGCGGGTCGAGCTGGCGCAAGTCGTCGCCCGGCACATAGCGCCGCAGTTCGGCGAAGTCCAGCCCGCGGCCGCGCAGCCGCGAGCCGTGCAGGCCCGCCAGCACGCTGCCCAGCGGCTGGCCGGCCACGAACGACAGGCCGCCCACGGCCTCTTCCAGCGCCATCAGTTCGGGCAACGGCGGGTGGACGGGATGGGCGGCGCGCGGCATCGGCGTTCCTAGGCGGGCACGGCCACGGTGTCCAGCAGCCGGTCGATGACCTGTTCGGCCGTGACGCCGTCGGCCACCGCGTCGTACGACAGGTGCAGGCGATGGCGCAGCACGGGATGCGCCACGGCGCGCACATCGTCGGGCGAACTGAAGTCGGCGCCGGCCAGCCAGCCATGCGCGCGCGCCGCGCGGTCCAGCGCGATGGCGCCGCGCGGGCTGGCGCCGATCTGTATCCAGCGGCCCAGCTCGGCGTCGTAGTCGGCCGGCCGCCGCGTCGCGTTGACCAGGTCCACGATGTAGCGGTCGACCGCCGGCGCCACATACAGGGCGGCCGCCGCGTCCCGGCAGGCGAACAATTCCTCCTGCGCGAGCCGCGTCGCGCCGGCCGCGCCGGGCTGGGGCGCGGCGCGCAGCAAGGCCAGCATCGCGATCTCGTCGTCGGCGGCCGGATAATCCAGCCGGATCTTCATCAGGAAACGGTCCATCTGCGCTTCCGGCAGCGGATACGTGCCCTCCTGCTCGATGGGGTTCTGGGTGGCCAGCACCATGAACAGCGGCGCCATCGGCCGCGTCACCCCGCCCACCGTGATCTGCCGCTCTTCCATCGCCTCCAGCAGGGCCGATTGCACCTTGGCCGGCGCGCGGTTGATCTCGTCGGCCAGCACCAGGTTGCCGAACAGCGGCCCCTGCTGGAATTCGATGCGCTGGCGGCCGTCGGCGTCCTGCTGCAGCACGTCGGCGCCGGTGATGTCCGAAGGCAGCAGATCGGGCGTGAACTGGATGCGCCGCATGGTCGCGTCCAGGTGCGCCGCCAGCGCCTTGACCGTGCGCGTCTTGGCCAGGCCCGGCAGGCTTTCGAGCAATACGTGGCCGTCGGCCAGCAGGGCGACCAGCACATGGCGGATCACCGCCGCCTGCCCCAGCACCGCCGCGGACACCGCCTGTTCCAACGCCACAATGCCATCACGATTGGCCATGCATGCTCCTGTGTGTATCCGAAACGGCCCGCGCCGGCGACCGGCGCGCGCCGGCTCAGCGGCTGGCGACGCGGCCTTGGCGGGCCTGGGCCAGCTTCCATTGCTCGGGCGTCATCACCGTTCGAAAGCCCAGGTGCGACATGGGATTGAGCGGATCGGTGCCCCGCCGCGCGCTGGCGCGGTAGCTGATGCAATAGGTGTCGCTGCACAGGAAGGAACCGCCGCGCGTCACGCGCTTGGGCGCGGCGGCCGGCACATTGCCGTCGTCCGGGTCGAAACTGTCGGCGGGGCCGGCCGGATCGAGCGGGGGTTCGCGGTACTGGGCCTGGATCCGGAACGCGTCGGCCCGGTACCAGTCGGCCGTCCATTGCCACACATTGCCGGCCATGTCGTAAAGGCCATAGCCATTGGGCGCGAAGCTGCCCACCGGCGTCGTGCCAACCTGCACTTTCTCGTCCTTGACGACCGGAAACGGCTGCTGCTGGCGGGTATCCCAGATGTTGGCCATGGCCTGGCCCTGCGGCAGCAGCTCGTCGCCCCAGGTGTAGGTGGCCTGCTCCAGCCCGCCGCGCGCGGCGAATTCCCATTCGGCCTCGGTGGGCGGCGCTTGCCGGCCCAGCGGGCATACGCTTGCGCGTCTCCGTACGACACTTGCACGACCGGGTGGTCGTCCTTGCCGTCGATGCCGCTGCCCGGCCCTTGCGGATGGCGCCAGCTGGCGCCCGGAACGAAGCGCCACCAGCGCGAATAGTCGCGCAGCGAGACCTCGCTCTGGGTGCCCACGAACACCATGGCGCCGGGCACCAGCTGGCTGTCGTCCGGACGCGGCGTGCCGGGTGGCAGCTGCGGCCGCAGGTCTTCCCAGCGCGGCTTGCGTTCGGCGGTCGTCAGGTAGCCGGTGGCTTGCACGAAGCGACGGAACTGCGCGTTGGTGACGTCGTGCACGTCCATCCAGAACCCGCTGACCCGCACCTGGTGCGCGGGCCGCTCATTGGGCTGCGACAGCTTGTGGTCATTGCCCATGAGGAACTGGTGGCCGGGAATCCAGGCCATGTCGGCCGGCCCCGCCTTGCCGTCGCCCAGCCTGACTGCGGGCGCCTGCGGCGCATCGGACGTGCTCGCCACATAGGCGCCCAGCGCGCCCGCGGCGCCCACGATGGCCGCCATGGCCAATGCGATCTTCAGCTGCTGCTTCACTGCCCTTCTCCGTCACGCGTCTGAGAACGGAGCGCCCCATAGAGGCGCCAGCGCCAACACGGTACCGCCAAGGCTTGCCAGATCCAGCTGAATGTCCCCCGATCCGCGCCCAGGGAGATATTCGACCCTGGCAGGATACCCAGTTTTGTTTTCGGTTGTCATCAACTTTGGGGCAATCGGTAACCTTGCGCGCTGGCTTGACGGCCCTGGGGAATCGGCAGAAACTCGGCGGGCAGGCAGCGAGCCAGCGCGCATCCACCGACCAGCCCCTCATGCTCCGGATGCCATCCGCCGCCTGGCTGCTCGTCCGTCCGGCTTCCTACGCAGCGATCGTGGAGACAATATGCGCAGCAGGTTTGCATGGCGCTTTTGCAACGCCGGTCTGGCCCTGGCGCTGGCCGCCCTGCCCGGCGCGGCACGCGCCACCGAGGGCGCGCTGGGCAGGCTGGTCACGGGCACGACGGTGCAGCCCAATGCCGGCGTGGTGTCGCCGCAACCCATTACGGTGCTGAGTCTGGGCCAGCTCTATCTCGACGGCAGGATAGGCGGCAGCCGCGAAGTGCCCGTGGCGGGCAAGACCTCGCTGGGCCTGGACGCCGAAATGGCCCTGACCCTGGCCACGCTCATGAAGACCTGGGACACCGGCCCCGGACGCTGGAACTTCGCCTCCAGCCTGACCGTCCCCTACCTGTGGCTCAAGACCACCGCCACGCTGGCCGGCGAGCGCGGGCGCGCGGCCCGCGAAAGCGACATCGCGTCCAATCTGTTCGACCTGAACTTCACGCCCCTGATCGCCGGCTACCACTTCTCCGAGACCCAGCACCTGGCCCTGAGCCTGAGCATCTGGGCGCCCACCGGCAAGTACGACGCCGACGCGCTGGCCAACCCCAGCCTGAACAACTGGACCTTCATTCCGCAGGTCGCCTATACCGGCATGTTCCCCGAACACGGCCTGCAGCTCGACGCCGTGGCCAACGTGCAGTTCTATACCCGCAATACGGCCACCGACTACCGCAACGCGCCGATCTTCGGCCTGGAGCTGATGGGTCGCAAGCTGTTCGGCAACGGCATGGGCGCCGGGCTCATCGTCGGCACCCAGCAGCAGCTGGGACCGGACAAGGGCCCGACGGCCGACCGCCTCAACGGCTTCGAGGGCCGCGACTGGGCGCTCGGCCCCATCCTCACCTATGACCGCAAGCTGGCGGACCAGCGCTCGCTGTCGTTCAGCCTGCGCTGGACCCCCACCGTCAGCAGCACGCGCCGGCTCGACAGCGACAGCACCGTGCTGGGCACCGTCGCGCTGATCTTCTGACAGGGCGGGATCTCGCGGACCTTCCAGGCCGCGCCGCGCGGCCGCGCGCATTCATAAAATATTCTGCTGAATCCATAAAAAGATTTGGTTTTGCCCGCCCGGGTCTGCCTTAATGTGCGCCTGGCGCGGGCGAGATCGTCGCCTGCCTTCAGTCACGACAACAAGATGGAGACTCGCATGCGATTGATTCGCCGATTTGCCCATGCCTTGGCCGTGGTGGGCTCGGCTGGATTCCTGGCCGCCCCGGCGGCCGCCAGTACCGGTACCTACCCCGACAAGCCGATTCACCTGCTGGTGGCGTTCTCCACCGGCGGCGTGCTGGACACGCTGGCGCGCACCATGGCCAGCGAACTGTCCACCCGCTACGGTCAGTCGATCGTGGTGGAAAACCGCACCGGCGCCAGCGGCAATATCGGCACCGACCTGCTGGCGCGCGCCAAGCCCGATGGCTACACCATCGGCATGGGCACCATCGCCACCCACGGCATCAACCCCGCGCTCTATGGCGAGCGCCTGCCCTACGATCCGATCAAGGTTTTCACCCCGCTGGCCCTGCTGGCCGAGCAGACCAATATCGTGCTGGTCAACAACGACCTGCCGGTAACCTCGATCCCGACATTGATCGAATACCTGCGCGCCAACCCCGGCAAGGTCGCCTATGGGTCTGCCGGCAACGGCAGCTCGCAGCACCTGTCGGGCCAGCTGTTCAAGCTGGCCGCCGGCGTCGAGCTGCTGCACGTGCCGTATCGCGGCAGCGTGCCGGCGCTGACCGACCTGGTGTCGGGCCAGGTGCAGCTGATGTTCGTCGACGTGCCCGCGGCGCTGCCCTTCATCAAGAGCGGCAAGGTGCGCCCGATCGCGGTCACCGCCGCGCATCGCTCGTCGGCCTTCCCCGATCTGCCCACGGTGGCCGAGCAAGGGCTGGAAGGCTTCAACGTGCGCGCCTGGTTCGGCGTGCTGGCTCCGGCGGGCACGCCCGCGCCGATCGCCGAGAAACTGTCGGCTGATATGATCGCCGCCGTGCAGCAGCCGGCCATCCGCGAGCGCCTGGAAGCGCTGGGCATGGACATCAAGACGCTCGATGGCCCGGCCTTCGGCCAGTTCATCCAGGACGAGATCGCCCGCTGGGACGAGATCGTCAAGCGCTCGGGCACCCGGCTCGAATGAACCATCGGGCCGGGCCGAAGCGGCCCGGCCCTCACCAGGACACACTATGGGACGACTTTCGGGGCGCAACGCCCTCATCACCGGCGCGGCCGTCGGTATCGGCGCGGCCATGGCGCGCCGCTTCTGCGCCGAGGGCGCGAGCGTGCTGCTGGGCGATATCGATGCCGAGCGCGGCCAGGCGCTGGCCGCGGAGCTGGCCGCAACCGGCGCGCGTGCGCGTTTCGCGCGCCTGGACGTGACCGACGAGGACAGCGTGCGGCAAGCGATGGAGCTGGCCGAGGCCGAGCATGGGCCGCTGCACATCCTGGTCAACAACGCCGGCGGCTCCAGCCTGAACGACCGCTCGGTGGTGGAATTCGCGCTGGAGGAATTCTGGCGCGCCATCAACATCGACCTGCTGGGCACCGTGCTGTGCTGCCGCCATGCCATCCCGCGCATCGCCGCGGCCGGCGGCGGCGCGGTCGTCAACATGGGGTCGATCGCGGCCCTGCGCGGCCTGAAAGGGCGCGACGCCTACACGGCCGCCAAGGGCGGCGTGCATGCGCTCACGCGCTCGATGGCGGTGGAGTTCGCCGAGCAACGCGTGCGCTGCAACGCCATCGCGCCCGGCGCCGTGCTGTCCGAGCGCATGGCGCGCTTCATCGATGAGGATCCGCGCGTGGCCGCGGCGGTGTCGCGCCACCTGCTGGGCCTGCCCGAACCAGACGAAATCGCCGCGATGGCGGTGTTCCTGGCCAGCGAGGAATCGCGCCACGTGACCGGCTCGATCTTCCAGATCGACGGCGGGCGCGCCGCGGCCGCGTAAGAACCGCGCAACGGCCGCGCCGCGACGACCGGCGCGCGCCGCGCCCCGGCCCAGTAACCCTGAGCGCGTCACCGGTACTGGCCGATCCGCCCGCCGCCCTGCCTAGAATCGGCAGGAGCGTGTCTTTCAAGGGAGCGGCCTGCGGGCCGCGTCGATGCGGCGCTCCATCGTCCTTTCGGCGGACTACTTATGGTCGAGGCCATCGAGACGTTCCATTGGGGCGCCATATTCCAGATCGTTCTGATCGACATCCTGCTCGGCGGCGATAACGCCGTCGTGATCGCGCTGGCCTGTCGCAACCTGCCGCACCGGCAACGCATCAAGGGCATCCTGTGGGGCACGGCCGGCGCGGTGCTGCTGCGCGTGCTGCTGATCGCCTTCGCGCTGGTCCTGCTCGACATTCCGTTTCTCAAGGCCCTGGGCTGCCTGCTGCTGGTCTGGATAGGCGTCAAGCTGCTGGCCCCGCATGAGGACGCGCACGGCAACATCACCGGCGGCACCTCGGTGCTGGCCGCGATCCGCACCATCATCCTGGCCGATTTCGCCATGAGCCTGGACAACGTCATCGCCATCGCCGGCGCGGCCCAGAACGCGCAGGCCGACCACCAGCTGTACTACGTGATCTTCGGGCTGTGCGTGAGCGTGCCCATCATCGTCTGGGGTAGCACGCTGGCGCTCAAGCTGATCGACCGCTTCCCGCTGGTCGTCACCCTGGGCGCCGGCCTGCTGGGCTGGATCGCCGGCGGCATGCTCATCACCGACATCTACGTGGTCGAGCGCTGGGGCGAGCCCGCGCCCATGCTGAAGCTGGCCGTGGAAGCCGCCGGGGCGCTGGTGGTGGTGGCGGCCGGCAAGTGGCTGGCGGCCCGCCGCCGCCATGCCCGGCCGACCCACGACGAATCGGCCTCCACCACGCCGGGCGGCTAGCTGTGAAGATTCAATAGGTTGTATGCATGGTTCATCCGAACCGGATTTGAGAAACTGGAAATCGCCGATCCCCCAGTTCACTCAAGGAGCCCGGCCGGATGAACACCCATAAGCATGCCCGATTGACCTTCCTACGTCGACTCGAAATGGTCCAGCAATTGATCGCCCATCAAGTTTGTGTGCCTGAAGCGGCCCGCGCCTATGGGGTCACCGCGCCGACTGTGCGCAAATGGCTGGGCCGCTTCCTGGCTCAGGGCCAGGCGGGCTTGGCCGATGCGTCCTCGCGCCCGACGGTCTCGCCCCGAGCGATTGCGCCGGCCAAGGCGCTGGCTATCGTGGAGCTGCGCCGCAAGCGGCTGACCCAAGCGCGCATCGCCCAGGCGCTGGGCGTGTCAGCCAGCACCGTCAGCCGCGTCCTGGCCCGCGCCGGTCTGTCGCACCTGGCCGACCTGGAGCCGGCCGAGCCGGTGGTGCGCTACGAGCATCAGGCCCCCGGCGATCTGCTGCACATCGACATCAAGAAGCTGGGACGTATCCAGCGCCCTGGCCACCGGGTCACGGGCAACCGACGCGATACCGTTGAGGGGGCCGGCTGGGACTTCGTCTTCGTGGCCATCGATGACCACGCCCGCGTGGCCTTCACCGACATCCACCCCGACGAGCGCTTCCCCAGCGCCGTCCAGTTCCTCAAGGACGCAGTGGCCTACTACCAGCGCCTGGGCGTGACCATCCAGCGCTTGCTCACCGACAATGGCTCGGCCTTTCGCAGCCGCGCCTTCGCCGCGCTGTGCCATGAGCTGGGCATCAAGCACCGCTTTACCCGACCTTACCGCCCACAGACCAATGGCAAGGCCGAACGCTTCATCCAGTCGGCCTTGCGTGAGTGGGCTTACGCTCACACCTACCAGAACTCCCAACACCGAGCCGATGCCATGAAATCCTGGCTACACCACTACAACTGGCATCGACCCCACCAAGGCATCGGGCGCGCTGTACCCATCTCCAGACTCAACCTGGACGAATACAACCTATTGACAGTTCACAACTAGGCGGCGTCGGCTCGGTCGCCGGCGCGATCTTCGGCGCGAGCCTGCTGACCCTGCTTCCGCAGGTGCTGACGGTGTTCGCCGACTACGAACCCCTCATCCTGGGCCTGACCATGATGCTGGTCATGATCTTCCTGCCCGAAGGCCTGGTTCCGTCCATCATGCGCACGATACGAGGAAGGAAAAAATGAGCCTGCTGGAAATCCACGGCCTGGGCATTACCTTTGGCGGCCTGCGCGCCGTGCACGACGTCGCCTTCAGCGTCGAGCCGGGCGAGATCGTGTCCGTCATCGGGCCCAACGGCGCGGGCAAGACCACCCTGTTCAACATGATCTCGGGCATCTACCGGCCCGGCGCCGGCCGCGTCGTGCTGGACCGCGACGACGTCACCGGCATGGCGCCGTTCCGCCTGGCGCGGCGCGGCATGTCGCGCACCTTCCAGAACCTGCAGATCTTCCAGAACATGACCGTGCTGGAGAACGCCATCGCGGGCTTTCACCTGCAGGAGCAAGGCGCGCTGCTGTCCGACCTCTTCAACCTGCGCGCCTCGCGGGCCCGCGCCCGGCGCGCCGAAGAAGGCGCCCGCGCGCTCCTGCAGCGCGTGGGCCTGGAACGCGCGGCCGAACGCGAGGCCGCCAGCCTCTCCTACGGCTCGCTCAAGCGGCTGGAGATCGCCCGCGCGCTGGCCCTGCAGCCCAAGGTGCTGCTGCTGGACGAACCGGCCGCCGGCTGCAATGCGGTCGAAACCGAGGAAATCGACCACCTGATCGCCGAGGTCGCCGCCACGGGCGTCGCCATCCTGCTGGTCGAACACGATATGAAAATGGTCATGCGCATTTCCAACCACATCGTCGTGCTCGATCACGGCGAGAAAATCGCCGAAGGCCCGCCGGACGCCATCAGCCGCGACCCGGCGGTCATCGCCGCCTACCTGGGCACCGACAGCCAGCCGGGAGACCGCCCATGCTGACCGTGCAAGGACTACGCTCGTGCTACGGGCGCATCGAAGTGCTGCACGGCATCGACCTGCAAGTCGACAGCGGCGAGATCGTCACCGTCGTCGGCGCCAATGGCGCGGGCAAGACCACCTTGCTGCGCTGCCTGTCCGGCGTGCAGCCCGTCTCGGCCGGCGCCATTACCTTCCGCGGCGAGGCCCTGGCCGCCGTGCCCGCCCATCGCCGCCTGGCGCGCGGGCTGGCGCACTCGCCCGAAGGCCGGCAGATCTTCACCAACCTCAGCGTCGAGGAAAACCTGCGGCTGGGCGCCTACCTGTACGCCGACGACCGGGTCGAACGCGACATGGACGACGCTTTCCAGATGTTCCCCATCCTGCGCGAAAAACGCCATCTGGCCGCAGGCGGCCTGTCGGGCGGGCAGCAGCAGATGCTGGCGATGGCGCGCGCCCTGATGGGCAGGCCGTCCTGCCTGCTGCTGGACGAGCCCTCGATGGGCCTGGCGCCGATCATCGTGCAGCAGATCTTCGACGTCATCCGCGGGCTGAAGGCGCTCGGCGTCACCGTGCTGCTGATCGAACAGAATGCCTACGGCGCGCTGCAGATCGCCGACCGCGGCTACGTCATGGAAACCGGCAACATCACCATGCAAGGCGCGGCCAGCGCCTTGATCGCCGACCCGCGCATACGCGCCGCCTACCTGGGGATATGAACCATGCGGTGAACCCTGCGGCGCGGGCCGGCCCGCGCATTGCCGCCGGGGCCATGTGGCCCTACAATTAGCGGTTGCCTCAGTCATGAGTTCACGCGCTGTCGTTGCTTGGCATCGGGCAGCGTCTTTAAGCGGGCGCGTCCTGCCTATGCCAGGCACCGCCCACTGCAGGCGGCGAGTGTACGACGAACAGCGGCACGACGAACAGCCATCGCGGCACTCGCGTCATCGGAGGTGTTTTGGCCCGTACGAGATCTGCGGATTACGAGAATATCCGCGACACCATCATCGAGCGCGCGGCGGCAATGTTTGCGCGCCAAGGCTACTCGGAAACATCCATTGGCGATATCGCCCGGGCCTGCGAGTGCTCGAAATCGCGCCTGTACCATTACTTCGACAGCAAGGAAGCGGTATTGCGCGACATGCTCACCACGCACGTCGACTCCCTGCTGGAACGCTGCCGCCAGGTCCTGTACGGCTCGAACGAACCGAAGACGCGCTTTCTCCAGATCGTAAAGCTGTTTCTCGAGATCTACGCCACGTCGCGCGACCGGCACGTCGTGATGCTGACCTGCCTGGACGCCCTGCCCGAAGACCAGCGCAAGGCGCTGATCGCCAAGCAGCGCGAACTGATCGCCTATGTGCGCGACGCGCTTCTGCAACTGCGCCCCGACATGGCCGCCAACCGCACCCTGGCCCACGTCGACACCATGCTGTTCTTCGGCATGATCAACTGGACCTACACCTGGTACAAGGCCGATGGCAGCGTCTCGCCCGATGCGCTCGCCGAGCGCACCGTGCAACTGTTCCTGGACGGCTACCTCAACCTGCCCTCGGCCTGATCGCGCAGCAACTGCATCGGCTCGAAGCCGGGCCGCTCGACCTCGCCACGGCCGACCGCGCGCCCGGCTTCCAGCAGCTTCTTGCCGACCATATACGCCCGCCCGTCATTGAGCGCATCGACCGAAATCAAGCGGTCGGCGCGGAAGTACCAATGCGACTCGCCCTTGGCCGACGCATGGCTGACCACCGCGTCGTAGCCGCGGTTCAGCCCGACGATCTGCAGCTTCATGTCGTATTGATCCGACCAGAACCACGGGACGGGCTGATACGGCCGCCCCTGCCCCAGCATATCGTCGGCCACCGCCTCGGCCTGGTCGATGGCGTTCTGCACGCTCTCGAGACGGGCCGGCTCGCCGCCCAGCACGAACCGCGCGCAATCCCCCGCCGCCCAGACATCCGGCGCCGACGTACGTCCGTACGCATCGACCAGGATCCCGTCGTCGCAATCGATCCCGGCCGCCTCGGCCAGCGCCGTTTGCGGCGCCACCCCCACCCCGGCCACCACCAGGTCGCAGGCAATGCGCAGCCCATTGTCCAGCTCCACACCGGTTAGGGCCTCGTCGCCTTCGGTACCCGCCACCGTGCGCCCCTCATGGATGAGCACCCCGTGGCGCTGGTGCAGGGCGCGGATGGCCGCGGCCGTGGCCGGGCACGCCACCCGCTCCAGGACCCGGGACGCGCGCTCCACCACCTGCACCGACAACCCCGCCTGCGCGGCGACCGCGGCCGTTTCCAGCCCGATATAGCCGCCCCCCAGCACCAGCAGCCTGCGCCCGGCCAGGAACGCCGGCTGCAAGCGCTGCACATCGGCCAGATTGCGCAGCTCGAACACATTGCTGCGGCCCGCGAACGCCGCCGGCAAAGGGCGCGGCGCGGCGCCCGTGGTCAACGCCAGCTTGCGCCAGCCATGGCGCTGGCCGCCGCAGCGCAGCGTGCGCGAGGCCAGGTCCAGCGCCTCGACCGTGCCGCCCAGGTGCAGCGCAATGCCCTGCTCGCGCCAGAACTGCGCCGGACGCAGCCACAAACGCTCCTGCTCCCAGTCGCCCGCCAGGTATTTCTTGGACAGGGGCGGCCGCTGGTAAGGCGGCGCGCTCTCGGCGCCAAAAACGTCGATGCCGCCCTGGAAACCGGCCTGGCGCAGGCGGGCCGCCAACGCCGCGCCCGCCTGTCCGGCGCCAATGATTGCGATACTGTCCGTGGCCATAGCGTTTCCCGTAATTAATTAATCGACCGATCTGATTATTATAAGAACGCCATGCCGGATTGCAATATCCGCGTTGCGTCGCCCGCACGGCCGCCACGCCGGGACGCAATAGAATGCCCTCACACCCCTAGGCACAGACAGGAGCCGGCATGTCCAGAACCGCCCTCAACCCCGACACCGTCTTCGACTCCCTGCAATACGGCTTCAGCCAGGGGCTGATCGTCACAGGGCAGCGCCGCATCATGCTGTCCGGCCAGGTCGGCGTCGACGCCCAGGAACGCACCGTGGGCCCCGGTCTGAACGAACAGACCGACGCCGCGCTGGACAACATCGAACGCGTGCTGGCGGCCGCCGGCGCCGCGATGCGGCACATCATCATGCTGCGCATCTACATCTGCGAAGACGCGCGCGGCGATCAGGAAGTCATCGCCGCCGCGCTGCGCCGCCGCTTTCCGGTCAACCCGCCGCCCTCCTCCTGGATCATCGTCAGCGGCCTGTCGCTACCCGAATGGCTGATCGAGATCGAGGCCGAAGCCATGCTGGACTGAGCTACTTCTTTGCATTCAACCTGTCCTGCTCGGCCTTGCGCTCGGCGCGCATCGCTGCGCGGTCAGCCAGCTTCACTGCTTTGCCCACGCAGGCCCGTCCGCCACGGCGCCGGCGCCGAGCAGGTACGGCGCGCGCCTCCCCTGAACGGGACGCTCACGCCTTCCCCCGCCAACCGCGCGGCAGCTGGAAATGCGGCCCGTCCTTGAGCGTCGTCCAGTCGCCGCCCCATTCCAGCGGTATCTCCAGCCTGGCCGCGCTCTCCTTCATCACCTCCGCCAACCGCTTGAACGACGCCCAGTCCTCCCAGGGAATAGTTCCCTCCACCAGCGGCGCCAGATCCACGGCATGGGCCCAACCGTCCGGCTGGGGTATGTGCAGACTGCGCAGCGTCTGGCTGACGCCTTGAGCGAGCAGCCTGGACTGGCGTTGCGCCGAGCGCGCGCCCTCCAGGACCGTGAACCGCCCGTTGTATGCACCGGCCGCCGCCTCCACCACGGCCGCCAGGTCCGGGGACACCCCGGCCAGGCGCTGGCGATCGCGCGCGGAAAGCTGAAACCCCATGCTCAACGCCCTGCTTGCGGCACGCCTGGGCCATGCCGTAGAGCACAGCCACGCAAAAGCATCAACGCTGACATCGATATGCCCTCGAACCGTTATGGATAGCGGCGGGATGCCGGGCTACCCGTACGGCGACGCGTGCCCGATGGCCCGTGCCGTCATCCGTGCCCGATTAGTGGAATAGGCAACGCTCGCGTTCCATGCGTCAGAACCGCGGGCGGCAATCAGAGAGAATCAAGACTCCCGGGCTGCGCAGGCGCCGGAAGAGAAAACAGCCGCCATTGCTGGCGGCTGCGGAAGGACTTGCACCTGCGGCAGAATCCAGGGCGCCACGCGAGCCTGACTAGGTGTGAAGATTCAATAGGTTGTATGCATGGTTCATCCGAACCGGATTTGAGAAACTGGAAATCGCCAACCCCCCAGTTCACTCAAGGAGCCCGGCCGGATGAACACCCATAAGCATGCCCGATTGACCTTCCTACGTCGACTCGAAATGGTCCAGCAATTGATCGCCCATCAAGTTTGTGTGCCTGAAGCGGCCCGCGCCTATGGGGTCACCGCGCCGACTGTGCGCAAATGGCTGGGCCGCTTCCTGGCTCAGGGCCAGGCGGGCTTGGCCGATGCGTCCTCGCGCCCGACGGTCTCGCCCCGAGCGATTGCGCCGGCCAAGGCGCTGGCTATCGTGGAGCTGCGCCGCAAGCGGCTGACCCAAGCGCGCATCGCCCAGGCGCTGGGCGTGTCAGCCAGCACCGTCAGCCGCGTCCTGGCCCGCGCCGGTCTGTCGCACCTGGCCGACCTGGAGCCGGCCGAGCCGGTGGTGCGCTACGAGCATCAGGCCCCCGGCGATCTGCTGCACATCGACATCAAGAAGCTGGGACGTATCCAGCGCCCTGGCCACCGGGTCACGGGCAACCGACGCGATACCGTTGAGGGGGCCGGCTGGGACTTCGTCTTCGTGGCCATCGATGACCACGCCCGCGTGGCCTTCACCGACATCCACCCCGACGAGCGCTTCCCCAGCGCCGTCCAGTTCCTCAAGGACGCAGTGGCCTACTACCAGCGCCTGGGCGTGACCATCCAGCGCTTGCTCACCGACAATGGCTCGGCCTTTCGCAGCCGCGCCTTCGCCGCGCTGTGCCATGAGCTGGGCATCAAGCACCGCTTTACCCGACCTTACCGCCCACAGACCAATGGCAAGGCCGAACGCTTCATCCAGTCGGCCTTGCGTGAGTGGGCTTACGCTCACACCTACCAGAACTCCCAACACCGAGCCGATGCCATGAAATCCTGGCTACACCACTACAACTGGCATCGACCCCACCAAGGCATCGGGCGCGCTGTACCCATCTCCAGACTCAACCTGGACGAATACAACCTATTGACAGTTCACACCTAGCTGTGATGTCTCAATAGGTTGTTCATCCAGGCCGGACCTGGGATGCTGTGGTTACCACGCCATCGCAACTCAGGGCAGGACACTGGATGAACAACCATAAGCATGCGCGATTGACCCGCCTAGGTCGAGCCCTTCTTGTTAACAGGGTGATGCAACAGAACTGGACGATGAGGCAGGCCAGCCAGGCGGCAGGGGTGAGCCTGCGCACCGGTTACAAGTGGCTTGCCCGCTTCCGAAGCGAAGGTCTGGACGGCCTGCTTGACCGCAGTTCTCGCCCGCACCGCAGCCCGAAGGCCTGTGCGCCCGAGCAGGTTGAGCACTTCGCCCAGCAGCGCCGCCAGCGTCTGCCGCTGTGGCGCATCGCGCGTGAAGCCGGCCGCAGCCTGGCCACCGTGGCGCGGTATATGGAACGCATCGGCCTGAGTCGACTCGCCTCGTTGGAGCCGCCGGCGCCGGTGCGCCGCTATGAACGCGCCAGCCCAGGCGAGCTGCTGCACATCGACACCAAGCGGCTGGGCCGCATCCGGGGCGTGGGCCATCGCATCACCGGCGATCGGGCCCAGAACCGCAACCGCGGCATTGGCTGGGACGCTGTGCACCTGGCCATCGATGACTTCTCGCGCGTGTCCTTTGCTCGCATCCTCGACGATGAAGGCGGCGATCAGTGCGCTGAGTTCCTGCGCCAAGCCACCGCCTACTACGCCAGTCTGGGCGTGCGCATCGACCGCGTGATGACCGACAACGGCAGCGGCTACGTCTCCAGGACCTTTCGGGCGGTGTGCGTGGAGCTGGGAATCCGTCACATCCGCACCCGCCCCTACACCCCCAAGACCAACGGCAAGGCCGAGCGCCTCGTGCAGACCTGCTTACGGGAGTGGGCATACGCCAGGCCCTACACGAGCTCAGCCGAACGACAGGCTGCCTTGCAGCCCTTCATTGACCGCTACAACTGGTATCGGCCACACTCCGCTCTCGGACATCAGCCACCCATCACGCGTATCCCAGATGTGAATAACCTATTGAGAATCGACAGCTAGATGTGAACTGTCAATAGGTTGTATTCGTCCAGGTTGAGTCTGGAGATGGGTACAGCGCGCCCGATGCCTTGGTGGGGTCGATGCCAGTTGTAGTGGTGTAGCCAGGATTTCATGGCATCGGCTCGGTGTTGGGAGTTCTGGTAGGTGTGAGCGTAAGCCCACTCACGCAAGGCCGACTGGATGAAGCGTTCGGCCTTGCCATTGGTCTGTGGGCGGTAAGGTCGGGTAAAGCGGTGCTTGATGCCCAGCTCATGGCACAGCGCGGCGAAGGCGCGGCTGCGAAAGGCCGAGCCATTGTCGGTGAGCAAGCGCTGGATGGTCACGCCCAGGCGCTGGTAGTAGGCCACTGCGTCCTTGAGGAACTGGACGGCGCTGGGGAAGCGCTCGTCGGGGTGGATGTCGGTGAAGGCCACGCGGGCGTGGTCATCGATGGCCACGAAGACGAAGTCCCAGCCGGCCCCCTCAACGGTATCGCGTCGGTTGCCCGTGACCCGGTGGCCAGGGCGCTGGATACGTCCCAGCTTCTTGATGTCGATGTGCAGCAGATCGCCGGGGGCCTGATGCTCGTAGCGCACCACCGGCTCGGCCGGCTCCAGGTCGGCCAGGTGCGACAGACCGGCGCGGGCCAGGACGCGGCTGACGGTGCTGGCTGACACGCCCAGCGCCTGGGCGATGCGCGCTTGGGTCAGCCGCTTGCGGCGCAGCTCCACGATAGCCAGCGCCTTGGCCGGCGCAATCGCTCGGGGCGAGACCGTCGGGCGCGAGGACGCATCGGCCAAGCCCGCCTGGCCCTGAGCCAGGAAGCGGCCCAGCCATTTGCGCACAGTCGGCGCGGTGACCCCATAGGCGCGGGCCGCTTCAGGCACACAAACTTGATGGGCGATCAATTGCTGGACCATTTCGAGTCGACGTAGGAAGGTCAATCGGGCATGCTTATGGGTGTTCATCCGGCCGGGCTCCTTGAGTGAACTGGGGGGGGTGGCGATTTCCAGTTTCTCAAATCCGGTTCGGATGAACCATGCATACAACCTATTGAATCTTCACAACTAGCGCGGCAGGCGGATCTCGCCGCGTCCGATCTCGATCACGCCGCCGCCCACCTGGATGGCGCCGGCATCATCCACGTCCAGCCGCAGCCGGCACGGCCGGCGCACCAGGTCTCCCTGTTCGACCAGGATATGGGCGGGCAAGGGCGCGCCGCGCGCCAGCAGCCAGCCGCCCAGGTTGGCGCATGCCGAGCCGGTGCCGGGGTCTTCGGCCACGCCGCCGCCTGCGCGCGCATGAAAGTAGCGGGACTGCACGATGCGCCGCGCGCCTGCGCCGGTCTGCGGCCCGAATGCAAAGACATAGGCGGTCTTGCGGCCCAGGCTGTTGGCGGGCCAGCGCGCGGGCCATGCGGCGTGCGGCGCGGCGCGCATCACCGCCTCCGGCGTCTTGAGCGGCACCAGCAGCTGGTCGGAACCGGTGTCCACCCATAGCGGCTCGTCATGCAGATCCGCAGGGTCCAGGCCCAGCAGGCCGGCGATCTCGCCCGCGGCCAAAGCCGCACGCGCCGTCCTGGGCATGCCGGACGACGGCGCCGTGAAAGTCCATGCGCCGTCGTGCTCGCGCACCGGCACGACGCCGGCCTTGAAACCCAGGCGCACCGACGCCCCCAGCCCCAGCAACTCGCTGACCACCCGCGCCGTCCCCAGGGCAGGATGGCCGGCAAAACGCATCTCGGCGTCGGGCGTGAAAACGCGCACCTGCGCATCGGCGCCTTCGCCGCCAGGCAGGATGAATGTGGTCTCGGACAGATTGAACTGCAGGGCCAGCGCCTGCATCTCCTCGTCCCGCAAACCGCGCGCGTCCTCGAACACGCACAGCGGGTTGCCGCCGAAACAGGATTCGGCGAACACATTGAGCAGGCGGAAAGCGTAGGACGTCATGGCGGGCGGAACCAGGCGCGGACAGCGCTCGGCAGAGGTGGCGGGACCGCCACCATACCGCGCCGCGCGTGGCCGCGCTACCAGATGGCGAAGAACAGCACCCACGAAAGGCAGAACGGCGCCAGCCCCGCCGCCGCCGCCAGCCAGGCCAGCCCGCGCCGCGCAAGACCGGCCGGACGACGCGCCAGCAGACGCCATACCAGGCGCAGCGACCACAGCACGGCGAGCGCCAACAAGGTAAAGCGCACCGGATTGGCCCAGCCCGTACCTACCCCTTCGTGCCGCAGCAGGGTCAGCGTGGTGGCGGACAGGCCGAGAAACACGCCGATCCCGGCACAGGGAATCAACCCCTGCGCCAGCTTGTGCACGCCTGCCAGCCGGCCCGCACGCGCAGCCAGCGGCGCAACGCGGTCGGCCAGCCACAATGCGGCGAATGCCGGCAAGCCCACGGCCAGGGTCGCCCCGGCCACGAACAGCAGGATGCCCGCGCCGTCCAGCCAGGAGAAACTGTCGTTGACGTCCGGGTAATGCGTCAGCACGAACCACGGCGCATTGTCCAGCAGCGGCCAGATGATGTCATGCTCGACCAGCCAGGCGGCCGCCCACTGCTTGATCGTCACGTACCAGGGGCTGGCGCTCCACAGGAAGGCCCCCACCGCCACGCCCATCAGCCCGAAACAGATCAGCGCGGTCTGCCAGCCGTCGCCGTCGGCGACCTCCACGATCTCGGTTTCGGGCGAGCGCGGCGCCAGGGCAATCGCCCCGCGATAGCCGCTACAGCGGCCACAGACATGGCAGTCGCCCGCGCCCTTCATGTGGCGCAGCGGCACCAGCGGCGCGCAATTGATCGCCTCGACGCGAATGACCGGATGGCGCCATTTTTCCTCGTCCACCTTGAAATGCCAGGGCGCCAGCTTGGCCAGCAAGTTGAACACGCCATTGACCGGACACAGGTACTTGCACCAGACGCGCTTGCTGCGGCCATAGCGCCAGCCGACGATCATCGCCGCCACGGTCGAGCCGCCCAGCACCGCCAGCGCCGCCAGCGGGTACTGATAGACACTGACCAGCTGGCCGTAGATCGTCGTCAGGGCAAAGGCCACGAACGGCCAGCCGCCCCAGCGCATCCAGCGCGGAATGGCGCGGCCCTGGCCGCGCTCGCTGGCCCACTCGGTGAGCATGCCCTCGGGACAGAACCAGCCGCACCAGGCGCGCCCCAACAGCGGCATGGAAACCAGGACGAACGGCCACCACACGCCCCAGAACGCGAATTGCGCCAGCACGGTCAGATTGTCGAAGACCGACGCGGCGTTGTCCGGCAAGGGCAGGAACACCGGCACGATCAACAGGAACGCATACGCAGCGACGATGCCCCATTGCAGCTTGCGCAGCAAAGGGGCATGGTCGCGAAGCACGTCGGCAAAGCGGGCGGTCGCCCGCCCGAGTACAGATGCCATGTCAAACCTTCATGTCGTGGCGCGGCGCCTGGGTATCCTCAGGCGGCCGAACGCGCCGAAACCGCCGCTGCGCCATCGGCGCGGCGCAGCAGCAGCCATACCACCAGCCAATAGGCCAGCCACAGCAATACCGAGATCAAGGCCGGATAGGCGCGATAGCCGGCGAAATCGGCCAGGACCTTGCCCATCCCGCTGCTGTCGTCGAGCAGCCATGAGCTGTCCCAGACCGGATCGATGAGCGTGGGCAGCACGTCCAGCGAGATCAGATGGTCCAGGCCGCCCACCAGCAAGGCGCCGGCCAGCAGGAGCAGCAGGATTTCGGTAACGCGGAAGAAGCGCCGCCAGGTGATCAGCTTGCCACCCAATTGCAGCAGCCAGAACGTCAGCAGTGCGATCAGGAAACCCGCCGCGCCGGCCAGGACCAGCAACGCCGCATCCCCGGCCTGCCCGGCCGCCGCGGCCACGGTGCCGTACAGGAACACCACCGTCTCGCTGCCTTCGCGCGCCACGGCGATCATGACCAGCACCAGCAGGCCCCACCAGTTGTCGCGTTCGATGGAGGCGCGCGCCCCGCCCTCGAGCTCGCGCTTGAGCGTGCGGCCATGGCGCTTCATCCAGATCACCATCTGGACCACCAGCGCGCAAGCCACCAGCGACATGCCGGCCTGGAACCACTCCTGGCCTTCGTCGCTCAGCCACGAGGAGACGCCCAGCAGCACCAGCGCCAGCAGGAGCGCCAACGCCAAGCCCGCCGCCACGCCGCCCCACAGGTAGGGCATGCCGCGCCGCCCGGCGGGCGTGGCCCGCAGCCAGGCATAGAGAATGCCCACCACCAGCAGGGCCTCGACGCTTTCGCGCCATACGATGAAAAGTACTTGTTCCATATCCGACCCGGTGGCTCAGTCCTTGGGCTTGACGACCAGCGTGCCCTTCACGTCCTGGTGGAAGTCGTCGAAAAAGGGATACTCGCCCGGGCGCGAGATGGTGATGACGACGAACGACTTCACGCCTGGGCCCAGCACCTTCTCCTTGCGCAGCGGGATGCTTTCGAATTCGACCGGTTCGTTGCTGGCGTTGATCAGTTCGATCTTGAAGCGCCCCGCCGGCACCTCGAGGCGGGCCGGCTCGAACGTGCCGTCGGGCTGGAACGTCAGGGTGAACGTAGGCAGGTCGGCGGCGCGCGCCGCCAGCGGCGCGCCCAGCCCCAATGCCATGGCCAGCAAGGCCGCCGCCGGAGCACGCACGATCAGTACCCGCCCTTCTTGCCGGTGCCGGCAAAGACGAATTCATACTCGAGGTCGAACGGCTCGAACCACGGGCCCACGCCGGTTTCCTTGTCGATATGGCGGCCGAAGTGGTTCATCTTGTCGGCGGTCGGCGGCATGATGGTGTACTTCAGCTTGTACTTGCCGGGACCGTCCAGCTTGACGTTGTCGCCATAGTGCGGGCCGTCGTTGGCCACCATGGGCATGAAGGTGCCCTTCTGGACCTTGTCGCTGCCGACCTTCTGCACTTCGTACTTGACGACCAGGTAAGGCACCCACTCGCCTTCCGGAAAGCCCGTGGCGTTGCCCGCGGTGGCGTGGATGTCGGCTTCCAGGTGGACGTCGGAGTCCTTGGCGGCGCGCATCATGCCGGGGGGATCCATCTCGATGGGCTGCAGATAGACCGCGCCGATTTCCATGCCGCCCTTCTCGGCCGGCTTGCCGATCGGATACTCGGCCGCGAACGCGGCGCCAGGCAGGCTCAGGGCAAGCGCAAGTAGCAAGGCTTTCTTCATCATGTACGAGTCCTCTTAACTGAAAAAACGGCTCGAAGAAACACAAACAAGAACCGTTTTCATTAATGTAGTTCGGTTCGGCTTACAGATCCCTTAAGCCGACCCCAATTTCAGGACTCATACGGAAAAGGGGCGCCCGTGGGCGCCCCTTTTCCTTCAGCCAGCTTCGCTGGCGCTACTTGCCGCGCCCGCCTTGCGGGCCATCGCCGCCCGGCGGCGTGAACGGGAAATTCGAGAACATCGCCCGGGTCTGATCCTGCATCTGGTCCTGCATCTGGACGAACAGGTTCTTGCTCTGGTCGATGTAGTTGTTCATCATCTTCTGCAGCATCGGCGTCTGCACGTTCATGAACTGCGTCCAGGCCTCGGGCCCGAACTGGCTGCCGTACAGCCCCTTGGACTGCTCGGCCATGCGCTGCTGGATTTCCATGAACGCCTGGATGTTCTTTTCCAGGTACGAACCCATGATGCCCTGCATGGCGTGGCCGTAGAAGCGGATGATCTGCGCCAGCATGTTGGACGAGAACATGGGCATGCCGCCGCTTTCCTCTTCGAGAATGATCTGCAGCAGGATACTGCGCGTGAGATCCTCTCCGCTCTTGGCATCGACAACCTGGAAGTTCTCGTTGGCCAGAACCAGCTGCTTGACATCGGCTAGCGTGATGTAGGTGCTGGTTTGCGTGTCGTACAGCCGGCGGTTGGGATACTTCTTGATCAGGCGCAGGGCGGCGCCAGTTTGTGCTTGCGTCATGTCTGTCCCCGAGATCGGGAGATCTCTTTAACTTTCAATCATTTTACGTGTAATACCGGGCGTCCGCTTCCCCCCGGACCCCGGCCCCCTCCGAATGCGGCCTCAACCCATGTGCAGGCCGCCATTGAGCGAGAAATCCGCGCCCGTGGCAAAACCCGATTCATCCGACGCCAGCCAGGACGTCATGGACGCGATTTCCTCGGGCGTACCCAGCCGGCGCACCGGAATCGTCGCGACGATTTTCTCCAGCACGTCGGGACGGATGGCCCGCACCATGTCGGTCCCGATGTAGCCCGGCGAAATGGTGTTGACGGTAATGCCCTTGCTGGCGACCTCCTGGGCCAGGGCCATGGTGAAACCATGGATACCCGCCTTGGCGGTCGAGTAGTTGGTCTGGCCGAACTGCCCTTTCTGGCCATTGACCGAGCTGATGTTGACGATGCGCCCCCATTGGCGCTCCACCATCCCGTCGAGCACCTGCTTGGTCACGTTGAACAGGCTGTTCAGGTTGGTGTCGATCACCGCGCGCCAGTCGTCCACCGACATCTTGCGGAACAGGCCGTCACGCGTGATGCCGGCGTTGTTGACCAGCACGTCGACCTGGCCCAGGTCGGCCGTGACGCGCTCGAAAGCCTTGACGGTGGACTCCCAGTCGGACACGTTGCCCACCGATGCGTAGAACGTATAGCCCTGGGCCGCCTGCTCGTCGAGCCACTGCTGATAGTTGCGGCTGGGGCCGCACCCCGCCACCACCCGGAAGCCGTCCTTGGCCAACCGCTGGCAGATCGCGGTACCGATACCGCCCATGCCGCCCGTCACATATGCCAATTTTCCGCTCATTTGACTTCCTCCTGTTTTCACGGCGAACGCCCGCCAAGAATGCCGGCCTTGCGGCCCGCGCGCGTACTCAAACCGCTCTTACTTTCACATAACGTCCCGGCGCCGGCTCGATCGGCCGGAACCGTTTGTTGCCCGCCTGCGCGGGCGCGGCGACCTGCTTGCCGCCATGCCCGGCCAGCCAGGCGGTCCAGTCGGGCCACCAGCTGCCCGCGTGCTCGACCGCGCCGGCCAGCCAGGCGTTGGGATCGCCAGGCAGGTCGTGGGACACTGCGCCGGCCGATTCATTCACCCAATAGCTGCGCCGCTGCTTGGCCGGCGGATTGATCACCCCGGCAATATGGCCGGAAGCGCCCAGCACGAAACGCATGGGACCGCGCAGCAATTGCGTCGATGCGTAGGCCGACGGCCAGGGCACGATGTGGTCCTCGCGCGACCCGTACAGGTAGGCGGGCATGTCGAGCCGGGTCAGGTCCAGCGGCACGCCCGCGACACGCGCCCGTCCGGGCACCTTGAGATTGTTCTCGAGATACGTGTTGCGGAAATACCAGGCGAAGAACGGCCCCGGCAGGTTGGTGCTGTCGGCATTCCAGAACAGCAGGTCGAACGCAGGCGGTGTCTTGCCTTTCAGGTAATTGGAGACGACGTAGTTCCAGACCAGTTCGTTGGGGCGCAGGAACGAAAACGTGGTGGCCAGATCGCGGGCAGGCATCAAGCCGCGCTGTCCGTACTGGTGGTCGCGCAGCAAGGCATGCGCCTCGTCGACGAACACCTTCAGGATGCCGGTATCGTGGAAATCCAGCAGCGAGGTCAGCAGCGTGAGCGAGGCCACCGGACGCTCGCCGCGCACCTGGGCCAGCGCCAGCGCCGAGGCCAGCATGGTGCCGCCGACGCAGAAGCCCAGCGCGTTGACCTGCGGCTGGCCGCTGATGTCGCTGGCCACCGCCAGCGCCTTGAGCACCGCGTCGTCGAGGTATTCGCTCCAGGTGGCGGTATCCACGCCGTCGGTATCGGCCGCCAGCGGATTGCGCCACGAGATGATGAACACCGTATGGCCCTGCTCCACCGCATACCGGACGAAGGAGTTCTCGGGCTGCAGGTCGAGGATGTAGTACTTGTTGATGTTCGGCGGCACGATCACCAGCGGCCGCTCGCAGACCTTGGCGGTCTGCGGCGCGTACTGGATGAGCTGCATCAGGCTGTTCTCGAACACCACATGGCCGGGCGTGGTGGCCACGTTGCGGCCGATTTCGAACTGTGTCTCGTCCGTTTGGCTGATGCGGCCGCGCTGGATGTCGTTGAGCAGGTTGGCCATGCCTTCCTGCAAGGTGCGGCCGGCGCTTTCGACGATGGCGCGCTGCGCATCCGGATTGAAGGCCAGGAAGTTGGCCGGCGACATGGCATCGACCCATTGCATGACCGAGAAGCGCAAACGGTTGCGCATGGGTTCGCTGACCTGCGCCGCCTCGACCAGGCGCGCCATTGCACGGGCCGACAGCAGATAGGCATGCGCCATCAGCAGGCGCTGGCGGTCGTCCAGCCAGGCTGCGCCGGCAAAGCGCTTGTCGGCCGGAGCGCCCAGTACGCCACGCTTGGCCTCGTCACACAGGCGCAGCCATTCGCGAGAGAAATCGGCCTGGATTTCTGCCAGAGCGTCCGGTGCCACGCTCACCGGGACGGGCCATGCAGCGGAAAGATGGGCGTTCACTTCGACACCTTGTTATCGGAACTGCGCGAATTGATGGTGCATGCCGCCATTTTTACTGTCAATGCGGGTATACCTAGGAGCCATCCGGCAAGCATACCGAAGTCGCATTACCGGGCGTCGAGCCAGGCCAGCAAAGCCATCCGGCCGGTTTCCCGATCTCGCCGATACGAAAAAAATCGCGAGTCCTGCACCGTGCACAAACCGCAGGATTGCGCCTGTACGCCAGCGCGCCGCAAGCGCAGCAGCGCCAGTCCGGGCAGGTCGGCCAGCCATTTGCCCGGCAGGCCCGGGCGCGGCGCGAACAGGGCCGCGGCCTCGGGGCCGTCGGCCGCAAAGGCTTGCAGCACATCGGCCCCCACCTCGAATGCCGCCGGCCCGATGCCGGGCCCGATCCAGGCGCGCCAGCCGCGCGCGTCCGGCACCTTGGCCTGCATGGCGCGCAAGGTGTTTTCCAGCACGCCGCCGGCAAGGCCGCGCCAGCCGGCGTGCGCCGCGCCCAGCACGGTGCCGTCCTGGTCGGCGATGACCACGGGCAGGCAATCGGCAACCATGATGGCCAGCACGCGCCCGGGCGCGGCCGTGACGCTGGCATCGGCGGCGGGTTCATGCGGCGGGCCGGCGTCGGCGTCGACCACCTCGTGGCCGTGTACCTGGCGCAGCCACAGGGGCTCGGCCGGCACCGCGGCGCGCACCCGGCGGCGATTCTCGGCCACCGTTTCGGGACGATCGCCCGCGCGCAGCCCCAAGTTGAGGGTATCGTGCGGCGCGACGCCCGCCCCGCCGGCGCGCGTGGTGCAGAAATAGTTCACTCCCGCCCATTGCGGACCGGTGATGACGGGCAGATCGTGTATCAGGCGTTCCATGCCAAGGCTTCCTGGACGTCGGACATATCGGCGGGCACGCCGGCCTCGAAGCTGACTTCGCCCGCGCCGCCCGGATCATCGAAATGCAGGGCCCGCGCGTGCAGCATCTGGCGCGTGGCGCCGGCCAGCGGCTTGCCGCCGTACAGCGTGTCGGCAAGCAGGGGATGCCCCAGGCTGGCCAGGTGCACGCGGATCTGGTGGGTACGGCCGGTTTCCAGCCGGCACAGCACCTCGCTCACCCGGGCGCCGCCTTCGGCGCAGCCGCGCCGCCGCGGGTCGAAATGCGTGACCGCCGGCTTGGGCGCGATGGGCCGTTCGACGCTCATCCGTACCGGAACCCGCGCATCGCGGCCGATGGGACGGTCGACGGTACCGGCGGCGCCCAGCCAGCCATGCGCCAGCGCGATGTACTGGCGGCCCATGGTGCGCGCCTGCAGCTGGCGTACCAGGTGGGTCTGGGCCCGTTCGTTGCGCGCCACCACCATCAGGCCGGACGTGTCCTTGTCGAGCCGGTGCACGATGCCGGCACGCGCCACGCGCGCCAGTTCGGGATAACGGTGCAGCAGGCCGTTGAGCAGCGTGCCGCTCCAGTTGCCCGCCCCGGGATGCGTCACCAGCCCCGCCGGCTTGTCCACCACGATCCAATCGGGGCTTTCGGCCACCACGTCGAAAGCCACCGGTTCGGGCGCGAAAGCCCGGCTTTCCGGGGCCGGCTGCTCCCAGACCGACAGGACGTCGCCGGGGCCGACCGCCTGGCGCACCTTGGCCTGGGCGCCGTTTACCAAAACGTAACCGGCCTCGATCCAGCCCTGCAGCCGGCTGCGCGAATGGCCCGGCAACAGCCCCGCCAGCACCTTGTCCAGGCGGTCTGCCGGGGTATCCGGCGGCACCGTGAGCAGCAGCGGTTCGTCGTCGGAAAGCAGGTCTACACTGGCGGCTGTATCAGACATGAAGACAAATCATATAATCAGCCTGCCATGCTAACACCAAGGATAGGACTCACGTGACTCACCGTCCCGCTGCACTCTCGAAGCCCGCCTCCCGCCGCGGGGTGGCCCTGCGCGCGGCGATCGCGCTGTCAACCATTCTGATCGTGGCCGGCTGCGGCTCGTCAAGCACCAAATACGACAAGACCGCGGGCTGGAGCGCCGAACAGTTGTACGCCGACGCCAAGCAGGAAGTCGCGGCGGGCAACTGGACCGATGCCCGGGAGCGCCTGACCGCCATCGAAAGCCGCTACCCGTTCGGCACGTACGCCCAGCAGGCCCTGATCGAACTGGCTTACGTCAACTGGAAAGACGGCGAGAACGAACAGGCGCTGGCCGCCATCGACCGCTTCCAGCAGCTCTATCCCAACCACCCGGGCACGGACTACGTGCTGTACCTGAAGGGGCTGGTCAACTTCACGCCGGCCAGCGCCTTCATGAGCAACCTGACCGGCCAGGACCCCGCCGAGCGCGATCCCAAGGGCCTGCGCGCGTCCTACGATGCGTTCAACGAACTGGTCCAGCGCTTCCCCAACAGCAAGTACACGCCCGATGCGCAGAAGCGCATGACCTGGCTGGTCAACGCCATCGCCATGAACGAAGTCCACGTGGCGCGCTACTACTACGAGCGGGGCGCCTACGTGGCGGCCGCCAACCGGGCGCAGACCGTGATCACCGATTTCGAGGGGGCCCCCGCCTCGGAAGAAGCGCTCTATATCATGGTCGAGTCGTATGACAAGCTGGGAATGACCGAACTGAAGGGCGACGCCGAACGCGTGCTCGACCAGAACTATCCCAACAGCAAATTCAAGACGCAAGGCCTGTCGGCCGACAAGAGCTGGTGGAACCCGTTCTCGTGGCGCTGACGCCACTCGCGCAGTCCAAGGAAAGCCCGGCCCCAGGCCGGGTTTTCCTTTTGCGCGGCCGTTATGGTTCGGCCTCGCCCATGCGGGCGTAGAAAGCCAGTGCCTCGTTCATGTCGCGGGTGCGGGCAAACGGCGGCAGGCCGCGCCACAGGCGCTTGCCATAAGGCTTCTCGACCAGGCGGGCATCGCCCACCATGAGCACGCCCCAATCGGTTTCGGTGCGGATCAAGCGGCCCGCGCCCTGCTTGAGCGAAATGGCGGCCTCGGGCAACTGGTACTCGGCAAACGGATTGCCGCCGCGCAGCCGACAGGCGCGCAGGCGGGCCTCGATGACCGGGTCGTCGGGCGGCGCGAACGGCAGCTTGTCGATCGCCACCAGCGTCAGCACATCGCCCGGCAGGTCGATGCCCTCCCAGAAACTGGCGCTGCCGACCAGCACGGGATGCTCCAGCTTGCAAAAGCGTTCCAGCAGATCGCGGCGGGTGGCCTCGCCCTGGCGCAACAGCGGCCAGTCGTGTCCCGCGTCCGCGAAGGCGTCGGTCAGCAACTGCGCCACCTTGTCGACCGCGCGCAGCGTCGTGCACAGCACCAGCGCGCCGCCCGGACTGGCTTCCAGCAAGGGCAGCAGATTCTCGACGAAGCGCTCGACGAAGCGGGGCGACTGCGGCTCGGGCATATCGCGCGGCACGAACAGCAAGCCCTGCGCGGGGTAGTCGAATGGCGACTCCCAACGTCCGGTGCGGGCATCCTCCAAGCCAAGCTGCCGCGTGAAATGGCCGAAATCACCATAAACAGATAGCGTTGCCGACATCAGAATCCACGCTTGGCCGGGCTTGCGATAGCGCGAGAATGCCTGTGCCACCGACAAGGGCGCCGCATGCAGGCGCACATGATGCTGGCCATGCTCGACCCAGCGCACCGCCGGCCCGCTCCAGTTGGCGGCGGCCGCCGCCTCGGCCAACAGCGCCTCGGACGGCGCGGCCACCGCCACGCCCTGGTCGTCGCGGCCCCAGCCTTCATCGTGCTCGGCGGCCTGGGCCGCGTGGCGCGGCGGCGTGGCCCAACGGGACAGGCGCACCGAAATTTCGGCGCCCGCGCGAGCGGCGGCGGCCAGGTCCGGATGTTTTTCCGCCACGCCGCTCAACGCCCGCACCGCGGCGTCGAGGACCTCGCGCAGGCTGGCCAGCGCGGCGTCGAATTCATCCGGGTCCGGCATGGCCTCGAAGGTCGCCTTGCGCCCGGGCAGCCGCTCCAGCGGCGCGCAGGCCAGCCGCAGCTCGCGCGCGGCGGTCTCGACCTGCCGGCCGACATCGCTCCATTTGGCGGCTTCGCGCGCGTACGCCAGGCCGGCCGCCTCCAGCGTGCGGGCGAAGTCCAGCAACTGGTGAGTCGACACACTGCTGCCCAGGAACCGGGTCGCGGTATCGGGCAATTGGTGCGCCTCGTCGAAAATCACCGTATCCACTTCGGGCAGCAAGTCTGTCACGCCCTCCTCGCGCAGCACCAGGTCGGCCATGAACAGCGCATGGTTCACGACCACCACGTCGGCCTCCTGCGCCTGGCGGCGCGCCTTGACCACGAAGCAGTCGCGGATGCGCGGGCACTCCTGGCCCAGGCAGTTCTCGCGCGTGGAGGTCACGCGTTGCCAGATATCGGCGTCTTCGGGCACCTGCGCCAGCTCGGCGCGATCGCCGGTCTTGCTGATGCCGGCAAACACCTGGATCTGGCGCAGCTGGCCGATCTCGGCGCGCGACTTCAAGGCGCGGTCGTCGCCCTGCAGGCGGTCGAGGTGGTAGTGGCAGACATAGTTGCCGCGCCCCTTGAGCAGCGCGGCCGTCACCGGCGCGGCCAGCGCCTGCCGCACCTTCGGCAGGTCGCGCGCGAACAGCTGGTCCTGCAGGGTGCGCGTGCCGGTGGAAATCAGCACCTTGCCGCCTTGCGCGAAGGCGGGCACCAGATAGGCCCAGGTCTTGCCGATGCCGGTGCCGGCCTCGGCCACCAGGGTGGCGCGCGCCGCGATGGCGCTGTCTATGGCCTGCGCCAGCTCGACCTGCGACTGCCGCGGCCGGTAGCCCGGCATGGCGCGCGCCAGCGGGCCGTCGTCCGCGAAGAATTCCGAAATGTCGAGGTCCAGCATTGATCAAGCCATGCGCTAAAGTGGCTGACATAATAGCGCCTCCGGCCTACGCAGCCGGCCGGCTGGCGCATGCCGCCGTGACATAAACGCGCCACCCGCCATATCTGGTAACAGTGGCTTGTGGCACAATCCGCCCCTTGTTTTCCCTTTGCCGTCGTATCGAGATGCCTGAAACCTCCGCTACCACGAACGCCGCACCGGGCGTCGATCACGCCCGGATCATTGCCCAACTGGCCACCGAAATCGGCGCCCGAGCCTCGCAGGTCGCCTCGGCCGTGGAACTGCTGGACGACGGCGCCACCGTGCCGTTCATTGCCCGCTACCGCAAGGAAGCCACCGGCGGGCTGGACGACGGCGCCCTGCGCACCCTAGAGGTGCGCCTGGGCTACCTGCGCGAACTCGAAGAGCGCCGCGGCGCGATCCTGGAGTCCATCACGCAGCAGGGCAAGCTGACGCCCGAACTGCAGCAGGAAATCGCCACGGCTGAGACCAAGCAGCGCCTGGAAGACCTGTACGCGCCCTACAAGCCCAAGCGCCGCACGCGCGCCCAGATCGCCCGCGAAGCCGGCCTCGAGCCGCTGGCCGACGCCATCCTGGCCGATCCGGCCTGCGATCCCGCGGCGCTGGCGGCGCAGTACCTCAACCCGGAAGCCTCGATCAACGACGCCAAGGCGGCCCTCGACGGCGCGCGCGATATCCTGGCCGAGCGCCATGCCGAGAACGCCGACCTGCTGGCCGACATCCGCGAGCATCTGTGGAGCACCGGCCTGCTCTATTCGAAAATGGTCGAGGGCAAGGAAACCGACGGCGCGAACTTCCGCGACTGGTTCGATTTCAACGAGCCGCTGCGCACGCTGCCTTCGCACCGCATCCTGGCGCTGATGCGCGGCCGCCAGCAAGGCGTGCTGGAATTGCGCGTGGGCCTGGAAGCCGACCTCGAGGCCGAGACGCCCCACCCCTGCGTGGCGCGCATCGCCTCGTTTCTCAAGCTGGGCAACGGCCTGTTCGCCCTGGACGCCACGCCGCGCGCGCGCTGGCTGGGCGAGGTATGCCGCTGGACGTGGCGCGTCAAGCTGCTGACGGCATTCGAAAGCGAATTGTTCGGCCGCCTGCGCGAAAGCGCCGAAGCCGAGGCCATCCGCGTGTTCGCCGCCAACCTGAAGGATTTGCTGCTGGCCGCGCCGGCGGGCCCCAAGACGGTACTGGGGCTGGACCCCGGCATCCGCACCGGGTGCAAGGTGGCGGTCATCGACCGCACCGGCAAGGTCGTCGATACGGCCACGGTCTACCCGTTCGAGCCGCGCCGTGACCGCGAAGGCACCATCAAGACGCTGGCGGCCCTGGCGGCGCGCCACAAGGTCGAGCTCATCGCCATCGGCAACGGCACCGCCTCGCGCGAATCCGAAAAGCTGGTCGGCGACATGATGGCCCGCTTTCCCGACCTCGCGTTGACGCGCGTGGTGGTCTCCGAGGCCGGCGCCTCGGTGTACTCGGCCTCGGAAACGGCCGCGCTCGAATTCCCCGACCTGGACGTGACGCTGCGCGGCGCCGTCTCGATCGCCCGCCGCCTGCAGGATCCTTTGGCCGAACTGGTCAAGATCGATCCCAAGGCGATCGGCGTGGGCCAGTACCAGCACGACGTCAACCAGCGCGAGCTGGCCCGTTCGCTGGATGCGGTGGTCGAGGACTGCGTGAACGCCGTGGGCGTGGACGTCAACACCGCCTCGGCGGCGCTGCTGGCGCGCGTCTCGGGGCTGAACACGCTGCTGGCCAAGAACATCGTGGCCTGGCGCGACGAGAACGGCGCCTTCCCCACCCGCGACATGCTGCGCAAGGTGCCGCGCTTCGGCGAGAAGGCTTTCGAGCAGGCCGCCGGCTTCCTGCGCATTCCCAACGGCGACAATCCGCTCGATGCCTCGGCGGTGCACCCGGAGGCCTATCCCGTGGTGGAGCGCATCGTCGCGCGCATCAAGGCCGACGTACGGCACATCATCGGCCAGCGCGAGGCGCTCAAGGGCGTGTCGCCCAGCGACTTCACCGACGAGCGCTTCGGGCTGCCCACGGTGCGCGACATCTTCGCCGAGCTGGAAAAGCCCGGCCGCGATCCGCGCCCGGAATTCAAGACCGCGCAGTTCAAGGAAGGCGTCGAAACCCTCAACGACCTGTTCCCCGGCATGGTGCTCGAAGGCGTGGTGACCAACGTCGCCAATTTCGGCGCCTTCGTGGACATCGGCGTGCACCAGGACGGGCTGGTCCATATTTCGGCGCTGGCCGAGAAATTCGTCAAGGATCCGCGCGACGTCGTGCGCGTGGGCCAGACCGTGACCGTCAAGGTGCTCGAGGTCGACGTGGCGCGCAAGCGCGTGGCCCTCACCATGCGCCTGAACGATGCCGCCGAGCCGGCCCGCCGTGGCAATGGCGCGGGAGCCGGGGCCGCGCGCGGCGCCGATCGGGGCGCCCGCCGTCCGCAGGCGGACAACGGCAAGGGCGCGCCGGCCAACAGCGCCATGGCCGACGCCTTCGCCAAACTCAAGCGCTGATCGCAACGCAGGCGCCGCCCCGTCATCGGGTGCGGCGCCTGCGTCGTTGCCCCGATCCGCGGGCGGGCCGCGGACGAAGCCTAGGTGTGAACTGTCAATAGGTTGTATTCGTCCAGGTTGAGTCTGGAGATGGGTACAGCGCGCCCGATGCCTTGGTGGGGTCGATGCCAGTTGTAGTGGTGTAGCCAGGATTTCATGGCATCGGCTCGGTGTTGGGAGTTCTGGTAGGTGTGAGCGTAAGCCCACTCACGCAAGGCCGACTGGATGAAGCGTTCGGCCTTGCCATTGGTCTGTGGGCGGTAAGGTCGGGTAAAGCGGTGCTTGATGCCCAGCTCATGGCACAGCGCGGCGAAGGCGCGGCTGCGAAAGGCCGAGCCATTGTCGGTGAGCAAGCGCTGGATGGTCACGCCCAGGCGCTGGTAGTAGGCCACTGCGTCCTTGAGGAACTGGACGGCGCTGGGGAAGCGCTCGTCGGGGTGGATGTCGGTGAAGGCCACGCGGGCGTGGTCATCGATGGCCACGAAGACGAAGTCCCAGCCGGCCCCCTCAACGGTATCGCGTCGGTTGCCCGTGACCCGGTGGCCAGGGCGCTGGATACGTCCCAGCTTCTTGATGTCGATGTGCAGCAGATCGCCGGGGGCCTGATGCTCGTAGCGCACCACCGGCTCGGCCGGCTCCAGGTCGGCCAGGTGCGACAGACCGGCGCGGGCCAGGACGCGGCTGACGGTGCTGGCTGACACGCCCAGCGCCTGGGCGATGCGCGCTTGGGTCAGCCGCTTGCGGCGCAGCTCCACGATAGCCAGCGCCTTGGCCGGCGCAATCGCTCGGGGCGAGACCGTCGGGCGCGAGGACGCATCGGCCAAGCCCGCCTGGCCCTGAGCCAGGAAGCGGCCCAGCCATTTGCGCACAGTCGGCGCGGTGACCCCATAGGCGCGGGCCGCTTCAGACACACAAACTTGATGGGCGATCAATTGCTGGACCATTTCGAGTCGACGTAGGAAGGTCAATCGGGCATGCTTATGGGTGTTCATCCGGCCGGGCTCCTTGAGTGAACTGGGGGGTCGGCGATTTCCAGTTTCTCAAATCCGGTTCGGATGAACCATGCATACAACCTATTGAATCTTCACACCTAGGCTGCAGCCAGTTGGGCCAGGGCCTCGCGGGCCTTGGCCAGCAGCGCATCGCGCGCGCCGGCATCGGCGGCTTGCGGTCCGTACGCCACTTCCTTGCCATCCAGCCAGGCCGCATACGACACGTCATCGTGGCCGCGCAAGGCCTGCTCGGGCGCCTCGTCCTGCAGGCGGCGCATCAGCGCGCCCGCTTCCTTGGGATTGGCGAAAGGCACCGAGCACAGCAACTCTTCCCCGTCGGCGGCAAGCAGCCGGAAACGGAAACTGCCATCCTCGTCGCGGAAGCTGACGAAACGCGCGTCCTTGGCGGCCTTGCGGGCCGGCTGGGCGGCCTTGGCCGCAGCCGGCTGCAAGACGCCCAGGCCCACCGCATCGCGCAGCGTGCGGACCAGCGGTTGCGCCAGCTTGCGCGCCTTGGCGGCGCCGACCTGCAGGATGTCCTCGATCAGGCCGGGGTTGGAAATCAGTTCGACATAGCGCTCGCGCATCGGCGCGAGATCGCGCTCCAGCCGTTCGTACAAGGCCTGCTTGGCGTCGCCCCAGCCCATGCCTTCTTCGAGCTGGCGGCGAAACGCCATGGATTCCTGCTGCGTGGAGAAGGCGCGGTACAGCATGTACAGGTGCGAGGCCTCGGCGTCCTTGGGCTCGCCCGGCAGGCGCGAATCGGTGACGATGCGCTGCGTGGCGTTGCGCAGGCCCGCCGCTCCGCCTTCGAACAGCGGAATGGTGTTGTTGTAGCTCTTGGACATCTTGCGGCCATCCAGGCCCGGCAAGGTCGCGACCTCCTCGGCGATCACCACTTCGGGCAGGACGAAGAATTCGCGGCCATACAGGTGGTTGAAACGCTGCGCGATATCGCGCGCCATTTCCAGGTGCTGGACCTGGTCGCGCCCGACCGGCACCTGGTTGGCGTTGAACAGCAGGATGTCGGCGGCCATCAGGACGGGATACGAGAACAGTCCCATGGTCACGCCGTCATCCGGCTCGACGCCCTTGGCGGCATTCTGGTCCACCGACGCCTTGTAGGCGTGCGCCCGGTTCATCAGGCCCTTGGGGGTCACGCAGGTCAGCAGCCAGCACAGCTCGGTGATTTCCGGGATGTCCGACTGGCGATAGAACGTGACGCGTTCCGGGTCCAGCCCCGCGGCCAGCCAGGTGGCGGCGAGCTCCAGCCGCGAACGCGCCACCCGCGCCGGATCGTCGCACTTGATCAGCGCGTGATAGTCGGCCAGGAAGAAAAACGCGTCCACGCCCGGCTGGGTACTGGCCTGGATGGCGGGGCGGATCGCGCCCGCGTAATTGCCCAGGTGCGGCGTGCCGGTGGTGGTGATGCCGGTGAGGACTCGGGTATTCATGGAGGACTGCTAGGTGTGAACTGTCAATAGGTTGTATTCGTCCAGGTTGAGTCTGGAGATGGGTACAGCGCGCCCGATGCCTTGGTGGGGTCGATGCCAGTTGTAGTGGTGTAGCCAGGATTTCATGGCATCGGCTCGGTGTTGGGAGTTCTGGTAGGTGTGAGCGTAAGCCCACTCACGCAAGGCCGACTGGATGAAGCGTTCGGCCTTGCCATTGGTCTGTGGGCGGTAAGGTCGGGTAAAGCGGTGCTTGATGCCCAGCTCATGGCACAGCGCGGCGAAGGCGCGGCTGCGAAAGGCCGAGCCATTGTCGGTGAGCAAGCGCTGGATGGTCACGCCCAGGCGCTGGTAGTAGGCCACTGCGTCCTTGAGGAACTGGACGGCGCTGGGGAAGCGCTCGTCGGGGTGGATGTCGGTGAAGGCCACGCGGGCGTGGTCATCGATGGCCACGAAGACGAAGTCCCAGCCGGCCCCCTCAACGGTATCGCGTCGGTTGCCCGTGACCCGGTGGCCAGGGCGCTGGATACGTCCCAGCTTCTTGATGTCGATGTGCAGCAGATCGCCGGGGGCCTGATGCTCGTAGCGCACCACCGGCTCGGCCGGCTCCAGGTCGGCCAGGTGCGACAGACCGGCGCGGGCCAGGACGCGGCTGACGGTGCTGGCTGACACGCCCAGCGCCTGGGCGATGCGCGCTTGGGTCAGCCGCTTGCGGCGCAGCTCCACGATAGCCAGCGCCTTGGCCGGCGCAATCGCTCGGGGCGAGACCGTCGGGCGCGAGGACGCATCGGCCAAGCCCGCCTGGCCCTGAGCCAGGAAGCGGCCCAGCCATTTGCGCACAGTCGGCGCGGTGACCCCATAGGCGCGGGCCGCTTCAGGCACACAAACTTGATGGGCGATCAATTGCTGGACCATTTCGAGTCGACGTAGGAAGGTCAATCGGGCATGCTTATGGGTGTTCATCCGGCCGGGCTCCTTGAGTGAACTGGGGGATCGGCGATTTCCAGTTTCTCAAATCCGGTTCGGATGAACCATGCATACAACCTATTGAATCTTCACAGCTAGGCTGTGGATCGAAGGACACAGTTTACCGTGCCCCCGGCAACCGCATTCAAAGCAGCGCCAGCACGGGCGCCGCCAATGCGCAGGCGCCGCCTGCGCCCAGGGCCGCGCGCGGCCAGAACGTGAGGAGCCAGATCAGCAGCAACCCGGCCAGGCTCAGGATGCCGATCCATTCGACCGTGCCGTAGTTCCATCCCCAAGCGCCCGCCGATGCCCACAGCGACAGCGCCAGGCCCAGCCACCCCAGGCTGCGCAGCGCCAGGCGGCGGCGCCTGGGCAGCGCGCGGTCGAAGACGTCTTCGTAATGGCGGTCCATGCCCAGCGACAGGGCGGCAAAGCCCGCGTAGGCCAGGCAGAAGGCAGTGGCGTTCAGCATGCGGTCACCTCGTCTCGCCAATTGCGGCGGCCGCCGCATCGCGCGCGGGCACCCGGCGCGATGCGGGTGCGGGCCGGGCGCGCGGTGGCACGGCGGCGGCGGCCGCCTTGCGTGCCGCCCGCCATGCCATCCAGCCCAGCAAGGCGGCGCACGCCAGGGCGGTCAGATCGAAGCCCGCCATGACCCAGTCGCCCGCCGGCAGCGACACCCCCAGGTGGCGCTGGGTCGTCCACAGGTTCAGGACCGGCAGCGCGGCGGCCATGAACGCGGCCAGCGCCAGCAGGTCGCGCCACTTGCGCCGGCGCGCCACCGCCGCATACAGGCCGCACAGCAGCCATGCGCCGAAGAAGATCCGGACTTCCCATTGCGCATGCTGCGGCAGCGCCGCCGGCAACAGCCGGTTGGCCCAGAAGAACGCCGCCACGGCCACGCACAGGCCCGCGATGCTGCCGGCGTTCAGGGCGTCGACCAGCCGCAGCGCAAACGACTCGCGCCCCGCCGCCTTCTGGCGGCGCTTGGCGATCCACAGCGCCAGGCCGGTCCCCACCATGGCGGTTCCCGCCAGGCTCACCAGGAAATACAGTCAGCGCAGCACGGGTTCGGCGAACAGGCCCAGGTGCAGTCCGACGATGGTGCCGGCGGTGGCCGCCACGGCGCTTTCCTTGGCGTCCTGGCTGCGCAGTTGCCCGGTCACGCCGTCGAAGGTGATGGTCGGCGCCATGCGCCCATAGGCGATGCGCTCGCTGGTCGAGCGCGTCACGCTGACCGTGGCCGAGGCGTCGCCCGGATTGTTGACCACGATGCGGCCGGGCCTGCCGCCATCCCACTCGGCCCGCGCCCGGGCCGCCAGCCCGGCCAGCGGCGCCAGCGGCGCCGGATTGGCCTGGAGCGCGGTCTGGGTGAAGGCGGGGAACATCTCGTCGAAGAAGGCGCGCTCGTTGTCATAGGCGGCCAGGACGCCGGCCGGCATCAACATGTACATGAAAATCACCAGCCCGCTGAAGGTGATCATGAGATGGAACGGCAGCCCCAGCACCGACAACACATTGTGCCCGTCCATCCAGGCGCGCTGGCCGCCCTTGCGCGGCCGGAAAGTGAAGAAATCGGTGAATATCTTCTTGTGGGTGATGATGCCGCTGATGATGGCCACCAGCATGAACATCCCGGCAATGCTGGCCAGCCAGCGCCCCCAGGGGAAGGCCATCTCCAGTTCGAAATGGAAGCGGTAGAAGAAATCGCCGCCGCGCGTCTGGCGCGCATGCAGCGCGTCTCCGGTGGCGGGGTCGAGCGACACGCGCGTAAAGCCGCGCTCGCCCGGCTTGGGCTTGGCAGCCGGATACGACAGCTGGATGGCGGGCGCGCGCTGGGTAGGCAGGGTCACGAACCAGCGCCGCGCATCGGGCGCGTGGGCCTGCAGATAGCGCTGCGCCACCGCGCTGGCCTGCCCGGCCGACACCGGAGCGACATCGATCTCGGGCTGCATCCAGCGCGTGATCTCGGGCCGAAAGAACGCCAGCGTGCCGGTCAGGAACATCGCGAACAGCACCCAGCCGAAGATCAACCCCGACCAGGTGTGCAGCCACGACATGGACTGGCGCAGCCCCTCCTCGCCCGCCGCCTTGGTACGCGCCGGTTTCATGCTCCTCCCGCGGCCTTGCCCAGCCAGTACAGCATCAGCAGCGCCAGCGCGGGCAGCAGCACTCCGGCCCATGCGCGCCAGGCGTTGCGGGTGGCGAACACCCACAGCACGGCGCACGTATAGACGACGAACGACAGCATCAACGCGGCCACGACCGCGTCGACGCGGCGCATGGGCAGCCAGACAGCCAGGCAGGCTGCCGCCGCGCTGGATAGGGCGTAGCCGCCCAGGATGGCGGCCAGGGCGCGCGACGTCACGGCGAACCGGTAATGCAGCATGTGGGCACCGGCAGCGGGCGCTTTCATGTCAACCTCCTTCTTGACCCAGCGGTGGCGCGCCCTTCGCGATGCGCGCCGATGATTGGAAAATTTAAGAAATTATAATCATTCTTAATCGCATTCTTCGGATGACGGGCCATGCATCACCAGCGATAGCGCAAGCTGGCCTTGATCGAACGCTGGTAGCCATACCAGCACCACGAATCGGACAGGCACGAGCCGATGTATTCCTTGTCGAACAGGTTGGAGACGTTCAACGCCACCTGCATGCCCTTGAGCGCGGGGCTGGCCCGGCCCAGGTCGTAGTCGAGCATCATGTCCACCAGCGTCACCGATGGCACCTTGAGCGTGTTGGTTTCGTTGGCGTACGAACTGCCGATGTAGCGCACCCCCGCGCCCATGCCCAGGCCGGCCAGCGGGCCCTCCTGCAGTTGATAGCGGGCCCAGGCCGACGCCTGGTGCGCCGGCACGGCCACCGGCTTCTTGCCCTTGAGGTCCAACCCGGTCGTGTTCGGATAGGCCTTCTCGTATTCGTTGTCGAGGTACGAATAGGCGGCGATCAGGCTCAGGCCGCGCAGCGGTTCGGTCTTGGCCTCCAGTTCGATGCCGCGGGTGCGCACTTCGCCGGCCTGTATCGAGCAGCGCGAAACGCCGCACATATGGGTGGGATCCGGGTCGGTGGTGGGCAGGTTCTTGCGCCGGATGTCGAAGGCCGCCAGCGTGAGCAGCGTGGCCGAGCCCGGCGGCTGGTATTTCACGCCGACCTCATACTGCTTGCCTTCGGTCGGCTTGAACGGCGTGTTGTTCCAGCCCGTGCCGGTCTGCGGCTCGAACGACTCCGAGTAGCTGGCGTACGGCGCCACGCCGTTGTCGAAGTTGTAGATCGCCCCGACCCGGCCGGTGAACGCCTCGGCGGCGAGCGCCGAGCTGCTGTGCGAGCCGTTGGCCAGGTTGTCGGTGCCGGTGTGGGTGCGCGACCAGTCGTAGCGCCCGCCCAGCAGCAACGACAGGCGATCCAGCCTGATCTGGTCCTGCAGGTAGAGGCCGGTCTGGTAGTTGTACTGGGTCTGATCGGACGTAAACGGCGGCCGCTCGATACCCATGTGATAGTCCGGATCGAACACGTCGAGCGGCGGCGCGCTGCCATAGCCCGACAAGGTGTCGGTCTGCACGCGCTGGTAGTCGAACCCCACCAGCACCGTATGCGCCAGCGCCCCGGTATCGAAGCGCGCCTGCAGGTTGTTGTCGATCGTGAACGCATCCACGTCCACGTCGCTGATGGCCAGGCCGCGCTGCGAGTAGCGGTAGTCCTTGTCGAGATAGCCGTAATTGTTGTTGCTGGCGCCGTAGATGCTGCGATAGACGCCCTCGGCATGCTGGAAACGCAGGTTCTGCGAGGCCTTGAAGGTATCGTTGAAGCGATGCTCCAGTTGATAGCCCAGCGAATAGCTGCGGCGGTCGCTCTTTTCGAAATCGGCGTCGCCGTCGTAGTGGTTCGGGCCCAGCCGCCTGCCGTCGGGCGCCGACAGCAGCGTGCGCATGGCCGAGATCGATCCGTACGAACCCATGTCGGGGTCGCGCTGGAAGTTGGTCAGCACGGTCAGCGTGGTATCCGCGCTGGGCCGCCACGTGAACGACGGCGAGACGAAGTAGCGGCGCTCCCTGGTGTGATCCACCTGGCCATCGGACATATAGGCCGCGCCGGTTACCCGGTACAGGAAGCGCCGGTCCTCGTCCACCGGGCCGGAAAAATCCATGTTGACCCGCCGGAAATCGAAATTGCCCGCCTGCACTTCGATCTCGCGCAAAGGCTCGTCCAGGGGACGCTTGCTGACCTGGTTGACCACGCCGCCCGGGCCGCCCTGGCCATACAGCACGGAAGCCGGCCCCTTGAGCACATCGACCCGTTCGAGCCGGTAGGCGTCGACCTGGGGCAAGGCGTCCCGGCCGCCGAACACGCGCATGCCGTCCAGATAGGTGGCGGCGGAGAAACCGCGCACGCTGAACTGGTCCAGCCGCGTCGCGGTCGCGCCGCGCGTCTCGGTCGCCACGCCGGCGGTATAGCGCAGCACCTGGTTCAGCGTCTGGGCGCCCTGCTCGGTTATCTGGTCGCGAGTCACCACCGAAATCGATTGCGGCGTTTCGATCAGCGGCGTATCGGTCTTGGTGCCGCTCAGGCTGGCACTGGCGACATAGCCGACCGTGGGCGCCAGCGCGCCCTCCAGGCCCAGCACCGTCACCGGCGCCAGCGTCTGCGCATCGCCGCCGCGCGGCAGCGCCGCCAGCGACCAGTTGTTGCCGCCGCCGGCGCGCGCCTGCAGGCCCGAGCCGGCCAGCAGCGCCGCGAACCCGTCGCGCACGCCGTACACGCCCTGCAGGCCCGCCGTGCTGCGCCCCTGCACCAGGGCCGGGTCGAACGACAGCACCACGCCGGCACGGCGCGCGAAGCGGGTCAGTGCGTCGGCCAGCGGTCCGGCCGCGATTTCATAATGCTGGGCGCTGGCGGCGGGCGCCTGCGCGCGGGCGGTGTCCGCGCTACCGACCGCGACGGCGCACAAGGCGGCCGCAAGTACGCATGGCGACAGGCGCCAGGACGGATGCTTCTGACTGCGAGAAAACACGGGAACTCTCCTATGCGTTAGCTTCTTCCATGAGCTATTCCGCGCGGGAAAGCCGAATCTGCAAGGACGGCGGCGATTGTTTTGTAACCGCGCTCAGGCCGCGCGCGGCGTCACGCTGAGCCAGTAAGCGGTGTGGCGACGGATCTCGATGGGCAGGCTCTGGCGCACGGCGGCCAACGCGCGCTCGGCGTCGTCGAGCGGAAACACGCCCGACAGGCGCAGCCCGGCCACCGCCGGGTCGACCCGGATGACACCGAGCCGGTAGCGCGCCAATTGCGCCGCCAGGCGATCCAGCCGCCAGCCATGCACCACCAGCAGGCCATCCTCCCAGGCGCTTTCGTCGGCAGCGACGCGGCCGCGCCGCGGCACGCCTGCGCCATCGAGACGCAGCGACTCGCCCGCCTCGCCGCGGTGCCATGGCGCGTGCGGCGCACTGGCTACCTGCACGCTGCCCGCATACACGCCGATGCGCGCCGAACCGCCCGCGCGGCACACGCCGAAGCGCGCCTGCTCGGCCAATGCCATGCCGTACCCGGTATCGACCTGCAGCGCCGGCTGGGCCGCGCCACTGTGCACATCCACCAGCATTTCGCCACGCAGCAGCGCTATGGCGCGCCGCGTCGCGTCGATACGCAGGCGGACCGCGCTGTCGCTGGCAAGCACCAGGCGCACGCCGGGACCGGGCACGATCTGGCGCCGCTCGCCCACGCCGGTACTGGCATCGGCCACCAACCGCTGCCAGGGCGCCCAGGAATACGCGCCGGCGCCGGCCGCAGCGCCGACGCCCAGGCCCGCCAGCAGACGCAACGCCTGCCGGCGCGACGGGCCGCGACTGGCCAGATCGGGCAGGATGGCCAGCGCCGGCGCCGCCGGCGCGCGACGGATGCCTGCCGCCAGGGTCGCGACGCGGTCCCACGCACGCTGATGCGCCTTGTCGCGCGCCAGCCAGGCGCGACAGGCCTCGTGTTCGGCGGCGGCGGCGCAGCCGGACTGCAGCCGCACCCACCAGGCTATGGCCTGCTGGGCGACCGCGTCGGGCGCCGCCGGCCTACTCATGGAATGCCATGTAACAAGCGCTCATGGCGCGCAGCATGTATTGCTGCACCGAACTGAGCGAAATGCGCAGGCGTTGCGCGATCTCGGCATAGCCCAGCCCTTCGAGCTGCGACATCAGGAACACCGCGCGGGCGCGCGGCGGCAAGCCTTCGAGCAGGCGATCGAGCTCGACCAGCGCCTGCAGCAGCTCGGCCTGCTGTTGCGGCGAAGGCGCGTGCCCCGACGGCTGCGCCGCCAGGTATTCCAGATAAGCGTGCTCCAGCGCCGCACGGCGCTGGTGATCGATGACCAGTCCCTTGGCGATGGTGGCCAGCAAGGCGCGCGCCTGCTCCATGCGTACCGCCTTGCGCCCCTGGATCACGCGCACGAACACATCCTGCGTCAGATCCTCGGCGCGGTGCGGACAGCCCAGCCGCCGCCGCAGCCACCCGGCCAGCCACGACCGGTGCTGGCGGTACAGGCCCTCCACCGCGGCGGTGTCGGCGGCGGGACGGGCGGAGGGCGAAGTGATCAGGCTGGCAGGCACAACGGCAATACCATCGGGGCGGCGATGAATGGACGATCAAACGTTGGATATTAATTGATAACTACTTGCATTATCAATATCGATTGGCAGCCAGCCCCGCCGCAAACCGCCCAAGGCGTGCCGGCGCCGGGTTGCGCGCCGCGCCACATTAATACCTTTAAGGTATCCAGAAAGCACATAATTAATATTGGACGCCCAGGAGAATTGATCCTAATCTTTGCTCGCACCCCGCAAGTTCGATCGAGGAGACCACAAAGACATGAATACGCAAACTGCCCTGGAAGTCAGGCCCCTGACCGGCTCCTGCGGCGCCGAACTCTTCGGCGTCGATCTTTCGCAAGCGCTGTCCGCCGATCCGTCAAGGCCATACGCCAGGCGCTGCTGGACCACAACGTCATTTTCTTTCGCGAGCAGACCCTCACGCCCGAGCAGCATCGCGCCTTCACCCGCCAGTTCGGCGAAGTGGTCGTGAACCCGGTGTACACCCATGTGGAAGGCTATCCGGACATCATGCCGGTCATAAAAGAGCCGAACGACCGCTACAACATCGGCGATACCTGGCACTCCGACATGTCCTATATGCAGGAGCCTCCCCTGGGCTCGGTGCTCTACGGACGCGACATCCCGACACCTTGTTTGCCAATATGTACCTGGCCTATGACCTGCTGCCCGAGGCCTTGAGGCAGATGATCGACGGCCGCCAGGCCTACCATTCCGACCGCTACCTCACCTCGCGCATCAGCGAACGCAATGCGGGCCGCTCGACCCGCCTGAAGGCCGACGCCGACGCCAAGGAGAACCTGGCCCTCCACCCCATGGTGCGCACGCACGAGGAAACCGGCCGCAAGTGCCTGTACGTCAATTTTCCCTTCACGTGGCAAATCGAAGGATTGAGCCGCGAGGAAAGCCTGCCGTTGCTGCATCAGCTGTACGCCCACGCGGCGCGACCCGAATTTGCCTGCCGCTTCCGCTGGCGCAAGGGCTCGCTGGCCTTCTGGGACAACCGCTGCACCATGCACTATGCCTGCAACGACTACCAGGGCAAGCGGCGCGAAATGCATCGCATGACCATCGCCGGCGGCCGTCCGCAATGACGCGGGCGCAGGGGTACACACTGATCACCGGCGCCACGCGCGGCATCGGCCGCGCCATCGCCGACTTGCTGGCGGCCCGCGGCGAGCCGGTCATGGGCATTGCGCGCAGCGGCGACGCCGGCTTTCCCGGCCCGCTGCTGCAGGCCGACCTGCTCGATGCCGCCCAGCGGCGCGAAGTGCTGCGCGAAGCAGCCTCGCATGGCGTGCTGCGGCTGGTCAACAACGCCGGCTTCAATCAAATGCAGCCGCTGGGCGAGATCACCGACGCCGCCACGTCGGCGATCCTGGAACTGAACATTGCCGTTGCCATCGATGCCGCGCAGGCGGTGCTGCCCGGCATGACCGAGGCCGGCGCGGGGCGCATCGTCAATATCGCCAGCCGTTCCCTGCTGGCGCGGCCCGGCGGCAGCGTCTACTCGGCCGCCAAGGCCGCCATGGTCGGCCTGACCCGGTCCTGGGCGCTCGAGCTGGCCACGCGCGGCATTACGGTCAACTGCGTGGCGCCAGGTCCCGTGGCCACGGAAATGTTCCAACGCAACAATCCGCCCGAGCTGGCGCGCAGCCGCGCGCTGGTGGAGGCCATACCGGTGGCGCGCCTGGGCACGCCGGAGGAGATCGCCCACGCCGTCGATTACTTCCTCGCGCCCCACGCGGCCTACACGACGGGGCAGACCCTGTTCGTCTGCGGCGGCGCGAGTATCAGCCAGATCAAACTGTAGGGAGCCTGGCGTCCGCCAGGCAGGACATAACAAAACCACCTCAGGAGACACGTCATGACCTTCATCACGCTTCGGGCGCAAGCCTGTCTTGCCGCCCTGCTTGCCCTGGCTGGCGCGAGCGGCGCCATGGCCGCCGGCTACCCCGCGCAGCCCATCCGCCTCATCGTGCCGTACGCGGCCGGCGGCACCACCGACCTGATCGCGCGACTGGTGGGCCAGCACATGGGCACCAAGCTGGGCCAGCCCGTCATCGTCGAGAACAAGGCCGGCGCGGGCGGCAACATCGGCACCGAGCAGGTCTCACGCGCGACGCCGGACGGATACACCCTGCTGCTGGGCACGGCAGGCAACATGACGGTGAACCAGGCCATCTACAAGGACATGGCGTTCGACCCGAACAAGGACTTCCAGCCGATCTCCCTGATCGCCACCCTGCCCAACCTGATGGTGGTCAACAAGACCGTTCCCGCCCAGACCACGAAGGAGTTCGTGGCCTGGGCCAAGGAGAACCCCAAGACCGTGTTCTTCGCCTCTTCCGGGGTCGGCTCGACCACCCACCTGACGGGCGAACTGTTCAATATGGCGACCGGCCTGCACATGGAACATGTGCCCTACAAGGGCAGCGGCCCGGCGCTGATAGACCTGGTCGGCGGCACCGGCCCGGTCGTCATGTTCGACAACATGCCTTCGGCCATCGCCCTGGTGCGCGACGGATCGCTGCGCGCCCTGGCCGTCACCGGCCCGGACCGCGAAAGCAGCGCCAAGGATATCCCCACCGTGAAGGAGTCGGGCTATCCCGACTTCGACGTGGTGACCTGGTTCGGCCTGTTCGCGCCCGCCGGCACGCCCGCCGACGTGGTGCAGAAGCTGAACAAGACCGTGCAGGAGGTGGTGCACAGTCCGCAGGTCAGCAAGCGGCTGAGCGAGCTGGGCGCGACGCCGAAGACAAACTCTCCGCAGGAATACGCGACCATCATGAAGGACGACACCGCGAAATGGGCCAAGGTGGTCAAGACCGCCAATATCGTCAAGCCGTGAGGCGCTGCGGCTGGCAACCGCCAGCCGCTAGCTGTGAAGATTCAATAGGTTGTATGCATGGTTCATCCGAACCGGATTTGAGAAACTGGAAATCGCCGACCCCCCAGTTCACTCAAGGAGCCCGGCCGGATGAACACCCATAAGCATGCCCGATTGACCTTCCTACGTCGACTCGAAATGGTCCAGCAATTGATCGCCCATCAAGTTTGTGTGCCTGAAGCGGCCCGCGCCTATGGGGTCACCGCGCCGACTGTGCGCAAATGGCTGGGCCGCTTCCTGGCTCAGGGCCAGGCGGGCTTGGCCGATGCGTCCTCGCGCCCGACGGTCTCGCCCCGAGCGATTGCGCCGGCCAAGGCGCTGGCTATCGTGGAGCTGCGCCGCAAGCGGCTGACCCAAGCGCGCATCGCCCAGGCGCTGGGCGTGTCAGCCAGCACCGTCAGCCGCGTCCTGGCCCGCGCCGGTCTGTCGCACCTGGCCGACCTGGAGCCGGCCGAGCCGGTGGTGCGCTACGAGCATCAGGCCCCCGGCGATCTGCTGCACATCGACATCAAGAAGCTGGGACGTATCCAGCGCCCTGGCCACCGGGTCACGGGCAACCGACGCGATACCGTTGAGGGGGCCGGCTGGGACTTCGTCTTCGTGGCCATCGATGACCACGCCCGCGTGGCCTTCACCGACATCCACCCCGACGAGCGCTTCCCCAGCGCCGTCCAGTTCCTCAAGGACGCAGTGGCCTACTACCAGCGCCTGGGCGTGACCATCCAGCGCTTGCTCACCGACAATGGCTCGGCCTTTCGCAGCCGCGCCTTCGCCGCGCTGTGCCATGAGCTGGGCATCAAGCACCGCTTTACCCGACCTTACCGCCCACAGACCAATGGCAAGGCCGAACGCTTCATCCAGTCGGCCTTGCGTGAGTGGGCTTACGCTCACACCTACCAGAACTCCCAACACCGAGCCGATGCCATGAAATCCTGGCTACACCACTACAACTGGCATCGACCCCACCAAGGCATCGGGTGCGCTGTACCCATCTCCAGACTCAACCTGGACGAATACAACCTATTGACAGTTCACAGCTAGCCGGCGCTCTCGCCGGTGCGGATCAGTTCGCGCACATGCCGCACCCATGCGTCGAGGCTGCGGCTGGAGTCCTGGTGGCGCCAGCAGACCGTGGAGCTCACGCGCGTGGTGGCCTCGGCGAACGGGCGCGTGACGACGCCCTCGATATGAACCATGCGCGAGGTTTCCGGAATGATGCATACCCCCACCCCGGCCAGCACCAGGCCCATGCCCGCATGGATCGTGCCGACTTCCTCGCAAGCCTTGACCGGCACGTCGTGCGCGCGCAGGAACGCGGCGATGGTGCCGTGCAGGCCCACGTCGCCACGCAGGGCGCGAAACAGGATCAGCGGCTGGTCGCGCAGGCTGTGGACCGACACGCGGCGCTTGCGCGCCAGCGGGTGCCCGCTGGGCAGGGCCAGGACGAAGCCCTCCTCGAAGATGGGCAGCGTAGCGATTTCCGGATGCCGCACGGTGGGCCGATAGATGCCGGTATCGATCTGGCCGGAAAGCAGCGCGCTTTCCTTGTCGGCCACCGTGACCTCGCGCAGCGAGACGGCGATGCCCGGATGTTTCTGCCTGAAGCCCGGCAGCACCCTGGGCAGCAGGGAATAGGCCAGCGAATGGACAAAACCGATCACGATACGGCCCGTGCGCCCCTGCCCGGCCTCGCGGGCCTCGAAGACCGCCTCGTCGGCGGCCGCGACGATCTGCGCGGCGCGCTGGGCGAACGCCACGCCCGCATCGGTGAGCGAGACGCCGCGCGTGCCGCGGTAGAACAGCGTGGCGCCGACCTGCTCTTCGAGGTCGCGTATCTGGCGCGACAACGGCGGTTGCGCGATACCCAGCCTGCTGGCGGCCCGGCCAAAGTGCAGGGTCTCCGCGAGCATCAAAAAATAGCGCAAATGGCGCAATTCCATGGCAGGCCACCGAACGGCTGGAACTAGGGCAATGCATTTAACCACAGCGGCCCCTGCGCCGCCCACCCATACTGAGAGGAGTTATCCATGACGGCTGCCAACCGAACAGCCCTGGTCACCGGCGCCGCGCGCGGCATCGACCTTGCGATCGCCACCCGCCTGGCGCTGGATGGCCACCCGGTCATCATGCTCGATGCCAGCCCCGACGTGCAAGCCAGCGCGCGCGCGTTGGCCGGCCGCGGCCTGCGCGCGCACGGCATGCGGCTGGACATCGCGGATGAACAGGCGGTACGCGACCTGCCCCGGCGATGCGGCCAGTGGTGGGAGAACCTGGCCATCGTGGTGAACAATGCCGGGATTTCGCCCAAGCACGAGGGACGCAAACGCAAGGTGGCGGACATGCCGCTGGACGAATGGCGCCGGGTACTGGATGTCAATCTCACCGGCACGTTCCTGGTCACGCAGACGTGCCTGCCGGCGCTCATCGCCGCCGGCTGGGGCCGTATCATCATGATCACCAGCCAGGCGGCGCGCACGCGCACGCCGGTGCCGGGCGCCCACTACTCGGCGACCAAATCCGGCATGACGGGCCTGGCCCGGGTGCTGGCCGGAGAGGTGGCCGAACACGGGATCACGGTCAATTGCGTGGCGCCGGGCCGCATCCAGTCGGCCATGACGGCCGAGGTCGGCGGCGCGGTCAACGCCAGCCATTCGGCCACGGTGCCGCTGGGCCGCCTGGGCCTGCCGGAGGAAGTCGCCGCCACGGTGGCCTTCCTGGCTTCCGATGGCGCGGGCTACACCACGGGCGCCACCATCGACGTGAATGGCGGCAGCTTCATGTTGTAGGACGCCGCGCCGCTACAGCGTCACGGCAAGACGGCGCTCGGCCTCGAGGTATTCGCGCGATTGCATCTCCAGGATGCGCGACACCGTGCGATGGAACTCGTTGGCCAGCGCGCCTTCGGTATAGAGTTGCTCGGGCTCGACTTCGGCCGACATGATCAGCTTGACCTTGTGGTCGTAGAACACGTCGATCAGCCACGTGAAGCGCCGCGCCTCGGACGCCTGGCGCGGCCCCATGCGCGGCACGTCCGAGAGGATCACCGCATGGAACCGGTTGGCCAGCTCCAGGTAGTCGTTCTGGGAGCGCGGGCCGCCGCACAGCGTGGCGAAGTCGAACCACACGACCGAGCCGGCCAGCGCCTGGGCGCGGATTTCGCGATGCTCGATATGCAGCACCGGATCCTGCGGCGCGGTGTCGGACAACTGCGCGAATGCGTGTTCCAGCGCCTGGCGGGCCTGGGCGTCGAGCGGCGTGTGATAGCACTGCACCTGCTCCAGCGAACGGCGCCGGTAGTCGATGCCGGCGTCCACGTTCAGCACGTCCATGCGGCCCTGGATCAACGCAATGGCGGGCAGGATGCGGTCGCGATGCAGGCCGTCGGGATACAGGGTGGACGGCTCGTAGTTGGACGTCATCACGAACGAGGTGCCGTGCTCGAACAGCTTGAGCAACAGGCGGTACAGGATCATCGCGTCGGCGACGTCCGAGACGTGGAACTCGTCGAAACAAATCAGGCGGTAACGGCGAGCGAGGCGGCGCGCCACTTCGTCCAGCGGGTCCTGCGTGCCCTTGACCTCTTCCAGCTCGCGGTGCACCCCGCGCATGAATTCGTGGAAATGCAGGCGCGTCTTGCGCACCACCGGCACGGTGGCATAGAAGGCATCCATCAGGAAGCTCTTGCCGCGCCCCACGCCGCCCCACAGATACACGCCGCGCGGTACGTCCAGGCGGTTGAGCAGTTTCTTCAGGGCGTTGGAGCGCAAGGCCTTGAAGCGGACCCATTCATCGTAGTAGCGCTGCAGGCGTTCGACGGCCTGCAATTGCGCCTCGTCGGGCTGATACCCGCGTTCCGCCAGGGCGTGTTCGTAGTATTCGCGGACGTTCATGTCGCAACCGGAAAATCCAAAACAAAGGGGCGGATTGCACAACCCGCCCCAGGCCAAGCCGGGAAGCCCCGGGACCTGCTGGCCCCGGGACGCCTGATCAGAAGTTCAGGGTACGCTTGTCGACAGCCAGCGCGGCTTCCTTGACCGCTTCCGACAGGGTCGGGTGAGCGTGGCAGATGCGGGCGATGTCCTCGGCGGCGCCGCGGAACTCCATGATGGTCACGGCTTCGGAGATCAGCTCCGAGGCCATCGGGCCGATGATATGCACGCCCAGGACTTCGTCGGTCTTGGCATCGGCGATCACCTTGGCGAAACCGGTGGTGTCGCCCAGCGCGCGCGCGCGGCCGTTGGCCATGAACGGGAACGAGCCGGCCTTGTACTCGCGGCCTTCGGCCTTGAGCTGCTGCTCGGTCTTGCCCACCCAGGCGATTTCCGGCGAGGTGTAGATCACCCACGGCACGGTGGCGAAATTGACGTGGCCGTGCTGGCCGGCAATGCGCTCGGCCACCGCGACGCCCTCTTCCTCGGCCTTGTGCGCCAGCATCGGGCCGCGCACCACGTCGCCCACCGCCCACACGTTGGGCAGGTTGGTCTTGCAGTCTTCGTCGACGGCGACGAAGCCGCGTTCGTCCAGCTTCAGGCCCACGGCTTCGGCATTGAGGCCGCCGGTGTACGGCACGCGGCCGATGGAGACGATCAGCTTGTCCACCACCAGCTTCTGCTCGGCGCCCTTGGCGTCGACGTACGGCACGGTGATCGACTTGGCCGCGGCCTTGATCTCGCCGATCTTCACGCCGGTCTGGATGTCCAGGCCCTGCTTGGCGAAGGACTTGAGGGCTTCCTTGGCCACCTGCTGGTCGGCGGCGGCGAGGAACTCGGGCATCGCTTCCAGGATGGTGACTTCGGCGCCCAGGCGGCGCCACACGCTGCCCATTTCGAGGCCGATCACGCCCGCGCCGATCACGCCCAGCTTCTTGGGCACGGCGCCGATGTTCAGCGCGCCGTCGTTGGACAGGATGTTCTTTTCGTCAAAGGGCAGGCCGGGCAGCTCGCGCGCCGACGAGCCGGTGGCCACGATGACGTGCTTGGCGACCAGGTCGGCGTCGGTGGTGCCGGTGACCTTGATGGACCAGCCACCGTCGACCTGGCCGGCGAACGCGCCCTTGCCGTGGAAATACGTGACCTTGTTCTTCTTGAACAGGTACAGGATGCCGTCGTTGTTCTGCTTGACCACCGTGTTCTTGCGGCCGATCAGCGTGTCCAGCTTGAGGCTGACGCCCTTGACTTCGATGCCGTGCTCGGCGAAGTGGTGGTTGGCCTGTTCGTAGTGCTCGGACGACTGCAGCAGCGCCTTGGACGGAATGCAGCCCACGTTGGTGCAGGTGCCGCCGGGAGCGGGGCCGCCCTGGCCGTTCTGCCAGGCGTCGATGCAGGCCACCGACATACCGAGTTGGGCAGCGCGGATCGCGGCGATGTACCCGCCGGGGCCGGCACCGATGACGACGACGTCGAATTGTTTGGACATAGTGTTCTCGCGATGAGAGAAATTTGAAACCGCCTACCGCGCGGCCGCCAGGACGCAGATCCGCTGGTTTGTTGGATCCGGACAGCCGCGCGTATGGCGCGGCTCGGACGGGCAGGCTGATCGAACCGGATTCGACGAAACCGGCAGGGCCGCCGGGCGGGCCGCGATGGCGGCCCGGCCCTTGGCGGCAGCGACAGAAGAAGGCATTCTTCTCTCGCCTTGACGCCGATTACAGATCCAGCAACAGGCGTTGCGGGTCTTCCAGCGCTTCCTTCATGGCCACCAGGCCCAGCACGGCTTCGCGGCCGTCGATGATGCGGTGGTCATAGGACATGGCCAGGTAGTTGATCGGCCGGATGACGATCTGGCCGTTCTCGACCACCGGGCGCTCCTTGGTGGCGTGGATGCCCAGGATGGCCGCCTGCGGCGGGTTGATGATGGGCGTGGACAGCATCGAGCCGAACACCCCGCCGTTGGAGATCGAGAACGTGCCGCCGGTCATTTCCTCGATGCCCAGCTTGCCGTCCGCGGCGCGCTTGCCGAAGTCGGCGATGGTCTTCTCGATTTCGGCGATGGTCAGCTGGTCGGCGTTGCGCAGGATGGGCACCACCAGGCCACGCGGGGTGCCGACGGCGATGCCGATGTCGAAGTAGCCGTGGTAGATGATGTCCTTGCCGTCGACCGAGGCGTTGAGCACCGGGTACTTCTTCAGCGCGGCGACGGCGGCCTTGACGAAGAACGACATGAAGCCCAGCTTGACGCCGTGCTCTTTCTCGAACTTGTCCTTGTAGCGGGCGCGCAGGTCCATCACGGCCTGCATGTTGACTTCGTTGAACGTCGTCAGGATGGCGTTCTCGGCTTGCGATTGCAGCAGGCGCTCGGCGATGCGGGCGCGCAGGCGGCTCATCGGCACGCGCTGCTCGGGGCGGCCGTCCAGCGACAGCGTGGGCGGTGCCACCGGCGCGGCGGCCTTGGCGGCGGGCGCGTTGCCCGCGGCCAGGGCGTCGCCCTTGGTGACGCGGCCGTCGCGGCCGGTGCCGGCCACGCTGGCGGCGTCCACGCCCTTCTCGGCGAGGATCTTGGCGGCGGCCGGCGAGGCCACGCCGCTGGCGGCGCTGCTGGCCGCGGCCGGCGCGGCGGCGGCCGGCGCAGCAGCAGCGGCGGGCGCTTCGGCAGCGGCGGCAGGCGCCGCAGCAGCCTTGGCGGCCGTGTCGATGCGGGCAATGACTTCGCCCGAGGTCACGGTGCTGCCGTCACCCATGACGATTTCGGACAGCACGCCCGACGACGGGGCCGGCACTTCCAGCACCACCTTGTCGGTCTCGATTTCGATCAGGATTTCGTCGGCCTCGACCGCGGCGCCCGCCTGCTTCTTCCAGGTCAGCAGCGTGGCTTCCGAAACCGATTCGGACAGTTGAGGGACGAGAACGTCGGTAATAGCCATAGTGATGAATTCCGTAAAGTTAGTGTTCTATGTCAGCGGCTGTTGTTACTTGGTCAGCATGAAGCCCTTGTACTTGGCGGCGAAGGCCTGCTCGATGAGCGCCTTCTGCTGCTCCTGGTGCTTGGCCAGGTAGCCCACCGCCGGCGAGGCCGAAGCGGCGCGGCCCGCGTAGCCCAGCTTCTGGCCGTCGGCCATGTTTTCGTACAAATGGTGCTGCACATAGAACCACGGGCCCTGGTTCTGCGGCTCGTCCTGCACCCAGATCACCTCGGTGGCCTTGGGGTACTTGCGCAGCTCGGTCTCGAACGCCTTGTGCGCGAACGGATACAGCTGCTCGACGCGGACGATCGCCACGTGGTCGGCGCCACGCTCGCGGCGGGCGTTGACCAGGTCGTAGTAGACCTTGCCCGAGCAGGCCAGCACGCGCTTGACCGAGGCGGCCTTGATCGACTCGTCGACCTCGCCGATCACCGGGCGGAAGCTGCCGCCGGCCAGATCGGTCAGGGGCGAGCCGGCATCCTTGTTGCGCAGCAGGGACTTGGGCGTGAAGATGACCAGCGGCTTGCGGAACGGGCGGATCATCTGGCGACGCAGCAGGTGGAAGATCTGCGCGGCCGAGGTCGGCTGCACCACCTGGATGTTGTGGTCGGCACACAGCTGCAGGAAGCGCTCGATGCGGCCCGACGAGTGTTCCGGACCCTGGCCTTCGTAGCCGTGCGGCAGCATCAGGGTCAGGCCCGACTGGCGGCCCCACTTGGCTTCGCCGGCGGTGATGAACTGGTCGATGACGACCTGCGCGCCGTTGACGAAGTCGCCGAACTGGGCTTCCCAGATGGTCAGCGTGTTAGGTTCGGCCGACGAGTAGCCGTATTCGAATGCCAGCACCGCCTCTTCGGACAGCACCGAGTCGATCACGGTGAACGGCGCCTGGCCTTCCGAGACGTTCTGCAGCGGCACGTAGAAGCCGTCGTTCCAGCGCTCGCGGTTCTGGTCGTGCAGCACGGCGTGGCGGTGCGTGAACGTGCCGCGGCCCGAGTCCTGGCCGGTGATGCGCACGGCGTAGCCCGAGGCCACCAGCGTGGCGAAGGCCAGGTGCTCGCCCATGCCCCAGTCGAGGTTGACCTCGCCCTTGGCCATGTTGCGGCGGTCATTGAGCAGCTTGGCGACCAGCGGGTGCACCGTGAAGCCCTCGGGCACGGTGGTGATGCGCTCGCCGATGCGCTTGAGCTCGGCCAGCGGCACGGCGGTATCGGCCTGGTCGGTCCACTTGGCGCCCAGGAACGGCGACCAGTCGATGGCGTACTTGCTCTTGTAGTCGGTCAGCACCGGCTCGATGGTGCGCTGGCCGTCTTCCATCAGCTGGCGGTAATCCTTGACCAGCTGGTCGGCATCGCCCTCGGCCAGCACGCCCTGCGTGGTCAGCTTGTCGGCGTACAGCTTGCGGGTGCCGGGGTGGTGGCCGATGCGCTTGTACATCAGCGGCTGCGTCAGCGAGGGGGTGTCCTGCTCGTTGTGGCCCAGCTTGCGGAAGCAGACGATGTCGAGCACCACGTCGTGGCGGAACTGCATGCGGTAGTCCAGCGCCAGGCGGGTGGCGAACACCACGGCCTCGGGATCGTCGCCGTTGACGTGGAACACCGGCGCTTCGATCATCTTGACCACGTCGGTGCAATACAGCGTCGAGCGCGAGTCGCGCGGATCCGAGGTGGTGAAACCGATCTGGTTGTTGATGACGATGTGCAGCGTGCCGCCCGTACCGTAACCGCGCGTCTGCGCCAGGTTCAGCGTTTCCATCACCACGCCCTGGCCGGCGAAGGCGGCGTCGCCGTGCACCAGCACCGGCAGCACCTGCTTGCCCTCGCCGTCGCCGCGGCGTTCCTGGCGCGCGCGCACGCTGCCCTCGACCACCGGGTTGACGATTTCCAGGTGCGACGGGTTGAAGGCCAGCGACAGGTGCACCGGACCGCCACGGGTGGACAAGTCGCTCGAGAAACCGTTGTGGTACTTCACGTCGCCGTCGGTCAGGCCTTCGGCGTGCTTGCCTTCGAACTCGGCAAACAGGTCGCCGGGCATCTTGCCCATGATGTTGACCAGCAGGTTCAGGCGGCCGCGGTGGGCCATGCCGACCACGATTTCCTGCACGCCCGATTCACCGGCGTGGTTGACCACCTCGTCCATCGAGGCGATGAAGCTCTCGCCGCCTTCCAGCGAGAAACGCTTCTGGCCCACGTACTTGGTGTGCAGGAAGCGCTCGAGCCCTTCGGATTCGGTCAGCTGCTGCAGGATGTGGCGCTTTTCCTCGGTGGAGAACACCGGCGCGCTGAAGGTCGACTCGAGGCGCTGCTGGATCCAGCGCTTGGCGGCCGGATCGGAAATATGCATGAACTCCGCGCCCACCGAGCGGCAATACGTGTCGCGCAGCGCCTTCAGGATGTCGCGCAGCGTCATGGTGCTGGCGGTCGTGAAGTAGGTGTTGGTGGCGGAGTAGACCTGGTCCAGGTCGGCTTCGGTCAGGCCGTAGAACGCCGGGTCCAGTTCGGGGATGGCGGGACGCTCCTGGCGCTTGAGCGGATCCAGGTCGGCCCAGCGGGAACCCAGCGAGCGGTAGGCGGCGATCAGCGACTGCACCGACACCTGCTTGGAGGCTACCGACAGGTCGGGCTCGGCGACGCGCTGCACGAAGGCATTGGCGCGGGCGCGTTGCGCAAACGATTCTACGATGGGAGCGTGGGCCTGGTCGCGGGTGGCTTCCTGGCCATCGGTGGCGGGCGAGTGCTGCAGCTGGTCGAAGTATTCACGCCAGTTGTCGGGCACCGAGCCGGGATTGTCGAGATACGATTCGTAGAGCTCTTCGACGTACGGGGCGTTACCCCCGAACAAATAGGACGTGGATAGGGATTCTGATTCCGTAGACATAAATCGCTTCACCTTGACGAGTGCTTCACTCGATACGATGCAGGAAAGCCTTCCGCGACACGGGCTTCCCGTTTAGCGGATAGCAGGGGCAGAAGGCACGTACAAGCCTCGAAAGCCGTATAGCCGCAGTATACCCCTTGAGTCTGCGGCCGTCTTGCTGCAACGGCATGACAGGACCGAGCTTGCGGCATGCCCTCATTCCCGCCCAGAATACCTCTCGCAACACCGCGCATGTCGCGCCGATTGCCGGGCAATATCGGCAATCGGCGCAAGCCGGATCATCCCGCCCTGTGTCGCGAAAACGACGCCAGGCAGGCAGCCTGGCTAGGTGTGAACTGTCAATAGGTTGTATTTGTCCAGGTTGAGTCTGGAGATGGGTACAGCGCGCCCGATGCCTTGGTGGGGTCGATGCCAGTTGTAGTGATGTAGCCAGGATTTCATGGCATCGGCTCGGTGTTGGGAGTTCTGGTAGGTGTGAGCGTAAGCCCACTCACGCAAGGCCGACTGGATGAAGCGTTCGGCCTTGCCATTGGTCTGTGGGCGGTAAGGTCGGGTAAAGCGGTGCTTGATGCCCAGCTCATGGCACAGCGCGGCGAAGGCGCGGCTGCGAAAGGCCGAGCCATTGTCGGTGAGCAAGCGCTGGATGGTCACGCCCAGGCACTGGTAGTAGGCCACTGCGTCCTTGAGGAACTGGACGGCGCTGGGGAAGCGCTCGTCGGGGTGGATGTCGGTGAAGGCCACGCGGGCGTGGTCATCGATGGCCACGAAGACGAAGTCCCAGCCGGCCCCCTCAACGGTATCGCGTCGGTTGCCCGTGACCCGGTGGCCAGGGCGCTGGATACGTCCCAGCTTCTTGATGTCGATGTGCAGCAGATCGCCGGGGGCCTGATGCTCGTAGCGCACCACCGGCTCGGCCGGCTCCAGGTCGGCCAGGTGCGACAGACCGGCGCGGGCCAGGACGCGGCTGACGGTGCTGGCTGACACGCCCAGCGCCTGGGCGATGCGCGCTTGGGTCAGCCGCTTGCGGCGCAGCTCCACGATAGCCAGCGCCTTGGCCGGCGCAATCGCTCGGGGCGAGACCGTCGGGCGCGAGGACGCATCGGCCAAGCCCGCCTGGCCCTGAGCCAGGAAGCGGCCCAGCCATTTGCGCACAGTCGGCGCGGTGACCCCATAGGCGCGGGCCGCTTCAGGCACACAAACTTGATGGGCGATCAATTGCTGGACCATTTCGAGTCGACGTAGGAAGGTCAATCGGGCATGCTTATGGGTGTTCATCCGGCCGGGCTCCTTGAGTGAACTGGGGGGGTGGCGATTTCCAGTTTCTCAAATCCGGTTCGGATGAACCATGCATACAACCTATTGAATCTTCACAGCTAGGCCTGTTCCGGCCGGGTCCGCACTACCCGGCGATAAATCCATACGGCCACGGCCGCGAAAACCACGAAACCCAGCCATTCCGCGGTCGGGCCGAAGCCCGCGCCGACCACGGCCAGGGGCGCCTCGTCGCCGGTGGCGCCGATGACGGCTGCCAGCAGCACCCCAACCAGGCTCTCGCCCACGATCAAGCCGGACGCCACCAGCACGCCGCGGCGATTGGGCCCTTCGGCATAGCGCTCGTAGTCCTGCCCGGCGGCGGCGGCCCGGCGGCGCAGCGCGCGCCCTCCAGGAGCCAGGCCAGCACCGCCCCGACCACGATGGGCGCGCTGGCCGACGGCGGCAAGTAAATGCCGATGCCCACCGCCAGCACCGGCAGGCGCGCCACCCGGCAGGTGCGCCGCAGCACCTGGTCGATCACGATCAGCGCCACGCCCACGCCCATGCCGATCAGGATCATGGTCCAGTTCAACTGATGGGTGAAGATGCCTTGCGCGATGGCCAGCATCAGCGTCGCCTGGGGCGCCGCCAGCGCCTGCGACGGATCCATGCCCGGGCGCGGCAGGGCGTCGCCGAAGCCATAGGCGTTGTACAGCAGCTCCAGCACGGGCGAGATGACCGCCGCCCCGACGACGCAGCCGATCAGCAGCGCGACCTGCTGGCGCCAGGGCGTCGCCCCCACCAGCCAGCCGGTCTTGAGGTCCTGCAGGTTGTCGTTCGAAATGGAGGCCACCGCCACCACGGCCGAGGTCGTGAAGATCGCCAGGGCGATGCCCATCTGCAGCCCCTGCGGCGTGGCCAGCAGGCCATCGCCGCGCTGGATGGCCAGCATGAGCAGCGACACCAGCACGATCGCCACGATGCCGACGCCGGAAATCGGGCTGGTCGACGAGCCGATCAGCCCCGCCATGTAGCCACAGGCCGCCGCCACCAGGAACCCGAAGACGAAGGCGAACACCACGGCGTAGGCCACCAGCCCCCAGCGCGCGCCCGGCGAGAGCACGGCCGGCTGCAGGAAAGCGGCGAACACGCCTACCAGCACGGCGACCAGCGCCAGGGTGATGAGCGAGATCCAGCGCGAGGGCAGGTCGCGCTCGGTGCGCGGGGCGCTGCCATAGGCCGCCTCCCCGCTGCGGCCAAAGGCCGCGAACGACGTACGCACGCCGCGCACCATGGGCATGAACAGCGTGGCCAGCGTCCAGATGGCCCCCACGCCGATGACGCCGGCGCCGATGAAGCGCACCTGCGACGCCCACAGGCTGTTGGCGAAGGCGCTGATGGACTGGCCATCCGGCATGGGCGTGGTTGCGGTCAGCACGGGCACCGCGACCAGCCAGGCGATCAGCAGCCCGACCAGCATGGCCACGCCGGCGACGATGCCGATCAGATAGCCGGCGCCCAGCAATGCCAGCGAAAAGCCCATGGGCAGGCGGAACACCGACGCGCCGAGCTGGCCCCACCAGCTGAAGCTGTCGCCCAGCACCCGCAGGCCGCCGGTGGCCAGGCTGACCAGCGCGGCCACGCCGCCGCCCGCCAGGATGTCGCCCATGCCGGATGCGCCCCGGCGGCCCGGGGCCGTGTCAGGCGCCTCGGCGCTGCCCACCCGCAGGATTTCGGCCGCCGCCACGCCTTCGGGGTAAGGCAGGTCGCTTTGCACCACCATGATGTGGCGCAGCGGAATCGTGAACATCACCCCCAGCATGCCGCCGGCGCCGCAGATGGCCAGGGTCTGCCAGAACGGGAAGCCCTGCCAGTGCCCCATCATGACCAGGGCGGGCAGGATGAAGATGATGGCCGACAAGGTGCCGGCGGCCGAGGCCTGCGTCTGCACCATGTTGTTCTCCAGGATGTTGGCGTCGCGAAACATCCGCAGCACCGACATGGAGATCACCGCGGCCGGGATCGCCGAGGAAAACGTCAGGCCGACCTTCAGGCCCAGAAAGACATTGGAAGCCGTGAAGATGACGGTGATCAGCGCCCCCAGCAAGACGCCGCGCAGCGTCAGCTCGGGCAGGGTCACGCTATCGGGAATGCGGGTTGCATCAGCCATGAGCGATCCGGAACATAAAGGGAAAACCCGCAATTTTACTGCGGCCCGCTTCCCTGCCTGAGCGGCAGGGCCGTCTGGTACTTGACTTGCTTGAGCGCGAACCCGGAGCGGATGTTCTTCACGCCAGGAATGCGCGACAGGCGATTGACGATGAAGCGCTCCAGTCCCGGCATGTCGGCCACCACCACCCGCAGCAGATAGTCCGCATCGCCCGTCATGAGGTAGCACTCCATCACTTCGGGACAGTCGGCCATGGCGCCCTGGAACCGCTCCAGCTCGCTTTCGACCTGCTTCTCCAGGCTGACCTGGATGAACACATTCAGGTTCAGGCCCAGTTGCGCCGGATCGGCCAGCGCCACATAGCCGCGGATGATCCCGGCGGCCTCCAGGGCCTTGACGCGGGCCAGGCACGGCGAGGGCGACAGATGCACCCGGCGCGCCAGCTCGACGTTGGTGAGGCTGGCATCGGTCTGCAACAGGTCCAGGATCCGGCGATCAATGGCATCCAGCGCGTGTGGCGGCATATTAAGCTCCATAAAATGTCAATCACAGCATTTCATGCCTAATGAATCGGCATTTTGGCGCATTTTCGATGACTCATGCCAGCACTAAAGCGCTAGCATGGATGCAAATAGGAGACAACGCCATGTGCAACGCCCAGGCCGGCGCCACGCCGCCACAGATCCCGGATCCCGACCCCGTCGAAACCGCCGAATGGTGCGAGGCGTTGGACTCGCTGACCCAGGCCGGCGGCCCCGAACGGGCCGCCTATGTGCTGCAGCAACTGCTGGCGCGGGCCACCGCGCTGGGGGTGCGCGCGCCGGGCATCACGCGTACGGCCTATCTCAACACCATCGCGGCCGACCAGGAGCCGCCCTTTCCCGGCAACCTGTCGCTGGAAGAGCGCATCGCCTCCATCAACCGCTGGAACGCGCTGGCCATGGTGGTGCGCGCCAACCAGGCCCATGGCGAACTGGGCGGCCACATCGCCAGCTATGCGTCGGCGGCCGACCTGTTCGAAGTGGGTTTCAACCATTTCTTCCGCGCGCCCGCGCCCGGCTTCGGCGGCGACCTGGTCTACATGCAGCCGCACTCGGCGCCGGGCATCTATGCCCGCGCCTATCTGGAAGGTTTCCTGAACGACGTCGACCTGGCGCATTTCCGCCAGGAAATCACGGCCGGGGCACAGGGACTGCGAGGCCTGTCTTCCTATCCGCACCCCTGGCTGATGCCGGACTTCTGGCAATTCCCCACCGGCTCGATGGGCATCGGCCCCATCAATGCCATCTACCAGGCCCGCTTCATGCGCTACCTAGAACACCGTTCGCTGGCCATGCCTTCGGACCGCAAGGTCTGGGGCATTTTCGGCGACGGGGAAATGGACGAACCCGAATCCATCGCCGCGCTGACGCTGGCCGCGCGCGAGCGCCTGGACAACCTGGTGTTCGTGATCAACTGCAACCTGCAGCGCCTCGACGGCCCGGTACGCGGCAATGGCCGCATCATCGACGAGCTGGAAACGCTGTACGCCGGCGCCGGCTGGAATGTCATCAAGCTGGTCTGGGGCGGAGACTGGGACGCCCTGCTGCGGCGCGATCCCGATGGCGTGCTGGCCGGCACGTTCTCGCACACGGTGGACGGGCAGTTCCAGACCTTCGCCGCCAATGACGGCGCCTACAACCGCCAGCACTTCTTCGGGCAGGATCCGCGGCTGAGCGCGCTGGTGGCGGACTGGTCCGACGAGGCGATCGACCGCCTGCGCCGCGGCGGCCACGACATGGTCAAGATCCACGCCGCCTATCACCGCGCCACGCACCACCGCGGCCAGCCCACCGTCATCCTGGCGCAGACCAAAAAGGGGTTCGGCATGGGCACCGCCGGACAGGGCAAGATGACCACGCACCAGCAGAAGAAGCTGGACGACGAAGCCCTGCTGGCGTTCCGCGACCGTTTCGCGCTGCCCATCTCCGACGCCGACTGCCTGGCGTTGAAGTTCTACAAGCCGGCCGAGGACAGCGCCGAGCTGCGCTACCTGGAGTCGCGCCGCGCGGCCCTGGGCGGCTACCTGCCGCGGCGCCGCACCGAAGCCCCGCGCCTGGCGCCGCCGCCGGTGGCCGACTGGGCCCGGTTCGCGCTGCAGGCCGCGGGCAAGGAAATGTCCTCGACCATGGCCATCGTGCGCATGCTCACCGCCTTGCTGAAGGACCCGCAACTGGGGCCGCGCATCGTGCCCATCGTGGCCGACGAAGCGCGCACGTTCGGCATGGCCAACCTGTTCCGCCAGGTAGGCATCTACTCGGCGCAGGGACAACTGTACGAACCGGAAGACATTGGCTCGGTGCTGGCGTACCGCGAAGCGCGCGACGGCCAGATCCTGGAAGAAGGCATTACCGAAGCCGGCGCGATCTCGTCCTGGACCGCGGCCGGCACCAGCTATTCGGTCAATGGCCTGCCCATGCTGCCTTTCTATATCTATTACTCGATGTTCGGCTTCCAGCGCATCGGCGACCTGATCTGGGCGGCGGCCGACCAGCGCACGCGGGGCTTTCTCATCGGCGCAACGTCCGGGCGCACGACGCTGGGCGGCGAAGGCCTGCAGCACCAGGACGGCTACAGCCACCTGGCCGCGGCGGCGGTGCCGAATTGCCGCGCCTACGATCCCGCCTATGCGTACGAAGTGGCCGTCCTGGTCGAGCACGGCATGCAGCGCATGCTCGACGAACAGTGCGATGAGTTCTACTACCTGACCGTCACCAACGAAAACCTGGCCCAGCCCGACATGCCCGAGGGCGAGGAAACGCGCACGGGCATCCTGCGCGGCATGCACCGCGTGCGGGCCGCCGACGCCACCCCGCAGGTGCGCCTGCTGGGCGCCGGTCCGATGCTCGACGAGGCCATGCGCGCGGCGCAATTGCTGCGCGATGAGCACGGCGTGGACGCGGAAGTCTGGAGCGTGACCAGCTTTTCGGAGCTGGCGCGCGGCGGGCGCGGCGCCGAGCGCGCCCAGGCGCTGGGACTGCCCTGCCCCGACGGCAACTGGCTGGCGCAATGCCTGGGCGACCAGGCCACCCCGGTGGTTGCCGTCAGCGACTATGTCCGCGCCGTGCCGGAGCAGATCCGCGCCTGGGTCCCCGGCCCGTACCGCGTGCTGGGCACCGACGGCTTCGGCCGCAGCGACACGCGCGCCCGGTTGCGCGACTTCTTCGAGGTCGGCGCGCCCTGGATCGTCCTGCACGCGCTGGACCTGCTGGCGCGCGAGGACAGCGCCTGGCAGCCTGCGCTGCAGGCCCGGCGCGAGCAATTGCAGGCTGCCACGCGCAACGTCCCCTCCTGGCAGTCGTGACGGCCGCATCGGCCGGGACGTGGCCCGGCCGATGCCGTCTTCGCTGCGGTGCAGCAAGCACAGCACGGCGCTTTCTGTTGAAATAGGGGGGTTCCCCTCGGGTTTCAGCTTTTCCGTTATTTCCCTCAGTTTGCGCCGCAAAGGTTGTGCACCCATGGACGAAAATCTCACCAAACTGGCGTTGGATTACCACGCTTATCCCACCCCGGGCAAAATCTCGGTTACCCCGACCAAGACGCTGGCCAATCAGGACGACCTGTCGCTGGCCTACTCGCCCGGCGTGGCCGCGGCCTGCATGGCGATTTTCGACCAGGGCAATGACGCAGCATCGAAATACACGTCGCGCTCCAACCTGGTCGGCGTGATCACCAACGGGACGGCCGTGCTGGGCCTGGGCAACATCGGCCCGCTGGCCGCCAAGCCGGTCATGGAAGGCAAGGGCTGCCTGTTCAAGAAATTCTCCGGCATCGACGTGTTCGATATCGAGCTGGCCGAGAACGACCCCGACAAGCTGGTCGACATCATCGCCGCGCTCGAGCCGACGCTGGGCGGCGTGAACCTCGAGGACATCAAGGCGCCCGAGTGCTTCTATATCGAGAAGAAGCTGCGCGAGCGCATGAACATCCCGGTGTTCCACGATGACCAGCATGGCACCGCCATCATTTCGTCGGCGGCCATCCTCAATGGCCTGAAAGTCGTCGGCAAGGACATCGGCCAGGTCAAGCTGGCCTGCTCGGGCGCCGGCGCCGCCGCGATCGCCTGCCTGGACCTGCTGGTGCACCTGGGCATCAAGCGCGAACACATCTACGTGGTGGACTCGCGCGGCGTCATCTGGGAAGGCCGTGACGAGAACATGGAGCCCAACAAGCGCCGCTACGCGCAGAAGACCGAGGCCCGTACGCTGGCCGACGTGGTCAACGGCGCCGACGTGTTCCTGGGTTGCTCGACCGCCGGCGTGCTGACGCCGGAAATGGTCAAGACCATGGCGGCGCAGCCGCTGATCCTGGCGCTGGCCAACCCTGAGCCGGAAATCCGCCCCGAGCTCGCCAAGGCGGCGCGGCCCGACTGCATCGTCGCCACCGGCCGTTCGGACTACCCGAACCAGGTCAACAACGTGCTTTGCTTCCCCTTCATTTTCCGCGGCGCCCTGGATGCCGGCGCCACGCGCATCACCGAGGAAATGAAGCTGGCGTGCGTCAAGGCCATCGCCGAGCTGGCCCAGGCCGAACAGAACGACGAAGTAGCGCGCGCCTATGCCGGCCAGGAGCTCAGCTTCGGCCCCGACTACATCATTCCCAAGCCGTTCGATCCCCGCCTGATCGTGCAGATCGCGCCGGCCGTGGCCCAAGCCGCCGCGGACTCCGGCGTCGCCACCCGTCCGATCGAGGACATCGAGGCCTATCGCCAGAAGCTGATGGGCTTCGTGTATCACTCCGGCCAGTTGATGCGTCCGCTGTTCCAGCAGGCCAAGCAGGCGCCCAAGCGCGTGGTGTATGCCGACGGCGAAGACGAGCGCGTGCTGCGCGCGGTACAGACCGTGATCGACGAGAAGCTGGCCGAGCCCATCCTGGTCGGCCGCCCGTCGGTGATCGAGATGCGCATCAAGAAGTTCGGCCTGCGCATGGTGCCGGGCCAGAACGTCGAGATCGTCGACCCCGAGGACGACAGCCGCTTCAACGACACCTGGAATGGCTACTATCAGCTGCGCGGCCGCGAAGGCGTGACACCGGCCATCGCCAAGGCGATGATCCGCAAGCACAACACGCTGATCGGCGCGATGCTGCTGCGTCGCGGCGATGCCGACGCGCTGCTGTGCGGCGTCGCCAGCAAGTACGACAACCAGCTCAAGTACGTGGAGGAGGTGATCGGCCGCAAGCCCGGCCAGACCTACGGCGCGCTGAATGTGCTGATGCTGCCGAACCAGACCCTGTTCGTCACCGACACGCACGTCAACGAGAACCCGTCGGCCGACGAAATCGCCAACATCACGATCCAGGCCGCCGAGGAGATGCTGCGCTTTGGCGTCATGCCGAAAATCGCGCTGCTGTCGCATTCCAACTTCGGCAGCCGGCCCACCGATTCGTCGCGCAAGATGGCCCATGCCCGCAAGCTGGTGGCCGAGCGCGCGCCGCATCTGGAGGTCGATGGCGAGATGCACGCCGACGCCGCGCTGTCGGAGTCGATCCGCCTGCAGGCCTACCCGGACAGCACGCTCAAGGGTCGCGCCAACCTGCTGGTCATGCCCAACCTCGATACCGGCAACATCACCTACAACATGCTGAAGATGACCGGCAGCAACGGGATTGCGATGGGCCCGATCCTGCTGGGTTCGGCCCGCCCGGTGCACATCCTGACCACCAGCGCCACCGTGCGCCGCATCGTCAACATGACGGCATTGGCAGTGGTGGACGCGCAGCAGGAAGCCGCCGAAGGCTGACGCTGATGCGCCGGCCCGGCGCCGCCATGGCGCCGGGCCCTGCATGCACGGGTCCAGTCCCGATAAAAGCCGCATGCAAAAGGACTGTTTCCCACATCGGAATCAGCCCTCCCCCCCCCCCTAAGACCTAAGATCGTGGCTCCATAACTCTTCTGGCGCCAAGACGCCCGTGTTACCCATGCAAATCCCTTTCCAACGCGCCCTGCGCCTGTGCTTGCGGGCCGCTCTGGCGGCCATTGCGTCCGCGGCGCACGCCGACGACGGCACCATCGTCATCACCGGCACCATCACCGACACCACCTGCGTCATCGAGGACCCCTCAGGCCCGAATCACACCAAGGTCGTACAGCTACCCAAAATCTCCAAGAACGCATTGAAGGCCAACGGCGACCAGGCCGGCCGTACCCCTTTCATCATCAAGCTGAAGGATTGCCCGTCCAGCCTGGGCAACGGCGTCAAGGCCTATTTCGAACCGGGCCCGACCACTGACTACAGCACCGGCGACTTGCGGGCATACAAGATGGTCTATGCCACCAATCCGCAAACCCAGCTGAGCAACATCACCGCCGCAACCGAGGCCCAGGGCGTGCAGGTACGGATTTCCAATCTCAATGACTCCAAGATCACCATGGGTGCGAACGAGGCGACCCAGCAGGCGGCAGGCTTCGACCCCGAAGTGCAGACCGGTGGGACCAGCAGAACCGTCACGATGCGCTACCTGGCCTCCTACGTCAAAAAGAACGGCGACGTCGAAGCCAGCGCCATCACCACTTATGTGGGTTTTTCCGTGGTCTACCCCTAGCTGTGAAGATTCAATAGGTTGTATGCATGGTTCATCCGAACCGGATTTGAGAAACTGGAAATCGCCACCCCCCCAGTTCACTCAAGGAGCCCGGCCGGATGAACACCCATAAGCATGCCCGATTGACCTTCCTACGTCGACTCGAAATGGTCCAGCAATTGATCGCCCATCAAGTTTGTGTGCCTGAAGCGGCCCGCGCCTATGGGGTCACCGCGCCGACTGTGCGCAAATGGCTGGGCCGCTTCCTGGCTCAGGGCCAGGCGGGCTTGGCCGATGCGTCCTCGCGCCCGACGGTCTCGCCCCGAGCGATTGCGCCGGCCAAGGCGCTGGCTATCGTGGAGCTGCGCCGCAAGCGGCTGACCCAAGCGCGCATCGCCCAGGCGCTGGGCGTGTCAGCCAGCACCGTCAGCCGCGTCCTGGCCCGCGCCGGTCTGTCGCACCTGGCCGACCTGGAGCCGGCCGAGCCGGTGGTGCGCTACGAGCATCAGGCCCCCGGCGATCTGCTGCACATCGACATCAAGAAGCTGGGACGTATCCAGCGCCCTGGCCACCGGGTCACGGGCAACCGACGCGATACCGTTGAGGGGGCCGGCTGGGACTTCGTCTTCGTGGCCATCGATGACCACGCCCGCGTGGCCTTCACCGACATCCACCCCGACGAGCGCTTCCCCAGCGCCGTCCAGTTCCTCAAGGACGCAGTGGCCTACTACCAGCGCCTGGGCGTGACCATCCAGCGCTTGCTCACCGACAATGGCTCGGCCTTTCGCAGCCGCGCCTTCGCCGCGCTGTGCCATGAGCTGGGCATCAAGCACCGCTTTACCCGACCTTACCGCCCACAGACCAATGGCAAGGCCGAACGCTTCATCCAGTCGGCCTTGCGTGAGTGGGCTTACGCTCACACCTACCAGAACTCCCAACACCGAGCCGATGCCATGAAATCCTGGCTACACCACTACAACTGGCATCGACCCCACCAAGGCATCGGGCGCGCTGTACCCATCTCCAGACTCAACCTGGACGAATACAACCTATTGACAGTTCACAGCTAGCGGCCGCCGGGCTCGCGCAGATAGTCGACCAGGGCCTCGGTGGCGGAGTCCGGGCGCGGCGTGAGCAACGACACCACGATAATCGTCAGGAACGCCATCGGCGCGCCGAACACGCCGGCGGCCACCGGCTGGATGCCCCACCACAGGTCCACCGGCTCGGCGCGCGTCACGCCGAACACCCATTCGCGCAGCCACGGATGGGTGTGCGCCATGTAGGCGAAGGTGGCGGCCAGCCCGGCAAACATGCCCAGCGTGGCGCCCCATTTGTTGGCGCGCCGCCAGAACACCCCCATCACCAGCGCGGGGAAGAACGACGACGCCGCGAACGAGAACGCCGCCGACACCATGAACAGGATGTCGGCCGGCTTGCGCGCGGCCACCCAGGCCGCGCCGAACGCGACCAGCAGCAGCAGGATCTTGGACACCATCACCCGCCGGCCGGCCGACATGCGCGGCGACACGACGCGGTACCAGGTATCGTGAGACAGCGAATTCGACAGCGTCAGCAGCAGCCCGTCGGCGGTGGACAGCGCCGCGGCCAGCCCGCCGGCGGCCACCAGGCCGGACACGACGTAGGGCAGCCCGCCGATCTCCGGCATGGCCAGCACCACCACATCGGCCCCCATGCTGATTTCGCCCAGCTGCACGATGCCGTCGCGGTTGACGTCAAGCACGTCCAGCAAATGGATGTCGACCGCGCTCCAGGCGTGCACCCACGATGGCAGGCTGAGGAAACTGGTGCCGACCACCTGCGTGTACACCTCGTACTTGACCAGCAGGGCCAGCGCCGGCGCCATGAAATACAGCAGGAGGATGAACAGCAGCGACCAGCACACCGAGCGGCGCGCCTCGCCCACCGATGGCGTGGTGTATGAGCGCATCAGTATGTGCGGCATGCCGGCCGTGCCCAGCATCAGGCACAGCACCAGCGCCAGGAAGTTGATGCGCATGTTCTCGCGCTCGCGCGGATCCTCGGCCGGAAACGGCTCCGCGTGCGGCACCGGCGGGGTGGCGCGCGCCTCGAAGGCGGCGCGCGCCTGCGACCAGAGCGTGCGCGCCTCCTCCACCGTGGCCGGGTAGCTGGCCAGCTCGCGCTCCAGCGAGCGGATCTCCACCATGGGCGCGTCGCTGGCGTTCAGTTGCGCCAGGCGGCCGCGCAGCCGGTCTTTCTCGTGCGCCAGCGAGTCGGGCAAGGCCCGCAGGCGCTCGTCCATCTCGTCGGCGCGGCTGCGCCACAACTGCCGCACCGCCCGCTCGCCCGGGTCGTGGGCCAGATAGACTTCCTTTTCGGTGATCTCCTGCAGCACCGTGCCGGCCGACAATTGCGGCACCGGCATGCCGGTATGCTTGACCGACAGCCAGACCACCGGCACCAGGTAGGCGATCACCAGGATGATGTACTGGCCGACCTGGGTCCACGTCACCGCGCGCATCCCGCCCAGGAACGAGCACACCAGCATGCCGCCCAGGGCCACGAAGATGCCCAGCTCGAACGAGATGCCGGTCAGGCGGGTGGTGATGATGCCCACGCCGTAGATTTGCGCCACCAGGTAGGTGAACGAGCACAGGATGGCGCAGAACACCCCCGCCAGGCGCGGCAGCTTGCCGCCGTAGCGCGCGCCCAGGTAATCGGGAATGGTGTACTGGCCGAATTTGCGCAGATAGGGCGCCAGCAGCAGCGCCACCAGCACATAGCCGCCCGTCCAGCCCATGATGTAGGCCAGCCCGCCGTAGCCGGTCAGGTACAGCGTGCCCGCCACGCCGATGAACGACGCCACGGACATCCAGTCGGCCGCCGTCGCCATGCCGTTGTAGAAGGCCGGCACGCGCCGGCCCGCGACGTAGTATTCGACCTGGTCGGAAGTCCGGCACACGATGCCGATGCAGGCGTACAGGCTGACCGTCACCAGCAGGAACACATAGCCGATCCAGCTGCGGGCCATGCCCATGAGCTCGGCCAGCGCCAGCAGCAGCACCAGCAGGATGAAGCCCAGCGTATACAGCGTGTAGATACGGCGCAGGCGCTGTTCGAATTCCTGGGGGGTATTGCCGGTAAAGGGCATCAGTCGTCCCGCCGGGTGCGCGAGCGGGCATCGAACCGGTTCATGACCAGCGCATAGATCACGATGAGGATCAAATAGGCCAGCGGGGCGCCATAGGCAGCCATCCAGAACGAGAAGGGCCAGCCGATGAAGTCGAAGGCAAGCTGGCGCGCGAAATAGGCCGGCACGAAGGTCAGCCCGGCCCAGCAGGCCAGCAGCAGCACGATCAGCCGCACATTGCGGCGCCAGTATGGCGCGGGGGACGGCTCGGATTTGACGCGGGATTCCGGCATGGCTTACCTGAATATCGCGAAACGCAGCACTTGAAAAGCCCTTCGTGCCGGTCAGCCTGTCAGCGACGGCTTTTTAAGCGACAACGGCTGGCCCGTGAGGTGCCAGCCGTTGTGCGTTTTGCTTTTTTTTGGGTACTGCTTCGCTTTCTATTTGTATACCGGTGCCGCCGGTTATGCCCATGCAGGGCTTTGTCTCCTCACCTGCATGGGACGAGATTCTGCACCATAAGCGGGCCGGCAACACTAGGGGAATGCCCTAAGAAGGCGCACGCATATGCATATAAAATGCACCAACATGGTGCAAAAAACCATTTTCTGAGGCTTACATCGCCGATTTTCGCCAATTTTCGGTGAATTCGCCATCGAAATTGCCAAACGTGCACTTGTTTTTTTAAAAAGCGGTGAATCCACCAACGCCCCACACGTGTGCATGGACGCCCGGCCGGCAAGGGGTTTTTTTACGCCGCGTTTACGCCCGGCCTCGGAACATTTACCCCGTTTTTATCCGCCGATCCGTAACCTGCCAGCGTCCGCCGGTGCTCCGTGCACAACGCACCACCGGCCCAACCCCGCGGCCCCGCGCCCAAGGAGAACGCTACATGGATCTGGTTTACCTGGCCGTCTTTGCCGCCATGGCGGCCCTGACCGGCACGCAACTGCGCCTGTGCGCCCGACTGTTCGCGAGAGGCCGCCCATGACCGCGCTTTACTGGCTCGGCGGCCTGACGGCCGCGCTGCTCTTCGCCTACCTGGCCTACGCGCTGTTCAATCCGGAGAAATTCTGATGAACGCCGATTTCCTCGGTTTGCTGCTGCTGTACCTGGCGATCCTGCTGTGCGCCGCGCCGCTGCTCGGGCGCCACATCCGCCAGGCCATAAACGGCGAGCGCACCTGGCTCACCGCCTGGGGCCAGCCACTGGAGCGCGGACTCTACCGCCTGGCGGGGGTGGACCCCGCCGCCGAAATGGACTGGCGCCGCTATGCCGTGGCCATGCTGGTCTTCAACGTGCTGGGAGTGCTGGCCGTCTACGCCCTGCAACGCCTCCAGGGCTGGTTGCCGCTCAATCCCGCCGGGCTGCCGGGCGTCGCGCCCGACTCGGCGCTCAATACGGCCATCAGCTTCGTGACCAACACCAACTGGCAAGGCTACGCCGGCGAAAGCACGATGAGCTACCTGACGCAGATGCTGGCGCTGACGGTGCAGAACTTCGTTTCGGCCGCCACCGGCATCGCCGTGCTGATCGCCCTGGTACGCGGACTGGCCCGCCACAGCGCCGCCACGCTGGGCAATTTCTGGGCCGACCTGGTGCGCGCCACGCTGTACGTGCTGCTGCCGCTGTCGTTCATCCTGGCGCTGGTCAGCCAGGGCGTGGTGCAGAACCTGGACCCGTACGTCGAAGCGCAAACCGTGCAGGCGCAGCAGTACGAGACCGCGCGGCTGGACGCGCAGGGCCAGCCCATGACCGGACCAGCCGGCCAACCCCTGACCGACACCGTCGTCACCCGCGTGCAGACCCTGCCCATGGGCCCGGTCGCCTCGCAAGAGGCCATCAAGCTGCTGGGAACCAACGGCGGCGGCTTTTTCAACGCCAATTCCGCCCACCCGTACGAAAACCCCAACGCCTGGTCCAACCTGCTGGAAATGCTGGCGATTCTCCTGATCCCGGCGGCGCTGTGCTGGACCTTCGGCGAGATGGTCGGCAGCCGCCGGCAAGGCGTCGCCATCCTGGCGGCCATGACGGTGCTGTTTGCCGGATTCGCCGCCAGCGCGGCGTATTTCGAGCAGCAGCCCACGCCTGCCCTGCGCCAGGCCGAAGCGGCGCTGCTGGCCGACGGCGGCAATCTCGAAGGCAAGGAAGCCCGCTTCGGCGTGGCCGCCACGGCGCTGTTCGCCACCGTCACCACCGCGGCCTCGTGCGGCGCGGTCAATGGCATGCACGATTCATTCAGCGCCCTGGGCGGCGTCACGCCGCTGTTGCAGATGCAGCTGGGCGAGGTGATCTACGGCGGCGTGGGCTCGGGCCTGTACGGCATGCTGGCCTTCGCCATTCTCGCGGTGTTCATCGCCGGGCTGATGATAGGCCGCACGCCCGAGTACCTGGGCAAGAAGATCGAAGCCCTGGACATGCAGATGGTGGCCCTCGTGATCCTGGCCACGCCGGCGCTGGTGCTGGCGGGCACGGCCGTCGCCGTGCTGGCCGATGCGGGCAGGGCGGGCGTGCTCAATCCCGGCGCGCATGGTTTCTCGGAAATCCTGTACGCCATGTCGTCGGCCGCCAACAACAATGGCAGCGCGTTCGCCGGCCTGTCGGCCAACACCCCTTTCTACAACGTCCTGCTGGGCCTGGCCATGTGGTTCGGCCGCTACACCATCATCGTCGCCATCCTGGCGCTGGCCGGCTCGCTGGCCGCCAAGCCGCGGCTGCCGGCCAGCGTCGGCGGCATGCCGACCACCGGCCCGCTGTTCGTCGCGCTGCTGGTCGGCGCCGTGCTGCTGGTCGGCGCCCTGACCTATGTGCCGGCGCTGGCGCTGGGCCCGGTGGCCGAACACCTGCAACCCTGACGCTTCCGAACCGAGAACGCTCCATGGCCAACTCCCCTACCCCCCTGTCCGCCCAGGCCGGCCTGCCGGCTGCAAGCCCCTCCCTGCCGGCGGCCACGCCGCATCGCGCGTTCGGCCTGTGGTCGCGCGCGCTGGCCGGCCCCGCCCTGCGCGACACCCTGCGCAAACTGTCGCCGGCCGCCCAGTTGCGCAACCCCGTCATGTTCGTCGTCTACGCCGGCAGCATCCTGACCACCCTGTTGTGGCTGCTGGCCCTGGCCGGCCTGGCCGAGGCCCCCGCGGGCTTCATCCTCGCCGTCGCGGCCGGCCTCTGGTTCACCGTGCTGTTCGCCAACTTCGCCGAGGCATTGGCCGAGGGGCGCGGCAGGCAGCAGGCCGCCGCCCTGCGCGGCTTGCGCACCACCATCGAGGCGCGGGTGCTGACAGGCTTTCGCGATAGCGACGCCGCCGCAGCACTGCCGCCGTACTGGCGCTCGCGCGCCACCTCGCGCCCCTCGGGCGCGCTGCGCAGGGACGACGTGGTCCTGATCGAAGCGGGCGAAACCGTGCCGGGCGACGGGCAGGTGATCGCCGGCATCGCCTCGGTCGACAAAAGCGCCATCACCGGCGAATCGGCGCCGGTGATCCGCGCGGCCGGCAGCGATTTCTGCTCGGTCACCGGCGGCACGCGCGTCCTGTCCGACTGGATCTTCGTGCGCATCGCGGCCGACCCTGGCGACAGCTTCCTCGACCGCATGATCGCCATGGTGGAAAGCGCCCGCCGCCAGAAAACCCCCAATGAGCTGGCGCTGACCATCCTGCTGGTGGGCCTGACGCTGGTGTTCCTGCTGGTCGTGGCCAGTCTGCTGCCGTTCTCGATGTACGCGGTGTCCGCCTCGGGCGCGGGGCAGGCTGTGTCGATCACCGTGCTGGTGGCCCTGCTGGTCTGCCTGATCCCCACCACCATCGGCGGCCTGCTGTCGGCCATCGGCGTGGCGGGCATGAGCCGCATGATGCGGGCCAACGTCATCGCCACCTCGGGGCGCGCGATCGAGGCGGCCGGCGATGTCAGCGTCCTGCTGCTGGACAAGACCGGCACGATCACGTTTGGTAATCGCCAGGCCGCGGCCTTCGTCCCCGCGCCGGGCGTATCCCCGGCGGTGCTGGCCGAGGCCGCGCGGCTGGCGTCGCTGGCCGACGAAACGCCCGAGGGCCGCAGCATCGTCGCCCTGGCCGAGCGCATCCTGGACACCCGCAGCGAGGCGCCCGCCGGCGCGCGCTTCGTGCCGTTCTCCGCCCAGTCGCGCATGAGCGGCGTGGACCTCGACGGCCGCCTTATCCGCAAGGGAGCGGCCGACGCCCTGGCACGCTGGCTGGGCGAAGGACAGGGCGGCCTGCCCGCCGCCGTGGCGCGCGACGTGGACGACGTGGCGCGCCGCGGCAGCACGCCCCTGGTGGTCGCCGAAGGCGGGCAGGCGCTGGGCGTGATCGAGCTCAAGGACATCGTCAAGCCCGGGATCCAGCCGCGCTTTGCCGCGTTGCGCCGCATGGGCATCAAGACGGTCATGATCACCGGCGACAACGCCCTGACCGCGGCCGCCATCGCCGCCGAGGCCGGCGTGGACGACTTCCTGGCCGAAGCCACCCCGCAAGCCAAGCTGGAACTGATCCGCGCCTGCCAGGCCGACGGCCATCTGGTGGCCATGACGGGCGACGGCACCAACGATGCGCCGGCGCTGGCCCAGGCCGACGTGGCGGTCGCCATGAACTCCGGCACGCAGGCCGCCAAGGAGGCCGGCAACATGGTGGACCTGGACTCCAACCCCACCAAGCTGATCGAAATCGTCGAAATCGGCAAGCAGATGCTGATGACGCGCGGCGCGCTCACCACCTTCAGCGTCGCCAACGACGTCGCCAAGTACTTCGCCATTATTCCCGCGGCATTCATGGCGGTGTACCCGCAGCTGGCGCAACTCAATGTGATGGGCCTGGCCACCCCCGCCTCGGCCATTCTTTCGGCCGTCATTTTCAACGCCCTGATCATCGTGGCCCTGATTCCGCTGGCGCTCAAGGGCGTGCGCTACCGCCCGCTCGGCGCGGCGGTGCTGCTGCGCCGCAACCTGCTGGTCTATGGACTGGGCGGGCTGCTGGCGCCCTTTGCCGGCATCAAACTGATCGACATGGCGCTGGCCGCCCTGGGCTGGACCTGACAAAAGGAGCATGACCATGCACCCTCCGCTTCCCCCCGCCGGGCGCCCCCTGCGCGCCGCCCTGGTGATCTTCCTGGCGCTGTCCGTGCTGGTCGGACTGCTTTATCCGCTGGCCACCACCGGCGTGGCCCGCCTGCTGTGGCCCTTCCAGGCCGGCGGCTCGCTGCTCGAGCAGGACGGCCGCGTGGTCGGCTCGGCGCTGATCGGCCAGTCGTTCACCGATCCGCGCTATTTCTGGGGCCGGCCATCGGCCACCGCGCCCATGCCCTACAACGCCGCCGCCTCGGGCGGATCGAACCTGGGCCCCGCCAACCCGGCGCTGGCGCAGGCCGTCCGGGCGCGCATCGCCGCCTTGCGGGCGGCCGATCCCGGCAATCCGGCGCCGATTCCGGTGGATCTCGCCACCGCTTCGGGCAGCGGCCTGGATCCGCACATCAGCCCGGCGGCGGCCGGCTACCAGGCCGCCCGCGTGGCGCGCGCCCGCGGCCTGCCCACCGCCACGGTGGAGCAGCTCATCGCCCGGCACACGGAACGCCCGGTGCCGGACATCCTGGGCGAACCGGTCGTCAATGTGCTTGCCCTCAACCTGGCGCTGGACCGCCTGCGCTGAAGCGGCGCGCGTATAGTATGCGTGCCGCCTGCGCGCGACCCTTCCCGACGCGACACACCCACCCCATGGCCGACCCCGGCAACGACCGCCTCGACCCCGACCGCCTGCTCCAGACCCTGGAGCAGGCGCAGTCCGACGCCCGGCGCGGGCGGCTGCGCATCTACTTCGGCGCCTGCGCCGGCGTAGGCAAGACCTATGCCATGCTGGCCGCGGCGCGCGCCCAGGCCGCGCAGGGCGTGGATGTCGTGGCGGGGCTGGTCGAAACCCACGGCCGCGCCGACACCGCCGCGCTGCTCGATACGCTGCCGGCCCTGCCCCTGCAGACGCTCGACTTCCAGGGACGCCGCCTGCGCGAATTCGACCTGCAGGCCACCGTGGCGCGCCGGCCCCGCCTGCTGCTGCTCGACGAACTGGCGCACACCAACGCGCCCGGGGCGCGCCACGCCAAGCGCTGGCAGGACGTCGAGGAACTGCTGGCGGCCGGCATCGACGTCTGGACCACCCTCAACGTCCAGCACCTGGAAAGCCTGAACGAGGCGGTCGGCGGCATCACCGGAGTGCGCGTGCGCGAAACCGTGCCAGACTCGGTATTCGATGCCGCCGACGAGATCATCCTGGTGGACCTGTCGGCCGACGAATTGCTGCGCCGCCTGCGCGAGGGCCGGGTCTATGTGCCGGAACAGGCCCGCCACGCCAGCCGGCACTTCTTCCGCAAGGGCAATCTGATCGCCCTGCGCGAACTGGCGCTGCGCCGCACCGCCGAACACGTCGACGACGATGTGCGCGCGTACCGCCACGAACGCGCGATCGAGCCGGTCTGGCGCACGCGCGAGGCCGTGGTCGCCTGTATCGACGCCGACCCGCATGCCGAGCATGTGCTGCGCAGCGCGCACCGGCTGGCCCAGCAACTGGACTGCGAGTGGCATGCCATCACCATCGAGGCGCCGCGGGTCGCGCCCCTGCCGCGCGCCGGCCGGGCGCGGCTGGACCAGGCGCTGGCGCTGGCCGAGACGCTGGGCGCGCATGTCGAGACCGTGGCCGGCACCGACATGGTCGACGCCGCGACCCGCTACATGCGCCGCCACAACATCACCAAGGCCGTGGTCGGGCGCGACGCGTGGCGCCGCCGCGGCCTGTCGGGCCTGCTGGATGCCGCCCTGACGCCGGGCCGGCTGCTGCGCCGGCGCAGCTTCGCCGATGCCCTGGCGTCGGCCTGCCCGGAAGCGGACATCGTGAGGGTCGGCGCGCCGTCGGCGGCCACGGCCGCGCCACGGCGCGACCCGCGTTCGTGGCGCAACGCTTCCGCGCCCGCCGGCCACGCCGCCGCCGGCGCCTATCTGTGGGCCCTGGCCTATTGCGCGGCGGCCACCCTGGCCTCGCGCCTGGCCTTTCCGGTTCTGCACCAGACCAATATCGTCATGATCTTCCTGCTGGCGGTCGTGGCGGCGGCCCTGCGCCACGGACGCGGGCCGGCGGCGCTGGCCTCGGTGGTCAGCGTCGCGCTGTTCGATTTCTTCTTCGTGCAGCCATTGGCCTCGTTCGCCGTCTCGGACGTGCAGTACCTGCTGACGTTCGCCGTCCTGCTGACGGTCGGGCTGCTGATCGGCCAGCTGACCGCCGGCTTGCGCCAGCAGGCCCGGGCCGCCGCCAGGCGCGAGGCCGATGCGCGCGGCCTTTACGAATTCGCGCGGGAGCTGTCCGCGGCCCTGCAGCCGGAGCAAATCGCCGGCGCGGCCTCGGCATTCCTGAACGCCGCGTTCGGCGCCCGCGGCGCCCTCTACATACTGGGCCTGGACGACCGGCTGCGGCTGGCGCCCGGCGCTGGCGACGCGGCACTCGAACCCACGCTGGCGCAATGGGCCTTCGACCACGGCCAGGCCTGCGGCGCCGGCACCGACACCCTGTCGAACAGCCCCGTGCTGTACCTGCCCCTGCGCGCGCCCATGCGGGTGCGCGGCGTGCTGGCCCTGCACCACGCCGGCCCGCCGCTCTACAGCGCGGCGCCGGCGCGCCGCCAGCTCGACGCCTACGCCACCCTGATCGCCATCGCCATCGAACGGCTGCACTATGTGGAAGTCGCCCAGCAGGCGCTGCTCAGTATCGAATCCGAACGCCTGCGCAACGCCCTGCTGGCGGCGGTCTCGCACGATCTGCGCACGCCGCTGACCAGCTTGCTCGGCATGGCCGAGACCCTGCAGCGCTCGCCCGCCGCCATGACGCCGGCCGCGCTCGAAACCGTGGCCGCCATGCAGGACCAGGCGCGGCGCATGCACGCGCTGGTCGTCAACCTGCTGGACATGGCGCGGCTGCAAAGCCACGATGCGCCGCTGCGGCGCCAATGGCAATCGGTCGAGGAACTGGTGGGCTCGGCCCTGGCGGCCATGAACGCCGCGCTGCAGGATCGCCCCGTCACGGTCGCGCCGCTTTCTGCCCTGCCGCTGGTGAAATGCGATGGCATCCTGATCGAACGGGTGCTGTGCAACCTGCTGGAAAATGCCGCCAAATACACGCCGCCCGGCAGTGCCATCCACATCGACGCCCTGGCCGACGCCCATACCCTGCAGGTACGGGTGGCCGATGACGGGGCGGGCGTCGCGCAGGCCGACCGCCAGCGGATCTTCGAGAAATTCGCGCGCGGCCAGCGCGAGTCGGCCCCCCCCCCGGCGCAGGCCTCGGGCTGGCGGTATGCCGCGCCATCCTGGACGCCCACCAGGGCCGCATCTGGGTCGAGCCAGCCCGGCGCCTGCGCGGCGCCTGCTTCGTCTTCGCGCTGCCGCTGACCCCGCCGCCGGCCGTGCCCCCCGAACCCGCCTGACCCGCCATGCCCGATTACCGCCCCACCGTACTGATCGTCGAAGACGATGCCCATATCCGCCGCTTCGTGCGCAGCGCGCTCGAAGCCGAAGGCTGCGAGGTCCACGAGACCGACACCGTGAGACGGGGGCTGATCGAGGCCGGCACGCGCCAGCCCGATGCCGTGGTGCTGGACCTGGGCCTGCCCGACGAGGATGGCATGGCGCTGTTGCGCGAACTGCGCGGCTGGACCGAACTGCCGGTGCTGGTGTTGTCGGCGCGCAGCAGCGAAGGCGACAAGATCGCTGCCCTGGATGCCGGCGCCGACGACTACCTGACCAAGCCGTTCGGCGTCGGCGAACTGCTGGCGCGCCTGCGCGTGCTGTTGCGCCGGCACGCCCGCGGCGGCGCCGGCAATGCCGCGCAGGCCGGTTTCGGCGACGTGCAGATCGACCTGGCCCGACGCGTCGTCACCCGCGCGGGCGAGCACGTACACCTCACCCAGATCGAATACCGGCTGCTGGCCGCGCTGGTGGCATCGCGCGGCAAGGTCATGACGCACCGCGAACTGCTGCGCGAGGTATGGGGGCCGTCCCATGTGGAAAGCCACCATTACCTGCGCATCTACATGGGCCACCTGCGGCAGAAGCTGGAAGCCGATCCGGCCCGGCCGCGCTACCTGCTGACGGAAATCGGCGTGGGCTACCGCTACGCGGGCGAATAGCCGCCCAGCTAGGTGTGAAGATTCAATAGGTTGTATGCATGGTTCATCCGAACCGGATTTGAGAAACTGGAAATCGCCACCCCCCCAGTTCACTCAAGGAGCCCGGCCGGATGAACACCCATAAGCATGCCCGATTGACCTTCCTACGTCGACTCGAAATGGTCCAGCAATTGATCGCCCATCAAGTTTGTGTGCCTGAAGCGGCCCGCGCCTATGGGGTCACCGCGCCGACTGTGCGCAAATGGCTGGGCCGCTTCCTGGCTCAGGGCCAGGCGGGCTTGGCCGATGCGTCCTCGCGCCCGACGGTCTCGCCCCGAGCGATTGCGCCGGCCAAGGCGCTGGCTATCGTGGAGCTGCGCCGCAAGCGGCTGACCCAAGCGCGCATCGCCCAGGCGCTGGGCGTGTCAGCCAGCACCGTCAGCCGCGTCCTGGCCCGCGCCGGTCTGTCGCACCTGGCCGACCTGGAGCCGGCCGAGCCGGTGGTGCGCTACGAGCATCAGGCCCCCGGCGATCTGCTGCACATCGACATCAAGAAGCTGGGACGTATCCAGCGCCCTGGCCACCGGGTCACGGGCAACCGACGCGATACCGTTGAGGGGGCCGGCTGGGACTTCGTCTTCGTGGCCATCGATGACCACGCCCGCGTGGCCTTCACCGACATCCACCCCGACGAGCGCTTCCCCAGCGCCGTCCAGTTCCTCAAGGACGCAGTGGCCTACTACCAGCGCCTGGGCGTGACCATCCAGCGCTTGCTCACCGACAATGGCTCGGCCTTTCGCAGCCGCGCCTTCGCCGCGCTGTGCCATGAGCTGGGCATCAAGCACCGCTTTACCCGACCTTACCGCCCACAGACCAATGGCAAGGCCGAACGCTTCATCCAGTCGGCCTTGCGTGAGTGGGCTTACGCTCACACCTACCAGAACTCCCAACACCGAGCCGATGCCATGAAATCCTGGCTACACCACTACAACTGGCATCGACCCCACCAAGGCATCGGGCGCGCTGTACCCATCTCCAGACTCAACCTGGACGAATACAACCTATTGACAGTTCACAGCTAGGCTGCGCGCGGCGCGGTCAGCGCCAGCAGCAGCACCAGCGTGGCACTGTAGATGGGCACGCTGCGCATGTTGCGGAACATCATCTCGGTCAGGCTGAAAGCGCAATAACCGAGGCAGAACAACAGGCCGATCTGCGCGCCCGTCCGTATGACGCGGTCGTCGCTGGCCATGCGGCGCAGGAACACCCAGGCCGGCGCGAGATACAGCAACAGGATGCTCAGCAGGCCGAGCAGGCCGTAGCCGGCCATGGCCGCCATGAAATCATTGTGGGGTTCGCCGTACCCGCTGGCGACCTCCGGCGTGACCACGCCCTGGTCGCGCAGCTTGGCCAGCTCGGCACGGAAATTGCGCGGCCCCACCCCCAGCACCGGCGCCTCCTGGAAGATCATCCACGAGGCATGCCACAGCTGCAGGCGTATGCCCACGGACGTATTGCGATCGTTCTGCACGGTATAGCGCTGTAGATCCGTCAGGATCTTGTGCATCCGGTTTCCCTGCGAGGACAGCATCACCCCCGCCAGCACCGCCAGCGCCGCGACCAGCACCAGGCCCACGGCCAGTTTCCTGCGCAGGCTCCAGACACGGCGGGACATGAGGAACACCAGCCCGAAAACCGGCAGCAGCATCCAGCTGCTGCGCGTCTCCGATACATGGGCCGCATACACCGCGGCGCATGCCGCCCCCACCTTCAACAGCGCTTCCAGGCCGGGCCAGGGCGTCAGCCGCCAGCCCAGCGTCAACAGCGAGGCGAAACCGAAGAACAGCGTCAGATTGGCGAAGGCCACGGCGTTGTACTCGGCGCCGTAGAAGCTGACCTGCATGCGCCCGCCGTACCAGCCGACGATGACATAAAGCATGATCGCGCCGGCATAGGCGCTGAACAGCAGGCTCCACTGGATCTGTTGCAGCCATGGGCGCGGCACGCACAGCAGTACCCAGAACAGGGGAAGCGCCAGCGCGAACCGCAGCAGTTTCTCGAACTCGGAACCGCTCCAGATACCGAGGTAGGCGTTGGTGACCAGCATCGACAGCAAGGGCACCGCCAGCACCGCGCCGGGCCAGGCCAGGTCGCGCCAGGACGGCTGTGCGCGACCACGGCCGGCGTAGACCATGATTGCGAGCGACGTCAGTACGGCTAGCGTGTAGAACACGGCGACGCCCCCGCCTTTGCTGACCAGCGCCAGCGCAGGTATCAACAGGGCAAGAACGGCGAAGATTTTCAATTGGACAACAGGCATGGCATCAAGAGCAGAAAAACAGGGGACGCTTTCATATCGGGCACTGAGCGCCGCAGCAGTGTAGAAGCAAATACCGGACCGGCCTCAACCCGAAACGGAATCCCACATCCACCTAGGACCGTTGAGCGCGGCGCCAGTGCACCATCGCCTCAGATTTTTCCCCAAGGCACCCCCACGGGCTGCCGCCGGTCGTCCGCCTGCAGCTTGTGGAATGCCGACATGACGCGGCGCGGCGAGAGCCACTCGCGCCACAGGCGATCGCGCCAGCGGCCTCCGGGAATCAGAGCCGGGTAGACGATGCGCGAGGTCGACCAGGCCGGCCGCCAGGCGCGCGTGCGGGTGGGCCTGCCGGTCAGCGACAGGGTGGGCACGCCCACGTTGGAAGCCAGGTGGCCGATGCCGGACTCGTTGCCGATGAACCAGCCCGAGGCATGGATGAAGCCCGCCACCTCGGACAGGGAGGGAAACTGGGGCAGATGCAGGCCATGGTCCAGCACCCAGCTCCACTCGGCCCGCTCGTGCGGCGCGACGATGTAGTTCGGCTCGTAGCCCTCGTGCAGCAGGCGCAGCCCCAGCTCCTTGAAATGGCGCGGCGCCCAGCACCGCTGGGCCCCCGTCGACGTGGGATGCAGCGCCACCCGGCGCGGATGGCTGCGGTGCGGCTGCACCTGCGGCGGCGGCCGCAAGCCGTTATCGGCGCCGGCCTGCGCCAGCCCCAGTTGCTCGCGACAGAAATCGCGGATCTGGAACAGCTTCACGAAGCCGCGCCCGGTAATCGCCACATGCGCGTCGTAATAGAAATAGTTCGGCTGGTGCGCATGCAGCGCGTAGGGCCAGCCCACATGCATCTGGGCCGCGCAATCGTAGCCGGGCAGCACCTGGCCGGCCTGCTCCTCGGACAGCGATGGGCGGATATCCAGGCCCGGGAACCAGTCGCGCAAGCCGTGGATATAGTCGCCGAAGATGCTGACTTCGCGGCCGTGCGCGGCCAGGTTGCGGGCCATGTTCATCATCAGCAGCGTGTCGCCCAGCCGTGGCGCCATCAGCAGCGCCACACGGCGTGCGCCGGCCAGGCCGCGCAGCGCGGCCGCCTTGTCGTAGGGGGGCATATCGGAAGCAGGTTTAGCCATGTTCTCTATCGTCCGAGCCAACGTCCCCCGGATAAAATTTGAAACGCAAAACTGGAAATTTTACAACGAAAAGTTACATATCTATGGGCCTGGCAGGGTCATGCCGGCCCCGGATGGCCGTTGCCCATTCGGCAAAAAACCCGCTACCCCCATAGGGGCGCGGGTTTCTCGGCTGATGCGGTTGAAGCCTTACAGCAATTACATATTGTCGATCATGACCTGACCGAAGCCCGAGCACGACACCTGGGTGGCGCCTTCGAGCAGACGGGCGAAGTCATAGGTGACCTTCTTGGACAGGATGGATTTCTCCATGCTGGCGATGATCAGGTCGGCGGCCTCGGTCCAGCCCATGTGGCGCAGCATCATTTCGGCCGACAGGATTTCGGAACCGGGGTTCACGTAGTCCTTGCCCGCGTACTTCGGCGCGGTGCCGTGGGTGGCTTCGAACATGGCCACGGAATCCGACAGGTTGGCGCCCGGGGCAATGCCGATGCCGCCCACTTGCGCGGCCAGCGCGTCGGAGATGTAGTCGCCGTTCAGGTTCAGCGTGGCGATCACGTCGTATTCGGCCGGACGCAGCAGGATCTGCTGCAGGAAGGCGTCGGCGATCGAATCCTTGACGATGATCTCGCGACCCGTCTTGGGATTCTTGAACTTGCACCACGGGCCGCCGTCGATCGGCTGCGCGCCGAACTCGTTCTGGGCCAGGGCGTAGCCCCAGTCGCGGAAGCCGCCTTCCGTGAACTTCATGATGTTGCCCTTGTGGACCAGGGTCACCGAGGCGCGGTCATTGTCGATGGCGTACTGCAGCGCCTTGCGCACCAGGCGCTCGGTGCCTTCGCGCGAAACCGGCTTGATGCCGATCGACGAGGTGTTCGGGAAGCGGATCTTGGTCACGCCCAGCTTGGTCTGCAGGTACTGGATCAGGTCCTTGGCCTGCTCGGACTCGGCCATGTACTCGATGCCCGCGTAGATGTCTTCCGAGTTCTCGCGGAAGATGACCATGTCGGTCTTCTCGGGCTCGCGCACCGGCGAGGGCACGCCCTTGAAGTAGCGCACCGGGCGCAGGCAGACATACAGGTCCAGCTGCTGGCGCAGCGCCACGTTCAGCGAACGGATGCCGCCGCCGACCGGCGTGGTCAGCGGACCCTTGATCGACACCACGTAGTCCTTGACGGCGTCGAGGGTTTCCTCGGGCAGCCAGACGTCCGGGCCGTAGACCTTGGTGGCCTTCTCGCCGGCGTAGACTTCCATCCAGTGGATCTTGCGCTTGCCCGCATAGGCCTTCTGCACGGCCGCGTCGACGACCTTGATCATCACCGGCGTGATGTCGGCGCCCGTACCGTCACCCTCGATGACCGGAATGATGACCTGATCGGGCACATTCAGCGAGTAATCGGCGTTGACCGTGATTTTTTGGCCCCCAGTGGGAACCTTGATATGTTGATAGGACATGAATGCTCCAGTTGCTCCGGGTGGTTTTTACCGCTCGCCTGACCGTGTTTCTGCCGGAGATGCACGTTTGTAACCACGCAAAGCAACCCGGGCCGGATGGCGGACAACCTTCAATTCTATATCGCATTGGCCCGGCGCGCCCGGCAGGGGGTCCGGCAGGCGGTAAAATGGCCTATCCTTCCCGCCTGTCTTTGAAGCGCCGATGTTCAATCCTTCCCGCGACCAGGTTCGCGAATTCTTTATCGAAACCTGGCGCAAGCACCGCGCCACCGAGGTCCTGACCCCGCTCGAATCCATGGCGCTGGACTGGATCCTCGAACATCCCGAGTACCACGGCGACCTCGAAAGCCCCGAGGCCATGACCGCCGAGTACCCGGTCGAGCACGGCCGCACCAACCCATTCCTGCACCTGTCCATGCACCTGGCGATCGCCGAGCAGTTGTCGATCGACCATCCGCGCGGCATCCGCGCGGCGTACCAGCGCCTGGTCGGCCGCGGCGACGCGCACCAGGCCGCCCATGAAATCATGGAATGCCTGGGCCAGGTGGTATGGGAGGCTCAACGCCTGGGTACGCCGCTCGACAGCGACGCCTACATCGAGCTGATCCGCCAGCGCGCCGAGCGCTAGAAAAGGAAAAGCCCCCGGATCGGGGGCTTGCCCGGCGCCGCTTACTGGCGCACGCCCAGGTCGCTGGGCTGCGCCGCCAGCCAGGCCGCGACGTTGCGGATGTCCTGGTCCGACAGCTGCGCCGCGAACGCGCCCATGATCGGGTTCTTGCGCACGTTGGCCGTGGCCGCGCTGCCCGCGGCGCCACGCTTGTAGGCCTTGAGCGCATGCGCCAGGTAATCGGCATGCTGGCCGGCCAGCACCGGATACTCCGGCTGGACGCTGGTCTTGGCATCGGCGCCGTGGCAGGACGCGCAATTGAACTTGTCGAACACGGCCTTGCCGGCCACCACATCCTGGGCCTGCGCCGAGACGCCGGCGGTCGCCAGAACTATGCCCGCAAGGGCAAACGTAAAGCGTTTCATGGTCTGCCCCGATTACTTGAGAGATGAGTAGTAGGCCGCCAGGTCGGCGATGTCCTGGTCGGACAGGCTGCCGGCCACCGCGTCCATCGTCGGATGGCTGCGCGCGCCCTTCCTGTACTCATTGAGCGCCGCTTCGATGTACTTGGCATTCTGGCCAGCGATCATCGGAACGTGATAAAGCTCGGGGAACGAGGCCTTGTAGCCCGGGATGCCGTGGCAGCCAATGCACATCGACACCTTGTCACGGGCGTTCTGCGCGTTGCCGACCGGCGCCGCGTCGGCCGCGGCCGCCGGACCGGCGATCGCACAGGACGCCAATACTGCCAGCACGGAAACCGTGCGCGTCATCGAAATTCGCAACTTCATAATGGCTCTTGTATGGCTGAATACGAAAGGAGAACTTCTTCTTCAAGACACCGGGTAAAAATCCCTAGCCGGTCGCAAAACCCTGCGATTGTACGATAATTGCCGCAAGACCATTCCTTATCATGCCTCGGCGCTGTCGCGCCTCATTGACTGCCACTCCATGCCCACGTCCGCGTCCTCCTCTTCCGCCCCCGCCCAATCGGCCCGTTTCGAAGGTACCGACCGCTACGTCGCCACCGACGACCTGAAGCTGGCCGTCAACGCCGCGCTGACGCTGCAGCGCCCCCTCTTGATCAAGGGCGAGCCCGGCACGGGCAAGACGATGCTGGCCGAGGAAGTGGCGCGCGCGCTGGACCGCCCGCTGCTGCAATGGCACATCAAGTCCACCACCAAGGCGCACCAGGGCCTGTACGAATACGACGCGGTCTCGTGCCTGCGCGATTCGCAGCTGGGCGACGAGAAGGTCCGCGACATCCGCAACTACATCGTGCAGGGCACGCTGTGGCAGGCCTTCGAGGCGCCCGAACCGGTCGTCCTGCTGATCGACGAGATCGACAAGGCCGACATCGAATTCCCCAATGACCTGCTGCGCGAGCTCGACCGCATGGAATTCCATGTCTACGAGACGCGCCAGACCGTGCAAGCGCGGCACCGCCCGCTGGTCATCATCACCTCCAACAACGAGAAAGACCTGCCCGACGCCTTTCTGCGGCGCTGCTTTTTCCACTACATCCGCTTTCCGGACCGCGACACCATGCGCGATATCGTCGGCGTGCACTACCCCGACATCCGCCAGGACGTGCTGCGCGCCGCGCTCGATACCTTCTTCGCGCTGCGCGAAGCGCCGGGCCTGAAGAAAAAGCCGTCGACCTCCGAGCTGCTGGACTGGCTGCGCCTGCTGCTGGCCGAGGCGATCCCGGCCGCCGAGATCGACGCCCACGCGGCCACCGCCGTGCCGGTGCTGGCCGGGGCGCTGCTCAAGAACGAGCAGGACGTGCATCTGCTGGAGCGCCTGGGCGCCATGGCGCGCGGCGCCCAGCGCCGCTGACGCCACGCCAGGCCCTGCCCCATGCTGATCGATTTCTTCTATCATCTGCGCGCCCACAAGCTGCCGGTGTCGGTGCAGGAGTACCTGACCCTGCTCGAGGCGCTGCGCCAGCGCCTGATGGCGCCCACGCTCGACGATTTCTACTTCCTGGCGCGCACCGCGCTGGTCAAGGACGAAAGCCTCTACGACCGCTATGACGCCGCATTCGGCGCCTACTATCGCGGCATCGCCGCCGCCCTGCCCGCCGACCGCGACATCCCGCTGGACTGGCTGATCAAGGAATTCGAGAAAACCCTCACGCCCGAAGAAAAGGCCGCCATCGAAGCGCACGGCTGGGACAAGCTGATGGAACTGTTCAAGCAACGCCTCGAGGAACAGCAGGAAAGGCACGCGGGCGGCAGCAAGTGGATCGGCACCGGCGGCACCTCGCCGTTCGGCAACGGCGGCTATCACCCGGAAGGCATCCGCGTCGGCGGCGATTCGGCCGGCAACCGCACCGCGGTCAAGGTGTGGGACATGCGCCAGTTCCGCGACTACGACGACCAGCTCGAACTGGGCACGCGCAACTTCAAGGTCGCGCTGCGGCGCCTGCGCCGTTTCGCGCGCCAGGGCGCCGACCTGGAACTGGACCTGGACGACACCATCGCCAGCACGGCGCGCAACGCCGGCCACCTCGACCTGCGGCTGGTGCCCGAGCGCCGCAATACCGTCAAGGTGCTGATGCTGCTGAACGTGGGCGGCAGCATGGACGACCACATCGCGCGCGTGGAGGAACTGTTTTCGGCCGCGCGCAGCGAGTTCCGCCACCTCGACGTCTATTACTTCCACAACTGCCCGTACGAAAACCTCTGGCAGAACAACCGCCGGCGCCAGAACGAGCGCTTCGAAACCTGGGACGTCCTGCGCAAGTACAACGCCGACTGGCGCCTGATCATCGTCGGCGACGCCACCATGAGCCCGTACAAAATCCTGCAGCCCGGGGGCTCGGTCGAGCACTACAACAAGGAGGCCGGCGCGGTCTGGCTGCGCCGGCTGCTCGACGCCTGGCCCAAGGCCGCCTGGCTCAACCCCGAGCCCACCGCGTCCTGGCGCTATAGGCAGTCGATCGCCCTGCTGCGCGACATCATGCAGGACCGCATGTACCCGGTCACCGTGGCGGGCCTGGAACAGGCCATGCGCCAGCTGTCCAAATAGCGTTCAGCCGTCGACCGGCCGCAGGGACGTGTCGAGCGTCAGCTGATAGAACGCCAGGTCGAGCCAGCGCCCGAACTTGAATCCGGCCTGCGTGATCGTGCCGGCGTGCACGAACCCCAGCTTGCGGTGCAGCGCGACGCTGCCGGCGTTGGTGGCGTCGATCCCGCCCACCAGCACGTGGACCTGCTGCAGGCGGGCCCGCTCGATCAGCGCCCGCAGCAAGGCTTCGCCCAGCCCGCGGCCGCGATAGCGGCGGTCCACGTACACCGAGTGCTCGACCGAGTACTTGTACGCCGGCCAGGCGCGAAACGTGCCGTAGCTGGCGAACCCCATCAGCACGCCCGCCGCGTCCTCGAAGCCCACTACCGGGAAGCCGCCCTGGCGCTTGGCCTGGAACCAGGCCTCCATCGAAGCCAGCGCGCGCGGCTGGTAGTCGTACAGCGCCGTCGACGTCAGGATGGCGTCGTTGAAGATATCCAGGATGGCCGCCGCGTGGCGGTCATGCGTGCAGTCGACCAGCGGGGCGGGGGAAGGCGTGGCGTTCATGCCGGCATTGTAGCCAGCCGAGCGCCCCGCCCGCCGCTCAGGCCACGCGGCTTTGCGCCTGCCGCGTCGCCGCCAGGGCCACGGCTCCCGGACAGCGGCGCCAGGCGATTTCATCGCCGTCCATGTCCAGGTCGAACAGATCATTGACGGCGGGCCAGGGGTGGCCATGCTCCTGCGCGCCCTCCATCTCAAGCACGTGCCCGGCGAATCCGCACGGCACGCCAGCGCACTCCGCGAAGTAGCGCTGTGCATCGACATCCACCACATAAGTAGTCAGGTCATGGCCCAGGATGGCCACAAAACGGCCGTCATCGCTGGCATAAGCGTAGCGAAAGCGCCCTTTGATGACGTCGCCCGACAGGGAATTGCCAAGCAACTGGGACAGGGCGCGCGTGACGATATCGGTCAGCATGAATCGATCCTCCGGAGTGAGCGCCGGCGTCGGGCCGGCTGCGAAGGCGCGAGCAAACAAGCGCCGGCACAGCGCACGGAAGGCGGAGTGGGGGCGAAGGACGGGAAGCCAGGAAAGGCTGTCGCGCATCCCGTCAGACTAGGGGAAACCATATCGGACATTTAGCTTACACCCGTGCCAGCCCTGTCTTCAAATCACTCCCCCGTCCCCATAATCCATGCCGTGCCGCAGCATGGCGGCGCGGCCAGCCGGCTCCGCGCGCGTCCCGGCCCGGGTGAACCAATCGAAACGTATACACTCCAACGGATTCCGCTAGTTTCGAGGTCATCCCCATGCGCCTGCCGCTTCTGTCGCGCCGCCTGAATGCATTGTTAGTGTCGTCGTTCCTGGCTTTCCAGGCCGGCGCCGCGTCGCTCCCCGCGGGCGTCTCGGAAGTGTCCTCGATCGAGGGCATTACCGAATACCGCCTGGCCAACGGCCTGCGCGTGCTGCTGGCGCCCGACGCGTCCAAGCCCACCACCACGGTCAACATGACGTACCTGGTGGGATCGCGCAACGAGAACTACGGCCAGACCGGCATGGCCCACCTGCTCGAGCACATGCTGTTCAAGGGCACGCCCGCCATCCGCAACGCGCTGGGCGAGTTCTCGCGCCGTGGCCTGCAGGCCAACGGCTCCACCTCGTCGGATCGCACCAATTACTTCGCCAGCTTCGCGGCCAATCCCGAAACCCTCAAGTGGTACCTGGGCTGGCAGGCCGACGCCATGGTCAACTCGCTGATCGCCAAGGAAGACCTCGACTCCGAGATGACCGTGGTCCGCAACGAGATGGAAAGCGGCGAGAACAACCCGTTCCGCGTGCTCATGCAGAAGATGCAGGCCGCCGCCTACCAGTGGCACAACTACGGCAAGAGCACCATCGGCGCGCGCAGCGACGTCGAGAACGTGGACATCGCGCAATTGCGCGCCTTCTACCACGAGTATTACCAGCCCGACAACGCCGTGCTGATCGTCGCGGGCAAGTTCGATCCGCAGACGGCCCTGGCCGATATCCAGTCCTCGCTGGGCAAGCTGCCCAAGCCCAAGCGCACCCTGCCGCCCGAATACACCGTGGAGCCGGTCCAGGACGGCGAGCGCTCGGTGACGCTGCGCCGCGCCGGCGGCACCCCGCTGGTGGCCGCCATGTACCACCTGCCCGCCGCCGGCAGCCCCGATTTCGTCGGGCTGGACCTGGCCGCCACCATCCTGGCCGACACGCCGTCGAGCCGCCTGTACCACGCGCTGGTCCCCACCAAGCTGGCGTCGGGCGTATTCGGCTTCACCATGGACCAGCTCGACCCCGGCCTGGCCATGTTCGGCGCCCAGCTGCAACCCGGCATGGACCAGGACAAGGCGCTGCAGACCCTGACCGCTACGCTCGAATCCCTGTCCAGCAAACCGTTCAGCCAGGAGGAACTGGAGCGCGCCCGCAGCAAGTGGCTGACCGCCTGGCAGCAGACCTATGCCGATCCGGAGAAGGTCGGCGTGGCCCTGTCGGAAGCCATTGCCTCGGGCGACTGGCGCCTGTTCTTCCTGCAGCGCGACCGCGTGCGCGAGGCCAAGCTGGACGACGTGCAGCGCGCCGCCGTCGCCTACCTGGTGCGCAGCAATCGCACCGAAGGCCGCTACATTCCCACCGAAAAGCCGCAGCGCGCGCCGCTGGCGCAGCGCGCCGACCTGGCGGCCGTCTTCAAGGACTACAAGGGCGACCCGAACTTCAAGGCCGTCGAGGCCTTCGATCCGTCGCCAGCCAATATCGACAAGCGCACCCTGCGGCGCACGCTCGACCTGCCCAACGGCCAGGTCGAACTGGCCTTGCTGCCCAAGGCCACGCGCGGCGACCGCGTGCAGGCCGAACTGCTGATCCAGTTCGGCGACGCCGAAGCGCTGCGCGGCCAGCGCGTGCCGCTGGCCGCCGCGGCCGCCCTGCTCGACCGCGGCACCGACAAGCTGTCGCGCCAGGCCATCCAGGACCGCCTGGATCAGCTGCAGGCCGAAGCCACCATCAATGGCAGCGGCACCAACCTGGTGGTCAACATCTCCACGCTCGGCAAGAACCTGCCCGACGTGATGGCGCTGGTGCTGGATGTGGTGCGCAACGCCAGCTTCCCGCAGGACCAGGTCGAGGAATACAAGCGCCAGGCCATCACCATGGTGCAGGACGCGATGACCGACCCGACCGCGCTGGCCTCGCGCGCCCTGGCACGCCACAACAATCCGTGGCCGGCCGACGACGTGCGGTACGTGCCCACCTTCGACGAAGCCCTGGAGCAGCTGCGCAGCCTGTCGCGCGACGACCTGGCCGCGGTCAGCGGCAAGCTGTACGGCGCCGGCCGGATCAAGTTCTCGGCCGTGGGCGAATTCGATCCCGCCGCGGTCGAGGCCGTGCTGCGCAAGGGCCTGGACGGCTGGCGCAGCGCACCCGCCTATACCCGCCTGCCGGATCCCTACCGCGCCGTGCCCGCGCAGCAATTCGACATCGCCACGCCCGACAAGGCCAACGCCTTCTACATCTCGCGCATGCCGCTGCAGCTGCAGGACACCAACGCCGACTACCCCGCCCTGTACCTGGCCAACTTCCTGCTCGGCACCTCGGAAACCTCGCGCCTGTGGCACCGCGTGCGCGAAACCGAAGGCCTGTCGTACAACGTGCGCAGCAACCTGTCGGTGTCGTCGTACGAGCCGTCCGCGAACTGGACGATCTACGCCATCTACGCGCCGCAGAACCGGGCACGCCTGGAAAAGGCCATCTCGGAAGAGCTGGCCCGCGCCCTCAAGGACGGCTTCACGGACCAGGAGGTCCGCGACGGCGTCGTGGCGCTGCTGAACTACCGCAACCTGGCGCGCGCCCAGGATGACGTGCTGGCCGATACCTGGGTGAACTACATGCAGACCGGCCGCAGCTTCCAGTGGTCGGCCGACATGGACCGCAAACTCGAGGCGCTCACGCCCGACCAGGTCAACGCCGCGCTGCGCAAGTATCTCAAGCCCGAGGCGTTCAGCACCGCCGTGGCGGGGGATTTCACCAAGAAATCCACCCCTTGAGGGGCCGCATGGGGACTGGCACCGGCTGACTTCCAGCCTGCCCCCCGATGGAAACTGACATCCGCGACAGAGTGTGCCTGTCCCCGCTGGGACAGGCACACTGCTCTACGCCATGAACGGCTGACTGCCAGGACGGTACCGCCCCCAGCGGGACAGGCGCCGCATGCGTCAGCTGAAGAACTCCTTGACGCGGTCGGTCCAGGACTTGCTCTGCGGCGAATGGCGGTCGCCGCCGTCGTTGAGCGAAGCCTCGAACTGGCGCAGGATGGCCTTCTGCTCGTCGCTCAGGCGCACCGGCGTCTCGACCACCACGTGGCAGTAGAGGTCGCCCGGATAACTGCCGCGCACCCCGCGGATGCCCTTGGCGCGCAGGCGGAAGGTCTTGCCCGACTGCGTGCCTTCCGGAATCGAGATCTCGGCCTTGCCGCCCAGGGTCGGCACCTGCAGCTCGCCGCCCAGCGCCGCCGTGGTGAACGGGATGGTCAGCTCGCAGTGCAGATCGTCGCCATCGCGCTGGAAGATCTTGTGCTGCTTGATATGGATCTCGACATACAGGTCGCCCGGCGGGCCGCCGTTGATGCCGGGCTCGCCGTTGCCGCTGGAGCGGATGCGCATGCCGTCGTCGATGCCGGCCGGGATCTTGACCTGCAGCGTCTTGTTGCGACGCGTACGGCCCACGCCGTCGCACGACGGGCAGGGGTCGGTGATTTCCTTGCCGGTGCCGTGGCAGGTCGGGCAGGTCTGCTGGACGCTGAAAAAGCCCTGCTGCATGCGCACCGCGCCCGAACCGCCGCAAGTCCGGCAAGTCTTGGGCGAGGTGCCGGCCTTGGCGCCGCTGCCGTGGCAGGTATCGCAGTTTTCCCAGCTGGGAACGCGGATCTCGGTGTCAAAACCGCTGGCGGCCTGCTCCAGCGTGATTTCCAGCGCGTACTTCAGGTCGGCGCCGCGATATACCTGCGGCCCGCCGCCCCCGCGCCGACCCGCGCCGAAGATCTCGCCAAAGATATCGCCGAAAGCATCGGCGAAGCCGCCGCCCATGCCGCCGCCCATGCCGGCGGCGTTCGGGTCGACCCCGGCATGGCCATAGCGGTCGTAGGCGGCGCGCTTCTGCTCGTCACCCAGGACCTCGTAGGCCTCCTTGGCTTCCTTGAACTTTTCCTCGGCTTCCTTGCTGTCCGGGTTGCGGTCCGGGTGGTACTTCATGGCCAGCTTGCGATAGGCCTTCTGCAGGTCTTCGTCGCTGGCATTCTTCGCCACACCCAGTACTTCGTAGTAATCGCGTTTTGCCATGGTGGGAGGGCCCGTCGCCGGGCCATGTTCTGAATCATCAACGCGCGCGCCCGGTAGCTGGAATCAGCTACCGGGCGTATCGCACGTCATCGTTCGGCCATTACTGGTCGCGCTTGACTTCCTTGAAGTCGGCGTCGACCACATTGTCGTCCACCGGCTTGGCGTTGTCGGCCGCCTGCTGCTGCTGGGCCTGCTGCTGCGCCTGCATGTCGGCGTACATCTTTTCGCCCAGCTTCTGCGAGGCCGTCGACAAGGCTTCCACCTTGGCGTCGATCTCGGCCTTGTCACCCGTCTTGAGGATGTCCTCGAGGTCCTTGATGGCAGCCTCGATCGACTCCTTCTCGGCGGCTTCCAGCTTCTCGCCGTACTCCGTGAGCGACTTGCGGGTGGCATGCACCAGCGCGTCGGCCTGGTTGCGGGCCTGCGCCAGCTCGGCCAGCCGGTGATCTTCCTCGGCGTTGGCCTCGGCATCCTTGACCATGCGCTGGATCTCGTCTTCCGACAGACCCGAGTTGGCCTTGATGGTGATCTTGTTTTCCTTGCCGGTGCCCTTGTCCTTGGCCGAGACGTGCAGAATGCCGTTGGCGTCGATGTCGAACGTGACCTCGATCTGCGGCAGGCCGCGCGGCGCCGGCGGGATGCCTTCCAGGTTGAACTCGCCCAGGCCCTTGTTGCCGGCCGCGATTTCGCGCTCGCCCTGGAACACCTTGATCGTCACCGCCGGCTGGTTGTCGTCGGCGGTCGAGAACGTCTGCGAGTAGCGCGTCGGGATCGTGGTGTTCTTCTGGATCATCTTGGTCATCACGCCGCCCAGGGTCTCGATGCCCAGCGACAGCGGGGTCACGTCCAGCAGCAGCACGTCCTTGCGCTCGCCCGACAGCACGGAACCCTGGATCGCGGCGCCGGCGGCAACCGCCTCATCGGGGTTGACGTCCTTGCGCGGCTCGCGGCCGAAGAATTCCTTGACCTTGTCCTGCACCTTGGGCATGCGGGTCATGCCGCCGACCAGGATCACGTCGTCGATGTCGGAAACCTTGACGCCGGCATCCTTGATGGCCACGCGGCACGGCTCGATGGTGCGCTCGATCAGCTCCTCGACCAGCGCTTCCAGCTTGGCGCGCGTGATCTTGAGGTTCAGGTGCTTGGGACCGGAGGCATCGGCCGTGATGTACGGCAGGTTGATCTCGGTCTGCTGGCTCGACGACAGCTCGATCTTGGCCTTTTCGGCGGCCTCTTTCAGGCGCTGCAGGGCCAGCACGTCCTTGGACAGGTCGACGCCCTGTTCCTTCTTGAACTCGGAGATGATGTAGTCGATGATGCGCTGGTCGAAATCCTCGCCGCCCAGGAAGGTATCGCCGTTGGTCGACAGCACCTCGAACTGCATTTCGCCGTCCACGTCGGCGATCTCGATGATCGAGACGTCGAACGTACCGCCGCCCAGGTCATAGACGACGATCTTGCGATCGCCCTTCTCGGTCTTGTCCAGGCCGAAGGCCAGCGCGGCCGCGGTCGGCTCGTTGATGATGCGCTTGACTTCCAGGCCGGCGATGCGGCCGGCGTCCTTGGTGGCCTGGCGCTGGCTGTCGTTGAAGTACGCCGGCACCGTGATCACGGCCTCGGTGACTTCCTCGCCCAGGTAGTCCTCGGCGGTCTTCTTCATCTTGCGCAGCACTTCGGCCGACACCTGGGGCGGCGCCAGCTTCTTGCCGCGCACTTCGACCCACGCGTCGCCGTTGTCGGCCTTGACGATCGAGTACGGCATCAGGTCGATGTCCTTCTGGACCGCCTTCTCGTCGAACTTGCGGCCGATCAGGCGCTTGACCGCGTACAGGGTGTTCTTGGGGTTGGTGACCGCCTGGCGCTTGGCCGGCGCGCCGACCAGCGTCTCGCCATCGTCCATGTAGGCGACGATGGAGGGGGTGGTACGGGCGCCTTCGGCGTTCTCGATGATCTTGACCTGACCGCCGTCCAGGACAGCCACGCAGCTGTTGGTCGTACCCAGGTCGATGCCAATGATTTTGCTCATGGTGGGAAATACCTTGCTATGAATTGAATACGGTAGGAATCAGGGTTTGAAACTCAGTCCCCCAGTAACTGGAGTTGGCCACAGGGTTTTTCAAGTCCCGTCCCGCAACCGCTGCATCGCGGCGCTGAACTGGGGCAATCCGGGCCAGCCGGTCACCCGGCCCAGCCGCTTGCCACTGCGGTACAGCACGAAAGTCGGCACGCCATGCAGCGAGAACCGCCGCCCCAGCGCCTCGTCGGCGTAGACGTCGGCCTCGAACCAGCTCAGCTCCAGCGCCAGGAGCGCCTGCCGCTGGAGCAAGGCGGTCTGCTTGAAAATGCCACAGTTGTAACAATCCTGGCCCCACAGGAACACGCAGCGCAGGTCGTCGCCCGGCGCGCGCACCACTTGCTCGTCGAAGCTGGCGCTGTCGACGCGGCGCATGCCGAAGACCTGGAAGACCTCGGCGGGATCGAATGGGGCGGCGGCCATGCCTGCTTCAGCCCTGGCCGGCGGACACCACGACCAGCGCCGGACGCAGCGTGCGGTCGGCGATGACGTAGCCCTTCTGCAGCAGTTGCAGCACGGTATTGGCGGGCTGGTCGGCCGGCACCGAGGAAATCGCCTGGTGCAGGTGCGGGTCGAACTTGTCGCCCTGGGCCGGCGCGATTTCCTTGAGCAGATTGCGCTCGAAGGCGGCGGTCAGCTGCTTGAGCGTGACTTCCACGCCTTCGCGCCAGGCCTGCGCCGCCTGGTCGGGCTGGGCCAGGGCGGCCTCGAGGCTGTCCTTGACCGGAACCAGGCTCTCGGCGAACGATTCGATGCCGAACTTGCGGGCCTTGGCGACGTCTTCCTGGGCGCGGCGGCGCACATTCTCGGCTTCGGCCGCGGCGCGCAGCACCTGCTCCTGCTGAGCCTTGACGGTGGCCTGGGCTGCCTCGAGCTCGGCGCGCAGGGCCGCCAGCTCGGCCGACAAATCGTCCTCGAGACCGGGCGTCGCGGCGTTTTCGCCGCTTTCAGGGGTCGAATCGACCGGCTCTTGGGGTGCCGTCATGGGAGTCCTCCAGAATATAAATTGGCTTCAAGCGCCAACGATGGGGGCGAATGCCCCCATTTCAAGTCCGGTTTTCCAGGAAAAAAAGCCCGGCTCCCATGACGCCGCCGGACGGCGCGTCGCCGCCCGGATGTTGCGGCCCTATTTTTTCCCGGGCTGGGCCGGCGCGGGCGGGTCGCTGGCGGGGAAGGTGTCCTCCAGCGCCTCGTCGACCTTGTCGTCGGGCTCGTCCCGCTCGTCCTCGGACGTGATGGCGATCGGGTCGCTGGCGGGGAAGGTCTCCAGCAGCGCCTCGTCGAGTTCGCGCTCGAGCTGGTCTTCTTCCAGGTTGGCATGCCCGGGCGGACCCGAGGTGCCGATGGTGGGCTTGCGAGGAGGATTCATGGCCGTCTCCCTGAAAATGCTGCACATTCGCGGAATGGACCGGCGCGCTCGCGCCCGCCGCTTCAACCACAGTGTACGCGTTCAGGGATTGCCGGTCGGCCAGCCCCGCAACTGGCGTTCGACCAGGTCGGTCAGGCCTTCGATCCAGGGCGGGCAGTCATTCAGCGCCGGGATGTAGCGGAACTGCCTGCCGCCGGCCGCCACGAAGGCGTCGCGGCATTCCTGGCTGATTTCCTCGAGCGTTTCCAGGCAGTCGGCCACGAACCCCGGACACACCACGTCGACCTCGGTCACGCCCTGCCGGGCCAGTTCCGCCAGGGTGGGCTCGGTATAGGGTTCGAGCCAGCGCGCCGAGCCGAACCGGCTCTGGAATGTCACCTCGACCTCGTCCTCGCGCAGGCCCAGGCGCTCGCGCAGCAGGCGCGCGGTATCGAGGCAATCGCGGTAGTAGGGGTCGCCCAGTTCGATCGAATAGCGCGGCAGCCCATGAAAGCTCATGACCAGCTTCTGGGGCCGGCCGTGGGCCTGCCAGAATTCGGCGATGCGTCCGGCCTGCGCCTCGACGTAGGCCGGGTCGTTGTGGAAGCGCTTGACGAAGCGCAGCGCCGGCTGGTCGCGCAGGCGCCCCGCGTGGCGCGTCACGGCATCGACCACCGTGGCCGTGGTGCTGGCCGCGTATTGCGGGTACAGCGGCACGGCCAGGATGTGATCGCAGCCGCGCTCGCGCAAGGCCGTGATCGCCGCCGGGATCGACGGCTTGCCATAGCGCATGGCCAGCTCCACCTCGGCATGCACTCCGCGCGCGGCCAGGCCCTGGCGCACCCCTGCGGCCTGCCTCTGGCTGTAGACCAGCAGGGGCGAGCCCTCCTCCATCCAGATGCCGGCATAGCGCGGCGCCAGCTTCTTGGGCCGCATGGTCAATACCAGCCCGTGCAGGATGGGCATCCACAGATAGCGCGGAATCTCGATCACGCGCGGGTCGGACAGGAATTCGCCCAGGTACCGCCGTATCGCGCCGCGCGTGGGCTCATCGGGGGTGCCCAGGTTGACCAGCAGCACGCCGACGCGCCCCGGTCCGCATGGCGGCGGGTTTTCGTCGAAAGGGTCCTGCGCGGGGGTTTCGGGCAGATAGCGTTCGGGCCAAAGGTACTTGAACAGGCGAAGAAACACGAAGACACCTCTCAAGGCGCCGCCCCGCGCGCAGGCGGTATCCGGCCCGAAATGGGATTATTGGTTGTGGCTCAAGGCGTTGGACAGCAAGCGCGCAGTGATGTCGACAATGGGGATGACCCGCTCGTACGCCATCCGGGTAGGGCCGATGACCCCCAGCGTGCCGATGACCTTGCCATCCACGCCATACGGCGCCGTGATGACCGACACTTCTTCCATCGGCACCAGCTGCGAATCGCCGCCGATGTAGATCTGCACCCCTTGCGCGCGGCTGGAGACGTCCAGCAACTGCAGCAGATCGGTTTTCTTTTCGAACAACGAGAACATCTTGCGCAGCCGGTCCATGTCGGAAGCGATGTCGGTCACGTCCAGCAGCTTGCGCTCGCCGGAGATCACCACCGCCTCGCCGTCGTCGGCCGCCTCGGCGCCGGCCTCGACCGCCGCCTGCATCAGGCGCGAGATATCGTCGCGCAGTTGCGCCAGTTCGGTCGACAGCGTGCGGCGCACGGCATCGAACGACTTGCCGGAGAAGTGCACGTTGAAGAAATTGCCCGCCTCCAGCAGCTCGGCTTCGGTGTAGTCGCGCTGCGCCGACAGGATGCGGTTCTGCACATCGCCCTCGGGGGTCACGATGATCAGCAGCACCCGCTTGTCGGACAGGCGGATGAACTCGATCTGGCGGAAAATCTGGGTCCGCTTGGGCGTGAGCACCACGCCGGCGAACTGGGTGAGGTTGGACAGCAGCGCCGCCGCCGCGTTGACCGCCCGGCTGGGCTCGGACACGGGCAGCAGCTCGCCGATATGGGCGGGCTCGAACTGGTAGGCGCGCACCGCCAGCAGCGAATCGACGAACATGCGATACCCGCGCGGCGTGGGCACCCTTCCAGCCGAGGTGTGGGGGCTGTGGATCAGCCCCAGCTCTTCCAGGTCGGCCATGACATTGCGTATCGTGGCCGGCGACAGATCGAACACTTTGGAAAGCGTGCGTGAGCCGACCGGTTGCCCGTCGGCGATGTAGCGTTCGATCAACGCCTTGAGCAATGCGCGTGCGCGGTCATCCATGAGCGTATTTTAGGGAAACTTTCAACAAAGGGGCGTTTTTTGTCCAGCACGGCAATATGCGGCCCCATATAATCGCAAAATCGGCATCTCAAAACACACTTTACGCGGCTCGCCATGTACTTTCCCATTGTCGCCCTGATCGGCAGATACCAGGACACCGGCCTGGACGCACCGCTGACCGCGCTGGCGCAAATGCTGACGCAGGCCGGCCGCCGCGTGCTGGTCGAGGCCGAGACGGCGCGCAACGCCGGCGTCAGCGGCTATCCCGTGGCCGACTGGGATGAAATCGGCCGCACCGCCACGCTGGCGGTCGTGATGGGCGGCGACGGCACCGTGCTGGGCGCGGCGCGCCACCTCGCGCCGTACGGCGTGCCGCTGATCGGCATCAACCACGGGCGGCTGGGCTTCATCACCGACATTCCGCTGCAGGATGCCCACGACGCGCTGGGCCGCGTGCTGGAAGGCAACTACCAGGCCGAGGACCGCATGCTGCTGCAAGGCGGCGTCTGGCGCGGCGAGCAGCAGATGTACTCGGCCTCGGCCGTCAACGACGTGGTGCTCAACCGCGCCGGCCGCGGCGGCATGATCGAAGTGCGGGTCGAACTCGACGGCGCCTTCATGTACACGCAGCGCGCCGACGGCCTGATCATCGCCACGCCCACCGGCTCCACCGCCTACTCGCTGTCGGCCAACGGCCCCATCCTGCATCCCGGCATGAATGCCATGGTGCTGGTGCCGGTCGCGCCCCAGACCCTCTCCAACCGCCCGATCGTCATTCCCGACAGCGGCGTGCTCAACATGACGCTGACGGCCATGGGGCGGGTGGAAATCGGCGCCAGCGTGCATTTCGACATGCAGACCTGGTCCGACCTGCAGCCGGGCGACCGCATCACGGTGCAGCGCGCCCCGCATATCATCCGCTTCGTGCACCCCGAAGGCTACAGCTTCTTCTCCACCCTGCGCCGCAAGTTGCACTGGAACCTGATGCCGCAGGCCACCGACAACCTTGAGTAGCCCGTCGCGTCCGCCATGTTGCGAACCCTCCATATCCGCGATTTCGTCATCGTCGAACAGACCGAGCTCCACTTCGGCGACGGCTTTACCGTCTTTTCCGGCGAAACCGGCGCCGGCAAGTCGATCCTGATCGATGCGCTGGCCCTGACGCTGGGCGAGCGCGGCGACGCCTCGATGCTGCGCGAAGGCGCGGCGCGCGCCGATATCACCGCCGTCTTCGACGCCCCGCCCGCCCTGCGCGACTGGCTGGCCGAACGCGAACTCGACAGCGGCGACGAACTGGCGCTGCGCCGCGTCATCGACAGCCAGGGCCGCAGCCGCGCCTACATCAACGGCATGCCGGCCACGATCGCCCAATTGCGCGAGCTCGGCGACGGACTGGTCGACATCCACGGCCAGCACGCCCACCAAAGCCTGATGCGCCCCGAGGCCCAGCGCGACCTGCTCGACGCCCACGGCGGGCACGCCGAACTGCGCCAGACGGTGGCGCAGGCCTGGAAGCAATGGCGCGCGCTGGCCCGCCAGCTCGATACCGCCGAGCAGGACGCCGAGGCGCTGGCCGCCGAACGCGACCGCCTGCAATGGCAGTCGGACGAACTGGACCGCCTGGGGCTGGGTCCGGACGAATGGGATGCGCTGCAAACCGAGCACACCCGGCTGTCGCACGCCCAGTCGCTGCTGGACGGGGCCTCGCGCATCCTCGAGGCGCTGGACGGCGAGCACGACTCGGCCCAGCACCGCCTCAATGGCGCCGCCCACCAATTGCAGCAGATGCTGCGCCACGACCCCGCCCTGCAAGGCATCGGCGACGAACTCGAATCGGCCCGCATCGCGATCACCGAAGCCGTCTCCGACCTGAACAACTACGTCAGCCGGGTCGAACTGGACCCGCAGCGCCTGGCCGATGTCGAAGCCCGGCTGAGCGCCGTGTTCGAGACCGCCCGCAAGTTCAAGTGCGAACCGCACGACCTGCCCGCGCTGCGCGACTCCCTGCACGGCAAGCTGGCCGAAATGCAGGCCGCCAGCGACGTGCAGGCGCTACGCGCGCAGGCCGAGGCGGCGCAGGCCCGATACGAAGCCGCGGCGGCGCGCCTGTCGGCCGCGCGGCGCAAGATCGCCAAGGATCTCGGCAAGCAGGTCACCCAGGCCATGCAGACCCTGTCCATGCAGGGCGGGCGTTTCGAGGCGGCCCTGACCGGCGGCGCGCCGTCGGCGCATGGCAGCGAGCAGGTGGAGTTCCTGGTCGCGGGCCACGCGGGCAGCACGCCGCGGCCATTGGCCAAGGTGGCCTCGGGGGGCGAACTGTCGCGTATTTCGCTGGCGCTGTCGGTGATCGCCAGCCGCGCCGCGCGCGTGCCCACCCTGATCTTCGACGAGGTCGACAGCGGCGTGGGCGGCGCGGTGGCGGAAGCGGTCGGCAAGCTGCTGCGCGAACTGGGCCAGCGCCACCAGGTGCTGTGCGTGACGCACCTGCCGCAAGTGGCGGCCTGCGCCCATGCGCAGTATCGCGTCAGCAAGGTCGAAAGCGGCGGTTCCACGCGCTCGCGCATCGCCGAGCTGGATGCCGAGGCGCGGGTCGAGGAAGTCGCGCGCATGCTGGGCGGCATCAAGATCACGGCCACCACCCGCGACCACGCACGCGAAATGCTGGGCGGCCATACCGCGCCGGCGGCCTGAGCGCGCCTGCTACCAAACCGCAAAAAAAAACCTCCAGGCTTGCGCCTGGAGGCAGGGTTGGTAGAGCCGGAGGATCAGCGGCCCTTCTGACAGTTTCCGCAAATGCCGTACAACACCATGGCATGGCTTTCGAGCACAAAGCCGTTGTCCTTCGCCACCTTGTATTGACGCTTCTCAATATCGGGATCCGAAAACTCGAATACCGTACCGCAATTGGTGCAGATGAGGTGATCGTGGTGATCGCCATCATTCAGCTCGAACACCGCCTTGCCGGTATCGAACTGGCTACGCGTGAGGATGCCCGCCTGCTCGAACTGCGTCAGCACGCGATATACCGTCGCCAGCCCGATTTCCACATTCTCGGCGATCAGCGCGCGATAGACATCTTCCGCGCTGAGGTGGCGGAGGTCGGATTTACGAAAAATGTCAAGGATCTTCAGGCGGGGAAACGTCGCCTTCAGGCCCATGTTTTTCAGTTCGCTTTGGTCGCTCATGGTGTAATCGCTCTCCATCCGCGGTGGCATGGGGGGTCGATGGTCGACGCAAGCCAGCGTAGCCATCACCCGCTGCCCCACGGAACTATCGTTATGAAACCTTTATGATAACGGTTTTATCCGTTTCCAATAATAGGGGCGCTAGTGTCCATGATCGCACGTATTTCCCTGCGGCCTCTGAAGGGGCTCGCGGTGGCTGTCCTGGCAGCCTCCGCCCTGACCGCCTGCTCGTCCGGCAAATGGGGATTCCCCTACAAGGCCGGCGTCCAGCAAGGCAACTGGATCACCAAAGAGCAGGTCGCCCTGCTGCAGCAAGGCATGTCGCGCGAACAGGTGCGCTTCGCCCTGGGCAGCCCCACGCTGACCAGCGTGCTGCACGCCGATCGCTGGGATTACCCCTACTACTTCAAGCCCGGCTACGGCAAGGCGCAGGAACGCCAGTTCACCGTGTGGTTCGAGAACGACCACCTGGTACGCTGGAGCGGGGATGAACAGCCCGACCTCCAGCCGTTCCAGATCGAGAAAGTGAACGCCAAGCAGGAAGAAAAAGCCGACGCCCAGGTGGATACGGCCGAGAAGCGCCAGGAAGGCATCGACAAGGCTGAAAAAGTCCGGCCCCATGTCGATGTCACGACGCCGGACAACCCCACCCTCGACTACCCGGGCGAGCCGGGCCAAACCTTCGAACCGCTCAAGTAAATGACGCAAGCCACCCCCCAGCGCATCGCCATCGCGGGCGCCAGCGGCCGCATGGGCCAGATGCTGATCGAAGCCGTCCTCGACACCGAGGGCGTCGAACTGGCCGTAGCGCTGGACCGCGCCGGCTCGCCCTCGATCGGCCAGGACGCGGGCGCCGCGTTGGGGCGCCCCTGCGGCGTCACCATCACCGACCAGCTCGACGCCCTGGCGCAGGCCGACTGCCTGATCGACTTCACCCGGCCCGAAGGCACGCTGCAGCACCTGCAGGCCTGCCTCAGGCATGACGTGAAGATGGTGATCGGCACCACCGGCTTCGACAGCAGCGGCCGCGCCGAAATCAAGGTCGCCGCCCAGAAGATCGCCATCGTCTTCGCCCCCAACATGAGCGTGGGCGTCAATGCCACCCTCAAGCTGCTGGACATGGCCGCGCGCATCCTCAACTCGGGGTACGACGTCGAGATCTTCGAGGCGCACCACCGCAACAAGGTCGACGCGCCCTCGGGCACGGCCCTGATCATGGGCGAGACGGTGGCTTCGGCCTGGGACGTCGCCCTGCCCGACGTCGCCACGTGGACCCGCCACGGCGACACCGGGGTGCGCAAGCCCGGCACCATCGGTTTCTCGGTGGTGCGCGGCGGCGACATCGTCGGCGATCACACGGTGTTCTTCTGCGGCACGGGCGAACGCATCGAGATCTCGCACCGTTCCAGCAGCCGCGCCACGTACGCGCAGGGCGCCGTGCGCGCGGCGCGCTTCCTGGCGCGCCAGGACAACGGCCTGTACGACATGCAGGCCGTACTGGGCCTGTAAGCCAGGCGGCGGCGCGGCGCCATGCCGCGCCCGCCTTCAGCGGGCCGGCACCACGACCGGCTCGGGCTCGAGCCTCACTCCATAGCGCCGCTCGACGTCGCCCTGGATGGCGGCCGCCAGCGCCATGATGTCGCGCGCCTGCGCGCCGCCTCGATTGACCAGCACCAGCGCCTGCCGATCGTGCACGCCCGCGGCGCCCAGCTGGCGCCCCTTCCACCCGCATTGATCGATCAGCCAGCCGGCGGCCAGCTTGTAGCGGCCATCGGGCTGCGGATACGAAACCAGGCCGGGGAAACGGCCAAGCAGCGCCTGCCGCGTGCCCGCGTCCACCAAGGGATTCTTGAAAAAGCTGCCGGCATTGCCCACCACGGCGGGATCGGGCAGCTTGGCGCGCCGGATCGCACACACCGCGTCATACACGGCGCGGGCGGTCGGCGCGGCGCCGTCCAGCGCGGCATGCCGCTGCAGGTCGGGATAGTCCAGCACCGGCTGCCAGGGCCGCGGCAGCGCGAATCGCACCGAGCCGATCACCCAGGCGCCCGGCTCCTGGTGCTTGAAGAAACTGTCGCGATAGGCAAAGCGGCATTCGGCGGCGCCCATCTCCACCCAGCGCCCGCCCTTGACGTCCCAGGCCGTAAGGCTGTGGAAGCGATCGGCCAGCTCGACGCCGTAGGCGCCGATGTTCTGCACCGGTGCGGCCCCGACCGTGCCCGGGATCAGGGCCAGGTTCTCCAGCCCGTCCCAGCCATTGTCGACGCAGGCCGTGACGAAACCGTGCCAATTCTCGCCCGCCGCGGCTTCGACGACCCAGGCGTCGGCGCACTGCCCCACCAGGCGCACGCCAGGCAGGCGCACCTGCGCCACCAGGCCGTCGATGCTGGCGGGCAACACCACGTTGCTGCCGCCGCCCAGCACCACCAGCTGGCGAAAGCGCGGCGCCAGCGCCGACAGCGCCGGCAGCTGCGAGGGCTCGGTCAGCGCGACAAAGGCCGGTGCGTGGGACGCCAGGCCCAGGGTGTTGAAACAACGCAAATCCTGCGCCTGGGGCGCCAGGGGCGCGACGGGCTCGATACGGGCAGGAACAGTTGACATGGACACGGTTGGTTATGCTATAGTTTTTGTCTTCGCTCATCTTACACAAGAATTTGAGTAGCGCTTTCACCAGGCGCGACAAACTCGAAGAACTCATGTAGAATGCGCGGCTCGCGATGAGAGCGGCAGATGGCAGCAACATGACATTTGCCTAGGCATCGGCGAGAACCAGGCAGTATTTCGCGGGAATAGCTCAGTTGGTAGAGCGCAACCTTGCCAAGGTTGAGGTCGCGAGTTCGAGACTCGTTTCCCGCTCCAGATTCAAAAAAGGCCCAAACTTCGGTTTGGGCCTTTTTGTTTTTGCATGAGCGTCCTGGCTCAAGCCCGCCGCAAAAAGGGCAGCACCAGCGAAAGGAATTCCTCGGTGCGGGTTTCCGGGAACATATGCCCTCCTTCGCCGAGCACGATGAGGCGCGCATCGCTTATCGATGCCGCGGCAGACTGCGCAAACCACGCGGGCATCACGAGATCGTCCCTGGCGGCCATCACCAGCGTCGAGCTCGAGATGAGCGGATACAAGGGGCGCGCGTCGAATCGCAGGATGGCTTCCAGGCGCGCCCGCAAACCTGCCGCATCCGTTTTTATCCCGGCGGCGTCGGCCGCCGCGGCGGCGAACCGTGACGCATGCTCGCGGCGATAGCGCGGCGGATACAACAGCACCGCATTGAACTGGGCGTACAACTCGGCAGGCATGCCGTCCGCCGCTGCCATCCGAACGTGCTGGATCAGATCGAGCAGATCGTCGCCATGCGTCCAGGGCGCCGCCAGCACCAGCTTCTCCACGCGGCCTGGATGGCGGGCGGCGACTACCGTGACCTTTCCGGTTCCGGTCGACAGCCCGATCAGACGGACACGCTCGAACTTGAGGTGGTCCATCAAAGCGACGATGTCGTCGGCCAGCGCCTCGATCGCCTGGCCTTGCGGTCCCGGACTGCTTTTCCCGGTCCCGCGCTGGTGGTATGTCACGACGGAATACTCGCGCGCAAGCTGCGCGATCATTTCCTGACGAGATTGCGGCCCGGTGCCCAGGCCCGTCGTCATGACCAGCGGGGGGCCGTCCCCGACGACGTCATAGTGAATCTGAACGTCGCCAAGCTGCATGTGAGGCATGATTGATTCCGCCTAATCGAGATGAGATGAACCGGCGTCGGCCAGGAGGCCCGACAGATACCGAAGCAGCATCGGCGCGATGACATTGCTGTCGAACATCACGTCGATGCGTGCCAGGACATTCCCGCCATCGACGGCCAACCCGGCGTACCCGCAACAGTCGACGAACTTGGCGACACGTTCGGCCTGCGTCATCGGATTGTCCGCACTGCCCTTGGGAGCACCCACTACGCGTTCCAGTATGGTGCCATCGCACAAGGTCACGCGGGTACGAAGCGCAGCGGTCATCTCCGTTCCCGATGATATAGCCTGCCCTTGCGGGACATCCTGGACGTGGAGACAGACCCGCGCCATGATGCCGGCAAGCTGCGGGTCGGCGACCCGCTGCGGCGTGAAGTCTCCCAACCTGAGCGAGCCGCCATGCAGCAGCCTGGCCGCGCAATAGGGAAGGCTGAAGCGAGCCTGCATCGCGCCGACGGGTTGATCGAAGCGCAGATTCCGCCGTTGCACGGGCGTCAGCCAGGTATCGATACGATCGACATTGCGCGCGTCGAGCTCGCCGCTGGCCATCAATTGGGCAATCGCATCAAGCGTTTTGTGGGCGGAGGCACAGCACGGGAAAAACTTCTGGATGAGCTCGGGCGCGTCCAGCGCATAATCCGAGCCCAGCCCCTCGAGCGCCGCCGCGCCCGCTCCCGGCCCATGGCGCGCGGCCATGAGCGACAGCCATCCGCCCTCTCCGAGGAAGGGTTCCTGGCTGCCTTCGATGCCCGCTTGCGCCAGGCGTACGGCAAGTACGGCGTTCTTTGCGGCGATGCCCGCTTGAGTCGCCTTCATGGTCGAGCCGATTTGCCGCCGCGACCCGCCCGCCAGGTTGGTGGCGATGCTGAGCGCGGCCAAAGTCTGCCGTGCGTCCAGTTTCAGGAGGCGCGCGCACGCCGCTGTCGCCCCGAGCAGCCCCGCCGTCGCCGTCGCGTACCACCCGGCTGCGTAATGCTCTGGATTGAGCATGCGGCCGACCCGCGTTGTCACCTCGAAACCCACGACGAACGCCTCCAGCACGGTATCGAGCGAGCGGTGCTCCTGCTCGGCCAGCGCCAGAATGGCAGGTACCGCGACGGCGCTTACATGCGCGATCGAGGTCGCCCCGGTATCGTCGTAGTCCAGCACGTGGGCGCTGGTGCCGCCGATGAGCGCGGCAACCGGCGCCGGATAACAGTACGCCGTTCCCAGCGCGCTGATATCCCCCGTTCCCAAATATTTTGCGCAGCGCGTCAACGCGGTGACCGAGGCATCCCGGCGCCCCGCGATGGCGCAGCCCAGCAGATCGACCACGGCCCACCTGGCCCGGGCCAAAGTACCCAGGCCGATCGGATGCGCCCGGCGGGCAATCCAGTCGGCCAGCGCCTCGCCGATCCGCAGGTCCTGCCCAGGGGCCGTATCTTGCATGTCCAAGATGTTTGCCTATTCGGGCTGCAGGTTGATCTTGCGTGCCAGATCGCGATACTTCTCGGTTTCGCTGGCGATGAACTGGGCGAGCTGTTGCGGCGAGCTGCCAAACGGCACGATGTACAGCCGCTTCCAGCTTTCCAGCAGCGCTGGCGCCTGCAGCGATTCGACGGAAGCGCGATGAAGTTTTTCCACGACGGCTGGCGGCGTACCGCGCGGCGCCATCAGCGCAAGCCAGTTACTGTCCACGAAACCCGGCAGACCGCTTTCGCTCATCGTCGGCAGGTCGGGCATCGAGTCGAGGCGTTTGTCCGAAAGCACCGCCAGAGCCTTGAGCTTCCCGGCGCCGATGAGATCGACCATGGGCTGGGGGGACGAGAACGAATACTGAATCTGGTTCTCGGCAAGATCCGTGATCATCGGGCCGCTGCCCTTGTAGGGCACGTGGACGGTGTCGATACCGGCGGCAATATTGAACCGCAGCCCGATCAGGTGCGGCTGCGAGTAGTTTCCGCCCGAACCGTAGTTGACCGCACCAGGACGTGCCTTGGCGTAGGCAATCAATTCCTTCACGGAATTCGGTGGAAACTTCGCGGACGCCACCAGCATGTTGGGCAGCCAGCCCACCAGGGAAATCGGAACGAAGTCCTCCGCTGGCCGATACGGCAAGGACTTTGCCGTCACCGAAGCGATGGTCAGCTCGGCCGCAGTGCCGAACAACAGCGTGTAGCCATCCGGTGCCGCCTGGGCCACGGACGTGGTGCCGATTCTTCCTGTGGCCCCCGGACGATTCTCGACAATGACGCTCTGCCCGATCCTGGAACTCAGCTGAGTCGCGAAAATCCGGGCCGCGACATCGGTGCCTCCGCCTGGCGCATAGCTGACAACGATACGGATCGGCTTCGTCGGATAATCATCCGCGGCCTGTGACCGGCCAAAGGACAGCAGTGCCGTCAGGCCAATTGCGCCGCTGAGAAAGAGCTTTCTGTTTTTACTTTTCACACTTATCTCCTTGATAGTGTTGAACGAGGCGTCCCGCTCAAGCAAACACGATCGTCTTTCTTCCGTTCAGAATGATTCGATGCTCGGTATGCCACTTGACCGCCCGAGCCAACGTCATGCATTCGACGTCCCTTCCCACGTCCGTCAGGGCCTGCGGCTCCAGCGAATGGCTTACGCGGGCCACGTCCTGCTCGATGATCGGGCCCTCGTCGAGCTCCGACGTGACGTAGTGCGCGGTGGCGCCGATCAGCTTCACACCGCGATCGTAGGCCTGGTAATAGGGCCGCGCGCCCTTGAAGCCGGGCAGGAACGAATGATGGATATTGATGGCCCGACCGCTCAGGGCATTGCTGGCCCGGTCGCTCAGGATCTGCATGTACCGTGCCAGTACGACCAGGTCGCTTTGCGTCGATGCGACCAGATCCAGTATGCGACCCTCCTGCTCGGCGCGGGTTTGCGGCGTGACCGGGAAATGATGGAACGGAATGTCGTAGCTGGCGGCCAGCTCCCTGAAATCGGGATGATTGGAGACCACCCCCGCCACGTCCATGTTCAGCAGCCCGCTACGCTGGCGGAACAGCAGGTCGTTCAAGCAGTGGCCGTGCTTCGACACCAGGATCAGCACGCGGCTGCGCTTGTCCATGTCATGGATCGCCAATCCCGCTTCGTCGCCGTTGTAGAGGCGCTTCAAGGCCGTCGCGATTTTTTGCACGCATGCCCGGTCGGGCGCGGAGAAACGAACGCGCATGTAGAACACCGCGGTTCCACTCTCGGAGAACTGAGCGCTCTCTTCGATGTTGCAACCCTCCTGAAAGAGACCGCCGGAGATTTCATGCACGATCCCGGGTCGATCCAGGCATTTCAAAAGAAGTACATACTGCTTCATTCATTCCCCCAAGCGTTCAACGTTCACGCCGAACTCCGCAGCCCCATCCACCAGCGTTTCCGCCAGGCTGGGCGCCAGGCTGCGATGAACGACGATCTGAAACAGGTCGGGCCGGCGGCAGATGACCAGCACGGCCGTGTCGTGGATCCCGGTCGACGCGCACCGGCCGGGCGCAAGCGCGCCGCCTTCGAAATCGATATCGATGTACTTGCTCAGAACCGTTGCCGCCGGCTCGCCTTCAAGTTGCAGGAAAACGTTTCTGCCATCGGACAGCTCGGTTATCGCCGCCACCTCTTCCAGTTCGACGCGGGCGGAGGCGACGATGCTGTCGAGGTCCGCGGCGACGCCGCTCATCAGCCAGGTTGCCGGCGCAATGGCTGCGATATCCACGCGGCCTTCCGCCACGGAAACGAACGTGTTCGGTTGCGGCGCGACTTTCAACGCAGACGCCATCCATGCGGCAAGCGCCGAACCGCTGCCAAAGCCGGAAAGCTGAATGCTGGCCACGGCCATCTCCGTCAACACCAGGCCCTGGGCGCCAAGTTTTATTGCGGCAGGCGAAGTCACTTGAGGAATGGCGCTGGCCGGCCCGAAGTGCATGTGCGAGTTATCCAAGGAGACGCTCCCGTTCGATATCGACGAAGCATGGGTTGACCACTTCGACCTCCACCTGCGACGAGGTCAGCGCAGACCATGCCAGCACGGACCGTCCCAGCGCGTTTGCGCCGTTCACCAGGAAACCCAGCGCGATGTGCTGGCCCAGCGTGGGACTGTAGGTGGCGGAAGCCACCCAGCCCAGTTCCTGGGCGCCGACTTCGGCACGGAGAACCAGCATGGACCCGGACTGGATCGCGGCGCCGGACTTGCTGCGCAAGCCCACCAACGTCGGCCGATCGGCGGCCTGCAGTCCCTCGCGGCCCAGTAGCGCCTTGCCCACGAAAGCCCCCTCCTTTTTCACGAGCCCACCCAGCCCAAGGTCGGCGGCGGTCGTACGGCCGTCCAGTTCCGGACCGGCGGGGTGCCCCTTCTCGATTCGCAGCGCGCCCATGGCCTCGGTCCCGTAGGGCATGATGGAAAATGGAGCGCCCACTGCCAGAAGCTGGTCCCACAGCCTTTGGCCGTATGCCGCGGCGATCGCAAGCTCATACGCCCGCTCCCCCGAAAAGCTGACCCGATAGATCAACAGCTTCAGGCCGTTCCAGACGGTTTCGCACACCGCCATATGAGGAAGCGCCGAATCCGTCACGTCGGCCGAAATCTGCAGGCGCTCCAGCACCTCACGGCTCTTGGGCCCCGCCAACGCAATCTGGGCGTAGTGATCCGTCACGGAGGTAACCCGGACCCGCAACGTGGGCCATGCGGTCGCCAACAGAAACTCGAAGTGAGACATCACGGCCGCCGCATTGGCCGTCGTCGTCGACAGGATGAACAACCGCTCTCCCCAGCGGGCGATGGTGCCGTCGTCGAAGACGATTCCGTCCTCTCTGAGCAGCACGCCATACCGCGCCTTGCCGACCTTCAGCGTGCTTATCCGATTGGCATACACCCGATCCAGGAAGACGCCTGCGTCCGGGCCCTGGACCTCGATCTTGCCGAGCGTGGATACGTCCACGATACCCACGTCCTGGCGGACATTCCTGCATTCGCGCTGCCACGCCTGCGCATAGGACTCGTTGCCACGCAGGTATGCCTTCGGCCTCAGCCAGAGATTCGCCGGTCCCATCACCGCGCCATTGCGCACATGCCATTCATGCATCGGGCTTACGCGAACCGCACTGAAATGCTTGTCGATATGCCTGCCGGACAGCAGCCCCAACCGGATCGGAGTGTACGGCGGACGAAAGGTCGTCGTGCCCACGGCGCCAGGCGACTCCGAGCGCAGAGCGCCCATGATGGTGAGCCCGTTGACGTTGCTCGTCTTGCCCTGGTCGGTTCCCATTCCAAGCGTGGTGTACCGCTTCAGGTGCTCCACCGACCGGAAGTTCTCTCTGGCGGCCAGCTCGATGTCTTCGACCGTTACGTCATCCTGTATGTCGATGAAACGTTTGCCGGCGCGGTAGCCCAGGTGGGGAGGCGGAATGACCAGCTTCTCTGCCTTGGGGGGCGTGGCCGGATGCCCGCGCCCTTGCGCTTCTCCATCCATCTGCGCGCAAATGGACGCGCCGTCCGCCAGGCATTCCGACAGCTGCAGACGACCCGCGCACGCCCCGATCGACAGGCTGTGCTGCTTGGTGCTCGTGGGAACGAATGTGCTCAGGTCCGCGTCGTAGCCGACCTTTCCGCCCGACTGCGAATGGAGATGGACGCTGGGCGTCCAACCGCCGGAGACCAGTATCGTGTCGCAACGGACGGTTTGGCGCAATCCGGACTGATCGACAATGACGGCGCAACGAACCCGGTGACGTCCCGTCGCCTTCTTGATCGTCGAGCCGCGATGATGCGGGATGCGCAGGCTTGCCAGCGTCTCGGACAGGCTCGCGCTGACCGCCTCCCTCTGATCCACCACGCCGACGATGTCGATACCGGCACGCTTCAGGTCCAAAGCCGCCTCGTAGGCCGAATCGTTGTTGGCCAGCACCAGAACGCGTCGCCCGACCGCCACCCCGAACTCGTTGCAATAGGTCCGGGCGGCGCTTGCGAGCATGACGCCCGGTAGGTCGTTGTTGGCAAAGACGCAAGGCCGCTCGATGGCGCCGGCCGCCAGCACTACCTGCTTTGCATGCACGTACCAGAGCCGTTGCGTGGCGCCGTGGGGATTGGTCGGGGTGTCGCACTGCTGGGCCAGTGCTACCGTGTCGTGGTCGTAATACCCGAAGGCCGTTGTTCTCAGCATGACGCTGGCGTGGCCGGATTCACGCAGTTCGCGCTCCACCGCAGTCGCCCACTTGGCGCCTGCCACGCCCTCGATCTCGGTGTTCGACCCGGGCAGCGTCCCGCCCACGCGGCTCTTCTCGTCGACCAGCAGCACGCGCAGGCCGGCCTGGCAGGCCGATCGCGCAGCGGCGAGCCCCGCAGTCCCGGCGCCCACGACCAGCACATCGCAGTAAGCGTGCTGCTTCTCGTAGCGGTCCCGATCCCGAACCAGCGGCGCGCGCCCCAGGCCGGCCGCCTGACGAATCATATGTTCGTACTTCGGCCAGAACTTCGCCGGCCACATGAAGGTCTTGTAGTAGAAGCCTGCAGGGATGAGCCGGGAAATCATGCCATGGAAGGAGCGCACATCGAAGCGCAGCGACGGCCAGCGGTTCTGGCTCGACACTTCGATGCCATCCTCCAGCTCCACCACCGTCGCCCTGGTGTTCGGGTCGGCCTGGCCCTCCTTCAGGACGTCGACCAGCGCATTCATTTCCTCGACGCCTGCGGTATAGATGCCGCGCGGCCGGTGATACTTGAAACTCCGGCCGACCAGATGCACGCCGTTTGCCAGCAGCGCCGAGGCAAGCGTGTCGCCGTGGTAGCCCTGATACTGAATGCCGTCGAACCGGAATGTCAGCGGACGACGACGGTCGACCAATCCGCCATGATTCAACCTATATTGCTGCGTCATTTTGCAGGCTCCTCGATCGGCGCCGTCAGGTCGACGTTCTCGATGGCATGCGTGAGTGTGTCGCGCGTGACTCGCACCCATGCGCGGCAACCCAGAACATGCTGCCAGTATTCCTCGTGCCGTCCTTTCGGATTGCGGCGGATGTAGACGAAATCCAGCCAGCTTTCAATGGGCGCGTCGTCAGCCGGGCGAGTCTTCGTCGCATCGCCGAGATAGGAAAATTCCGTGTGGCTGCGAACCCCGCAAAACGGGCAATCTAGTCTCAACATTGCGGTCTGCTCAGTGAAGGTTCGGGCGAGGACCCGCGCCCTTTTCGTTTAACAGCCGGCCAGACTCGAACCGGCGCATGTCGAAACACTCGTTCAACTCGTGCGGCGTGTCGTTGGCCATGGTGTGCGCGAATACCCAGCCCGAAGCAGGCGTCGCCTTGAACCCCCCATAGCACCACCCGCCATTGATGTAGAAGTTGTCGACGGGCGTCTTCGAAATGATGGGCGAACCGTCCATCGTCATGTCCATGACGCCGCCCCAGTGGCGCATCATCCGCAGCCGGCTGATGAAGGGGAACATCTGCATGGCGCACTCGACGGCATGCTGCAGAATCGGCAGATTGCCCCGCTGCGAATAACTGTTGTAGAAGTCGAGATCGCCGCCCATCACGAGCTCGCCCTTGTCGGACTGGCTGACGTAGAAGTGGCCGGCTCCATAGGTGACGACCGTGTCCAGGACAGGCTTGACGGGTTCGCTCACAAAGGCCTGCAGGACATGGCTTTCAATCGGAAGATCAATGCCAGCCATCTGGGCCAGCTGCGAAGTATGGCCAGCGACAGCGATCCCGACGCGATCCGCGGCGATACGCCCGCGCGAGGTCACGATTCCAACCACCTTCCCGTTTCGAATGTCGATGCCCGTGCATTCGCAGTTCTGGATGATGTCGACGCCGAGCGAGTCCGCGGCGCGCGCATAGCCCCACGCAACGGCGTCGTGGCGCGCCACCCCGCCGCGCGGCTGCAGCAAGCCCCCCTCCACGGGGTAGCGGGCGCCCGGCCCGCAATCGAGCAGGGGAACCCGCCGCTCGATCTGCTCTCGCGTCAGCCATTGCGCATCGATGCCATTCAGGCGCATGGCATTTCCGCGACGCATGAAGGCGTCCCGCTGCGCATCGTTGTGCGCCAGGTTCAGCACCCCCCGCTGGCTGAACATGACGTTGTAGTTCAGCTCCTGGCTCATGGTTTCCCAGAGCTTCATCGACCATTCGTAAAACCGGGAATTCCCCGCAAGCAGGTAATTCGAACGAATCAGCGTAGTATTCCGGCCGGTATTTCCGCCGCCCAGCCATCCCTTTTCGATGACGGCGACCTTGCGAATACCATGATTTTTCGCCAGGTAGTATGCGGTGGCCAACCCGTGCCCGCCCCCGCCGACGACGATGACGTCGTAATGAGGCTTGGGGTCTGGATCGCGCCAGGCCTTGGGCCAGCGTCGATGCCCGGATAATGAATTGCGAACCAGATTGGGAAATGAATATCGCATTTGCAGGCCCTTGGTTGATCGTTGCCATTAACCACCGAGCCGATGCCTCAGCGCAATACTCATGAGAGAAACCATGAAGGAACATAAGCTGCGTTAATTGTTGCGCCGAACGGCATGCCCGGATCCGGCGCATGGGCCGCACCCAGCCCTGCGGCGGTTCCTGCATTAGCAGCACTTATACTTTGAAGAAGAATCGACCATGCGACTGGTCAGCGCCACCCGTGTCCCGGATACTAAGCCAGCAGCCGCAGGGGTGGCCGCACAACCAAACTGGATGCAACGTGCACAAGAAAATCGTGGTTCCGAGCGCGACAGACATGGCAACACGTTTCACGCAAGACAGTTTCGTGTTCGACTGCCTGTCCATGTACTACGTTATCGACGACCCCTGGGCCGAGAACTGCCTGGCGGCCGGGGTCAATGCCACGAATGTCACGTTCGGCACTGAACAGCCGTGGGATATCGTGTTGCGCGATTTCGATTCCGGCCTGGAAAAAATCGAGCGCAGCCCTTATCTGGCATTGGCCACCAACCGGCAGGAAATCGACGCCGCGAATAAGCAGGGCAAGCTCGCAGTCATTATCGGAACGCAGGGTTCCGCGATGGTCGACCTCGAATTCCATCGCCTGCGCACCATGCACCGGTTGGGCATGCGCTATTTCGGACTGGCATATACGGGACCCACCATGTTCGCCGACGGATGCGGCGAGAGCCGGAACGCGGGTTTGAGCTTCGCCGGAATCGAGCTGATCGACGCCTGCAACGATCTCGGCTTGATACTGGATCTGTCCCACGTCGGACACCGTTCACGGGAAGAAGCGGTGGCGAGGTCGCGCTTTCCGGTGTACACCCACTCCAATTCCTATGCCCTCAATCCCAACGACCGCAACACGACGGACGAGACGGCGCGCGCCATACGCGCCAAGGGCGGAATCATGGGTATCTGCGGGTTGCCCAAGACAGTACACCCGGAAAATGCGACGTTGAACGAACCGCTCGATCATGCCGACCACTGGGTGAAAACCATCGATGCCGCCCACGTTGGATTCGGGCTCGATTTCGTCGAAGCCTATAAAAGCGATAGATCGACCATGCCCGCTGCCAGCCGCCTGTGGCGCACCCGGCGTCCCGACATATTCGGCACCGTCGAGGAATTCCATCTTCAGGATTATCCGCTCGGCATCGCCAGCATCAAACAACTGCCGAACCTGACGCAAGGCCTGTTCGATCGGGGTTATGCCGAGAAAGAGGTGGCCGGCATCATCGGCGGTAACTGGCTGCGCCACTTTACGGAGGTCTACGGATAGACAGGCCCGGGACGCGACGCTATTCTCGACTTCCCACGAAGCCTTGTCCTGCGAAGGGCGTCCAGCCATGACAGCGCCGAAGATCATCGACATGCAGGCTCTGAGAATATTCCTCGCCGCTGCAAAGGACCAAAACATGTCCATCGCGGCATCGAAACTCGGCCTGACGCAATCGGCCGTGTCGCAAGCGATCGGACAACTCGAGGAACAATTCGGCATCAAGCTGCTTGATCGCAACCGCCGGCCGCTGACGCTCACCAGCGCCGGCTATGTATTGTATGAACGCGGCGAGCAGCTGGTTTCGGCCGCATTGAATCTGAAGGGCGCGGTGCTTGAGGCGGGGCATGGCGTCAGGCCCGCCATCCGTTTGGGTCTTGTGGACTCCGTCGCCACCACCTGTGGCACGTCCATTATCAAGCAGTTAATGCCGAGAGTAGCCCAGCTGAAACTGCAGACGGGCTTGTCTTTCGACGTAGGCGCCGCGCTGATCGATCGCCGGGTCGACCTGGCCATCACCAGCGAGCCCATGCATCGTGAAAATGGCCTGGTTCGCTATCGGGTATTGACCGAACAGTTCGTGGTGATATTCCCGCCTGGCCTGGAGGTCGCGGACCGCGAGAACACGAACCTGGCGCTGCTCAGCGCACAGCTTCCCATGATCCGGTATCGCAGCCAGTCCCACCTGGGCCGACAGGCCGAAACCGTGCTGCGGCGCGCGGATCTGGAGATTCCACAGTTTCTCGAGGTGGACACCGCCGACACGCTGACCTCGATGGTTGCCGGCGGACTGGGGTGGGCGCTGACCACACCACTGTGCCTGCTGCAGGCGCAAGAGCACGCCAAACGGGTCGGGATAGGTTTCCTGCAGTCGAGCGGAGACTCCAGGTCGATTTATCTGCTCGCCAGAGGCGGCGAATTCGACTCGCTTATCAAGGACACGTTCGACATCACCGTGTCCGTACTCAAGGAAGAGTGCCTTGCACGCCTGGCCTATATCCATCCATCCCTGGATCGGCATGCAATGATGGGCGAATGGCCGGGAATCGCCGGGCATTCGAAGACGACCGGAGCACGGCGTCAACCAGACATCTCAAGCGAGGGTATCGAATGACAGCGAATCCCGGCAAGGACACTGAAAGCAGGACCATCGCATTCGACGACTTGAAGATGCTGCTGGCCTCGATCTTCGAGAAAAACGGCACATCGGCTACAGTGGCGCACATTCTGGCCGACACGGTCGCCCGTGCCGACCGCGACGGCGCCCGTAGCCACGGCCTCTTTCGCGTTCCGGGATACGTCGACTCGCTCAAAAGCGGGTATGTCGACGGCCATGCGGAACCCGTCATCGACGCGGTGGCTGGCGGTTTTCTGCGCGTGGACGCCCGCAACGGCTTCGCGCAACCCGCGCTTGCCGCGGCCAGAGCCCTCTTGATGGAACGCGCGTCGAAGAACGGTATTGCGTTGGCGGCGATACGGAACTCGCATCACTTCGGCGCCTTGTGGCTGGATGTGGAGCCATTTGCCGAAGCGGGCTTCATCGCCATCACCACCGTGAATGCGGTTGCCAGGATGGCGCCGTTCGGGGGGAATACGCCCGTCTATGGCACCAATCCCCTTGCATTTGCCGCGCCTCGGAAGGGCCACTCCCCGCTCGTGTTCGATCTGGCCACCAGCGCTGTCGCGTTCGGAGAGATCCGCCTGGCCGCCCAGCACGGCGAGTCGCTGCCGCAGGGATATGGCCTGGACGCGCAAGGCCAACCCACCACGAGCCCCGAGGCGATCATCGCCGGCGGCAGCCTGCTGCCTTTTGGCGCGCACAAGGGATCGGCCCTGGCCATGATGGTCGAGCTACTGAGCGCTGCACTCACGGACGGCGCATTCTCGTCGGAAATAGACCAAAGCTCCCACCCCGGCGCTCAGACGTCCAGGGCAGGCCAAACGGTGATCCTGATAGACGCGAGCAAATCCGCCGGCGGCGATTTCTCCGATCGAACGCAGCTTCTTTGCGAAATGCTGAACGCGGCCGGCCAGACCCGGCTACCGTCGGACCGGCGCTATGCGAACCGCGCGGCGTCCGAGCGCGACGGCATGCACATCGATGAGAAAACCTATCGAACGCTATCGGCCTTGATGTAAGCGGCTCAGATAGCCGATCGTTCCGCCGCCTCGACGGTATTGGCAAGCAGCATTGCAATGGTCATCGGTCCCACTCCGCCCGGCACCGGCGTGATCGCGCCTGCGACCTTGGCAGCCGAGCCATAGTCGACATCTCCGCACAGGCGGCCGTCTGGGCTACGGTTGATGCCGACATCGATGACAACTGCGCCGGGCTTGATCATCGATCCATCGACAATCCCGGCCCGGCCGGCGGCGACAATCAGCACGTCGGCCCGGCGAGCCTGCCCGGCCAGATCGCGTGTCTTCGAATTGCATATCGTCACGGTCGCCCCGGCCGCCAGCAGCAACATCGCCATAGGTTTTCCGACGATATTGCTGGCGCCGACAATTACCGCTTCGGCGCCGCGCAGCGATACCCCTTCGGATTCCAGAAGTTTCATTACCCCATAAGGGGTGCAGGGCTGGAATTGCGGCTTCCCTGTCATGAGCAGGCCTGCGTTGCTGATATGGAAACCGTCGACGTCCTTGAGCGGCGATATTGCTTCGATGACGCGGTGCGCGCTCATATGCGGCGGCAAGGGCAACTGCACCAGAATGCCATTGATGGCAGGATCGCCATGAAGCGAGGCAATCCGGTCGAGCAGTTGATTCTCCGTCCAGGCAGAGGGATAGCGCTCCGTGACGGAGTGAATCCCCACTTGCTCGCAGGCCGCCACCTTATTACGCACATATACCTGCGAAGCCGGATCTTCGCCGACCAGGAGCACCGCCAGGCCCGGTCTTATGTTTCTGGCGCGCAGGCAGGCCACGCGTTCCTTCAATTGCTCCCTGATACGCGCCGACGCGCGGCTACCGTCGATGACCTTGGCCTTCATTTTTTTGAATCTACGTCCATGCAATGGTTATTGAGGCTGGATTCCGACATGTTTGATCAGGTCTCTCCATCTCGAAAAATCGCTCTTCATGAACTGGGCAGTGGCAGCCGCATCCATCGGCGTCGACGCGTAGCCCAGCCCCGAGAGGGAGTCTGCAAACGCAGGATCCGACGCAATCTTGTATATCTCCCTGGACAGCAGTTCCACCTTCTTCGAATCTATCCCGCGAGGCGCTGCGAGACCGATCCAGGATTGCATGATCGGAAAATCGGGGAGGCTCTCCTGGACCGACGGCACGCCGGGTATGTATTTCGATCCGCCAGGATTGATGACCGCGAGCGCCCGCAGTGTCCGGCCTTGCAAGGCGCTCAACGTGGTTGCCGTCTCGCCGCATGCGAAGGCAACCCGCCCTGCCGTCACGTCCAGCACGGCTGGCGGCGTCGATTTATAGGGAATGCCGAGCACCTTGCCCTTCGCAGCCTTGCCAAGCAGTTCCCCGCACACGGTCTGCATGCCGTAAGCCGTCGCATAGGTGATACCTTGCGTGCTCGTGTGGATCGCCTGCATTAATTCCTTGAAATCGCGATATGGGCTTTGTGGCGGCACCACAATAGACAGAGGAAATCCACCCAGCACTGCGATGCCAACAAAGTCGGTCATCGGATCATAATTAATGTCCTTGAACAGCCAGGAATTCTGCGACACGGTGGTCCCGGTGGTGACGAATATCGTATAGCCGTCATTCGGCGCCCGCACACCCCGCAACGTGCCGACAATCCCATTTGCACCCGGACGGTTTTCGACGACAACGGGCACGTTCAGCGCCGAGCCCAGACGATTTCCCAAGGCGCGAATAACAGTATCCGAGGCCGTGCCCGCGCCGAACGGATTAACGATGGTTATCGATTTTTCTGGATATGGGCTGGCCGCATGGACAAATGCGCTGATCATGAAGGCGACTGCAGCGAAAATTCTTTTCATGGCTACCTGTGAACTGTCAATAGGTTGTATTCGTCCAGGTTGAGTCTGGAGATGGGTACAGCGCGCCCGATGCCTTGGTGGGGTCGATGCCAGTTGTAGTGGTGTAGCCAGGATTTCATGGCATCGGCTCGGTGTTGGGAGTTCTGGTAGGTGTGAGCGTAAGCCCACTCACGCAAGGCCGACTGGATGAAGCGTTCGGCCTTGCCATTGGTCTGTGGGCGGTAAGGTCGGGTAAAGCGGTGCTTGATGCCCAGCTCATGGCACAGCGCGGCGAAGGCGCGGCTGCGAAAGGCCGAGCCATTGTCGGTGAGCAAGCGCTGGATGGTCACGCCCAGGCGCTGGTAGTAGGCCACTGCGTCCTTGAGGAACTGGACGGCGCTGGGGAAGCGCTCGTCGGGGTGGATGTCGGTGAAGGCCACGCGGGCGTGGTCATCGATGGCCACGAAGACGAAGTCCCAGCCGGCCCCCTCAACGGTATCGCGTCGGTTGCCCGTGACCCGGTGGCCAGGGCGCTGGATACGTCCCAGCTTCTTGATGTCGATGTGCAGCAGATCGCCGGGGGCCTGATGCTCGTAGCGCACCACCGGCTCGGCCGGCTCCAGGTCGGCCAGGTGCGACAGACCGGCGCGGGCCAGGACGCGGCTGACGGTGCTGGCTGACACGCCCAGCGCCTGGGCGATGCGCGCTTGGGTCAGCCGCTTGCGGCGCAGCTCCACGATAGCCAGCGCCTTGGCCGGCGCAATCGCTCGGGGCGAGACCGTCGGGCGCGAGGACGCATCGGCCAAGCCCGCCTGGCCCTGAGCCAGGAAGCGGCCCAGCCATTTGCGCACAGTCGGCGCGGTGACCCCATAGGCGCGGGCCGCTTCAGACACACAAACTTGATGGGCGATCAATTGCTGGACCATTTCGAGTCGACGTAGGAAGGTCAATCGGGCATGCTTATGGGTGTTCATCCGGCCGGGCTCCTTGAGTGAACTGGGGGGGTGGCGATTTCCAGTTTCTCAAATCCGGTTCGGATGAACCATGCATACAACCTATTGAATCTTCACAGCTACCCCTGGGGTTTACCGATGCTCAACATCCGCTTCGTGATTTCCGACTACGCGGATCACGCATCCCGAACGATGCTCGCGTCTGAGTGTATTGGCGGACACGCCCCCTTCCAAGCGTCAACCCCATCGAATAAATAAAAATCATGGCGACTCAAACTTTCCTTAATAGAGCACCATGTACTGCACAATATTGGCCCGCACCGGGTCAGGAAACGGCGCGCCGCGCACGCCATGCGCGCTTCATGTGCCATTATTTGGCCCCCCCTCGCGCCGGTTCACGCTTGCGCCAGCGGATGCCAGCGCATCGACGCTTACGCGCAGCAGCGCGCGTGCCCGCAGCCAGCGGGCACGTGCTGCAGTCCAGACGTCTCCGCCCGGTCGCGTCAGATCACGCCTTTTTCTTCCAGCCGCCGGATCTCGGCGTCGGAAAGGCCCAATATGTCCGCGTACACCGATGCACTGGTCTGGCCGAGCGCCTGGGCCGGTACATCGAATTGCGCGTGGCATTCCGAGAAACCGATGGGCAGCCCCATGCCGCGCACCGTGCCGCCATCGGGGGTCTGCAAATCGGTGATGGCGCCGCTGCGGTGCAGGTCCGGATCGTCCAGCATCTCCAGCGGCGTGCGCACCCGCGCCGCCGGCACGCCGCGCTCCTGCACCAGGGCCTGCTCGACAAAGGCAACCGTCTTGTCCCGGGTCCACTCGGACACCAGCGCAGCGAGGTCGGCGGCATGGCGCATCCGCGTGCCGCGGTCGGCAAAGCGCGGGTCGCGCTGCAGGTCGGCCCGGCCCATGGCATCGAGCAGGCTGGCGAACCAGTCCGGGTGCACCGCCGCGATGGCGATGTGGCCGTCCACGCATTCGTAGGTCCCGAACGGCACCAGGCGCTCGTGGTTGTTGCCGGTGCGCATGCGGAAACCCGCCTGGGCCAGCACATCGAAATGCTCCTCGGCCACCCAGGACGACAGGCAATCGAGCATGGACACCTGGATCTTCTGCCCCTTGCCCGTCCTGCCCCGGTAGATCAGCGCCGCCAGGATGCCGTTGACCATGTACAGCGGCGCCAGCAGGTCCGCCACCGGCACCCCGCAGCGCATCGGCGGACCCGACGCCTCGCCGGTCACCGCCATCAGGCCCGACAGCGCCTGCACCAGGATGTCCATGCCTTTGAGGTTCTGGTACTTGCTGGGCTCGCCAAAGGCCTTGATCGACGCATAGATGATGCGATCGTTGATTTCCCGCACACGGGCATAGTCCACGCCCAGGCGCTCCGAGGCCCCTTCGCTCAGGTTCTCGATGAAGACATCGCTTTCGCGCAGCAGCCTGGCGAACAGCGCCCGCCCCTCCGGATCCTTGACGTTGAGCGTGATGCTCTTCTTGTTGCGGGCGCGGTTCAGCAATGTCAGCGACACATCGTCGCTGCCCTGCTGGCCGAAGTTGACCCCGCCCGGCCCCACGAACGGCGGATTGCTGCGGCCCAGGTCGCTGCCGCCCGGCGCCTCGACGCGGATGACCTCGGCGCCCAGGCCGCCCAGCAGCATCGACGCGTAGGGCCCGGCCAGCGCCACGGTCATGTCGAGGACGCGAATGCCCTCCAGAAGGCCTGTTACTGCCATGAACGTCTCCTTGTTCCCCACGCAGCCGATTGCCGGCGGCCGGATGGCGAGTTCGCCGCCCGCTGCCCGAGCGACGAATCAGGCGGCTGGCCTGAGCATCATCAAGCCTGTCCGCACGGCGGTGCACACGATCTCGTCGCGCTGATTCCTGGCCACATGCTTGAAAGTCACGATGCCGGAGTCCGTGCGGCTCCTGGACAACCGCGTTTGCAGGATTTCCGTCTCGACACGGATGGTGTCGCCATGGAAAGTGGGCTTGGGAAACACGATCTCCCCGAAACCCAGATTTCCCAGGGTATTGCCCAGGGTCGTTTCATAGACGGTGACGCCGGCCACCAGCGCCAGCAGGAACATGCTGTTGACCAGGCGTTGGCCATATATGGTGTCGGCGCTGTACTCGGCGTCGATATGCAGCGGCGCGCAGTTGTAGGTCAGGGCGGAGAACAGCACGTTGTCCGTCTCGGTAACGGTACGGCGGATGGCGTGCTGCACGACCATCCCGGCCTTGAAATCTTCGAAATACAGACCAGCCATTTAACACTCCCGAATACACGCCATCGCGCTCAGTTGCCGAACGATTGCGCAAGCGCAATGACTTCGTGCGCGGTCTTGACGTGGGCGATGTCGATGTGTTCACCCTCGTACATGACCGATGCCCGCCCTTGGGCCTGGGCCGCGTCGAGCGCCTCGATCATCCCCTGGTAGTACGCGACGTCCTCGGCCGTCGGCGTATAGGTGCGATTGATCGTTTCGACCTGCATCGGGTGCAGGACCAGCTCCCCCGACATGCCAAGCTGCCGGTCGAACGCGGAGGACTTCGCCAGTCCGTCGAGGTCCTTGATCTGCTGCCAGAGCCCGCCTATCGCCTGCTTGCCGGCCGCACGCGCGGCCATGACCACACGGGATTTCAAGTATTCGGTCTCGCGGCCTTCGGCAGTCCAGACGAATTTCAGCGCGCGCCCCATGTCGGCATTCCTGGCGGTGGCGCCGACGATGCCGGCCACACGAGGCATCTGCGCGATTTCGTAGCAAAGCTGCATGGACCGCGCGGTTTCCAGCAGGGGAATGAGCCCGATCGATCCCAGCGGCAGGTTGGCGCGCGCCTCCGCCTCGGCGATCATGCATGAGGCCATGTATACGTCTTCCGGCCCTCCCGGCTTGGAGATATATATGCCCTCGATGCCGGCTGGCGCCACCGCCAGGATGTCGTCGAGATCATAGATATGTGCAGTACGGTTGATGGGCACCCAGATTCGCTGATTCTGCGCAATGAGCTCGGGAATCTTCTTGGCGACCAGCGCACGCGCCGCCGTTTTTTCCGGACTCGGCACGCTGTCTTCCAGATCGAGTATCAGCGCATCGGCGCCCGCCTGGGCAGCCTTGTCGAGCATGGATTCCTTGTTGCCTGGCACGAACAGGAACGACCGCACCGGTTTTATTCGCGTATTCACGTCTACCTCTACCTGGTAATTTCCATGGGATAAACTCCCGCGGAACCTTTGCATGGATCGAGCCGGCGCATGGCTCGAGACGTATGCGTCGATGCCGGACCGCAGGCTGGCGCCCGATCGTGAGCCGGCTGCAGCCGGGACTACGGCTGGCGCTAATGTCCGCGAAACACCGGCGCCCTTTTCTCCGCGAAGGCGCAGATCGCCTCCCGGTAATCGGCGGTGTCCTTGCAACGCAAGTGACGATGGATTTCGCCGTCCAGGGCGTCATCGAAGGGGCAGATCAGGTTCTCGTTCAGGTTGTCCTTGATGAATCCATACGTCGTCGTCGGGCCACTGGCCAGGGCACGCACGAAGGCCGCCAATTCCGCCTCGAACTCCGCTTCCGGATAAACCCTGGTCACCAGCCCCAGCTGCAGCGCTTCGCGTCCGGACAGCACCGGACTCAATAAATACAGTTCACGGGCCTTCGCCGGACCGACAATGCGCTGCAGGAAGTATGTCCCGCCATAGTCCCCGGACAAGCCGACTTTCGCGAAAGCCGTGGTCAGCTTGGCGTTCGGCGTACCGATGCGGAAATCGCAGGCCAGCGCCAGGCTCAGCCCGGCGCCGGCCGCCGCGCCGTGGACAAGCGCCACGGTCGGCTTCGGCATTTCGTTCAGCAGCTTCGCCGCAGTCATGAAATGCTTCATTTCGCGGAATCGTTGCGCCCCCTTGTTTTGCACCGCCGCGGCGGGCGCGGCCATGGATTTGACGTCTCCGCCCGCGCAAAAGGCCGGACCTGCAGCGCACAACACCACCACGCGCGCGCCCGGGTCGTGCGCCGCCTGCTCGCACGCTTGCACCAATGCCGCGCACAAGGCGTCATTCAACGCGTTTCTCTCATTCGGACGGTTCAGCCTGATGGTGAAGATGCCATCGGACAGGCTGGTGACGAGTACAGGGGTCATGTGATGCATCGATCTCAAATGGACATTACGAAGCGCCTCCGGAGCCGGCCGGCGTATGGTCAGTTGATCTTCATTCCCGAAGTCTCGACCAGTGTTTTCCAGCGAGCGGTTTCGGCTTGCTGGAACGACGCAAGCGCAGACGGGCTGTCCGCCACCACTCGCCACCCCCGCTCCCCGAAGAACGCCTCGCTTTCCTTCAGCTTCAGGATGTCGACGATCAGCTTGCTATAGCTTTGCACTTGCTCGTCGGATGCGGTGCTTGGGGTGTAGGCGGCAATCCATCCGGACAGGTCGTAATCCTTGAGGCCTTCCTCCTGCAAGGTTGGCACGTCGTCGAACCCCGGAATCCTTTTTTTCGCGGTCACTCCGATAGCCCTCAGCCTTCCCGCGGCAATCAAGGGTTTCACGGAGATCGGATCCGAGAACGCCATGTCGATCTGCCCGCCCATCAGGTCGGCCATCGCCGCAGGGCTGGATTTGTACGGGACATACAGGATGTCGATGCCGGCCGCCTGCTTCAGCATCTCGCCACCCGCCTGCGACGTGGAATTCCCGCTTCCGAATGTCAGCTTGCCGGGATTCTTCTTCGCGGCTTCGACCAATTCAGAGACGTTCTTGATGCCGGATGCCGGATTCACAACCAGCAGGACGCCGCCAATCGTTATCGTGGTGATCGGCTTGAAGTCCGCGACGGGATCGTATGGCAGGTCCTTGAACAGGCTGGGATTCGCCGCCTGGGTCGTGTTGCTGGTCATCAAGATGACGTTCGCACTGCTCGGCAGGGACTTGGCCGTCTGGATGCCGATGATTCCGTTGGCGCCAGGCCGGTTATCGACGACCACGGCCCTGCCGGTGGACTCGGTTATCTTCTGGCCTATGTATCTCGCCGCGACGTCTGTCGCCGTGGCGGAGGCGAACGGCACGACGATCGTGATGGGCGCGGCATTCCGGTCCGCCGCGCTCACATTGGCGGCGACCAGCCCCGTCGCGCATGCAAAAAGCGAGGCCGCCGCAAGCCTGGACCCAACCGATCCGCGCTTGCCCCTTGCTCCAAAATGTCCCGACATGATTGTCTCCTCTGCTGTTTTTTGTCGGCATTACATGGGCTGATACCCATTTCGCCTGTCTCGACAGGAACAGTGGTGAACAGGTGCAATCCGTCGGCGCAACGATCCCCAGGCACGCGCGCTGCAGCGCCGCGTCTGCGTTTTCTCGTCCACGCATGAGTACGGACCGTCTTGACGGACGGCGCACCGATTCACGGTATCGCCAACCACTGGCATTGCGTGCGTTCTCACCGCTCTTGTCTGACACAATGCTATGCAGTTGCCCGACCGCCCTCAAGCAGCCATTGGCGAATGCCGGATTCGCGAAACACGAATCGCGGGTTATCCAGCAGCCACGGACCGTCCCGCTTCGAGAGTGGCGTCCGACCCTCTGGGCTGCGCGATGAGTTGCTCGATGAGCAAGCGCGTCGCCGCGGTCGGCGCCCGGCCCCGCCTGGTGCCAATATGGACCTTGCGCAAGGCCCAGGCTTCGTCGAGGCGCAGCACCGATACGCGCCGCTGATACGCCACCGGAAGCATGCATTCCGGCTGAATGGTGACGCCCAGCCCCTCTTCCACCAGGCTGCGCGCCGCCTCCACGCTCGTCACATGGAATTTCGGCTTGACCGCGAGACCGCTGGATTTCGCGGCCTTGGAAATATCCGCCATCATTGCCGTTGACGGTTCGACGCTGATGAACGCATGGCCCAGCAGATCGGCAAGCGTTACGCCGGCTTTTTCGGCCAGGGGATGGCCGGCGGGCGCCAGGGCCACCAGGCGATCCGTGCGGTACGGGGTGACATCCAGGCCCTCCTCGTGCACGTCCATGCCCACCAGATAAATCGCGAGATCCGCCCCGCCGGACACGACCGCCCGGATCGCGTCCGGATTGAGGTGCTGCTCCAGCGCCAGATCGATCTGGGGATAATTCCGCGAGAACTCGCCGATCTCTTTGGCGACGTATTGGACGATGAGAGAACCCGTCGTGGCGACCGTCAGGCTGCCACGAACCCCGTCCGAGTATTCCCCCAGTTCACGGCGCATTTCTTCAAGATTGCCGAACAGTTCCCGGATATAGCGCGCCAGTACGACGCCGGCTGCGTTCGGCACGACGCCGGCGGGCTGCCGTTCGAAAAGCGGCAATCCGGCGATTTCCTCTAGATCCTGGATCCGCTTGGTGGCGGCGGACGGCGCGATATTCTCGCGGACCGCGGCTTTGCGTATCTGCCCTTCCTCCACGACTGTCAGGAACAGGCGCAGCGTGAATAAATCCACTCTGCGGGTCAGGGTATGAATGCTCAAGGTGCTCATCAGGCTCGCTCTCCGTGGAGAATACTGGGCGGCATCGGGCTGGCTTCGAGTTGCCGTGCAAACACGCTGTCGGGAAAAGACGCTCAGGCCCTGCGGCCGGGCATTCGCCATTGCAGGGACGCATCGAGACTGCGCTGCGGCGGCCGGATGGCCTCGCCGCCCTATACTCGGCGCCGTTCATCCGGCAGATGGTAGCCGTTGGGGAATCCGTCCGCATAGCTCGAGTTCCGCAGGCAACGGCCATTCCTTGCGATGCTTGCCCCGCAAGGCGTAACCGGCTACGGTGGGCGTGACGCCGCAAGCCCTCGATCGCCATGCCCCGCACCGGCGTCCTTCCCGACCGCTTGCCGCCCCACCGTTCGCGAACACGCCCCGCACAGGCCCGCCAGGATGATCAGCCCAGCGCACAAAACCCGACTGGCAGCGTTCTTCAACCTTCGCCGCGACGAGCTCCGGCCGGTGCTGCTGTCCGGACTGTGTTTCTTCTGCGTCCTGACGGCGCTGATGGTGCTGCGCCCGGCCCGCGACGCGCTAGGTGTGAACTGTCAATAGGTTGTATTCGTCCAGGTTGAGTCTGGAGATGGGTACAGCGCGCCCGATGCCTTGGTGGGGTCGATGCCAGTTGTAGTGGTGTAGCCAGGATTTCATGGCATCGGCTCGGTGTTGGGAGTTCTGGTAGGTGTGAGCGTAAGCCCACTCACGCAAGGCCGACTGGATGAAGCGTTCGGCCTTGCCATTGGTCTGTGGGCGGTAAGGTCGGGTAAAGCGGTGCTTGATGCCCAGCTCATGGCACAGCGCGGCGAAGGCGCGGCTGCGAAAGGCCGAGCCATTGTCGGTGAGCAAGCGCTGGATGGTCACGCCCAGGCGCTGGTAGTAGGCCACTGCGTCCTTGAGGAACTGGACGGCGCTGGGGAAGCGCTCGTCGGGGTGGATGTCGGTGAAGGCCACGCGGGCGTGGTCATCGATGGCCACGAAGACGAAGTCCCAGCCGGCCCCCTCAACGGTATCGCGTCGGTTGCCCGTGACCCGGTGGCCAGGGCGCTGGATACGTCCCAGCTTCTTGATGTCGATGTGCAGCAGATCGCCGGGGGCCTGATGCTCGTAGCGCACCACCGGCTCGGCCGGCTCCAGGTCGGCCAGGTGCGACAGACCGGCGCGGGCCAGGACGCGGCTGACGGTGCTGGCTGACACGCCCAGCGCCTGGGCGATGCGCGCTTGGGTCAGCCGCTTGCGGCGCAGCTCCACGATAGCCAGCGCCTTGGCCGGCGCAATCGCTCGGGGCGAGACCGTCGGGCGCGAGGACGCATCGGCCAAGCCCGCCTGGCCCTGAGCCAGGAAGCGGCCCAGCCATTTGCGCACAGTCGGCGCGGTGACCCCATAGGCGCGGGCCGCTTCAGGCACACAAACTTGATGGGCGATCAATTGCTGGACCATTTCGAGTCGACGTAGGAAGGTCAATCGGGCATGCTTATGGGTGTTCATCCGGCCGGGCTCCTTGAGTGAACTGGGGGGGTGGCGATTTCCAGTTTCTCAAATCCGGTTCGGATGAACCATGCATACAACCTATTGAATCTTCACACCTAGCACGCCCGCAGAAACGCGAAAGCCCCGACCGGAAATCCGTATCGGGGCTTTGACATGCATGGAGCGGCTATTTCAGGGATATGGCCGCATTTCGTGTCCACATTTGGGTTTTCGTGCACTGCGAAAATCCCAAGAACCGCATGGATATTGGTCGGGGCGGCGGGATTCGAACTCGCGACCCTCTGCTCCCAAAGCAGATGCGCTACCAGGCTGCGCTACGCCCCGAAGGATCGCAACTATACCAGAATCGGCCCGCCGGCCGGCCTCAGCCGAAGCGGCCGGTGATGTAGTCTTCCGTCTCTTTGCGCGCCGGCTTGACGAAGATCTGGTCGGTGGCGCCGTACTCCATCAGCTCGCCCAGGTACATGTAGGCGGTGTAGTCGGAGCAGCGCGCCGCCTGCTGCATGTTGTGCGTGACGATCACCACCGTGTACTCGTGCTTGAGTTCGGCGATCAGTTCCTCGATCTTGGCGGTGGAGATCGGGTCCAGCGCCGAGCAGGGCTCGTCGAGCAGCAGCACTTCGGGCTTGATGGCCACGCCGCGCGCGATGCACAGGCGCTGTTGCTGGCCGCCCGACAGGCTGTTGCCGCTTTGGTGCAGCTTGTCCTTCACCTCGTTCCACAGCGCCGCCTTGCTCAGCGCCCACTCGACCCGCTCGTCCATCTCGCCCTTGCTGAGCCGCTCGAACAGGCGCACGCCGAAGGCGATGTTGTCGTAGATGCTCATGGGAAACGGCGTGGGCTTCTGGAACACCATGCCGACCTTGGCGCGAATCAGCGAAATATCGGTCTTGGACGTCAACAGGTTTTCGCCGTCGAGCAGGATCTCGCCTTCGGCGCGCTGGCCGGGGTACAGCTCGAACATGCGGTTGAAGGTGCGCAGCAGCGTCGACTTGCCGCAGCCCGACGGGCCGATGAAGGCGGTGACCTTGTTCTCGCGGATCGACATGTTCACATTGCGGATCGCATGGAACTTGCCGTAGTAGAAATTCAGGTTCTTGACTTCCAGCTTGGCTTTGGCAGCGGTTGCGGTGTTTTCCATTTTGCTTCCTATGGCCGGCGCCCCGCGGGCGCCGGCGGCGGCGATCACGATTTGCGGAACAGGTTGCGGGCCAGGATGTTGATGCCCAGCACCAGCAGCGTGATGAGCGTGGCGCCAGCCCAGGCCAGGTTGTTCCAGTCTTTGAAGGGGCTGGCGGCGTACTGGTAGATGACGACCGGCAGGTTGGCCATGGGCGCGTTCATGTTCAGCGACATGAACTGGTTGGACAGCGCGGTGAACAGCAGCGGCGCGGTCTCGCCCGAGATGCGGGCAATCGCCAGCAGCACGCCGGTGATGATGCCGGTCTTGGCGGCGCGATAGCACACCAGGGTGATCATGCGCCACTTGGGGCAGCCCAGCGCGGCGGTGGCCTCGCGCAGGCTGTTGGGCACCAGCAGCAGCATGTTGTCGGTGGTGCGCACCACCACCGGGATCACCAGGATGGACAGCGCCAGCGCGCCGGCCCAGCCCGAGTAGTGGCCGACCTGGGCCACGTACACGGCGTAGATGAACAGGCCGATGATGATGGACGGCGCCGACAGCAGCACGTCGTTGAGAAAGCGTGTGGCCGGCGCCAGCCAGCCGCGCTGGCCGTACTCGGCCAGGTAGGTGCCGGCCAGGATGCCCACCGGCGTGCCGATCAGGGTGCCCACGCCGGCCATCAGCACGCTGCCCACCACGGCGTTGAGCAGGCCGCCGGCCTGCCCGGGCGGGGGCGTAATTTCCGTGAACAGCGTGAACGACAGCGCGGGCGCGCCCTTGACCAGCAGGGTCGCGATGATCCAGAACAGCCAGAACAGGCCGAACAGCAGCGCGCCCAGCGAGATAGTCAACATGACCTTGTTGACCAGGTGGCGGCGCCGGTAGACGCCGTTGTTCATGGAGATTGCCGATTGAGCCATGTAGTTATCCTTGCTCGTGCATCAGGCCTGGCGGCCCTCGGCCCTGGACAGGCGCACCAGCAGCATTTTCGAGAAAGCCAGCACGACGGTGGTGATCAGGAACAGGATCAGGCCCAGTTCGAGCAGCGCCGATTTCTGGATGCCGCCTGCCTCGTTGAATTCGTTGGCCAGCGCCGAGGCGATCGAGTTGCCCGGCGAGAACAGCGAGCCCGACCAGCGGAAGGCGTTGCCGATCACGAAGGTCACCGCCATGGTCTCGCCCAGCGCGCGGCCCAGCCCCAGCATGATGCCGCCGATGACGCCCGACTTGGTGAAGGGCAGCACGACGCGCCACATGACTTCCCAGGTGGTACTGCCCAGGCCGTAGGCGGACTCCTTGAGTATGGGGGGCACCAGCTCGAACACGTCGCGCATGACGGCGGCGATGAACGGAATGATCATGATCGACAGGATCAGGCCGGCGGTGAAGATGCCGATGCCGAACGGCGGGCCGGCGAACAGGCCGCCGATGATGGGCACGCTGCCCAGCGTGGCGATCAGCGCAGGCTGCACGTATTGCTGGAACACCGGCACGAAGACGAACAGGCCCCACATACCGTAGATGATGGACGGGATGGCCGCCAGCATCTCGACGGCGGTGCCCAGCGGGCGGCGCAGCCAGGTGGGCGCCAGCTCGGTCAGGAAGATGGCGATGCCGAACGACACCGGCACGGCGATCAGCAAGGCGATGAACGAGGTCAGCAGCGTGCCGATGATGGGCACGACCGCGCCGTAGTTCTGCTGGACCGGATCCCAGTCGTTCAGCCACAGGAACGACAGGCCATACTTGGCCAGCGATTCGCGGCTGCCATAGATCAGCGAGATCATGATGGCGGCCAGCAGGATGAACACCAGGAAGGCGAAGGTCCGGGTGAGGTTCTTGAACAGCGCATCCATCAGCGCGTTATTGTTTTGCTTCATAGGCGAAGGCGTGCCGGTAGTGGTCGAATCGGCCGTGGAGGACGGCAGCGGCACACTATTATCCATTACCGCGCTCATGGACAGGCTTTCCTTGAGATAGGGCCAGGGGTCGGCGCAATGGCGGGGCGCCCGGCGCCCCGCGAAGTCAGGACGGCGATCGCTCGCCGTTCACTGGTCCGGCCAGGGCGGACAGCGCCCTGGCCGATACGGGCTTACTGCCACACGGCCTTGCCGTCGGCGCCCTTGACTTCACCCCAGGCGGCGCGGATTTCCGTGGTCACGGCCTCGGGCAGCGGCACGTAGTCCAGCGCTTCGGCCGACTTGGCGCCGTTCTTGAACGCCCAGTCGAAGAACTCCAGCACCGCGCGGCCCTGGACCGGCTTGTCCTGGCTCTTGTGCACCAGGATGAAGGTAGCGGCGGTCACGGGCCACGAATCGGCGCCCGGCTCGTTGGTCAGCACCACGCCCATGCCGGGCGCGCTCTTCCAGTCGGCATTGGCGGCGGCGGCGGCGAACGCCTTCTGCTCGGGCTGGACGAACTTGCCGTCCTTGTTCTGCAGCTGCGTCCAGGCCAGCTTGTTCTGCTTGGCGTAGGCGTACTCGACATAACCGATCGAGTTCTTCAGCTGGCCCACGTAGGCGGCCACGCCTTCGTTGCCCTTGCCGCCCTGGCCGGTGGGCCACTTGACGGCCTTGCCCTCGCCCACTTGCTCTTTCCAGGCGGGCGACACTTTCGACAGGTAGTTGGTCCAGCCGAAGGTCGTGCCCGAACCGTCCGAACGGTGCACCACCACGATGTCGGCCGAGGGCAGCTTCAGGTCGGGGTTGAGCGCCTTGATGGCGGCGTCGTCCCACTTCTTGACCTTGCCCAGGAAGATGTCGGCCAGCACGGCGCCCGACAGCTTCAGCTGGCCCGGCGCGATGCCGTCGATGTTGATCACCGGCACGGTGCCGCCGATCACGGCCGGGAACTGCAGCAGGCCATTCTTTTCCAGGTCTTCGGCCTTGAGCGGGTCATCCGAGGCGCCGAAGTCGACCGTCTTGGCCTTGATCTGCTGCTGGCCGCCGCCCGAACCGATGGACTGGTAGTTGACGGCGTTGTTGGTGGCAGCCTTGTAGTCGGAGGCCCACTTGGCGTAGATGGGGTACGGGAACGACGCGCCCGCGCCGGTCACATCGGCGGCCTGGGCGGCGAAAACGGCTGCGCTCAGCGCGGCGCCGATCGAAATCTGTTTGAAGACACGTTTGAACATCTGGGTTCCTTCTGTGCTCGTTGAGGAAATCCGGCAGGCTTTCAAGGCGCCTGTCTCGGCCAACGCATGCATCTTAGAAGCCCAAAATGACAGGATAGTGACAGTCACATACCCAACTTGAATTTATCCATAAGAAACTGAATATTTTAAAATAAAATGGCCGCCCGCGGGCGGCCAGGCGGCAGCGGGCCGGCTCAGCCGTCCTGCCCCAGGCGCTGGATCAGCGCTTCCTGCACGTCGTAGGCCTCGCGCCGGTTGCGCACCCGCGCATAGGTGCCATCGGCCTGCTGCTGCCAGGCCAGCTGGTTGTCGCGCAGCGCGTAGGTGAAGGCCTCGTCGATGACGCGCTTCCTGAGCGTCTTGTCGTAGACGGGAAAGGCGATCTCCACGCGCCGGAAGAAATTGCGGTCCATCCAGTCGGCCGAGGACAGGTAAACGGTTTCGGCGCCATCGGCATAGAAATAGAACACGCGCGAGTGCTCCAGAAAGCGCCCCACGATGGAACGCACCCGGATATTCTCCGACAGCCCGGGCACGCCGGCGCGCAGCGCGCATACCCCGCGCACGATCAGGTCGATCTTGACCCCGGCCTGGCTGGCCTTGTAGAGCTCTTCGATGACCTGCACTTCCAGCAGCGAGTTCATCTTCGCCATGATGCGCGCCCGCTTGCCGGCGCGCGCGGCGCGCGTCTCGGCGCGGATCAGGCTGACCATGCCGTCGTGCAGCGAGAACGGCGACTGCAGCAGCGCCTTGAGCGAGCGCCGCGCCCCCAGGCCGGTCAGCTGGGTAAAGACCTTGTCCATGTCCTCGCACAGGCGCGGATCGGCGGTCAGCAGGCCGAAATCGGTGTACAGGCGGGCCGTGCGCGGATGGTAGTTGCCGGTGCCCAGGTGCGCGTAGCGGCGCAGCCGCCCTTTCTCGCGGCGCAGCACCAGCGCCATCTTGGCGTGCGTCTTGTGCGCGACCACGCCATAGACCACGTGCGCGCCCACTTCCTCCAGGCGCGCGGCCCAGTTGATGTTGGTCTGCTCGTCAAAGCGCGCCATCAGCTCCACCACCACGGTGACTTCCTTGCCGGCGCACGCCGCCGCCAGCAGGATCTGCATCAGCTCGGAGTCCTCGCCGGTGCGGTAGATGGTCTGCTTGATCGCCATCACGTCCGGGTCCAGCGCCGCGGCGGTCAGGAAGTCGATGACCGGCTGGAACGACTGGTAGGGATGGTGCAGCAGGCGATCCTGCTCGGCCACGGCGGCGAACAGCTCGGCCGGCTTCTCGCCCACGCGGTCGAACGGCGCCGGCACGGGCGCCAGGTAGGCGGGAAACAGCAGGTCCGGCCGGGTGTTGGAATTGCACAACTGCATCAGGCGCGACAGGTTCACCGGGCCGCTGACCCGGTAGGTGTCCTCGGGCGCCAGCGAGAATTCGCGCTGCAGGTAGGCCTCCAGGTCGGGCGGGGTCAGCTTGTCGACCTCCAGCCGCACGGCCGCGCCGAAATTGCGCTGCGACAGCTCGCCCTGCAGGGCATGGCGCAGGTTGGTGACTTCCTCTTCGTCGACGAACAGGTCGCTGTTGCGCGTCACGCGCCATTGGTAACAGCCCAGCATTTCCAGGCCGGGGAACAGTTCGCCCACGAAGGCCCGCAGCAGCGAGGTCAGCAGGATGTAGCCGTCGGGATGGCCGGAGATCTCGGGCGGCATCTTGATCAGGCGCGGCAGCGCGCGCGGCGCCTGCACCACGGCGATGGACGCCTGGCGGCCGAAGGCATCGGCGCCCGACAGGGCCACGATGAAATTCAGGCTCTTGTTGTAGACGCGCGGAAACGGATGCGCCGGATCCAGCCCGATCGGCGTCAGCAGCGGCATGACGTCGCGATTGAAGACCTCGCGCGCCCACTCCTGCTGCTGCGCGTTCCATTCGGAGGCGTGATGCAGCACGATGCCCTCGGCCTGCAGGCGCGGCAGGATATCGTCGTTGAGCAAGGCGTATTGGCTCGCCACCAGCGCGTGCACCTTGACCTGGACCCGCTCGAAGGCTTCATCGGCCGTCATGCCGTCGGGCCCGACCAGCGTCGGGGTCTGGCGCTGCTGCTCCTTCAGCGTCGAGATGCGGATCTCGAAGAACTCGTCCAGGTTGGAGCTGACGATGCACACGTAGCGCAGCCGTTCAAGCAAGGGAACACGCGGATTCTCGGCCATCGCCAGCACGCGTTCATTGAATTTCAGCAGCGACAGTTCACGATTCAGGAGCAGCGGCTCGGACGGCGGTCGAGAGGTCATACAGGGCCCAGGCAAAGGAGACAGCTTTTGTTTTTACTGCAATATCGTGACGGTTCTATGACGCCCGGCCGCGCGCATGCCGGCATGCCGCATAGCGTACGCCAAAACGGGGACGCATGGAAGGGCCACGCCGGCCCCCAATGCCTTGTTCTGCAAGGGAAAAACGCCGCATCGGCATGACTGTCACATGGCATCTCTATAATCCAGCAAACTGACTGCCCAATACAACTGCCGCATGGACCATCTTCTGGCCGCCGTCGACCTCGGCTCCAACAGCTTTCGACTTTCTATCGGCCGCGTCGTCCAGCAGGATGGCACCGCCCAGATCTACCAGATCGACCGCCTCAAGGAGACCGTGCGCCTGGCCGCCGGCCTGGACCAGGACAAGAACCTGGGCGAGGACGCGCTGGCGCGCGCCCTGGCGGTGCTCGAGCGCTTCGGCGAGCGGCTGCGCAGTTTCCATCCCAGCCGGGTGCGCGCGGTCGCCACCAACACGTTCCGGGTCGCCCGCAACACGCGCGATTTCCTGCCCCGCGCCGAACGGGCGCTGGGCTTTCCCATCGAAGTCATCGCCGGGCGCGAAGAAGCGCGGCTGATTTTCTCCGGCGTGGCGCACAGCCTGCCGCCCTCGCTAAACCGCCGCCTGGTGATCGATATCGGCGGCGGCTCCACCGAAGTCATCATCGGCAAGGGCGTCGAGCCCAACCTGATGTCCTCGCTGTACATGGGCTGCGTCAGCTTCAGCCGCCAGTTCTTCGGCGACGGCGTGGTCGACAGCCACCAGATGAAGCAGGCCGAGCTGGCAGCGCGGCGCGAAATCGAAGTGATCTCCAAGCAATACCGCAAGACCGGCTGGAAGGAAGCCTATGGCTCGTCGGGCACCGCCAAGGCGCTGTACGCCATCCTGACCGAATGCGGCTTCTCCACCCGCGGCATCACGCGCGCCGGCCTGGCCAAGCTGAAAGACCGCATCATCCGGTCGGGCCGCGTCATCCCGGCCGAGCTGCCCGGCATCAAGCTGGAGCGCGCCGACGTGCTGCCCGGCGGCCTGGCCATCATGAGCGCCCTGTTCGACGAGCTGAACATCGATGTCATGCATACCGGCGACGGCGCGCTGCGGCTGGGCGTGCTGTACGACCTGCTGGGCCGCGACGACGAGCACGACAAGCGGCACGAATCCGTGCAGCAATTCATGAAGCGCTACCACGTCGACGCCAACCAGGCGCGGCGCGTGCGCCAGGCGGCGCTGGCGCTGTTCGACGTCCTGCTGCCCGACGGCGACGGCCACGAGCGCGCCGAGCTGCGGCTGGCGCTGGGCTGGGCGGCCGACCTGCACGAGGTCGGCCTGTCGATCGCCCACAACGCCTATCACAAGCACACGGCCTACGTGCTCGAGCACGCCGACATGCCGGGCTTCTCCAACGACGAACAGGAATTGCTGGCGCTGCTGGCCCTGGGCCATCACGGCAAGCTGAGCAAGCTGGAATCCCTGGTGGCCAACCGCAGCCAGTGGATCGCCATCCTGTGCCTGCGCCTGGCCGCGCTGCTGTTCCGCCGCCGCGAGGACATAACCCCGCTGCCGCTGGCCGTCTCCATCAAGGGCACATCCATCGTGGTGCGCGCCCAGCAGGCCTGGCTCAACCGCCACCCCCTGAGCGACTTCACCCTGCGCGCCGAAGACGGCGAATGGAGCAAGGTCGGTTTCTCGTTCGAATTGCTGGAAACCTGAAACCCGATCTCCGGGAGCCTGTCCCCGAAGGGGACTGGCTCCCGCTGACTTCCGGGGAGCCTGCCCCGATACAAGGTGCCTGTCCCCGCGGGGACAGGCACCCCAGCACCCCGTCGGCTCAGTCCAAGGTCAGGTCGGTCTGCCGTTCCAGCTGCTTCAGTTCCAGGCGGATCTGACGGGTCACCCGCCGCACCAGCCTGATGCGCAGACGACGCAGCGTGCGACGCATGTCAGCGCCTGGCTTCCCGGTCCAGGCCGAAATGGCGGCGGTAGCGCTCGTCCATGCCGGCCATGCTCAGCAGCACCGGGAAGTCCGCCGCGTTGAAGTCCGGATCCCAGGCCGGCTCGCCGCATACCTTGGCGCCCAGCTTGAGATAGCCCTTGATCAGCGGCGGCACGCGCGCCGGCAGGGTGCTGTTCAGGCGCTCGATCGGATAGCGGTGCAGGGGCCGCACGCGCGGCAGCGCCGGGTCATCGAGGTGGCGGGCGACATTGCGCCAGACTTCGGCGGCGGTCACGCCGTCGTCGCGCAGGCTGACGCTGGCGCAACCCAGCACATACTCGTAGCCGCCGCGGCGCAGGTATTCGGCCAGGCCGGACCACAGCAGCATGATGACCGCGCCGTTGCGGTAGTCGGCGTGCGTACACGAGCGGCCCACTTCCACCAGCTGCTCGCGCAGGGCGCCCAGCCCGGACAGGTCAAACTCGGATTCCGAGTAGTAGCCGCCCGCCTCGCGCGCCTTTTCCGGCGTCAGGATGCGATAGGTACCCACCACCCGCCCGGTGTCCAGCTCGCGCACCATCAGGTGTTCGCACCACTGGTCGAAGCGGTCCTGCTCCACGCCGTCCTGTGCCTGGGGAAACACGGCGCCCATATCCTCGGTGAAGACGTCGTAGCGCAGACGCTGGATCTGCTCGACCTCCTCCGCGGTGCGCGCCAGGCCGACCGCGAGGGTGCGCGGCGCGGCGCCAGGCCAAGCAGTGGCGGCAGTGGAACCCGTATCGATGCGTACTAGTTCGAGCATTGCGCGAAACTCCTAAATGTCCTGCCAGTGTGGCCGCGCGTCATGTCAGTAATCTGACCGATATGTTACGTGACTATGAAGTTTACGCCGCCCCACCGAGGACCATACGACCCCGCTTGACTATTTGATACAAACAGAGTCATGGCCTTGCATGCCTGCGTCGCCCGCGCAACAAAAAGGCCCGCCATCAGGCGGGCCTTCGGGCAGGTCCGGACCTTGCTCAGGCGCCCAGGCTGTCGGCCAGCTTCTGGGCGCTGGCCTGCGCCAGCGCTTCGTCCTCGGCCTCGACCATCAGGCGCAGCTTGGGCTCGGTACCCGAGGCGCGGATCAGCACCCGGCCCCGGCCGGCCAGCTCGGCCTCGACGGCGCCGCGCGCGCGCGCCAGGCCGTCGTGGGTTTTCCAGTCCAGGCCGGGAGCCAGCGGCACGTTGATCATCCTCTGCGGATACATGCGCAGGTCGGCCACCCATTCAGCCAGTGTGGCGTCGGCGCGACGCAGCGCCGTCAGCACCTGCAGCGCGGCGATCGTGCCGTCGCCCGTGGTATGGCAATCCAGGCACAGCAGGTGGCCCGAGCTTTCGCCGCCGTACAGCCAGCCGCGCGCCTGCATCTGCTCCAGCACGTAGCGGTCGCCGACGTTGGCCCGCTCGAAACCCACGCCGATCTGCTGCAGCTGGCGCTCCAGGCCGTAGTTGGTCATCAGGGTGCCGACCACCCCGGCCACCGGACCGCGCTGCATGCGCTCGCGCACGATGGCGTAGAGCAGTTCGTCGCCGTTGTAGATGCGGCCGGTGCCGTCGACCATCTGCAGGCGGTCGGCGTCGCCGTCCAGCGCGATGCCCAGGTCGGCGCCGCGCGCGCGCACTTCCTCGGCCAGCGATTCCGGATGCAGCGCGCCCACGCCCTTGTTGATGTTGAAGCCGTCGGGCGAGACGCCGATGGCATGCACCTCGGCGCCCAGTTCGCGGAACACATGCGGAGCGACGTTGTAGGCGGCGCCGTGGGCGGCGTCGACCACCAGCTTCAGCCCGTTGAGATCCAGGTCGTGCGGGAAGGTGCTCTTGCAGAATTCGATGTAGCGGCCCTGGGCGTCGGCCATGCGGCGCGCGCGGCCCAGTTCTTCCGAGCCGACGCAGCCCAGCGGCTCGTCCACCGCCTGCTCGATGGCGGCCTCGATGTCGTCGGGCAGCTTCATGCCATGGGCGGAGAAGAACTTGATGCCGTTGTCCTGGTACGGATTGTGCGAGGCGCTGATCACGATACCGGCGGCCAGGCGCAGCGTGCGCGTCAGGTAGGCCACGGCCGGCGTCGGGACGGGCCCGGCCAGCAGCACGTCGATACCGGCGGCCGACAGGCCGGCTTCCAGGGCGGATTCCAGCATGTAGCCGGAAATGCGGGTGTCCTTGCCGATCACGACCTGGGGCCGGTTGCGGCCGCGCCCGCTGGCGTGCTCGCGATGTTCGCGCGCCAGCACCCGGCCGGCGGCATAGCCCAGGCGCAGCGCGAAGGCGGCGTTGATCACCGGGCCGCCGACTTCGCCGCGCACGCCGTCGGTACCAAAATATTTGCGTTGACTCATGTAGGGACTGCTCCTTGTTCGGCCGCCTGCCACACTTTTAGCGCATCCACGGTCGCGGCGACATCGTGCACACGCACGATGGCGGCGCCGCGCGCCACGCATGCCAGCGCGGCGGCAACGCTGCCGGCCAGGCGGTCGCCCACCGGCTTGCCGGTGGCCGCGCCTATCATGGATTTGCGCGAGACGCCCACCAGCAGGGGGTAGCTGGAGACGCGCAAGCTGGCCAGGCGGCGCAGCAACTGATAATTCTGATCCATGGTCTTGCCGAACCCGAAGCCCGGGTCCAGCACGATGCGCCGGGGGTCGACCCACGCGGCGCGCAGCCGCTGGGCGCGCGCGCCCAGGAAGACCCCGATTTCGCCCATCAGGTCGGCGTACTCGGGCGCCTCCTGCATGGTGCGCGGCTCGCCCTTCATGTGCATGACGCACAGGCCGCAGCGCGAGCGCGCCACCGCGTCGATGGCGCCGGGCTGCCGGAAACCGTAGATGTCGTTGATCATGTCGGCGCCGGCGTCAAGCACGGCGCGCATGACCTCGGGCTTGAAGGTGTCGATCGACAACGGCACGCCGCAGTCGCGCAGCCCTTCGATCAGCGGCAGGATGCACGCCAGCTCGTCGGCCGCGCTGACCGGCTGCGCGCCCGGCCGCGTCGATTCGCCGCCCAGGTCCAGGATATGGGCCCCTTCGTCGATCAATTGGCGCGCGTGGGCGATCGCGCTGTCGGTATCGGCGTGCTCGCCGCCATCGGAAAACGAGTCGGGCGTGACGTTGACGATGCCCATGACAAGCGGGCGCTCGAGATCGAACTCAAAGCGCCCGCACTGGAAGTTATTTGCCATGAAACCTTAGCAGCAGGCTCAGACCGCGGCCGCCGTATTGCCGCCGGCAGCCAGCCCGGTGGGCGGGGTGTCGGACGTATCGGACGGACCTTGCGGCGTCTTGGGCGGACGCGGCGGACGGTCGTTGACGATGTCGTCGATCTGGTCGGCGTCGATGGTTTCCCATTCGAGCAGCGCCGAGGTCATCACTTCGACCCGGGCACGGTTGTCTTCCAGGATCTTGCGCGCCACGCCGTACTGCTCGTCGATGATGCGGCGGATCTCGCTGTCGACCTTCTGCATGGTCGCTTCCGAGACATGCGTGGTCTTGGTGACGCTGCGGCCCAGGAAGACCTCGCCTTCGTTCTCGGCATACACCATGGGGCCCAGCTCGTCGGTCATGCCGTAGCGGGTGACGATGTCGCGGGCGATGGCCGTGGCGCGCTCGAAGTCGTTCGAAGCGCCGGTGGTCATCTGGTTCATGAAGATTTCTTCGGCGATGCGCCCGCCGAACAGCACCGCGATGGTGTTGAGCAGGCGCTCCTTGTCCATGCTGTAGCGGTCGGTTTCGGGCAACTGCATCGTCACGCCCAGCGCACGGCCGCGCGGGATGATGGTGACCTTGTGGACCGGGTCGGTCTTGGGCAGCATGCGCGCCACGATGGCGTGGCCGGACTCGTGGTAGGCCGTATTCTTGCGCTCTTCCTCGGGCATGACGATGGAGCGGCGCTCGGCGCCCATGATGATCTTGTCCTTGGCCTTCTCGAAGTCGGACATGTCCACTGTGCGGCCGTTGCGGCGCGCGGCGAACAGGGCCGCCTCGTTGACCAGGTTGGCCAGGTCGGCGCCGGAGAAGCCGGGCGTGCCGCGCGCCAGGATGGTGGCGTCGACGTTGGGCGACAGCGGCACCTTGCGCATGTGCACCTTGAGGATCTGCTCGCGGCCGCGGATGTCGGGCAGCGGCACCACCACCTGGCGGTCGAAGCGGCCCGGACGCAGCAGCGCCGGATCGAGCACGTCGGGGCGGTTGGTCGCGGCGATGACGATCACGCCCTGGCCCGACTCGAAGCCGTCCATCTCGACCAGCATCTGGTTCAGGGTCTGTTCGCGCTCGTCGTTGCCGCCGCCCAGGCCGGCGCCACGCTGGCGGCCGACAGCGTCGATTTCATCGATGAAGATGATGCACGGGGCGTGCTTCTTGGCGTTCTCGAACATGTCGCGCACGCGGGCCGCGCCCACGCCGACGAACATTTCCACGAAATCGGAGCCCGAGATGCTGAAGAACGGCACCTTGGCCTCGCCGGCGATGGCCTTGGCCAGCAGCGTCTTGCCGGTGCCGGGCGAGCCGACCATCAGCACGCCGCGCGGGATGCGGCCGCCCAGCTTCTGGAACTTGCTGGGGTCGCGCAGGAAATCGACCAATTCCTGGACGTCTTCCTTGGCTTCGTCGCAGCCGGCGACGTCGGCGAAAGTCACCTGGTTGGTGTTCTCGTCGAGCATGCGCGCGCGCGACTTGCCGAAGCTGAACGCGCCGCCGCGCCCGCCGCCCTGCATCTGGCGCATGAAGAAGATCCATACGCCGATCAGCAGCAGCATCGGGAACCACGACACGAAGATGCTCATCAGCAGCGACGGCTCTTCGCGGGCCTTGCCCGAAACCTGCACGCCGTACTTGAGCAGGTCCGACACCATCCACAGGTCGCCCGGCGACGTCAGCGAATAGGGACGGCCGGCGTCCGGCGTGACATACAGCACGTCGCCCTGCACGTCGACCTTGCGGATGCGGCCCGCCTTGGCGTCGTCCATGAACTGGGTGTAGCTGACGCCGTCCTGGGTCTGTGCACGTCCGTCGAACTGCTTAAACACCGTGAACAGCACCAGCGCGATCACCATCCAGACCGCGACTTTAGAAAACGAATTGTTCAAGGTCGATCTCCTGCTCTCGATTCCGACCGGTGGCTGCGTCCCCGCGCTCAAGGCGCAGCCAACAAATTTGTCAATGAGTCATTCTACCCTGTCGGGGCAGATCGCGTTTGCGGCCCCGCAAGGAGGCCTCGTTTCGTTTGGTTTGAGAGTTTTCCCGATTCTGTCTGATGGCAAGGGCTGCGCCGCTGGATAAGGGGTGGATGGCCAGCCAACCGTTACAAGTTGGCCGTGGATGGGTTACTTCAGATCGCGGGCGACCAGAAAGGTTTCGGAGGATTTGTCCCGCGACGCCTTGGGCTTGCGTTCGACCACGCGCTTGAAGCGCTGCTTGTACGACTGCACGATCTGGGAAAACCCGCTGCCGTGGAAAGCCTTGACGATCAACGCCCCGTTGGGCTTGAGGTGGGCGCAGGCGAATTCGAGCGCAAGCTCGCAGACGTGCTGGATGCGGGCCGAGTCCGCCACGCCTACCCCCGACAAGTTGGGGGCCATGTCGGAAATCACAAGGTCCACCGGCTGCCCGTCCACCATCCGGGCGAGCTGCTCCAGGACCTCTTCCTCGCGGAAGTCGCCCTGGATGAACTCCACGCCGGCCACCGGCTCCATGGGCAGCAGGTCCAGCGCGATGATGCGCCCGTCGACCACCCCGCCCGGCCCGGCCAGGCGCTCGCGCGCCACCTGCGACCAGCTGCCCGGCGCCGAGCCCAGGTCGACCACGACGTCGCCGCGCCGCATCAGCTTTTCGGCGTCCAGGATCTCGAGCAGCTTGAAGGCGGCGCGGGCCCGGTAGCCCTTCTGTTGCGCCAGTTTCACATAGGGGTCGTTGATGTGCTGGTGAATCCAGTCTTTGGAGAATTTATTCTTGGCCATTACCGTACAATTCCAAGCATGCCTATATTAGAACTTACCTCTCGCGAACGCAGCGACTTGCGCTCCGCCGCCCACCCATTGCGCCCTGTCGTCCTGATCGGCGACAACGGCCTGACCGACGCCGTCCTGAAGGAAATCGACCTGGCCCTGACCGCCCACGAGCTGATCAAGGTGCGGGCCGGCGGCGACGATCGCGAGGCGCGCGAAGCCATGCTGGCCACGATCTGCGACACGCTGTCGTGCGCCGCGGTGCATCACCTGGGCAAGACGTTGATCCTGTTCCGGCCCGACCTGCGCGCGGCCGCGGCCAAGGCCGCCGCCGACACGCCCGCCAAGCGCCGCCCTTCCGAGCCTCATACGCCCAAGAAGATGGCCGCCGAAGGCAAGCGCCTGACCAAGACGCGCCCTGCGCGCAAGGCCGCCGAAGCGGCCGCGCCCGCCGCCGGCGCACGCCCCGGCCGCGACGACCTGAACCAGGCCGGCCGTCCGGCGCGTCCGTCCACGCGCAAGGCATCGCCGGGCCACGCCATTCCGCGCCGCAGCGGCAGCGCGCTGAGCCTGCGCGCCGGAGCGCGTGGCGGCCTGGCCGGCCGCAAGCCCGCACGGGCAAACAAGCGATAGTACTTGATCTGGCCGGCCTGGACGGGCCCGCCGGTTTCAGGCGGGCCGCCTAGGTGTGAAGATTCAATAGGTTGTATGCATGGTTCATCCGAACCGGATTTGAGAAACTGGAAATCGCCAACTCCCCAGTTCACTCAAGGAGCCCGGCCGGATGAACACCCATAAGCATGCCCGATTGACCTTCCTACGTCGACTCGAAATGGTCCAGCAATTGATCGCCCATCAAGTTTGTGTGCCTGAAGCGGCCCGCGCCTATGGGGTCACCGCGCCGACTGTGCGCAAATGGCTGGGCCGCTTCCTGGCTCAGGGCCAGGCGGGCTTGGCCGATGCGTCCTCGCGCCCGACGGTCTCGCCCCGAGCGATTGCGCCGGCCAAGGCGCTGGCTATCGTGGAGCTGCGCCGCAAGCGGCTGACCCAAGCGCGCATCGCCCAGGCGCTGGGCGTGTCAGCCAGCACCGTCAGCCGCGTCCTGGCCCGCGCCGGTCTGTCGCACCTGGCCGACCTGGAGCCGGCCGAGCCGGTGGTGCGCTACGAGCATCAGGCCCCCGGCGATCTGCTGCACATCGACATCAAGAAGCTGGGACGTATCCAGCGCCCTGGCCACCGGGTCACGGGCAACCGACGCGATACCGTTGAGGGGGCCGGCTGGGACTTCGTCTTCGTGGCCATCGATGACCACGCCCGCGTGGCCTTCACCGACATCCACCCCGACGAGCGCTTCCCCAGCGCCGTCCAGTTCCTCAAGGACGCAGTGGCCTACTACCAGCGCCTGGGCGTGACCATCCAGCGCTTGCTCACCGACAATGGCTCGGCCTTTCGCAGCCGCGCCTTCGCCGCGCTGTGCCATGAGCTGGGCATCAAGCACCGCTTTACCCGACCTTACCGCCCACAGACCAATGGCAAGGCCGAACGCTTCATCCAGTCGGCCTTGCGTGAGTGGGCTTACGCTCACACCTACCAGAACTCCCAACACCGAGCCGATGCCATGAAATCCTGGCTACACCACTACAACTGGCATCGACCCCACCAAGGCATCGGGCGCGCTGTACCCATCTCCAGACTCAACCTGGACGAATACAACCTATTGACAGTTCACATCTAGCCCAAGCGCGCAACGCCCGGCCGCGCCTCATGGTTTCCCCTGATCGGCGCTTGCCGTCAGGCGAAATGGCAGCTGACCGTGCCCAACGGCCCGTAGTCGGCCGACAGGGTATCGCCGCTGGCCGCGTGCACCGGCCGGGTAAACGAGCCGGCCATGATGACCTGGTCCTTCTCCAGCGCGATGCCGTGCGCCGACAGTTTCCTGGCCAGCCACGCCACGCCGTTGGCGGGATGGTTGAGCACGCCGGCGGCCAGCCCGGTTTCCTCGACCACGGCGTTGCGCATGAGGATCGCGCCGACGCGGCGCAGGTCGACCTCGTCCACGCGCACCGGACGCCCGCCCAGGACCACGCCGGCATTGGCCGCGTTGTCGGAGATGGTGTCGGTCACCTTGCGGGTGGCGCGCGCCTGCGGGTCCACCATCTGCACGCGCGCGTCGAGGATTTCCAGGGCCGGCGTGACATAGCGCGCCGCCTCCAGCACGTCGAACAGCGTGACGTCGGGCCCCTCCAGCCGCCTGCCCATGATGAAGGCCAGCTCCACCTCGACCCGCGGCGCGATGAAGCGGCCGGCCGGGATGGTCGTCCCGTCGGCGAAGAACATGTCGTCCAGCAAGGCGCCGTAGTCCGGCTCGTCGATGCCGATCGCCGCCTGCATGGCGCGCGAGGTCAGGCCGATCTTGTGGCCCTTGAGCGGGTTGCCCGCGGCGATCTTCAGCGCCACCCACTTGCGCTGGATCGCGTAGGCATCCTCGATCGTCAGCGCCGGGTGGCGCAACGACAGCTGGCGGATCGGGGTGTGGGTCTGTTCGGCTTCGTACAGTTCGCGCGCAAGCGTGTCCAGCAGTGCGTCATCAAGCACGGCCATGTCTCCGGTGCGGGGTTGTTCGGGATTCATTCCGCCGGCAGCAGGCGGCGGCTCTGCTTGCGCGCGATGCGCCAGGCGCCGCCGACCCGCACCAGCTCGTCGACGCAGTCGCGCACGCCCAGCATGCGCGGCTCGCCGACCACCCCGTCGGGCGAGGTGAGGGTTTCGTAGGCCGTCATGTAGAAGCGCACGCGCGCGCTGTCCGGCGTGGCCTGCTCGATCCACAGGTTCGAGACGATATGGGCGGTCTGGCGGCGCGGGTCGCGCTGCGCCAGGGCCGCGCGCACCGCGTCGGGGCCGACCAGTTCCGTCCCCTGGCGGTTCCACACGCCGTCATCGGCCATCAGGCCGGCCACCGCCTCGTTGTCGCGCCGGTCCAGGCCGCTGAAAAACCGATAGACCACGGCAACCAGCGCTTGGGTCTCGTCCATGTTCATTGCGCGTCTCCCCAGGGATGTCTGGCAAGGGATGTTGCGGCAGCGGCCAGCCGGCGGCAAGCATCGCCATGGAACAGGTGTTATTCCCGCCGGCGGTGCTATGCGGCGGCCTCGCCCAGCACGGCGCCGGCCAGCGGCGAGCGTGGGTCGGCCAGGCACTGCGCGTCCAGGCGCGCGCCTTCGGCGATGTATTTGCGCAGCTGGCGGAACTCGCGCGCCGCATTGACGCCCAGCACGGCCGCCGCCCTGCCGTCGGCGCGCATCTCCACGCAGAGCAGCTGCGCCGGCCCGCCCTGGCGCAGCACCAGCTCGGCGCCCGGTTCGCTGGCGCCGGCCATCTGCACCAAGGTGTCGTACTGCTGCGACCAGAAAAACGGCAGCGGCGCATAGCGGACCGCCTGGCCCAGCGCGGCGCGCGCGGCCGCGATGCCCTGGTCCTGCGCGTTCTGCCAGGACTCCAGGCCCGCCAGCTTTCCATCCGGCCCCGCCATCACCGCCACATCGCCGGCGGCGTAGATGTCCGGGTCCGACGTACGGCAGGTGCCGTCGACGATGACGCCGTGGCCGCAGGCCAGCCCCGCCTGTCTCGCCAGTTCGTCGTTGCGCACCAGCCCCACGCCCGCGACCACGATGTCGGCCTCGATCCCCTGGCCATCGGCCAGCGCCAGCCGGCAGCCGCGCCCATGCGCGTCGATGCGCTGGACCCGGGCGTTCAGGCGCAGGTCCACCCCCTGGCCGGCATGCAGCCGCGCCAGCGTCTCGGACAGCAGCCCCGGGCCGCTGCGGGCGCACAGGCGGTCGGCGGCCTCGAGCAGCACCACCTCACACCCCCGCTGGCGCGCCGCGGCCGCCACTTCCAGCCCGATCCACCCTCCGCCCAGCACCGCGACGCGCGGCGCGCCGTCGAAGGCCGCGCGCAGGCGGGCGGCATCGTCGATGGTACGCAAGGTATGGACGCAGGGCAGGTCCACGCCGGGCAGCGGCGGCAGCCTGGGCCGCCCGCCGGTGCACAGGATCAGCGCGTCGTAGCGCAGCGCCTGCCCGTCGCCCAGCAGCACCTGGCGGCCGGCGCGGTCGATCCGCGTGGCGGCCGCGCCACCGAGCCAGTCGATATGCAGTTCGGCCAGCTGCGCTGCGTCCATCAGGCTGGGCAAGGCCGGCGCCTGCGCCGCCAGTTGCTCCTTGGACAAGGGCGGCCGCTCGTAGGGCGGCGCGGTTTCGTCGCCGCACAGCAGCACGCGGCCGGCATAGCCCTCGGCGCGCAGCGTCCGCGCGGCCCAGCCGCCGGCCTGCCCGGCGCCGATGATGACGATGGTGTGCTGCTGCTCCATGGCTGGCCTCCCGTGCCTGTCGTGCGACGTGGAAGCGATCGTGCCGCGCGCGCCGCCTGCGGCGCAAGCCCACCGCGGGAACAGCTGTTGTTCCCGCGGCCTAGCGTTGCGCGGGCAGCGCCAGCCGCTTCGCGCCGCCGTGCCCGGCAATGCGGGACTTGCACGCCAGCACGATGCCCAGCGCCAGCACGCTCAGCAGCAAGGCGGCAAAGAAAGCCAGGTCGAAACGGTCGCCGCGCAGATCGAACAGCGTGCCCACCAGCCAGGTTCCGAAGCCGGCCGCAACGAAGCTGGCCAGATACAGCTCGGTCAGGCGCCGGCCGACCTGCTCCTTGGGATAATGGCCCTGCACCAGCGCGCCGTAGGCCGGGTAGTAGCCGCCGAAGCCGATGCCGATGGCGGCCGCGCCGGCCACCACCATGGCGATGGAGTCGGTGAACTGCAGCAGCAGCGCGCCCACGATCTGGATGGCGGTGGTCACCAGCAGCACGGCGTACTTGTCCAGGCGGTCGAGCGAATAGCCGATCGCCAGCCGGGCGACCAGCACCAGCCCGTAGTGCGCCGACATCAGGGCGCCCGCGCGCACCGGCGACAGGCCGGCCTGCGCGCCGTACGAAACCAGGTGCGAGGCCACGCCCGCCGCGGCCGAATTGGCCAGGAGCAGCGCCAGCGCCAGCCACACGATCAGCCGGCCGGCATCCGGCGCGGCCGCGCCGGCAGGCGGGCCGGCCAGCGACCGGGGCCTGCCCAGGCCGACCGGCGGGCGCGGCATGTACAGCGCCATGGCGGCCAGCATCGCGACCACCGCGACGGCCGCGTAGGCCAGCAGCGCGTCGCGCCAGCCGTGCCCGCCGCTGACGGCGCGCAGCAGCGGCGGCACCAGCAGGCCGCCTATGAGCACCGCGTAGATCAGGTAGAACTGCCAGCGCGCCGTCGCCACGCTGGCCAGCGCCATCCCGCCGCACATCGCCAGCGTCGCCACCACGCCGATCGGAAAGAAGCCGATGCGATCGAGCAGCCGCCCCATCAGCAAGGACGACACCGCCGCGCCGGCCATGGTGGCGCCATACAGCGAGGCCACGCTGCCGCCGTCCCAGCCGAACTCGGCCGAGAGCTCGGGAAACAGCATGGGCAGCGAATTGGCGGCGCCGAAGCTGAGCGAGGCCAGCACCAGCGTGGCCGCCGCCACCGCCCAGCTGTAGGGGCTGTCCGGATCAGCCGCGCGCATGGCCGCGGCGCCCTACCACGGAATGCCCATGGCGCGCGGCAGGCCGATCGAGATGACCGGAAAGGCCATGATCACCGCCAGGCCGGCCAGAAGCAGCAGCAGGAAGGGAATCAGCGGCCGGATGATGGCCTGCATGCTGACCCGTCCCACGCTGCATGCCACCAGCACCGCCAGCCCGGTGGGCGGCACGAACAGCCCGATGCCCGAGGCCAGCACCACGACGGTCAGCCAATGCACCACGTCGATGCCCAGCTCGCGCACCACGGGCAGCAGGATGGGCACGAAGATCAGCACGGCGGGCGCGCCCTCGAGCACCGCGCCGATGAACACGAAGATCAGCGCCGTGATCAGCATGACGCCCCAGGGGCTGATGTGGTTGTCGCGTATCCATTGCGCCACCGCGCCCGGCACCCCTTCGGTCGCCAGCAGGTAGCCGAAGATCATGGCGAACCCCATCAGCAGGCAGATCACGCCGGTCGCCACGCAGGTGTCGACCAGCGCCTGGTAGATGCCGCGCCAGCTCAGCCGGCGGTAGACCAGCCCGCCCACCAGCAGCGAGTACACCACGGCGAAGGCCGCCATCTCGGTGACGGTGGCCACGCCCATGCGTATGCCGCCGAAGATGAGGATGGGCACGCCCAGCGCGAACAGCGCGTCCTTCAGGCCCTTGAGGATGGCCACGAACGAGTAGGCTTCGCCGCGCGGCATGTTCTGCAGGCGTGCCTGGATGTGGATGAAGGCGAAGAACATCAGGCCGATGACGACGGCCGGCACCACGCCCGCGGCGAACACGGCGACCACCGAGGTATTGGCCACGGCTGCCACGACCACCATCAGGATGCAGGGCGGGATGAGGATGGAGAACGCGCACGATGCGCCGATCACCGACAGGCTGTACGGGCGTGGATAGCCTTCGTTCTCTAGCGGCTTGAGGGTCATCGCCGACATCGCGGAAACGTCCGCGACGGTCGAGCCCGAAATGCCGGACTGCAGCATGGTGGACCCCACCACCACCATGGGCAGGCCGCCGCGAAAGCGGCCGAGCAAAGTATAGGCGAAACGGACCAGCCGCTCGGAGATGCCGCCCTGCTCCATGATGGAGCCGGCGAAGATGAACAGCGGAATGGCCAGCAGGACGAACGAATCGATGCCCATCACGGTGCGGTGCACCAGCAGGTTGATGGGCAGGTCGCTCTGGTAGAGCATCGCCAGCAGCGACGAAATGCCCATGGCGAAACTGATCGGCATGCCGACCAGTACCAGCAGTACGAAGGAGAACGAGAGAATGGCGATAGTCATAGGATGTCCTCCGGGGATCAGAGATCTCCGCCGGCCTCGTAATGGGGCGGCTGGCGCTGGCCCCGCAGCGTCTGGATGAGCATCAGGGTGGCGTAGACCACCATCAGCACCCCGGCGGCCACGCAGCTGCTGTACAGCCAGCCTATCGTGATGCCCAGGCCGGGCAGCGTCTGGATGCTTGCGAATTGCACGGTCTGGTAGGCGGCGTAGGTGAACACCACCGAAAACACCAGGATCAGTGCGTCCTGCAGGATGTAGAGGGCGCGCTTCATGCGCGGCCCGGCCTGTTCGACCAGGATGTCGACGGCCACGTTGGCGCGCTGCTGCACGGCAACGGCAAAGCCCACCATCACGATCCAGGCAAACAGGATCCGGGCGAACTCATCGGACCATGGCGTGCCCAGTTGCATGAAATAGCGGCTGATGACGGACATCACCAGGAAAATGATCAGCAGTGCCAGCAGGCCCGCCAGCACCATCCTGGGCAATCCGACCAGCACCCTGGTGGTCAGCGCGGCGGCGCCCTGTTTGCGGTTCATGGTTCGGTACTCCCGTCGTTCGGACAGTTCAGCCATGGTTTTGTCTCCTCGTCAGCGGTCTGGGCCGGCCGCGGCATGCCGGATCGCATGCCGCGGCGCCCCGGCGGGATGCCTGGGCAAGGCCTGGCGGGCCAGGCGCTACTTCTGCGCATCCAGGACTTGCTGGAACAGTGTCTTGTCCAGCTGGCCCTCGAACTGCTTCCAGATCTGCTGGCCGGTCGTGCGCCACTGCGTCATTTCCTCGGCGCTCGGATGGTAGACCTTCACCCCCTGGCTTTCCGCATAGGCCAGGGCCTTGGCCGCCATGTCATGGTCGATCCGGTTGCCGTATGCCTCGGCCTCGCGGGACGCCTCCAGGATGGCCTGCTGGCTTTCGGCCGGCAGCTTGGCGAACCGGTCCTTGCGCATCACCAGGGTCTGCACGCCGATCACCGCGTCGTTGGCGGTGGCGTACTTGAGCACTTCGTAGTGCTTGGCCGTCGCCAGCCAGGTCGGCATCACGAACTCGCCGTCCACCACCCCAGAGCTCAGGGCGTTGTAAACCTCGGCCCAGTCCACCGATGTGGGAATGGCGCCCCAGTTCTTGAACATGGCGATTTCGACCGGGGACGCCGTGGTGCAGATCTTCAGGCCCGCCAGGTCGCCCGGCACCTTGAGCTGCTTCTTGGTATTGACGACATGGCGAAAGCCGCCGTTGTTCAGCAGCATCAGCAGCTTGAAGCCGTCGCGCTCGAAGCGCTGGCGGATTTCCTCGCCGACCTGGCCCGCCATGGCCTTCTCGAACGCCGCCTCGTCCTTGAACACGTACGGCAGGTCCATGAAAATCAGCGTGCGGGTGAACGCCCCCCAGTTGGCGTTCGAGCCGCCGCCCAGGTCCACCGCGCCATTGAGCACCGCCTCGATGGAGGTGCGCTCGTTGTACAGCGAGCCGGCCAGGTGGGTCTCGATGGCCAGCGTGCCGCCGGACTTCTCCTTGACCAGCTCGGCGAACTTGAGGAAGGCCATGCCCACCGCCTGGTTCTCCGTGGCGCCATGCGCCAGCTTGAGCACCTTGGCGGGCTTGCCCTGGGCATGGACGGCCGAGGCCGGCGTAAGCAACGACACCGCCGCCGCGGCGCAGGCCGCGGCCAACATCTTGAGCTTCATGTTTGTCTCCTAGGTTTTTATGTATTGGGTCCGTTTGGTCAGGACGCCTGGCTTGCAGACTCCGGCGCGGACCGCGACCGCCCATCCACGGGGATCGACGGTTGCTCACGCCGGCAACGCACGGCCTCGATGACGCGCAGGCAGGCCAGGGCCTTGGCTGCCTCGGCAATCTCGTTGAACACGGGAATGCCCGCCTGCACGGAATCGCGCCGGTAACCGCGTTTTCTTTCCTCGATCTCCGCGTCGCCGTCCGAGCGCAGTACGAGGATCAGGTGCGCCACGCCGCGGCCGTGCTGCCTGGCCTGCGTCACGGCGGCGATGATGTTCTTCAGCATGTCCACGTGCTGGAAGTCGGTGATCACCGTCATGTTGGCGTGGATGATGACGGCGTCGATGCTGTCGTCCTGCGCGAGGATGCGCACGATGTCGGTCGCCGCCCTGCCCTCGTTCTGCTGCAGGGCGCCGGCCGGCACGTCCACCGGGTTGAGCACCGACGAGCCTGCCGGCAGCTTGAGCGCCTCCAGCGCGGCCAGCGTGTCCGCCGCGAACGGCGGCACCGAGAAGCCGGCGCGGCCGCAGGCGTCGGTGCCCAGCACGCTGGTGCCGCCGCCGTTGCCGAACAAGGCGATGGTGCGCGTCGGCTGGGAGCGGGGCAGCAGGCACTGGCACAGCAGCAGCACGTCGAGGAACTCGTCCAGCGTGTCGACGATGGGCATGCCGGTCTGCTTGCCCAGCGCGGCCCAGGCCTGCTCGCTGCCGGCCAGCGCACCGGTGTGCGAAGACGCGGCGCGCCGTCCCTGCGCGGTGCCGCCGCCCTTGAGCAGGACCACCGGCTTGCGGCATCCCGCCTGGCGCAGCACCTCGAACAGGCGGCGTCCGTCGCGGGCGCTTTCGAGATACATGCCTATGACGCGCGTCTGCTCGTCCGCCAGGAAATACTCCAGCAGTTCCGAGGCGCTGACATCGACGGCGTTGCCGATGGTGACCAGGCCGCTGAAACGCAGGCCGCGCTGCTGGCCGCGCCGGATGATGTCGGTGCCCAGCCCGCCGCTCTGGCAGATGACGCCGACATGGCCCGCCTCGTCGGTGACGCGGCGGGTGAAGCTGACGCGCGCGCGCGGCGAATACACCCCCAGACAGTTCGGGCCCACCACGCGCACGTTGGCGTCGAGCGCCGCGGCCAGCAGGTCCCGCTGCAGCGCGTCGCCTTCCTGGGTCTCGCCGAACCCGCTGGACATGACCTGGGCCACGCGCACTTTGCCGCGCCCGCTGCGTATCACCCCGGGCACCCGCTCGGCGGCCGTCGCCACGTAGGCGTAATCGACCGTCTCCGGCAGGGCCTCCAGCGACGCGAAGACCGGCAGGCCCTCGATCTCGCCGGCGCTGGGGTGCACCGGATAGATCGGCCCGGCATAGCCGAAAGCGCGCAGGTTGCGGATGAAGCGGTTGCCGCCGGACACCGTCGAGGCCGACGCGCCGACAACGGCGATGCTTTTCGGCTGGAAAAGCGAATCGAGAATCTTGGGTTCAGTCATGCTGCTCTCACTGCGTCAGGATGAATCGGGCGTCGACCGCGACGGCGCCGCGCGGCGATACGATGAGCGGATTGATGTCCAGCTCGGCCACCTCGGGCTGGCCGGCCAGCAGCACGCCGCCCTCGCCGCCCACGCGCAGGATGGTCTCGACCAGCGCGTCGATGCTGACCGCCTGCTTGCCGCGCGCGCCCGCGAGCAAGGGGCTGCTTCGCAACTCCCCTATCATGTCGAGCGCGTCCTCGCGCGTGACCGGGCAGATGCGGAACGCCACGTCCTGGAAGACCTCGACGAAAATGCCGCCCAGGCCGATCATCACCATCGGACCGAACTCGGGATCGCGCAGTCCGCCCACCACCACTTCCACGCCGGGCTCGGCCATTTCCTCGACCAGCCAGCCCTCGACCCGCGCGCCGGCCTGCTCGACGCGCTGGCGCATCTCGCCGGCCGCCTGCCGCAGCGCCGCCGGTCTGGCCAGGTTGAGCCGCACCCCGCCCATCTCGGTCTTGTGGATCACGTCGGGCGAGATCAGCTTCAGGACATAGGGTTGGGCCAACTGGCCCTCGACCTGCGCGAACGACGCGTCGGCGGGCAGCACCACGGACCTGGGCACGGTGATGCCATGGCCGGCGAGGATGCGCTTGCCGGTCGGTTCGTCGAGCGCGCCGCGCCCCGCCTCCAGGGCCTGGCGCAGGATGGACGAGAGCTCGCGCTGGTCCATGGGCGCGGGGCTCATTCGCTGATCACCGCGATCACGTCGCCTTCGCTGACCGGCGCGCCGACTTCCAGGCGCAGGTCGCCGATGGTGCCGCCGCACGGCGCCAGCACCGGGATCTCCATCTTCATGGATTCCAGGATGGCGATCTCCTGGTCTTCGGCGACCGTGTCGCCCGCCGCCACCAGCACTTTCCACACGGAACCGCTGACTTCCGAAATCACTTCTACATTGGCCATGATGTGCTCGACTCTCGATAAGGTTGGGACCGGCGCGCCGGCCGCTCAATAGGTAGTGGGCCAGTTCGACAGCAGGTGCTGTCCGATGCGGCGGCCCTGCGCGCCGCGATGGATGTCCAGCAGGCGGATGAGATGCGCGCGCGTCTCGCGCGGATCGATCACCGCATGCGTTTCGTACAGGGCGGCCAGCCCCCAGGCCGAGGTGTCCTTGGACAGTTGCGCCACCAGTTCGCGATAGCGCTCGGGGTCGTCCTGCTCGTTGACGCCGAACAGCACGTTGGCGCCGACGCCGGGCGCCATGAAGCCCAGGTCCGCGCTGGGCCAGGCCAGCACTTCGTCGGAGTTCCTGCCGCCGCCCATGTTCAGGTAGGCCTGGCCATAGCTCTTGCGCATGATCACCGAGATCTTGGGCACGGTGACCAGCGAGATCGCGTTCATCCAGTTCATGATCCGGCCCGGCGCGGCGCGCCGCTCGCCCTCGATGCCGATCAGGAAGCCCGGCTGGTCGACCAGGAACACTAGCTGTGAACTGTCAATAGGTTGTATTCGTCCAGGTTGAGTCTGGAGATGGGTACAGCGCGCCCGATGCCTTGGTGGGGTCGATGCCAGTTGTAGTGGTGTAGCCAGGATTTCATGGCATCGGCTCGGTGTTGGGAGTTCTGGTAGGTGTGAGCGTAAGCCCACTCACGCAAGGCCGACTGGATGAAGCGTTCGGCCTTGCCATTGGTCTGTGGGCGGTAAGGTCGGGTAAAGCGGTGCTTGATGCCCAGCTCATGGCACAGCGCGGCGAAGGCGCGGCTGCGAAAGGCCGAGCCATTGTCGGTGAGCAAGCGCTGGATGGTCACGCCCAGGCGCTGGTAGTAGGCCACTGCGTCCTTGAGGAACTGGACGGCGCTGGGGAAGCGCTCGTCGGGGTGGATGTCGGTGAAGGCCACGCGGGCGTGGTCATCGATGGCCACGAAGACGAAGTCCCAGCCGGCCCCCTCAACGGTATCGCGTCGGTTGCCCGTGACCCGGTGGCCAGGGCGCTGGATACGTCCCAGCTTCTTGATGTCGATGTGCAGCAGATCGCCGGGGGCCTGATGCTCGTAGCGCACCACCGGCTCGGCCGGCTCCAGGTCGGCCAGGTGCGACAGACCGGCGCGGGCCAGGACGCGGCTGACGGTGCTGGCTGACACGCCCAGCGCCTGGGCGATGCGCGCTTGGGTCAGCCGCTTGCGGCGCAGCTCCACGATAGCCAGCGCCTTGGCCGGCGCAATCGCTCGGGGCGAGACCGTCGGGCGCGAGGACGCATCGGCCAAGCCCGCCTGGCCCTGAGCCAGGAAGCGGCCCAGCCATTTGCGCACAGTCGGCGCGGTGACCCCATAGGCGCGGGCCGCTTCAGGCACACAAACTTGATGGGCGATCAATTGCTGGACCATTTCGAGGCGACGTAGGAAGGTCAATCGGGCATGCTTATGGGTGTTCATCCGGCCGGGCTCCTTGAGTGAACTGGGGGGTCGGCGATTTCCAGTTTCTCAAATCCGGTTCGGATGAACCATGCATACAACCTATTGAATCTTCACAACTAGCGGGATGTTGAACGAGTCGCACAGCACCAGGAACGAGATGGCCTTATTGCAGGCGTCCACGTCGATCGCCCCGCCCTTGAACATCGGGTTGCTCGCCAGGATGCCGACCGGATGGCCGTCCAGGCGCGCGACCATGGTGCAGATGGAACGGCCGAACCTGGCCTTGAGCTCCATCACGCTGTCGCGGTCGACGATGCAGTCGATCGCCTTGCGCACGTCATAGACCTTGTTGCTGTCGGTCGGCACGTGCTGCAGGATCGCCCCGGTGTCGGGCACGCTTTCCGGCGTGACGGCCTGGCGCGGCGGCGGCTCGTTCTGGTTGCTGGGAAAATAGGCCAGCCACTTCTTGACGATCTCCAGCGCTTCCTCGTCGGTTTCCGCCAGCGCGTCGACCAGGCCGGTGGACTGCGTGTGCATGCGCCAGCCGCCGAGCTCCTCCGAGTCGATCTCCTGGCGGATGGCCTTGGACGTGACCCGCCCGCTCGCCACCGCCATGGTGGCGCCGCGGCGCATGACGACGAAATCCGAGAGGCAGGCGTACCACGTGGAGGACCCGTAGCACGGCCCGAGCAGCGCGCTCACCCAGGGGGTTTCGCGCAGGCGGCGGTACTCGTAGGGATCCTGCCCCAGGATCGCGCGGCCCTCGGCGCCCATGCGGTCGGGCATGCGCGCGCCGGTGGATTCGCCCAGGAAGATCAGCGGCAGACCGTTTTTGGTGGCCACTTCGCGCATATGGCGGATCTTCTTGCCGTTGACCACCGAGCTGGATGCGCCCATCACGGTGAAGTCGTTGGCCACCACCGCCACCTTGCGCGCCTGGACCTTGCCGTAGCCGGCGATCTTGCCGTCGGCCGGGGTGCGCTCGGCCACTTCCTTGCGGTGCGACACCGCGAACAGGCCGCTTTCCTCGAAGGTGCCCGGATCGAGCAGGAGCTCGAGCCGTTCACGCGCGTTCAGCACGCCTTCGGCGCGGCGCTTCTCCAGCTTGGCCGGGCCGCCCATGCCCAGCGCATGGTCCTTGCGGGCGGCATAATCGACAAGCAGTTCTTCGTGTGACATGTGAGGCTTACCTTCTCAGAGCAAATGGCACATGGGGTGGTCGGCGTACAGCTTTTCCTTGACGAACTGGGTGCTGACATTGCCGGCGATGAAATCCTCGTCTCGCATGAGCCGTTCGTGGAATTCCTTGGTCGTCTTCACGCCGACGATCTCCAGTTCGCCCAGCGCGCGCAGCATGCGGGCGATGGCTTTCTCGCGCGACTCGTCCCAGACGATCAGCTTGCCCAGCAGCGAGTCGTAGTACGGCGGCAGCTTGTAGCCGCGGTACACGTGCGAATCCATGCGCACGCCCGGCCCCGAAGGCAGCCGGATATCGTTGACCGTGCCCGGGCTGGGCATGAACGCCTTCTGCGGATCCTCCGCGTTGATGCGGCATTCGATCGCGTGCCCCTTCATGACGATGTCCTGCTGGCGCAGGCCCAGCCTGCCGCCGGCGGCCACCGCCAGCTGGAGCCTGACCAGGTCCACGCCCGTGACGGTTTCCGTGACGGGGTGCTCGACCTGGATGCGCGTATTCATTTCGATGAAGAAGAATTCGCCGCTCTTGCCGTCCATGACGAACTCCAGCGTGCCCGCGCCGCGATACTTGACCGCGCGCGCCAGCGCGCAGGCCGCCTCGCCCATGCGCTGCCGCGTTTCGTCGGACAGCACCGGCGACGGGCTTTCCTCCAGCAGCTTCTGGTGGCGGCGCTGGATCGAGCATTCCCGCTCGCCCAGGTGGATGACGTCCTCGCCATCGCCGAACACCTGGATCTCGACGTGGCGCACGGGCGAGATATAGCGTTCGATATAGACGGAGCCGTCGCCGAAGGCCGACTTGGTCTCCATCGACGCGCGCTCCAGCCCCTCGCGCAGCTGCGCCTCGCCCTGGATCACGCGCATGCCGCGCCCGCCGCCGCCCGCCGCCGCCTTGACCAGCAACGGATAGCCGACCTCGCGGGCCACCCTGATGGCCTCCTCGACGTCGCTGACCGGCTCGGGCGAGCCCGGTACGATGGGCACGCCCGCCTCCTTGGCGATCTTGCGGGCCTGCGCCTTGTCGCCCATCATGCGGATCGCGCCGGGGTCCGGGCCGATGAAGACGATGCCGGCGTCGATGCAGGCCTGGGCGAAGTCTTCGTTCTCGGACAGGAAGCCGTAGCCGGGATGGATGGCGTCGCAGCCATGCTCGCGCGCGGCGGCGATCAGCGCCGCGATGTTCAGGTAGCTTGCCGACGGCTCGGGGCCGCCGATGGGGGCCGCTTCATCGGCCAACCTGACAGGCAATGAATCCTCATCCGCGCTGGAGTAGACCTGGACGGTCCGTATGTCCATCTCCCGGCACGCGCGGATGATACGCAGGGCGATCTCTCCCCTGTTCGCAATCAATACCTTTTTCAGTTTCATGGATTGGCCTCTTGAATGAAGGGTTCCCGATGTCAACCGTAGCGGCTGGTGTCTCCGCCGGTGACATCGACGTATTCGTGATTCTCCGAATCGAGCAGGCTGCAGCGATACTCGATCGGCGTATCTCCAAAGCTGTACGCCACGCGCAGGATGCGCAGCATGGACGCGCCCAGCTTGCAACCCAGGCGCTTGGCCGTGTCCTTGTCGGCAACGGTCGCGCTGACGCGGTCTATCGTCTTGACGATATTGATGCCGTACTGTTCGCGGTAGAAGTCATAGATGGTGGCGTCGCGCGCGCTCAGCTTCTCGCGGGTCAGGCCCTCGAACGTGCGCACCGGAACATAAATCGTGTCGAGCAGCACCGGCGTGCCCTGCATCGTCATCGAGTTCTTGATGACGAAGACCGGGTCGCCTGGCTGCAGCGCCAGTTTCTGCGCCACCTCCTCGGTGGCCGACGCCTGGGAAAAGCCGTGGGTCGACACCAGCGGCACGTCTACCACGCCATCGCGCCGCTCGATGTGCCAGAACGAATTGAGCATGCGGCTGGTGTCGTAGGGGGCCAGGAAGGTGCCGCGCCCCTGCTGCCGGATGACGATGCGCTCCGAGACCAGCTCGGCAATGGCCCGGCGCACGGTGCCCACGCTGACGCCGAACTGGCTGGCCAGTTCGTTGTCGCCGGGCAGCGCCATGCCGGATTTGATGCCTTTCTTCTGCACGAACCGGATCAGCTCCTCCTTGATCATCCGATAGAGCGGGATGGAGCGGTTCTCATACAGGACGAGGGTCGCGCGATTCGAGACGTTGTTATCTTTCATTTGAGCCATGGTGGGTCCTGGTTATGCTGGAAGCAGCTTCCGTTGCCGTAAATCCGAAAGCATAGACTTGAGCATATCGTCAAATAAAAGAATTTCCGTCCATCCCGCGCGGCGGAGCTTGTACAGGCTGCAGACCTGGTCGAAGCCGTTGGAATAGACCCAATCGGCAAACGACCAGTTGACATAGGCCTCCAGGGGAAAATGACGCAGCCCCTGCCGCTGGCAGATCGCCTGCCAGGCGGCCTCGTTGGCCGGCATCATGGCGGCCAGGCGTATCTGCTGCACGCCCCCCGCCTGCATGCCGAACGCCTCGGCGACCGCCGGCCAGAGATTGGCCCAGCGCTCGGGCTCGCCGTTGTGGAAATTGAAGGCCTCGTTCTCGCAGGCCGCGACATCCACCGACCAGGCCATGGCGCGCGCCAGCAGCCGGGCGTCGGTGCACTGGTTGAGCGCCGCGAAGGCCGCCGGCGTGCCGGGGAACTTCAAGGGCGTCGCCACGGCCTTCATGACCGAGGCATACAGGGACAGGGCCATGAGGTGGTTCATGGGGCTGCCCAGGGCATAGCCGAAGATGCCGTGCGGCCGGAACGCGGTCCAGCTCCAGCGTCCGGACTCGCGCTGGCGCGCGGCGATCCAGTCCTGCTGGTCGTAATAGAAATTGGGCGGGCAGTGGCGCGCATCGTCCTCGCGCGCCGGGGTGCGGAACGGCCCCAGGTGATTGCCGTACCATTTCGTTCCGTGCACCAGCACGACGCGCTCGAGCCCGCGCGCGTACCTGTCCACCGCCGACACCAGGTTGGCCAGCCTGGCCAGGTTGGGTGCGGCCTCCTCGCCCAGGGTGGGGCGCGGCGCATAGGCGCAATAGAAGACATGCGTGATGCCGGGGAAGGCGGCCAGCGCGGCCTCGGCCTGGGCCGCGTCCAGCAGGTCGGCCGCGATATGCCGCACGCCAGGCAGCGCGGCTTCCTGGCGCCGGGAGATCGTCACGACATCCCAGGCCGCGTCGCGCGCCAGATGCTGCACGAGCGCGTTGCCCACGATGCCGTACGGTCCGGCGATCAGCGCTGTCCTCTTCACGTCGTTCTCCGTCCTGGCCGCCGCGTTACTTGTCCACGCCCAGCAGGCGGGCGGCGTTGGTCCACAGCACCTTGTGGATGATGTCCTCGCGCCAGCCCAGCTGCAGGAAGTCGCGCAGGGAATCCTGGATGTCCTTGACCGGATACGCGGTGCCGAACAGGGTGCGGTCCTCCAGGAACATGTTCGCGCCCTTGACGTAGCTGTCGGCGCAGATCATGCCGCGCGTCGACGCGTACAGGTCCGGCGATACGTAGATGTTGGGGCAGGCCAGCGCCACCACGACCATCTCGTCGGCATAGGGCCAGGCGGCGTGCGACACCACGATCTTCAGGTCGCGGTAGCGCTGGGCCACCCGCTGGATCGACACCGGGCTGGACCAGGTGATGTCGTGGCCGGCCAGCGCCGACAGCAGGCCGGACAGCGAGATCGACACCGGCAGCTTGAGCTCCAGCGCCAGTTCGTAGACCGGATCCAGGGTCTTGTCGTCCGACCAGCGCGGAACCCGGGCCGAGCCGGGCTCGATGGAAATCTCCTTGACGCCGGGAGCGCCGGCCAGCTCGCGGATCTCCGCCAAGCTGCCCGCGATGTTGTCCAGATCCACGCCCAGGAAACCGAGAAAGCGGTCGGGGTAGGTGGCCAGCAGGTCGACGATGTCCTGGTTGGCCACGCCGCCCAGATTGCCGGCCCCGCTGGAAGCCCGGCCCATGGCCACGCCATAGCGGATGCCGGCCGAGTCCATTTCCTCGAACAGCAGCCCGACGTCCTCGAGCCAGGCCGAGCGCGCGCCCTTGAACGTCAGGTTATGGCGCGGATAGTGCATGGCCGTGCGGAACAACGAACCCTTGGTCCAGGCCGGAACGGGCGGCCGCAGCCGCATGTCGAGGATGGGAGGCATGATCATTCTTGTAGTCCTTGGGTCAGGTGGGTTGGGCGCGTCGCGGGCATCTCAATAGATGCGCCTGCAGGTCAGGCCGAGGCGGTTGGCGACGCCGCGCTGGTTGGCGTCCTACTGCGAGCGCGCGCCGGCTTCGCTGTCGCGCCACGCCAGCGTGGCGTCCAGGTCGTCGGTCTCGATCACGGCGAGGTACTTGCGGCAGGCTTGCGGCCCGTCCAGCACCTCGTAGCGGCGCACGCCCGTCACGCCCGGGGTGGCCAGCACCTCGCGGTAGTGGTCGCCGTGCATCCAGGCGTCCAGTTCGGCGGGCGCGTCGTACATCACGATGACGGCGTGGGAAGAAGCGGCGGGCTGTGTCATGCGGATTCTCCGTGGCAACGAAACCGGGACCGGTTCAGGGTCGCGTGAACGAAATGTGTTCGGACTGGCTGCGCAATTCGAAATGGCGTATGCCGGCGCGCGGCAGGATTTCCTCGATCAGCCTGACGATCGGCCCGCCGGCGGGAACGGTCAGCTTCAGCGGCTTGCAGCCCAGCGTCGCCTCGACGTCGTCGGCCGGGAACATGTAGCGCAGCAGCAGTTCCTCGTCGGTCATGCCGGGATTGGCCTTGCGCAGCCCCGGCAAGGCGGGATCCTTCGGTTGCGGCGTCAGGCCGACATCGGGCGAGCCGTTGGCGACGATGCGGTCCAGGGCGTTGGGCTCGACCGGCCCCAGCAGCCTGCCGAAGTGGCCCAGCGCGTACATCTTCACTTCGTCGGGCACGGCGCGGTAGCGCTCGCCGTTGACCACGTTGAGCATGGCCTGCACGCCGATGATCTGCGAGAACGGCGTCACCATGATCGGCCAGGCCAGGTCCTCGCGCACGCGGCCGATCTCTTCGAGGATTTCCTCGAAGCGGTTCTCCAGCCCCGCCTGGCGCAACTGGAAGCGCCAGTTCTCCGTCATGCCGCCCGGCATCTGGTGCCGATAATGGAATTCGTCGTATTCCATCGGCTTGCCCAGCGGGAAGTCGTAGCGGGCCGCCAGCCGGTGCAGATAGGCGCTGATCTCCTCGACCCGCGCCATGTCCACGTCGGTGCGGTAGCCGCGCTGCGCGAGATTGCGCGTCATGTTCTGTATGGAGGGCTGCGCCACGCCGCCGGCCAGCGGCGCGATCGAGGTATGCAGCTGGTCGATGCCCAGGTCGGCCGCGTCCAGGTAGACGCGCTGGACCAGGCCGGTATTGCTGTGGCTGTGCACTTCGATCGGGATGTCGCCGACGGCGGCGCGCAGCGCCGGGATGAGCGTGCGGATGCGCTCGATCGTCAGCAGGGCGCCGGAGTCCTTGAGCATGATGCCGTCCACGCCGCAGCGCACCAGCTCGGCGGCCGTGCCGGCATACAGCGCGTCGGTATGCAGGGGGCTTTCGCAGAACACCAGCGCGCCGATCGACTTGATGCCGATCTTCTTGGCGCGCCGGACGCTGACCTTCATGTTGTCGACGTCCAGCAGCGAATCGAGCGTGCCGACCGCGCTGAAGCCGTTGGCCGCCAGGCAATCGATCCACAGCTCGACCATGTCGTCGGGCACCATGCTGAACCCGACCAGGCTCTTGCTGCGGCAATAGCTGCGCATGGGCGTGTTGCGAAAGCGCTTGCGGAAGTGGCGCGCCTTCTCGAACGGGTCCTCGCGCAGGTAGCGCACGCACACATCGAACTGCACCGGGGCCATGAAATCGATCATGTCGAACCCCGCCTCGTCCAGCGCCTGGGCGATCGGGTCCATCATGCCGGCCGTCATCCGCGTCGCCCACAGGCATTGCTGGGCGTCGCGCAGCGTCGTGTCGATGATTCCTATGCGGCGGCTCATTGCGGCTTCACCCGGAACAGCACATCGCCCTCTTCGACCATGTCGCCCTCCTGCACCAGGATCTCGACGATTTCGCCCGCCACGCCGGCCTTGACCGTGTTGAACAGCTTCATCACTTCGAGAATGCAGACGCTGTCGTCCGGCCCGACCTGGCTGCCCAGCGCCACGAACGCCGGATCGTTGGGCGATGGCTTGGCATAGAAGCGGCCTATCATGGGCGCCGTGATGCTGAGCAGGTCCTGCCGCGCCGCGGCGGGCGCGGCGGGCGCGGCCGCCGGGGCGGCCGCGGGCTGCGCCGCCGGCGCGGGAGATGGCGCGGGAGCCGGCGCCTCGGCGGCGGCCGGCGCGGACACGGCCGGCGGCGCGACCGGCGCGCCGACATTGCCCTTGCGTACGCGCAGGCCCAGGCCGTCGACCTGGATCTGCAGGTCGATGTCGTCGACCCGGTTCACGATTTCGAGAATCCGATCAATGTCTTCGTGCGTCAAATCGGAGAATTTTGTTTTCACCACAAGCATCCTTGCTCTTTGATTGGAAGACGGCGGATCAGGCGGGCGTGGCCAGGCACCGCATGAGCTCGGCGACGCTGTCCAGCCCGGCCAGCCCGCGCAGCAGCGCGATCGAGCGCTCGACCTGTTGTTCGGGGTAGATGCCCTGCACGCAGCCCAGGTACTTGGGCACGCACTGGTCGAACGTCAGCAGCGCCGGCGGCTGCCCGCGCGCCTGCTCGGGCTCGCGCACGATCACCCGCCCGTCGGCCAGGCGGTAGGTGATCCGCGGCGTCCAGCCCGTGGGGGTCCAGCCCCAGTCTTCCCGCACCACCTGCCTGACCTTGCGCCGGAATGCCTGGAACGCCGCGTCGTCGATGCGCGCCTGGGAGAATCCGGCCGGCACCACCTGGTCCTCCAGCATGGCGATGGCCAGCACGTGCGGCAGGCTGAACTGCGCCTCGATCTCGTCGTGCGGTTCCATGTGCTGGACGACGGTGGGGAAGAACGCGTTGACCTCCACCGAAATCTCCTCGATGTCGGCGGCGGCCAGGCCTTCGGCGTGGCGCAGGTCCACGGTGGTTTCGATGATGCGCTGCAGGTGATAGCAGCAGGGATAGGACTTGATGCCGATTTCCATCAGGCGGTACGGCCTGCCCCAGTGCTCGATGATGGCGGCCGGCGCTTCGACCTGGTCGCCGGTGATCATGTTCATGAGCCCGCGCGGCGCCTCCAGCACGTCCGGCTGCCCGGTCATGCCCTGGGCCGCCATCAGGGCGGCGGCGATGCCGTTGCGGGCCGCGAACCCCATTTCCACGATGTGCGCCATCGAGCCGGTCTGGTAGCCGATACCCGCCCCTTGCGAGGCCGCAAGGCTGAGCGCCATGGTGGTCTGGCGCTCGTCCAGGCCCAGCAGCTTGGCGGCCGACGCGGCGCAGCCGATCGACCCGGCCAGGCTCAGCACCATGAAGCCGTTGCGGCGCGCCTGGCGGCACGCCAGGCCGATGCGCGCCTGCGCTTCGTAGCCGGCGGCGAAGGCCTCCACCACGCGGGCGCCGCTTGCCTGGGCGTGCTCGGCCACGGCGAAGATGGCCGGGAACAGCGTGTAGCTGGACACCGCCTCGGGGAAGCTGTCGTCCTCGTATTCGGTCGCGTGCGCGAAGGTGCCGTTGGCCAGCCCGGCCATTTCCATGCTGGTCTTCAGGCCGTGGCCGAGCACCGTGGCCTGGGCGGCGCCGCCGGCGCTTTTGACGTAATCGACGATTTCCCGGCCGCCCGCGCTGCGGTGGCCGGCGGCCATCGCGCCCAGCGCGCTCATGGCCAAGGTTTCGGAGTAACCCACTGCATCGGCCGGCAGATCCCGGATCGAAGTCTGCACGACCCGCTTGGCGATTTCTTGCGTGATGTTCACGACGTCTCCGTTGTTGGTGTGTTTCGATGAATTCTAAACTTCTATATATAAGTTGTACAAGATAGATATCTAACTAAGATGACTAGGTGTTTTCCCGCATCGCCAGCGGCGCGAGACTTGCGCAGGGGGAGGAGAACGGAATGGGCGCGGCCATCCGGCCGCCCGCGGCTTGCGCCGCGGCGGCCGGATGGCCGGCTTCAGGACAGGGGATGAAAGAGGCGGGTCAGCCCTGGGCGATGCGCGCCAGCGCTTCGATGTCCACGTCGTCGATCTGCGACGGGTTCATGTGCTGCTGCGCGTAAGCCAGCCAGATGCGGCTGCGCAGGAAATACAGATAGAGCTCGGTGTCGAGGTGCCGCTCCTTGCACATGACCGCCATGATGCGCAGGGATTCGGACAGCGTTTTGGGCAGCTTGTAGGGACGGTCCGCGGCCGTCAACGCCTCGAACACGTCGGCCACCGCCATCACCCGCTCGGTCAGGTGCAGCGCCTCGCCCGGCAGGCGGCGCGGATAGCCCGTGCCGTCCATTTTTTCGTGATGGTTCGCGGCGATGTCCGGCACCCGCTCCAGGTGGCGCGGCCACGGCAGCTGCTTGAGCATGATCAGGGTCTGCACGATGTGGTCGTTGATCGCGAAGCGGTCCTCGTCGGTCAGGGTGCCGCGCCTGATGCTCAGGTTGTGCAGTTCGCCCATGTCCTGCCGGTACGCCGGCAGCTTCATGTCGAAGCCCAGCGCGTTGCGCGGATCGTCGCGCTCGACGGCGGGCTTGTTGTCGCCCCACTCCACCCGGTGCTGCGGCTTGTCGGCCAGCAGCGGTTCGATGGCCGGCAGCGCCGGCGCGCCGGCGCGCCGGCGCGGCTGCCCTCGAGGCGGCGCCGCTCGGCCGCGGCCAGGCCCAGGCCATCGTCGAAATGGCGCAGCCAGGTTGCCTGCCCCAGCCGGCGCAGGCGCTCGATCGCCTCGTCGGCGAGAAACTCGCCGCCCAGGTTGCATTCGGCGACGAACCGGAAGTCGTCCTGCAGTTGCGCCTGCCGTTCGTCGCGCGCCTGGGCGCTGGCCGCGGCCGGCTGCCCGTCCAGGCACGCGCGCAGGTGCGCGATCTCCGCGTCGCGCCACAGCACCTCGAAACGCATGCGGATTTCATGGATGCGGTTGTAGATGACCTCCAGCTTGGTGGCCTTGTCCACGATGTGCTCGGCGCTGGTGATCTTGCCGCAATCGTGCAGCCAGGCGGCCAGGTAGAACGCGTAGCGCTCGTCCTCGGTGAACGTGAAGTCGGCGTAGGGGCCGCTGGTATCGGCGCACATGCGGTCGGTCATCATGATCGCCAGCGCGGGCACCCGCTCGCAGTGGCCGCCGGTATAGGGGCTCTTGGCGTCGATCGCATCGGCGAGCACCCGGATCACCGCGTCGAACAACTGCTTCTGCGACTCGATCAACTGCCGCGTCTCGATCGCCGCGCTCAACATGCCGGTCAGGCGAAACGCAAAGGCCTGGAACCCCGGCGCGGCGTGGTCCTGGTCCTGGGCGTGGCGCAGCACCAGCAGGCCCTCCACCCGACCGGCGCGGCTGCGCAGCTCGAACTGGACGCGCTGCAGGCCGTCCGCGGCGCCTGCCGCGGGCGCCGCATCGCCGCCGCCGGCGCACGGCAGCGATTCCTCCAGGCCGTGCGCATCGCCGGCAACGGCCGCCCGGGCCATGGTTTGCGAGTCCTTCTGCAGCAGGTAGATGGCGCCGCTGCGGCAACGCGTGGCATGGACGAACTTCTCCAGCACCTGCGCCAGCATGGTTTCGATGCGGGGCTCGGCGCCGAGCACGTCGCTGATCGCCAGGAAGGCCTCGACCGTGTTGCTGACGTTGTCCATGACGCCATTGAGTTCCCTGGTCTCGCGCAGCCATGCCGGCGCATCCGGCGGCCGGCTGAAATCGAAGGCGGACATGCGCTTGGCCTGCGCGGTGGTGCGCTCCAGCGCCCGCCCGATGCGGCTGCCGCCCCACCACCCCAGGCCCAGGAACAGCAGGATCAGGCCGCCGGTGATCAGGACCATGCGCTGGCGGTCGTGCTGCAGGTCGCCCAGCAGTTCGTCGGCGGGCGCCGTCAACAGCAGGCGGATGTCCACATTGTCGAAGCCGTCGAAAGGCAGCATGACCCCCAGCCACTCATGTCCTGCGACGTCATACGAGACGGGTCGGCCGTCGCGGGCGATCCGGCGCAGATCCGACAAGGGCTCGACCCCCAGGTCGTCCAGCGGCCGCAGGTGCGTATCTCCCGCGGCCAGGGCCCTGGCCGTGAGGACCCGCGGGTCGCGGTAGGCGACCACCGCGCCGCTGCCGTCGACCAGCGCAAGCTCGGCGCTCGGCGTGATGCGCAGTTCGTCCAGCATCCTGCCCAGGTCGTCCAGCACGATGTCCAGGCCCACGATGGCCTTGCCGCCCTCGGCCCGCCGCGACAGGCTGACGCCCACCTGGCGGGTCGAGAAAAACACATAGGGCGCGGAGATGGTCAAGGCCGCGCCCTCGCCGGCGTTCGCATACCAGGGCCGCTCGCGCGGGTCGTACCGGTAATCGGCCTCGCTGCGGCGCGTAATCGGGCTCAGCCCGCCGTCGTAGAACAGGAAATCTCCCTCGGCCGTGCCGTCGGCCGCGCGGGTGACCGTCTGCACCAGGAAGCGGGCCTGCCCGGGCGCGCCGAAATGCTGGCGGATGCCCGGGTCGTCGAGCATGCGGGCCAGCAGGAAATCCCCGTTGTCATAACCGACGTACAGCGCGGAAATCAAGGGATTGGCAGCCAGCTCTTCGGCCAGCAGCCGCATGCGCTCCAGGCGGTCCTGCAGGCGCGGCGCGCTCACGATGGGATCGAACGACAGGGTGCGCAAGGTGGCCGAGGCCGGCTCGATCATCCGGCGCGTGCGCTCGAAGGTGATCTGCGCCGCATCGTTGGCGGTGCGCGCGGCCGCGTCGAGCAGCAGGTTGCGCGAGTTCATCCAGCTCAGCGCGATCAGGACGGCCGCGACCAGGAAAATCGCGGCGACGGCCAGGCCCGCGATGAGCAGGCGCACCGGCCAGCCCCGCAAGCGTCGAGCACCATTTCCCATCTTGCACACCCTCGCTGGAGCCATGCGGCAGGACTGCGCGCCGCCGCACGGCGATTGGATCGGGGAAGCGGACCGCCGCGGGTAGCCCCGGCGCAGCCCTCCGGCCCCTCCGGCAAGCCTGAAGGACTGGCGTCAATATGCCATTAAATAAAACCCGAAGTAACCATTATTATCTCCAGAGAGGGCAACCCAGGGCGACCGCGGCGCCGAAGCGAAAAAAATCCCATGCAAATCAGTGATCTGCATGGGATTTCCGGTCTGGCCGCAATGCGCGGGAAAGCTGTGGCCCGCCCTACAAGATTCGAACTTGTGACCCCAGGTTTAGAAGACCTGTGCTCTATCCAACTGAGCTAAGGGCGGTACGGAATGCGCGCGGCGCGGCGATGCCGGCGGGCGCATGGCCGGGCGCGCATTTTACCCCGGAAGGCGCAGGCCGGCCCAATCGCCCCCGCCGATCGATGCCCACGGCATGCCGGCGACGTAGTACAGTGTCTGTTTTTCCGGCTTCAAAGCCGCCGTTGCCACGCTTACAGGAGCAATCATGGATACGCCTTCCGATCTCTTGCGCAAGCTGGGGCTGGACCCCGCCGCCCTGGCCCAGGGCAGCCTGCAGGCCCGCAGCCCCATCGACGGCGCGCTGCTGGCCCGCGTTCCCGAGCACAGCGTGGCGCAGGCGCATGCCGCGATCACCCGCGCGCGCCAGGCCAGCCAGCAATGGCGCGACGTGCCCGCGCCGCGGCGCGGCGAGCTGGTGCGCCGGTTCGGCGACGTGCTGCGCGAGCACAAGGAGGCGCTGGGCCGGCTGGTCTCGCTGGAGGCCGGCAAGATCCTCGCCGAAGGCGCCGGCGAAGTGCAGGAAATGATCGATATCTGCGATTTCGCCGTCGGCCTGTCGCGCCAGTTGTACGGGCTGACCATCGCGTCCGAGCGCCCCGGCCACCGCATGATGGAAACCTGGCATCCGCTGGGCGTGGTCGGCGTGATCAGCGCGTTCAACTTCCCGGTCGCGGGGTCTGGTCCTGGAACGCCGCGCTGGCGCTGGTGTGCGGCAATGCCGTGGTCTGGAAGCCTTCCGAAAAAACGCCGCTGACCGCGCTGGCCTGCCAGGCGCTGCTGGCGCGCGCCCTGCAGGACTACGGCGAGGCGCCGGCCGGGCTGGCCGAAGTACTGATAGGCGGGCGCCAGCTTGGCGAGGCGCTGGTCGATTCGCATGACGTGGCGCTGGTCTCGGCCACCGGCTCGACCCGCATGGGCCGGCAGGTGGGCCCGCGCGTGGCGCAGCGCTTCGGCCGCGTCCTGCTGGAGCTGGGCGGCAACAACGCCATCATCGTGGCGCCCAGCGCCGACCTGGAGATGGCCACGCGCGGCATCGTGTTCGGCGCCATCGGCACGGCCGGCCAGCGCTGCACCACCACGCGCCGCCTGATCGCGCACACCGATATCGCCGATACCCTGGTCGCGCGCCTGAAGCAGGCCTACGCCAGCGCGACGGTGGGCGACCCGCTGCAACCCGGCACCCTGGTCGGGCCGCTGATCGACCGCGCTGCGTACGACGCCATGCAGGCCGCGCTGACGGCCGCGCGCGAACAGGGCGGCCAGGTCAGCGGCGGCGAGCGCCTGCTGGCCGAGCGGTATCCCGACGCCTGGTACGTGCGCCCGGCCATCGTCGAAATGCCGGGCCAGACCGACGTGGTCTGCCACGAGACCTTCGCCCCCATCCTGTATGTCATGCGCTACGGCGACCTCCCGGCGGCGCTGGCCATGCACAACGGCGTGCCGCAAGGCCTGTCGTCCGCCATCTTCACCAACGACCTGCGCGAAGCCGAGGCGTTCCTGTCGTCCGCCGGGTCGGACTGCGGCATCGCCAACGTGAACATCGGCACCTCGGGCGCGGAGATCGGCGGCGAGAAGGAAACCGGCGGCGGCCGCGAGTCCGGCTCGGACGCCTGGAAGCACTATATGCGGCGCGCCACCAACACCGTCAATTACTCGCGCGCGCTGCCCCTGGCGCAAGGCATCCGGTTCGGCGAGTAACCGCTTGTAGCCCGCCGCCTGCCCGCGGCGGCTCGGCCTTTTCGCCAGCGGCATGCAAGCCTGCCTTACATGGCGTTTCAACGGCTACAGCGTCGAATGCTACAGTTCGCCGTCACCATAGCTGGTCGTTTCCTATGCAAGTGCCGGACCCCCGATCCCCGTTCATTCGCCCCGCCCTGGCTGGCGCGCTCGCGCTGGCGCTGGCGGGAATGTCGCTCCCCGCTCTCGCTGGCATTTCCTACCGGCTCGACCGCCCCGCGGCGGCGCCGGGCGAGACGGTGCGCCTGGAGGCCGTGTTCTTCAACGATGGTTCGGCCAGCGCGGCGTGGAACGCGCCGCAGCAGCTGGTATTGCAGTGGCGCGGCGCCGACGACCAGACCATACGCAGCCTGGCGCAGCGCCCCGCGGGCGAGGCGGCGCTGAACATCCCCGTCAACAATTTCGCCCGCATGAGCTGGGACGCCGTGGTGCCGGTGCACGCGCGCGGCCTGCAGGCGGTGTCGATCGAGGGCGAGTCCACCATGCTGGCGCTGGACGCCACCGGCCGCGAGCAGGATACGCTGGCCAGCACGCCGGCCGATGTGCCGGTGACCGATGCGCGCACCGGGCAGCCCCTGCCGCCGGCGGCCGTGACGGCGGCCGGCGTCTCGCCCGACTCCGGCCCGGCGCCGGCGCAGGTGGCCGTCAGCCAGACCTTCCAGCCGGCCAGCGCGTTCGATGTGTTCCGCAGCGCCATCAGCGAATACCAGCCGATGTACTTCGACATCGGCACGCGCGAGCAGACCACCGCGCGCTTCCAGATCAGCGCCAAATACCGGCTGTTCTCGCCCAAGGGCGACCGTCCGGCCACCTTCGGCGAGAACTTCTACCTCGGCTACACCCAGACTTCGCTGTGGGACCTGGAAGGCGACTCCAAGCCCTTCATCGACACCACCTTCAACCCCAGCGCATTCTGGCTATCGGACAATATCTGGTCGTCAGCCAGCCAGAACTGGCGCGTCGGCCTGAACACCGGCGTCGAACACCAGTCCAACGGCAAGAGCGGCAACGACTCGCGCTCGCTCAACGACGCCTACGTGCAGCCGGCGCTGAACTACCGCTTCGACAGCGGCAGCACGCTGACCTTCGCGCCCAAGGTCAAGACCTACTTCGGCGTGGCGCGCGAAAACCTCGACTACGCCGACTATGCCGGCTATGTGGACTGGAACCTGCGCTGGGCGCAGGACGGCGGCGCGGTGGTGTCGGCCATGTACCGCCAGGGCGCCAGCAGCCGGCGCACCACCCAGCTGGACTTCGCCTGGCCGCTGAAGCGGACCTGGCTGGACATGAACGGCTACCTGCACCTGCAGTACTTCAACGGCTACGGCGAGACGCTGCTGGGCTACAACCAGCGCCACGACTCGCAGTTCCGCATCGGCCTGTCGCTGGTGCCCTGAGCGGGCGCGGCGGGCTACAGGCCGCGCTGGCGCGCGATCTGGTCGCGCTGCAAGGCGTTGACGTAGGCCTGGATGCGGATGCCCGTGCCCTTGTCGAGCTCGACGAACGCGCAGCCGATGCGCCGGCTGGTCTTGCCCTTGGCCAGGACCTCGTCCAGGTGATGGACCACGCGGATCGCCGCGGCGAACGCGCCCAGCTCCGGCAAGGCCAGCACGCCGCGGTAGATCTTGCCTGGCGCCGGGTCCAGCGTCTGCAGCGGATCGGCCAGCGCCAGTCCGCCCGGGCTGATGTCGCACAGCGCCAGCGGCTCGGCCCCGCCCGCCTCGCGCACCCAGGTCGCGGGCTGCGCCACCGGCACGGCGATGCGGAACGTATCGCGCCGCTGCACCCTGGTCAGGGTTTCGGGCAGATCGACCAGCAGGGCCGGCCGCGCCTCGAACTCGCAGCGCGCCACGCGCGCGGCGGCAAACGAAATGCTGATGTTGTCCAGCGAGGTGTCGAAAGCCACATCGCCGACATCGGCCAGGCGCTGATTGAGGGTGTCGTCCTGGGCCGCGTCCAGCACGACCTGGCCCGCCTGCGCATCCACGTGCAGCACGGAGGTCACGCTGTTGAAGGGGCGGCCCGGGATGCGCATGAGCAGCAGGCACTGGCGGGCCTGGAGCGTCTGCAGCAGGTTGGCGATTTCGAACCTGCCGCTTACCAGGTACGGGTCGTGAGCATCGGGCATAAGGAATGTCGGGGCAAGGCAGGACTGCCGGCACGCAGCCGGGAAGCTGGCGGGGCGCCGGGCAGCGCCGAAAATTGCCAATTTGTTACGAAATCTTTATTATTTTACCAGATCATGCCGCGAATCCCGGCGCCGGGCCTGGCCGGGATCGGCCATCGGCAGCCGTCCCGACGGATGAGCGGCGCCGTTGCGCGCGTGCCCGCGTTGCAGGGGGGTGCCGCGCCGCGTATGCTGGGCCACCCGTCTCCTGGGCCAACGTCTCTTTTGTAGGGAAACCCGCTATGAAGTCGTCCCTGTATCGAATCGCAGCGCTCAGCGCCGCTGCCCTGTTGCTGGCCGGCTGCGCCAACCAGCGCGCTCCGAAGGAGTCGGGCTTCCTCGGCGATTACTCGCAGTTGCGCGAGGAGCAGGTGCCCGGCGGCGCGCGGCTGATCTACCGCGACGCCGCGCTCAAGCCGCGCCAGTACACCGCCATGTGGCTGTCGCCGGTCGAGTACTACCCCAGCCCGCAACCGTCGGCGCAGGTGTCGATGGAAACGCTGACCGAACTGCAGAACTACCTGGACCAGTCGCTGCGCCGCAAGATCGGCCGCGAGATCCGCCTGGTCAACGGCCCCGGCCCGGGCGTGGCCAAGGCGCGCATCGCGATCACAGCGGTCGGCAGCGAAAGCGAGGCGCTGGCGGCCTACCAGTACATCCCCGTGGCGCTGGCCGTCACCGGCGCCAGGGCCGTGCTGGAAGGCGGCCGGCCGCAGCAGGCCACCATCGCGATCGAAAGCAAGGTCACCGACAGCCAGACGGGCCAGCTGCTGTGGGCGTCGGTGCGCGGGGGCACCGGCGAGCGCGTACGCGCCATCGCCCAGGGCCAGGCCTCGGTGCCGGCCTCGGCGCTCAAGCCGCTGATCGACGAATGGACCGATAACGTCGCGCGTGAAATACGCAACTACGTGCGCAGCAAATAAGGCCGCGCGGTTCAACGGCCGGTATCGGGGTAGTCCGGGCCGGCGTCGTGGAAACCGCCGCTGCTGTAGGGGTTGACCGCGCCGGGATGCGGCGGGCCGGGCTGCGAGCCTTGCCCGCCCGCGCAGCCGGCCAGCGCCAGGCTGGCCGCCAGCATCAATGTCGCCATGCAGAATTTCATGATCGCCTCCTTGGGCGCTGCGCGGCCGATGCGCCGGCGCGCGCCCGTACGTCCAGTGTAGCGATTTCGGCGCCGCGCATGCGGCGCGCCGCGCTCAGCCGTGCGCAGTCAGCAGTTGCCCTTCTTGGCCTGGCCGGGCGGACAGAAGCCGCCGCCGCGGTCGGGCGGATCCACCACGGCCGCGCCGTGCGGGGTATAGACGGCACAGCCGCCCAGCAGCGCCGCGGCAAGCAACAGCCCGAGTATCGATTTCATGCCCATATTCCTGTTGTTGGAGACGGCGCAAGTGTAGGCTCGCCCATCGCTACCAGGCATGGATGTCGGTAACAAGGCGCAGCATCGCCGCGCTCAGCCCAGGCGTTCGAGCCGGTATACCAGCGTGTCCAGCCGCGCCACGCCGCGCTGGTTGAACTTGGGCTCCTTGTCGAGGATGTCGCGCCGGTCGATCAGGCGGGCTTCGGTATGGCCGGCATACAGCGCCTGCACTTCGGCGTCGTCCACGGAAAAGGGCGGACCTTCCATCTGGTCCTGCGGATAGTCCAGCGTGATGAGGATGCCCCGGCAGCCCCGGCCCAGGCGGCCATAGACCTCGCGCGCGTAGCGCTTGCGCATGGGCTCGGGCAGCGCCACCAGCGCGGCGCGGTCGTACACGCCGGCGCAGGCGGCCAGCGTGGCGTCTTCCAGCGCGAACACGTCGCCGCAGATCAGTTCGAGGTTGCCCGCCACATAGTGGCGGCCCTGCGCAGATTGGTGGATCTCGGGGCGCAGGTCGTTCTCGTCGAAGAACTGCTCGACCGCCAGTTGCGACAGCTCCACGCCCAGCACGCGCAGTCCCTGCCCGGCCAGCCACACCATGTCGAGCGACTTGCCCGCCAGCGGAACCAGCACCTGGCCGCCGGCCGGCACGTCCAGCGTCGGCCAGTATTTTTGCAGCAGCGGCGTCACCCGCGTCTGGTGAAAATGCGTGCGCCCTTCGCGCCAACGATCCAGCCAGAAATCCGCGTCCATGCCTCATCCTCCATCGATCATGTCGGGACATATTGTAGAGACCCGGCGCGCCCGGCCCGGCACGCGCCTTCCGTGTCGATTACGCAACGCCGGCGGCGGCGAATCTTGCGCGCGGTCCGGACCCGCTGCTAGGATCGCACTTTGGGCCCTGCTCACGGGCCCTCGTTCCCATCCACGATCACTCACCCGGAGGCGCCCCATGCTCGTACCGCACATCGCCACTCCGCGCGTGACCCCGCCGCGCCGTTAGGTCGCAGCCCGCGCCGGGCCGCATCGCGGCCCACGCGCCCTCCCCTACGCAATCCGTAGCCTGCCGGCCCCCCATGGGCGGCCCGCGCTGGCTGGCATTCACTTTCTACTGACGTCCTGGCGCGCGCCGCGTGGCCGGACCCTGGCAAATGGCTCGCAATAAACTCGACTTGCGCGGATCCGCGTTCAAGGCCGTTCTCGGCTTTACTTTCAGGCACTGGGCCAGGCAACCCTGGCGCATCGGCCTCATCGCCATGCTGGCGCTGCTCTCGGCGCTGGCCGACATTCTCACGCCCCTGTACGTCGGCCGGCTGATCGACGCCGTGGCCGGCGGCGCGCCCGCCGACACGGTGGCGCGCAACGCCGCGCTCGGCGCCTTCTGGCTGCTGATCGCGCTGGGCGTGGGCGCCACCTTGCTGCGCCAGGCCATCTTCATGAACATCATCGCGCTGACGCTGAAGATGATGCACGACATCGTCGGCCTGGCGTTCCACCAGGTGCAGCGGCTGTCGTCCGACTGGCACGCCAACACCTTCGCCGGCTCGACCGTGCGCAAGATCACGCGCGGCATGTGGGCGCTCGACCTGCTCAACGACACGCTGCTGATCGCCCTGCTGCCCTCGCTGGCCATGCTGGCCGGCGCCACCGCTCTGCTGGGCTGGCACTGGCCCCTCATGGGGCTGGTGGTCGGACTGGGCTCGCTGCTGTACGTGGCGGTAACGATGGCGCTGTCGCTGGACTACGTGGCGCCCGCGGCGCGCCTGGGCAACGCCTGGGACACCCGCATGGGCGGCGCGCTGGCCGACGCGGTGAGCTGCAACGCCGTGGTCAAGGCCTTCGGCGCCGAATGGCGCGAGGAAGCCCGGCTGGCCCGCGTCACCGACAAATGGCGCCACCGCACCCGGCGCGGGTGGGTGCGCGGAACCATCAACGGCGGCGTGCAGGGCGCGATGCTGGTGGCCATGCAGGCGGCCATCCTCGGCGTGGCGCTGCTGCTGTGGCAGCGCGGCCAGGCCAGCGTGGGCGACGTGACCTTCGCCTTCACGACCTTCTTCATGCTGCAGGGCTACCTGCGCGACGTGGGCATGAACATCCGCAACCTGCAGCGCTCGATCAACGACATGGAGGAGCTGGTCTCGCTGCAGCGCCAGCCGCTGGATGTCGAGGACCTGCCCGGCGCCGGGCCGATCGACATCGGCGCGGGCGAGATCCGCTTCGAGAACGTCACGTTCCGCTATGGCCCGCACGAGCAGCCGCTGTACCGCGACTTCTCGGTGCGCATCGCGCCGGGCGAACGGGTCGGCCTGGTCGGCCACTCCGGCTCGGGCAAGACCACGTTCATCAAGCTGATCCAGCGCCTGTACGACGTGGACGGCGGACGCATCACCATCGATGGGCAGGACATCGCCGCGGTGCGGCAGGCGTCGCTGCGCAGCCAGATCGCCATCGTGCAGCAGGACCCGGTGCTGTTCCACCGCTCGCTGGCCGAGAACATCGCCTACGGGCGGCCCGGGGCCACGCAGGCCGAGATCGAGCGCGCCGCCCGGCTGGCCAGCGCGCACGACTTCATCATGGCGCTGCCCAAGGGCTACGACACGCTGGTGGGCGAGCGCGGCGTCAAGCTGTCGGGCGGGGAACGCCAGCGCGTGGCGATCGCGCGCGCCTTCCTGGCCGATGCGCCCATCCTCATCCTGGACGAAGCCACCTCCAGCCTGGACAGCGAAAGCGAGGTGCTCATCCAGCGGGCCATGGAGCGCCTGATGGAGGGCCGCACCACGCTGGTGGTGGCGCACCGCCTGTCCACCGTCCGCGCGCTGGATCGCCTGCTGGTCATGGACCGGGGCCGCGTCATCGAGGAAGGCAGCCACGAAGCGCTGATCCGCCTGCACGGCGGCGTGTACCGGCGCCTGTTCGAACGCCAGGCGCTGGAGCTGACGCGCGGCCTGTCGCAATGGGAGCTGGGCGGCGCGGCGGCCAGCTAGCTGTGAACTGTCAATAGGTTGTATTCGTCCAGGTTGAGTCTGGAGATGGGTACAGCGCGCCCGATGCCTTGGTGGGGTCGATGCCAGTTGTAGTGGTGTAGCCAGGATTTCATGGCATCGGCTCGGTGTTGGGAGTTCTGGTAGGTGTGAGCGTAAGCCCACTCACGCAAGGCCGACTGGATGAAGCGTTCGGCCTTGCCATTGGTCTGTGGGCGGTAAGGTCGGGTAAAGCGGTGCTTGATGCCCAGCTCATGGCACAGCGCGGCGAAGGCGCGGCTGCGAAAGGCCGAGCCATTGTCGGTGAGCAAGCGCTGGATGGTCACGCCCAGGCGCTGGTAGTAGGCCACTGCGTCCTTGAGGAACTGGACGGCGCTGGGGAAGCGCTCGTCGGGGTGGATGTCGGTGAAGGCCACGCGGGCGTGGTCATCGATGGCCACGAAGACGAAGTCCCAGCCGGCCCCCTCAACGGTATCGCGTCGGTTGCCCGTGACCCGGTGGCCAGGGCGCTGGATACGTCCCAGCTTCTTGATGTCGATGTGCAGCAGATCGCCGGGGGCCTGATGCTCGTAGCGCACCACCGGCTCGGCCGGCTCCAGGTCGGCCAGGTGCGACAGACCGGCGCGGGCCAGGACGCGGCTGACGGTGCTGGCTGACACGCCCAGCGCCTGGGCGATGCGCGCTTGGGTCAGCCGCTTGCGGCGCAGCTCCACGATAGCCAGCGCCTTGGCCGGCGCAATCGCTCGGGGCGAGACCGTCGGGCGCGAGGACGCATCGGCCAAGCCCGCCTGGCCCTGAGCCAGGAAGCGGCCCAGCCATTTGCGCACAGTCGGCGCGGTGACCCCATAGGCGCGGGCCGCTTCAGGCACACAAACTTGATGGGCGATCAATTGCTGGACCATTTCGAGTCGACGTAGGAAGGTCAATCGGGCATGCTTATGGGTGTTCATCCGGCCGGGCTCCTTGAGTGAACTGGGGGGGTGGCGATTTCCAGTTTCTCAAATCCGGTTCGGATGAACCATGCATACAACCTATTGAATCTTCACAGCTAGCCGAGGTGGGTGTGGCGCTCGGGACGCTCTTCGACCTGCATCTCGCTCAGGCCGTGCAGGATGCCGCAGTCCTCGGCGTCCGGGCGGGCCGAGGCGCAGCGCTGGCGCAGCTCGCCCAGCTGGGCCTTCAGCTGGGTCAGCTCGGCGATGCGGGCGTCCACGTGGGCGATGTGCTCGTCGAACACCTGGTTGATCGGAGCGCAGCCGGCCTCGTGGTTGTCCGCCAGGGCCAGGACGGTGCGAATCTCGTCCTGCGTCATGTCCAGCGCGCGGCAATTGCGGATCAGGCGCAGCCGCTCGACATGGGCCTCGCCGTAGCTGCGGTAGTTGTTCAGGCCGCGCTCGGGCGCGGGCAACAGCCCTTCCTTCTCGTAATAGCGCACGGTTTCCACCGTGGTGCCCGCCGTGCGGGCCAGTTCGCCGATTTTCATGGGGGCTCCTTGATCCGGGTGCTTGACCCTATAGTAACTCCAGGGTGTGAAATGCGTCCAACATCCAGAAAGGACGTACCAGATGCCCTCCACGACCCGCGACCTTGCCCTCGATATGCCATCTGGCCAACGCACGGACGCCCACGGCCACGACCACGCAGGCCACGACCACGCAGGCCATGACCATGCCGGGCACGACCATGCCCACGACCATGGCATCCCGGCCTGCTGCGGCCATGGGCACGGCCAGCCGGCCGCGCCCGCGGCCGCCCCGGCCTGGCAGCCCGGTCCGGGCCAGCAGGTCACGCGGGTGCGCATCGGGCAGATGGACTGCCCCACCGAGGAAACGCTGATCCGCAAGAAGCTGGCCAGCCTGCCCGAGGTGCACGAGCTCGACTTCAACCTGATGCAGCGCGTACTGATCGTGCTGCATGCCGACGGCGCGCTCGATCGCATCGACGCGGCGATCCGCTCGCTGGGCATGACGCCCGAGCCCCTGGCCGGCGACGCCCCGGCGACCCCAGCCGGCGCGGCCGCGCCTTCGCGCGGCTGGCGCCTGCTGGCCGCCGGCGGGGTGCTGGCGGCGCTGTCCGAGCTCGCCCACTTCACCGGCCAGCCGGTCTATGTCGCCGCCGCCCTGGCGCTGGCGGCCATCCTGGCCTGCGGGCTGTCGACCTACCGCAAGGGCTGGATCGCGGTGCGCAACGGCAACCTCAACATCAATGCCCTGATGAGCATCGCCGTGACCGGCGCGATGCTCATCGGCCAATGGCCGGAAGCGGCCATGGTGATGTTCCTGTTCAACGTGGCCGAGCTGATCGAGGCCCGCGCCCTGGACCGCGCCCGCCATGCGGTGCGCGGCCTGCTGGACCTGGCGCCGCAGACCGCCACCGCGCGCCAGCCGGACGGCTCGTGGGCCGAGGTGCCGGCGGCGCGACTGCGCCCGGGCGACCTGGTGCGGGTGCGCCCGGGCGAGCGCATCGCCGCCGACGGCACCATCAGCGAAGGCCAGTCCGCGATCGACCAGTCGCCCATCACCGGCGAAAGCCTGCCGGTGGAAAAAGGCCCGGACGACGACGTCTACGCCGGCACCGTCAATGCCTCCGGGTCGTTCGACTACCGCGTCACGGCGGCGGCCGGCAATACCACGCTGGACCGCATCATCCACGCGGTCGAACAGGCCCAGGGCGCGCGCGCCCCGACCCAGCGCTTCATCGACCGCTTCTCGCGCATCTACACGCCGGCCGTGGTCGGGCTGGCGGTGCTGGTCGCGCTGGCGCCGCCGCTGCTGCTGGGCCACGCCTGGCTCGACTCCGTGTACCGCGCGCTGGCGCTGCTGATCATCGCCTGCCCCTGCGCGCTGGTGATTTCCACCCCGGTCAGCGTGGTCAGCGGCCTGACCGCCGCCGCGCGGCGCGGCATCCTGATCAAGGGCGGCGTCTACCTGGAGGAAGGACGCAAGCTGCGCTGGCTGGCGCTGGACAAGACCGGCACGCTGACCCAGGGCAAGCCGGTGCAGACCGACCTGGAACTGCTGCACGACGCCAGCGCGGGCGGGCGCCCGGCGCTGCGCGCCGCGGTCAGCCTGGCGGCGCGCTCGGACCACCCCGTGTCGCGCGCGCTGGCCCAGGCCGACCACGCCCTGGACGCGCCGCTGGACGAGGTGAACGGTTTCGCCGCCCTGCCCGGCCGCGGCGTGCAGGGCGAGATCGGCGGCGAGCGCTTCCAGCTGGGCAACCGCCGCCTGATGCGCGAGCTGGGCGTCAGCACGCCCGATATCGAGGCCCGCATCGACGCCTATGAAGCGGCCGGCAAGACCGCCATCGCCCTGGCCGACGGGCAGCGCGTCCTGCTGCTGGCCGCGGTGGCCGACACGCTCAAGGCCAGCAGCGCCGCCGCCGTGGCCGACCTGCACCGGTTGGGCGTGCGCACCCTCATGCTGACCGGCGACAACACCCGCGCCGCCCAGGCGGTGGCCGCCCAGGCCGGCATCGACGAGGCGCGCGGCGACCTGCTGCCGCAGGACAAGCTGGACGCCGTCGAGGCCAAGCTGGATCCGGCCCTGCGCGTGGGCATGGTGGGCGACGGCATCAACGACGCGCCGGCGCTGGCGCGCGCCGACATCGGCTTCGCCATGGGCGCGGCCGGCACCGGCACCGCCATCGAAACCGCCGACGTGGCGCTGATGGACGACGACCTGCGCAAGATCGGCACGTTCGTGCGCCTGTCGCGCGCCACCCACCGCATCCTGACCCAGAACATCGTCCTGGCGCTGGGCATCAAGGCGGTGTTCCTGGTGCTGGCGATGGCCGGCCAGGCCACGCTGTGGATGGCGGTGTTCGCCGACGTCGGCGCCAGCCTGCTGGTGGTCGCCAACGGCTTGCGGCTGCTGCGCGCGGGCAGGCACCAGGCGTCCTGATGACGGGGTGCCTTGTATCTTTCCTCCGGTGGTGATTAGCTATCACCACCGCGCGCCGATGACCGCGAGTTGGTGCCCAAAGCGAGGACTTTGTGGGACAGATAGCGGCTCGGCAGCGCACTGCTGGGCCGGCGAGACACTGGACGGTATCGTAGGGCGAGGACCCTGTATGTACAAGGCAAGTGGGCGCAGTGGCTGACAGCAGTTTGTTATCTGCAGGAGGCCAAGTCCATGTTTTCATAGGTATTGATGTATCAAAGGCCAAGCTGGATTGCACGTTGCTGACGGCTGAGGCTGACAAGCGTAAGACCAAGGTGGTGGTCAACACCGCCGCGGGCGTACAAGCCCTGCTGGCGTGGTGCGCCAAACACGGCGCACAGCCGGCGCAGTTGCACGCCATCCTGGAGCCTACGGGTCTGTATCACGAGCAAGCGGCCACGGCGCTGCCCCAGGTCCGGGTCTCTTTGGTCAATCCCGCCCAGGCCCGGGACTTTGCCAAGGCCTTGGCGCTGCGCTCCAAAAATGATGCGCTCGACAGCTACGTGCTGGCTCGCTATGGACAGACGCTGAGCCCGGCGCTGTGGCACCCGGCGCCCTTGCATGCGCGTCAACTGCGCGCCTTGTTGACGCGACGCGAGGCGCTGAGCAAGGATCTGTTGCGTGAGCTCAATCGCAAAGAGAAGAGCCAGTTCAGCCCCTCGGCGCCCTTGGTCGATGGTTCCATCGACAAGGCCATCGCGTTCTTGCGCGAACAGATCAAACAAATCGAGCGGGCGATCGATCAGCACATCGACAACCACCCCGACCTCAAGCAAGACTGCGAGCTGCTGAACTCCATCCCCGCCATCGGGCCTCAGGCCGGCAACGCCATCCTGGCCGTCATGCACAATCGGCATATCGACTCCGCCCAGAGCCTGGCCGCCTATCTCGGGGTGGTCCCTGTGCAGCGCCAATCCGGCAGCAGTCTGAACAGCTGCGCACGCCTGTCCAAAGCCGGCCCCTCCCAGGTGCGCGCCACGTTATACATGGCGGCCCTGGTTGGGACCCGCCACAACCCCCACATCCGCGCCCTTTACCAGCGCCTGCTCAAAACAGGAAAAAGCAAAAAGGCCGCGCTGGGCGCGGCCATGAGAAAACTGGTGCATCTGTGCTTCGGGGTCCTCAAAAACCGCATCCCCTACCAGCCCAATTACGCCATGAACGGTTGACTGCCAAGACGGTATCTGTCCCCGCGGGGACAGGCACCCTGCCCTGCTCAGAAGCCCAGGCTGGCCAGCAGGTCGTCGACCTGGTCCTGGCTGGTGACGACGTCGGCCTTGCCGCCGGGGTTGACCTGCGGGCCGTTGAGCAGCGAATTGGCTTCGTCGCGGCGCTCCTGCGGCACGTTGTCCAGCAGCACCTGCAGCAGTTCACGCTCGATCGCGCCCACCACGTCCATCATGCGCATGATGACCTGGCCGGTCAGGTCCTGGAAATCCTGCGCCATGACGATTTCCATCAGCTTGGCCTGGGTCTGCTGCGTGTGCTGCGGCACGGCGGCCAGGAAGGCCCGCGTGTCCTGCACCAGGGCGCGCGCCTGCGGCAACTCGAGCGGCTGGTCGTACCATTGCTGCCAGCGCTCGTCCAGCGCCTGGGCGCCGCGCGCCATGCCGTCCTGGATGGGGCCGGCGGCCTCGGTGGCGTTCAATACCCGATTGGCGGCCTGCTCGGTCATCTGCGCCACGTAGCGCAGGCGGTCGCGCGCATCGGGAATCGCCTCGGCGGCATCCTTGATGGCCTGGTCCAGCCCGAGCTCGCGCATGCTGTCGCGCAGCATGCGCGTCAACGAGGCGATCCGCTGGATCAGGTCGGTCGGGTCTGCCTGCATGCCAGTGTCCGTCGCATTCATTCGGTACCTCAGCCGGCGAGTTTCTCGAAGATCTTGTTCAGCTTCTCTTCCAGCGTCGCGGCCGTGAACGGCTTGACCACGTAGCCGTTGGCGCCGGCCTGGGCCGCCGCCACGATGTTCTCCTTCTTGGCCTCGGCCGTCACCATCAGCACCGGCAACGACTTCAGCGCCGCGTCGGCGCGGATCTGCTTGAGCATTTCCAGGCCGTCGAGGTTCGGCATGTTCCAGTCCGACACCACGAACTGGAAGGCGCCGTTGCGCAGTTTCTCCAGCCCGATGGCGCCGTCCTCGGCCTCGTCGACGTTCTCGAAACCCAGCTCCTTGAGCAGGTTGCGTATGATGCGCCGCATGGTGGGGAAATCATCCACCACCAGTATCTTCATTCCCTTATCTACCATCTCAACTCCAAGAAAATAATGTCCGGACGCCCGCTCCGTTGGGACCGGGGCGTCAAACGCGATGCCCGCGGTCGCCCAGACGCGTCAGAATCCGCTCACTGATGTCGGCCAGCGGCACGACCTCGTCGGCCGCGCCCAGCGCGATGGCCTCGCGCGGCATGCCGAAGACCACGCAACTGGCCTCGTCCTGCGCCATGGTCCGTGCGCCGGCGCGTTTCATGGCCAGCAAGCCGGCCGCGCCATCCTTACCCATGCCGGTCAGTATCACCCCGATCGCATTGCCGCCGGCCGCCTCGGCGGCCGAATGGAACAGCACGTCCACCGAGGGGCGGTGCCGGTTGACCGGCTCGCTGGCCTGCAGCCCGATCACGTAGTTGGCGCCGCTGCGGCCCAGGCGCATATGCGTCTCGCCGCCCGGCGCCAGGTACACGTGGCCAGGCAGCACCCGCTCGCCGTCGCTGGCTTCGCGCACGGTCACCGCGCACAGCGCGTCCAGGCGCTGCGCGAACGAGCGCGTGAAGCCGGCCAGCATGTGCTGGGTGATGAGGATCGCCGGGCTGTCGGCCGGCAGGGGCTGCAGCACCTCGCGGATCGCTTCGGTGCCGCCGGTCGATGCGCCCACGATCACCAGCTTCTCGGAGCTGGCGAACGGACTGCGCAGGCGCAGCGGCGCCGCGTGGCTCGCCGGCGCCAGCGCGCGCAGGCGCGCGCGCGAGGCGGCGCGGATCTTGTCCGCGATCACCTCGGAATACTCGATCAACCCGTCGCGGATCCCCAGCTTGGGCTTGGTCACGAAATCGATCGCGCCCAGTTCCAGCGCCCGCAGCGTGATCTCGCCGCCGCGCTCGGTCAGCGACGACACCATCACCACCGGCATGGGCCGCAGCCGCATCAGCTTTTCGAGGAAATCCAGGCCGTCCATGCGCGGCATTTCCACATCCAGCGTCAGCACGTCCGGGTTGTGCTTCTTGATCAGTTCGCGCGCCACCAGCGGATCGGGCGCGGTCGCGACCACCTCCATGTCCGGATGGCTGTTGATGATCTCGGTCATCAGACCGCGCACCAGCGCGGAATCATCCACGCACAAGACCTTGATCTTCTTCATACTGGCAACTCGCCGCTGGCCTGCTCATAGACAGTCTGTCCGCGCAGGCGGAAGTCGCGGCTGATATAGGTGAAATTCTCGGAATGCCCGGCAAACAGCAGTCCGCCCGGCTTGAGCAAGGGGACGAACCGCCGCAGGATCCTGGCCTGGGTCGGCTTGTCGAAGTAAATCATGACATTGCGGCAGAAGATCGCGTCGAATTTCTCGTTGATCGGCCAGTGCGGCGCCAGCAGGTTCAAGGTCTCGAAGCGCACCATGTCGGCCAGCTCCGCGCGCACCTTGACCTGCCCTTCATTGGCGCCGCGTCCGCGCATGAAAAACCGCTTCAGGCGCGCCGGGTCCAGCTTGGCCACCCGCTCGTACGGATAGACGCCCGCGCGCGCGCGCTGCAGGCAGTTGGTATCGATATCGGTGGCCAGCACCTGGCTGGCCTGGGCGCGCGCCCAGGCTCTCGACCAGCGTCATGGCGATCGAGTACGGCTCTTCGCCGGTCGAGGCGGCGCAGCACCACACCGATACCGGCCCGCCGCGCTGGCGCGCGAAATCGGCCAGGATGGGAAAGTGATGCGACTCGCGAAAGAAGGCGGTCAGGTTGGTCGTCAGGGCGTTGACGAAGTCTTCCCACTCGGGCGCGGCCGGCTCGTTCTCCAGCCCGTCCAGGTAGACGCGGAACTCCTGCTGCCCCAGCGCGCGCAGGCGCCGCGCCAGGCGGCTGTACACCATTTCGCGCTTGTGCGCGCCCAGCGAAATGCCGGCGCGCGCGTAGATCATCTGCCGTACCCGGGCGAAGTCCGCGTCGCGGAACTCGAACTGGCGCTCGGCGCTGAAAGCCGGCGTCGTCATTGCTGTCGCCACGCCTGACCTCAGTGCCCCAGCGCCAGCGCGTCATCGCGCGCCAGCGCCGCCTCGCGCGCACCCGGCGCCTGCCTCGATCCCAGTTGGTGCGCCGGCACTTCGATCACTTCGCCGGTATTGATCTTGAACACCGCGACCGCCTCGGCCAGGCGCTGCGCCTGCTCCTGCAGCGAGCCGGCCGCCGCCGCGGCCTCTTCCACCAGCGCCGCGTTCTGCTGCGTCGCCTCGTCCATCTGCGACACCGCGCGGTTGACCTGCTCGATCCCGCTGGACTGCTCTTCCGAGGCCGCCGAGATCTCGCCCATGATGTCCGTCACCCGCTTGACCGAGGCCACGATCTCCTGCATCGTCGCGCCGGCGCGCTCGACCTGCTGCGAACCCGTGCCGACCTTGCCGACCGAATCCTCGATCAGCACCTTGATCTCCTTGGCCGCCTGGGCGCTGCGCTGCGCCAGCGAGCGCACCTCGCCCGCCACCACCGCGAAACCCTTGCCCTGCTCGCCCGCGCGCGCCGCTTCCACCGCCGCGTTCAGCGCCAGGATATTGGTCTGGAACGCGATCCCGTCGATCACCGACACGATCTCGGAGATCTTGCGCGAGCTGGCCGAGATGTCCTGCATCGTCGTCACCACCTCGGACACCGCCGAACCGCCACGCTCGGCCACGTCCGAGGCGACTCCCGCCAGCTGGTTGGCCTGGCGCGCGTTGTCGGCGTTCTGCTTGACCGTCGAGGCCAGCTGCTCCATCGAGGCCGCGGTCTCTTCCAGCGAGGCCGCCTGCTCTTCGGTGCGGCTGGACAGGTCCGTGTTGCCGGCCGAAATCTCGCGCGAACCCACGTTGATCTCGTCCACCCCGCGGCGCACCGCCGCGACGGTACGCGTCAGGCTTTCCTCCATGCGCTTGAGGCCGGCGAACAGCTGGCCGATCTCGTTGCTGTTGCGCACGTCCACCCGCGCGGTCAGGTCGCCCGCGGCGATCTTGTCGAAATGCTGGCCCACTTCGCGCAGCGGCTGCAGCACGCGGCGGCGCAGGAACAGATAGGTCGAAAACACCAGCAGCGCGGCCAGCACCCCGCCCGCGGCCACGGCCGCCAGCACGAAGCGATAGCGCGTCTCGGCCACTTCGTGGGCGTCGAGCAGCTCGCTGGCGCGCCAGAAGTCGAATGCGGCGATGGCGCCCGAGAAACGCCCTTCCAGCGCGTCAAGGACGTTCTGCGCATGCGACTGGTAGCCGGCCATGTCGCCCTTCTCCAACGCGGCGGCCAGCGGATGGAGCCCCTGGCCGACCAGCGCCTCGAAGGCGTTCTCGACTTCTTTCAGGCTGTCGGCGGCGCTGGCCGGCCGGGCCAGGCCCTTGTAGTACTCGTATTCGGTCTCGGCGCGGTTGAGCGAAGCCTTGGCGCGCTGCAGCAAGCCCGCCGCCTCGCTGCCCAGGCCCTGTTCGACCTGCACCGGCTGGCCGATGGCGCTCACGATCGCGCCATAGTGCGACGCCGCGACGCGGCCCAGGCCGTTGAGCGCGTCCTTGTAGCTGTTGACGACGCGATCCATCGCGTCGGCGACATCCTGGGTCTGTTTGACTCCCTGCAACGTGTCGTTGCTGACCCGCAGCGACAGCACGCCCAGGGCGGCGCCGACGACCAGCATGAAAGAGAAGAACGCCAGCACGCCCAACAGGCTGCCGCGTATCGACAGGTTCGCGAGGAACTTGCGCATGACAGGAACCACTCCTTGACTGCAAGCGTTGAACGAAACGACGGGCGGCGCACCGCCCGCGGACTGACCGCCGTCAGGACGCCACTTTCTCCACCAGCGCCATCTCGTCGCTGGTCATCAGCTTCTCGATGTCGACCAGGATGAGCATGCGTTCGTCCACCGTGCCCAGGCCGGTCAGGTACTCGGTGGACAGGGTGGCGCCGAACTCGGGCGCCGGACGCACCTGGGCCGCGTTGAGCATCAGCACGTCCGACACCCCGTCGACCACGATGCCGACCACGCGGCGGTCCAGGTTGAGGATGATGACGACGGTCTGCTCGTTGTATTCGACGCTGCCCAGGTTGAACTTGATGCGCAGGTCCACGATGGGCACGATGATGCCGCGCAGGTTGGTCACGCCCTTGATGAAGGACGGCACGTTCGCGATGCGCGTGACCGTGGCCGCGTCGTAGCCGCGGATTTCCTGCACTTTCAGGATGTCGATGCCGTATTCTTCCTCGCCCAGCGTGAAGACCAGGAACTCGTTGCCCACGTCTTCGGCGCGCGTGGCCTGGGTGTGCGGTTTGGCTGCCATGATATGTCTCTCCGTCAATTCAGAATGGCTTCGGGCTGGGACCACTTTTCCCGATTGGCGCGCGCCAGCGCTAATACGTCCACGATCAGCGCCACGCTGCCGTCGCCCAGGATGGTGGCGGCCGAAATGCCAGACACCTTGCGATAATTCGATTCGAGATTCTTCACCACCACCTGGTGCTGGCCGACGAGGTGATCGACCAGCAGCGCGAAGCGGCGCTCCTCGGCCTGCATGATGACGGCGATGGCCTGGGTGGGATCGGCCTGCGCCTGGCCCACCGAAAACACCCGGTGCATTTCCACCAGCGGCAGGTATTCGCCGCGCACCTGCATCACGCGCTCGTTGCCGGCCACCGAATAGATCTGGTCGACCTGCGGCTGCAGCGATTCCGTCACATGGTTCAGCGGCAGGATGAAGGTTTCCTCGCCCACCCGCACCGACATGCCGTCCAGGATGGCCAGCGTCAGCGGCAGCACGATGCGCGTGGTCGTTCCCTGCCCCGGCACGCTGGAGAGCTGCACGTGGCCGCCCATGTCTTGGATATTGCGGCGCACGACGTCCATGCCGACTCCGCGCCCGGAGATGTCCGTGACCTGGTCGGCGGTGGAGAAACCGGGCGCGAAGATCAGTTGCCAGATCTCGTCGTCGGGCGAGTTCTCGTTGACCGTCAGCCCCTGGGCCACGGCCTTCCTGAGGATGCGCTCGCGGCTCAGGCCGCCGCCATCGTCGCTGACCTCGATGACGATGTTGCCGCCATTGTGCTGCGCCGAGAGCACCAGCTGGCCCACCGGCTCCTTGCCGGCCGCCACGCGCTTGTCCGGCGTTTCGATGCCATGGTCCAGGCTGTTGCGCACCAGGTGCGTCAAGGGGTCGATGATGCGCTCGATCAGGCTCTTGTCCAGCTCGGTGGCCCGCCCATAGGTCTGCAGTTCGATCTGCTTGCCCATCTTGCCGGCGATATCGCGCACCAGGCGCGGAAAGCAGCTGAACACGTAGTCCATCGGCATCATGCGGATGGACATGACCGCTTCCTGCAGGTCGCGCGCATTGCGCTCGAGCTGCTCCATGCCATTGAGCAGGCGATCGTGCAGCACCGGATCGAGCGTCGAGGCGGTCTGCGCCAGCATCGCCTGCGTGATCACCAGTTCGCCGACCAGGTTGATCACCTGGTCGACCTTTTCGACGCCGACGCGGATCGAGGTCGACTCCTTGTCGGCGTGCGCGGGCGCAATGCTCGGGCGCGCGGCGCGCGCCGGCTCGGCGGCCTGGGCCGCGGCGGGAGCGGGAGCCGGCGTCGGCGTGGCGGCGGCATCCGGCGCGGCCGCTACGGCCGCCTGCGCCGGCGCATGGGCCGGCTCGGCCTCGCGGGCGATTTCCAGTTGGTCCGCGTCGATGATGAAGCAGCACACCGCTTCGATATCGTCCGGCGAGCAGGTCGTGTCGACCCACACCGTCAACGTCTGGCCGGCGCGCTCGCTGGCGCGCACGTCGCCCAGGTTGCCCATTTCCTCCAGCAGCGACTGGGCATCCTTGTCCGAGACCTTGCTGAAACGCACCCGCAACGGCAGGCCCGCCGCCGTCGATGCCGCGGCGGGCTGGGGCGCGGGTTCGGGTTCCGGGTCGGGTTCGGGAGCCGCTACCGGCGCCGGCGCCGCGGCCGCCGGCGCCTGTCCGCCTTCCAGCGCCAGCTGGCGCAACACGGCGCAAATGCGCTCGAACACGGCATCTTCGGGCTCTTCGGAGGCCCGGTAGGCGTCCAGTTGGCTTTTGAGCACGTCTTTCGTTTCCAGGAAAATGTCCACCATGTCGGCGCGCAGTCCCATCTCGCCGCGCCGGATCGCGTCCAGCAGGTTTTCAAGCAAATGCGTGGTTCCGGCCAGCTTCTGGAAGCAGCCGAAAGTGGCCGCGCCGCCCTTGATGGAATGCGCGGCGCGGAAAATCGCGTTGAGCTGCTCGATGTCGGGCGCGCCCACATCCAGCTCGAGCAGCAACTGCTCCATCTGCGCGAGCAGCTCGTCGGCTTCGTCGAAGAATGTTTCGTAGAACTGACTGAGGTCCAGACCTGAACTCATGACCCGTATGCTTCCTATAGAAACCGCTACGCGCCTGGCGCCACGCCAAGCAGCTCCGCCGCCAGATCGACCAGCACATCCGGATCGAGCGGCTTGTTGAGCCAGCCGCATACGCCCAGATCGCGCGCGGCGGCCTTGCTGTCGCCATCGTCCTCGGTGGTCAGCACCAGCACGGGCAGATCCTGGTAGCGGGCCTGCCCACGCAAGCCCCGGATCAGGCCCAGCCCGCCCATGACGGGCATGTTCCAGTCACTGACGACCAGGTCGACAGCCTGCGCCTGGGCCAGTTCGAGCGCCTGTTTGCCGTCGCTGGCGGTCACGACCTGTCAACCCGCCCCCGTCAACGCGGCCTGCACGATCATGCGCATCGTCGCCGAATCGTCCGCCACCAGAATTCTTGCCGTCATGCCTCTCCCTATCGCTACCTGGCGCCCCCGTCCGAGCCGCTGGCCGCCAACTGGCCGGCCAGCGCCGCGCCGACGCCCTGCGCGTCGCGCGCGTTGACATCGGCCGCCGCGGCGTTCTCGTTCTCGATGCGCCGCTGGGTCGATGCATTGAGCACCACCAGACTGATACGTCTGTTAACGGCAGCAAACGGGTCATCTTTAACCAGGCTCATGCTCGAGGCCAGGCCCTGGATGCGCAACACCTTGCCCTCGTGCATGCCGCCGGCCACCAGCTCCTGGCGCGACGCGTTGGCGCGGTCGGCCGACAGCTCCCAATTGCTGTAGGCGCGCTCGCCGCGCGCGTACTGCGACGCGTCGGTATGGCCGGCGATGCTGATCTTGTTGGGCAGGTCGTTGAGCACCGGCCCCAGCTCGCGCAGGATGTCGCGCATGTACGGCTGCACGTCGGCGCTGCCGGTGGCGAACATGGGGCGGTTCTGGTTGTCGACGATCTGGATGCGCAAGCCCTCGGTCGTCATGTCGATCAGCAGCTGTGGCCGGAAATTCTTCAGGACCGGGCTTTCCTCGATCAGGTTTTCCAGGCGGACCTTCAGGCGTTCCAGGCGATGGCGGTCGCGCCGCTCGGCGTCGCCCATGGGCTGGGCCTCGACCCGGTTGCCCTCGGCGCGCCGCACGTCGCCCTGGCTGCGCAGCGGGTCCTGCCCGCCGCCGGGGATCGCGCTGGTCTCGGCCGAGCTGCTGGGGCCGCCGGTCAGGGCCACCCGCAGGGGCATGCGGAAATACTCGGCGATGCCCTTGAGTTCTTCGCGCGGCACGATGCTGATCAGCCACATGACGAGGAAGAACGCCATCATGGCCGTGATGAAGTCGGCGTAGGCGATCTTCCAGCTGCCGCCGTGGTGTCCGCCGCGGCGCACCTTGCGGCGCCGGATCACCACACGGTGATTGTTGACCGTGCTCATGCGGCGGCTCCGTCAGGCGCGGCCGGTGGCCGCGCTCTTGGCCTGGCGCACATGCTCTTCCAGCTCGCCGAACGAGGGGCGCACCGCCGAGAACAGCACCTTGCGGCCGAACTCCACCGCCAGTTGGGGCGGATAGCCGTTCATGCTGGCCAGCAAGGTCACCTTGATGCATTCGAGCACCTTGACCGATTCCGAGGTGCGCCGTTCGATGCGGGCGGCCATCGGCGCCACGAAACCGTAGGCCAGCAGCACGCCCAGGAAGGTGCCGACCATGGCCTTGGAGATCAGGTCGCCCAGGATCGCCGGCGGCTGGTCCACCGCCGCCAGCGCCTTGATCACGCCCAGCACGGCGGCCACGATGCCGAAGGCCGGCAAGGCGTCGGCCACCTGCTGCAGCGCATGGGTGGGCACTTCGCGCTCGTGCCGGTAGGTCTCGATCTCCTCGTCCATCAGCGTTTCGATCTCGAACGAGCTCATGTTGCCGCTGATCATGATGCGCAGGTAGTCCGTGATGAACTCCATCAGCTTGGCATCCTTCATGATGCGCGGATACTCATTGAAGATCGGGCTGGACAGCGGATCCTCGATGTGCGATTCGATGGCCATCAGCCCTTCGCGGCGCGCCTTGTTCAGCAGCACGTACAGGAGCGCCATCAGCTCCATGTACACGTCCTTGCTGTAGGGCGAGCTGCGAAACGCCTCCGGGATCGCCTTGGCGACCAGGCCGAGCGACTTGCGGCTGTTGCCCGCCATGAAGGCGCCCACGGCCGCGCCGGCGATCAGCGTCAGCTCGAAAGGCTGGTAGAGCGCGCCCAGATGGCCGCCCAGGCCGATGAAACTGCCGACCACCGCCAGGATGACCACTGCATAACCGATAACAATCAACACATCAGGCCTCTGCCAACGAAGTCTAGAACCGACGCCAATGATCCCCCCTGACCCGTCGGGCAAAAACGCGGGTTATGGGGGGTTTTCTGGTGCTTTTGGCCTATTTGGAAGTTGGCGCGCTCAAGGCCGCGCCGGCGCGGCGAGCTGCCCGGCGCGCGCGCGGGCCGCCGCGCGCGTCTTGCCGGCCCGGGGCGGCGGCCGGCAGATGGCGCAGACGAAATCGGTCTGCGGATCGTGCGCGTGGGCGATGAAATGCCCGCCGCACTGGCGGCAGCCCGACAGCTGCAGCATGCCGCCGTCGAAGAACCGCACCAGCATCCAGGCCCGCGTGAAGCTGAGCACCGGCTCGGCGGCATCGGCCGGCGCGTGCTCCAGGTACAGGCGGTATGCGTCGATCACGGCCCGGATGCCCTGGCTCGAGGTGCGCTGGTTCAGGAACGTATACACGTTGTAGAACAGCGAGGAATGGATGTTCGGCAGCCAGGTCATGAACCAGTCCACCGAGAACGGCAGCATGCCCTTGGGGGGCGAACAGCCGCGAATTTCGCGGTACAGCCGCGCCAGCCGGTCGTGGCTGAGGCCGGTTTCGGCCTGCAGCACCTGCAGACGCGCGCCCAGCGTGATCATCGAACTGGCAAGCAGGATCTCGTCGGCTTCCTGCGAAACACTCTTGGTGGCCATTGCGCCCTCTTGTTCCTATCTATCCAGCCGGCGCTCAGGCCAGCTCTTCGACAGGCTGGCGCGCCAGCAGGATGGTGGCGTGCGCCTGTTGCAGGGCGCCGCCCAGCACGTCCTGTGTCAGGGCCGACAGGAGGCTGTAATCGTCGAAGCGAAATCGGCACAGCAGCGAGCTGGAGTTGGCCAGCTTCACCAGCTGGGCCGGCGATAGCCGCATCAGGATATCGGCCACTTCATTGCTGAAACCCAGGCGGAACATCGACGCGGCATAGTCGTCGCGCAGCATGCGCTGGGCCAGCAACAGATACGAAAGATTGACTTCCCGAATATCCGCGAGCAAGGAACTATCGGCTGTTTTCACACATGACTCCTGAGACTTAGGCAAGCCGGGGGGCTGAACTCCAGGCGGCGCGCCCCGAGAACCCCGCGCCAGCCTGCTTTCGTCTTAATGCGAAATGTATTATTTCATCGCAATTTGAATGCAATTTACCATGAATTGTGTCATTTTTTATGACTTTTATGACAAAACATTGATATTTTGCAGATTATCTCCGGTAAAGTTACTAACTAGTAACATTATTTGCATTTCGATGTCGGCAATTTCGTAAATAAACGTATAAAAAGTTGCGTTCTTCTCCGAATGAAAAGCGGCTATTTGCCGACAATCTCCCCTTGAAACGACAGGGTCGAACCGGTCCGCGCCCAGCGGCCTGACCGCCAGGCCACTGTCGCCGCCCAGCAACACCCCACCCGTTCGCAGCTTTGTTCGCGCGAGACATCCGCAGACAGAACCTGAATGCCCAACCCCGAAGACAGCCTGGTCCAATATGCCCCGCTGGTGCGCAAACTGGCGCTACAGCTCCTGGCGCGCCTGCCCTCCAGCGTGCAGCTGGACGACCTGGTGCAGGCCGGCATGATCGGCCTGCTCGACGCCGTGCGGCGCTACCAGGAAAGCCCTGACGCGCAGTTCGAGACCTACGCCACCGCGCGCATCCGCGGCGCCATGCTCGACGAGCTGCGCAGCCAGGACTGGCTGCCGCGCAGCGTGCGCAGCAAGAGCCGCCGCATCGAAACCGCCATCCAGCGCAAGGAACAGGAATTGATGCGCGCTCCCAGCGAAGGCGAGATCGCCGAGGAGCTGGGCGTGCCGCTGGCCGAGTACCAGGGCATGCTGGCCGATGCGCAAGGCGTGCAGATCCTGCACTACGAAGATTTCAATACCGACGGCGACAGCGACAGCCCGTGGGCTGAAAGCAGCGCCGAACATGCCGATCCGCTCGACGCCCTGCTCGCCGGCGACCTGCGCCGCGCCCTCATCGACGCCATCGACGGCCTGCCCGAACGCGAGAAGCTGCTGCTGTCGCTGTGCTACGAACAAGGCCTGAACCTCAAGGAAATCGGCGCCGTGCTCAACGTCACCGAGGCGCGCGTGTGCCAACTGCGCGCCCAGGCCACCGCCCGCATCCGCGCCCGCCTCAAGGAGCAAGCCTGGGCCCGCCTGCCCACCGCCCATCACCTGGCGCAGGTGGTATAGGCGCATGCCATGGCCGCGCGGCGCCTGCCTGCCGAGCGCTGCGCCAACGGTGCCAGTCCCCCTGCGGGGACAGGCACCCTGCCCCATCCCATCCGCGCCACACGGGCGCCTGCCGCATCCCGCCCCCGCCGCACGGGCGCCTGTCCCCGCAGGAGCATGCCCTTTGCAGCCAGATTCCCCCGCACATTTCCGAACTTCACTTTTTTTGCTTAAGTCCGTCGCAAACCTGCCGTAATCCAGGCAACAAAGGAAATCGCGGCGCTGTGCAAGCGAAAGTCCGATGTTACAGATGGGCGGCCTAGTTGTGAACTGTCAATAGGTTGTATTCGTCCAGGTTGAGTCTGGAGATGGGTACAGCGCGCCCGATGCCTTGGTGGGGTCGATGCCAGTTGTAGTGGTGTAGCCAGGATTTCATGGCATCGGCTCGGTGTTGGGAGTTCTGGTAGGTGTGAGCGTAAGCCCACTCACGCAAGGCCGACTGGATGAAGCGTTCGGCCTTGCCATTGGTCTGTGGGCGGTAAGGTCGGGTAAAGCGGTGCTTGATGCCCAGCTCATGGCACAGCGCGGCGAAGGCGCGGCTGCGAAAGGCCGAGCCATTGTCGGTGAGCAAGCGCTGGATGGTCACGCCCAGGCGCTGGTAGTAGGCCACTGCGTCCTTGAGGAACTGGACGGCGCTGGGGAAGCGCTCGTCGGGGTGGATGTCGGTGAAGGCCACGCGGGCGTGGTCATCGATGGCCACGAAGACGAAGTCCCAGCCGGCCCCCTCAACGGTATCGCGTCGGTTGCCCGTGACCCGGTGGCCAGGGCGCTGGATACGTCCCAGCTTCTTGATGTCGATGTGCAGCAGATCGCCGGGGGCCTGATGCTCGTAGCGCACCACCGGCTCGGCCGGCTCCAGGTCGGCCAGGTGCGACAGACCGGCGCGGGCCAGGACGCGGCTGACGGTGCTGGCTGACACGCCCAGCGCCTGGGCGATGCGCGCTTGGGTCAGCCGCTTGCGGCGCAGCTCCACGATAGCCAGCGCCTTGGCCGGCGCAATCGCTCGGGGCGAGACCGTCGGGCGCGAGGACGCATCGGCCAAGCCCGCCTGGCCCTGAGCCAGGAAGCGGCCCAGCCATTTGCGCACAGTCGGCGCGGTGACCCCATAGGCGCGGGCCGCTTCAGGCACACAAACTTGATGGGCGATCAATTGCTGGACCATTTCGAGTCGACGTAGGAAGGTCAATCGGGCATGCTTATGGGTGTTCATCCGGCCGGGCTCCTTGAGTGAACTGGGGGGGTGGCGATTTCCAGTTTCTCAAATCCGGTTCGGATGAACCATGCATACAACCTATTGAATCTTCACAACTAGCCGGATGGCTGGACGCCGGCGTGGCCGGCTTTCGCTGCACCGCGCCGCAGCGTCTCGATCCTTCCGACTGGCGCGCCCTGTTCGAACCCTTGCGGGCCAGCCGGCCGGCGCTGCGGCTGCTGGCCTGGACCGCGGGCCTGACGCCGGCGCAATCGGCCGCCCTGGCCGGCGTGGGGTTCGACGGCGTATTCGGCTCGATCCCCTGGTGGTCGCCCGACGCCACGTGGCTGGACGCCGAATCGCAGCGCCTGCGCGAGATAGCGCCGCTGCTCGCCGCCCCGCTCGCCTCGGCCGGCGGCGCGCCGCTGGCGCCCGCCAGCGCGGCCGCGCACGCCGCGCTGCGCGCCCTCTGGGTGGCCGCGCTGTGGGGCGACGGGCTGCTGGTGGGCAGCGAACTGCAGCGCATGATGCCCGCCGTGGCGCGCGCGCTGCGCTGGCGCCGCCAGGCCGCGCCGCGCGGCCGGCCGGTCTTGCTGTGCGGGCGCGATGGCTGGGCCACGCTGATCATCCGCCCGGGCCCGCCCGGCACGAGCCACATGCTGGCGCTGGATCCGCAGGCCGCGCATGAGCCGCGGGTCGACTGGAGCGCCGGCGCCGCGTTGCTGCCGGCCGGCGTGCCTAGGCACCTGGCCGACCCGGTCGAACACTGCGCGCTGTACCGCGTTGCCGCCGAGCGTCCGGTGCGCGCCACGGCGGGCGCGCTGTTGCCCGGCCCGCCCTCGGCGTGCGACCGCGACGCCCGCGTCGTCTTCGAGCACGTCGCGCCTTCGGTGGCGCACGGCAGCCTGGCCGCCAAGGCCCTGGCCCATGTGCCGGTCGAAGTCGGCGTCGACCTGATCTCGGACGGACACGAACAGCTGGCCGGCGAGCTGCAATGGCGGGCCGTCGACCAGGCCGGCTGGCACGGCGTGCCGCTGGCGCCGGGCGACAACGACCGCTGGCACGCGCGCTTCGCGCCGCGCCGGGTCGGCCTGCATGAGTTCCGCGTGTGCGCCTGGCGCGACACCTGGCTGACTTTCTGCCGCGAGCTGCGCCTCAAGCACGAGGCCGACCAGGACATCGCGCTGGACCTCGCCGAGGATGCCGCGCACCTGCGGACAGCCCTGGCGCGGCGCCAGGCGCGCGGCGACGCGCGCCCATCGAAGCGGCCCTGTCCATGCTGAATGGCGGACCGGCGCCGGCCGACGCCGTGGCCGCCCTGCTGCGCGACGGACTGGCCCAGGCCATGTGCGCGCTGGCCGCGCGGCCCTTCATGCACACCAGCGCAAGCCGACCGCTCTGGGTCGACCGCGCGGCCGCCGGCCACGGCAGCTGGTACGAACTGTTCCCGCGGTCGCAGGCCGTGCCCGCCGGCGCGCACGGCACCTTCGACGACGTGATCGCGCGCCTGCCCGCGCTGCGCGCCATGGATTTCGACGTCCTGTACCTGCCGCCCATTCACCCCATCGGCCAGTCGCAGCGCAAGGGCCGCAACAACGCGCTGCAGGCCGCCGCCGACGACCCCGGCAGCCCCTACGCGATTGGTTCGCCCGACGGCGGCCACGACGCCATCCACCCGCAGCTGGGCACCCGGGCCGACTTCGCGCGGCTGGTGCAAGCCGCCGCGGCGCATGGCATGGAAGTCGCGCTGGACTTCGCGATCCAGTGTTCGCCGGACCATCCCTGGCTGCAACGCCACCCCGACTGGTTCGAGCACCGCGCCGATGGCTCGATCCGGCACGCCGAGAACCCGCCCAAGCGCTATGAAGACATCGTCAATGTCAGCTTCTACGACCAGGCCAGCGGCCGCCCGCGCCGGGCGCTGTGGCGCGCGCTGCGCGATGTGCTGCTGTACTGGATCGACGCCGGCGTGCGCATTTTCCGCGTCGACAATCCGCATACCAAGCCGCTGCCGTTCTGGCAGTGGCTGATCGCCGACGTCCACGCCCGCCACCCCGACGTGGTGTTTCTTTCCGAAGCCTTCACGCGCCCGCGCATGATGTACCGCCTGGCCAAGCTGGGCTTCACCCAGTCGTATACCTATTTCACCTGGCGCAATACCCGCCATGAGCTGGACAGCTATCTGCGCGAACTGTCGCGCCCGCCGGTCTGCGAGTGGTTCCGGCCCAACTTCTTCGTCAACACGCCCGACATCAATCCGTATTTCCTGCAGGCCTCGGGCCGGGCCGGCTTTCTCATCCGCGCCGCGCTGGCCACCGCCGGCAGCGGACTGTGGGGCATGTACAGCGGCTTCGAACTGTGCGAGGCCCAGCCGGTGCCCGGCAAGGAGGAATACCTGGACTCCGAGAAGTACCAGTTGCGCCAGCGCGACTGGCATGCCCCCGGCAACGTGACCGCCGAGATCGCGGCGCTCAATCGCATCCGCCGCGCCAACCCGGCGCTGCACAGCCACCTGGGCTACGTGCCGCTGCAGTGCGCCAACGAGCAGGTGCTGACGTTCTGCAAGGCCACGCCGAACCGGGCCAGCGTGGTGCTGGTGGCGATCAGCCTGGACCCCTGGGCGCCGCAATCGGTCCGGGTGGCCCTGCCGCGCTGGCTGTTCGGCCTGGACGACAGCGCCGACCTGCACGGCGAGGACCTGCTCGACGGCGCGCGCGCAAGCTGGCGCGAGGCCGCGCTGGACCTGGAATTGACGCCGCAACGTCCATACCGGCTGTGGCGCCTGTGGTCCCGACCCCTGTCATCCTGAGCGTACCGATCATGCCTGCCACCCATCCCGCTCCCGACCCGCTCTGGTACAAGGACGCCGTCATCTACCAGTTGCACGTCAAGTCCTTCTTCGACGCCAACGACGACGGCGTGGGCGACTTCGCCGGCCTGCTGGCCAAGCTGGACTACATCGTCGAGCTGGGCGTCAATACCATCTGGCTGCTGCCGTTCTATCCGTCGCCGCGCCGCGACGACGGCTACGACATCGCCGACTATCGCGGGGTGCACCCCGACTATGGCTCGCTGGCCGACGCCCGGCTGCTGGTGCGGGCGGCCCACGCGCGCGGCCTGCGCGTCATCACCGAGCTGGTCATCAACCACACCTCCGACCAGCACCCTTGGTTCCAGCGCGCCCGCGCCGCGCGGCCGGGTTCGGCGCACCGCGCCTATTACGTCTGGTCGGACGACGACAAGGCCTATGCCGGCACGCGCATCATCTTCTGCGACACGGAAAAGTCCAACTGGACCTGGGACCCGGTGGCCGGCGCCTATTTCTGGCACCGCTTCTATTCGCACCAGCCCGACCTGAACTACGACAATCCGCAGGTGCTGCGCGAAGTGCTGGGCGCGATGCGCTACTGGCTGGACATGGGCGTGGACGGCCTGCGCCTGGACGCGGTGCCCTACCTGGTCGAGCGGGAAGGCACCAACAACGAGAACCTGCCGGAAACCCACGCCATCCTGCGGCGCATCCGCCGCGTCATCGACAGCGAGTATCCCGGCAGGATGCTGCTGGCCGAGGCCAACCAGTGGCCCGAGGACGCGCAAGAGTACTTCGGCGCCGGCGACGAATGCCACATGGCGTTCCACTTTCCCCTGATGCCGCGCATGTACATGGCCATCGCGCAGGAGGACCGCCTGCCCGTCACCGACATCATCCGCCAGACGCCGTCCATCGCGCCGCAATGCCAATGGGCCATTTTCCTGCGCAACCACGACGAGCTGACCCTGGAGATGGTGACCAGCCGCGAACGCGACTACCTGTGGAACGTCTACGCGGCCGAGCCGCGCGCGCGCATCAACCTGGGCATCCGGCGCCGCCTGGCGCCGCTGCTCGAGCGCGACCGGCGCCGCATCGAACTGATGAACAGCCTGCTGCTGTCCATGCCGGGCACGCCGGTGCTGTACTACGGCGACGAGCTGGGCATGGGCGACAACATCCACCTGGGCGACCGCGACGGCGTGCGCACGCCCATGCAATGGTCGCCCGACCGCAACGGCGGCTTCTCGCGCGCCGACCCCGAGCGCCTGCCGCTGCCGCTGCTGATGGGGCCGCTGTACGGCTACGAGGCGGTCAACGTGGAGGCGCAGCAGCGCGACCCGCATTCGCTGCTGAACTGGACCCGCCGCATGCTGGCCAAGCGCCGCCAGAGCCATGTGTTCGGCCGTGGCGAACTGTCGTTCCTGTATCCGGGCAACCGCAAGATCCTGGCCTATCTGCGCACCTGGGAAGACACGGTGGTGCTGTGCGTGGCCAACCTTTCGCAGGCGGCCCAGCCGGTCGAACTGCACCTGTCCGAGTACGCCGGCCGCGTACCGGTGGAAATGCTGGGCGGCACCGCCTTTCCGCAGATCGGCGAGCTGCCCTATCTGCTGACGCTGCCGCCTTTCGGCTTCTACTGGCTGGACCTGAGCGCCGGCGCCGCGCCGCCCGCGTGGCACAGCGAGCTGCCGCCGCAAATGCCGGAATCGATCACCCTGGTGTCGCGCGGCGCGGGCGCGGCGCTGCGCCTGACCGAGGCATCGCGCCGCCAGCTGGAAGCGGACGTGCTGCCGGCCTACCTGCAGCGGCAGCGCTGGTATGCCGCGCGCCGCAAGCCCGGCGTCATGCGGCTGGCCTACAGCGTGCCGCTGAACGACGACGTGGAAAGCTATTACGAAGCCGAGATCGAAGTCAGCGACGACGGACCGCCGCGCCGCTTCCATACGCCGGTGGCGCTGGCCTGGCAGGACGATACCGCCGCCCAGTATCCGCTGGCGCGCGTGCGGCGCGGCGCGCAGCTGGGCACGCTCACCGACGCCTCGCTGCAGCCCGGCTATGCGCGCGTGCTGCTGGCGGCCCTGACGGCCGGCCGCGATATCCAGGCCGGCGGCGAGCCCGCCGTGCGGCTGCGCTTCCTGCCCGAGCCGGGCCTGGCCGACCTGGCGCTGCGCGATGACAGCGAGGTGCGCGCGCTCAGCGCCGACCAGTCCAACAGTTCGCTGCTGGTCGGCGAGCGCGTCGTGTTCAAGCTGCTGCGCGAGCTGCATGCCGGCCCGCACCCCGAAGCCGAGATGACGCGCTACCTCACCCAGGCCGGCTACGCGCATACGCCGGCGCTGCTAGGTGTGAACTGTCAATAGGTTGTATTCGTCCAGGTTGAGTCTGGAGATGGGTACAGCGCGCCCGATGCCTTGGTGGGGTCGATGCCAGTTGTAGTGGTGTAGCCAGGATTTCATGGCATCGGCTCGGTGTTGGGAGTTCTGGTAGGTGTGAGCGTAAGCCCACTCACGCAAGGCCGACTGGATGAAGCGTTCGGCCTTGCCATTGGTCTGTGGGCGGTAAGGTCGGGTAAAGCGGTGCTTGATGCCCAGCTCATGGCACAGCGCGGCGAAGGCGCGGCTGCGAAAGGCCGAGCCATTGTCGGTGAGCAAGCGCTGGATGGTCACGCCCAGGCGCTGGTAGTAGGCCACTGCGTCCTTGAGGAACTGGACGGCGCTGGGGAAGCGCTCGTCGGGGTGGATGTCGGTGAAGGCCACGCGGGCGTGGTCATCGATGGCCACGAAGACGAAGTCCCAGCCGGCCCCCTCAACGGTATCGCGTCGGTTGCCCGTGACCCGGTGGCCAGGGCGCTGGATACGTCCCAGCTTCTTGATGTCGATGTGCAGCAGATCGCCGGGGGCCTGATGCTCGTAGCGCACCACCGGCTCGGCCGGCTCCAGGTCGGCCAGGTGCGACAGACCGGCGCGGGCCAGGACGCGGCTGACGGTGCTGGCTGACACGCCCAGCGCCTGGGCGATGCGCGCTTGGGTCAGCCGCTTGCGGCGCAGCTCCACGATAGCCAGCGCCTTGGCCGGCGCAATCGCTCGGGGCGAGACCGTCGGGCGCGAGGACGCATCGGCCAAGCCCGCCTGGCCCTGAGCCAGGAAGCGGCCCAGCCATTTGCGCACAGTCGGCGCGGTGACCCCATAGGCGCGGGCCGCTTCAGGCACACAAACTTGATGGGCGATCAATTGCTGGACCATTTCGAGTCGACGTAGGAAGGTCAATCGGGCATGCTTATGGGTGTTCATCCGGCCGGGCTCCTTGAGTGAACTGGGGGATCGGCGATTTCCAGTTTCTCAAATCCGGTTCGGATGAACCATGCATACAACCTATTGAATCTTCACAGCTAGGCGAGGTCGTGCGCGTGCAGGGCGACCAGGCGCCCCATACGCTGGCGCTGGCCCACGCCTACGTCGTCAACGAAGGCGATGCGTGGAACTGGACCGTGGCCTACCTGAAACGCACGCTCGACGCCGCCATACTGACCGGCGCCAGCGCCGACGACTACCAGCAGGAACTGGCCGGCTACGAAGTGCTGGCCGGCACCATCGGGCAACGCCTGGCTCAGATGCACTCGGTGCTGGCGCGCGCCGGCGAACTGCCGGGCTTCGCGCCGCGGCCGGCCAGCGAGCGCGACGCCGCCCTGGCGGGCGAGCGCGCGGTGGCGCAGCTGGACCGCGCGCTGCAGGCCTTGCGGGCGTGCGAGAGCGGGCTCGCCCCTGCATCGCACGCCTGCGCGCAATGGCTGTTCGAGCATCGCGACCGGCTGGCGGCCCACATCATGACACTGGCGCAGGCCGAAACCGGCGCGCTGCGCATCCGCGTGCACGGCGACTTCCATCTCGGCCAGATCCTGGTCGCGCAGACCGACGCCTACCTGATCGATTTCGAGGGCGAGCCGGCCCGGCCCATGGCCGAGCGCCGGCAACTGAGCAGCCCGTTCAAGGACGTTGCCGGTATTCTGCGCTCGTTCGACTATGCGGTGGCCGAACTCAGCCGCGACGATCCGCTGGGCGGCGCGCCGCGCGACTTCAACACCGGCGTGGCCGAGCCGGCCGACCCGGCCAGCGCGCCCCGGGAAACGCGCGAGGCGCTGCTGGCGCGCTTCCGGCAGCGCGCCGGCGCGGCCCTGCTGGCCAGCTATGGCAATGCCATCGACCCCGTGCTGGCCTTGCCGCCCGAGCGTGCCCAGGCGCTTACCTGCCTGTACCTGCTGGAGAAGGCCGCCTACGAAATCTGCTACGAGTCGGCCTACCGGCCCGAGCGCCTGCCGGTGCCCATCCATGGCCTGGCCGAAACCGCCCGCGCCGCGCTGCTGGCGGCCGCCGTCGACCACGATGAAGGACCGGCGCCATGATGCGAGATTCGCCTTCCATCCAGGGCACGCTGGACGCGGCCACCCAGCACGCGCTGCTGGCCGGCCGCCATGCCGATCCGTTTTCCGTGCTGGGGCCGCACCAGGCCGGCGCGCATACCGTGGTGCGGGTGCTGGCGCCCGGCGCGCGCACCGTGATGGCCGTGCTGCCCGGCGGCCAGCGCACACCCTTGCTGCCCATGCAGCCCGGCCTGTTCGAAAACACCGTGCCGGGCCTGCAGCCGGGCGCGCCGGCAGCCTACCGACTGTGCATCGAATGGGAGGGAGGCATCCAGCACACCGCCGACCCCTACGCATTCGGGCCGGTGCTCGACGCCGCCCAGCTCGACCATTGCGCGGCCGGCGGCTGGCGCTACCTGGCCGGCCTGCTGGGCGCGCACGCCGCCAGCGTGGACGGCTGCGCGGGCACCCGCTTCGCGCTATGGGCGCCCAATGCCCGGCGCGTGGCGGTGGTGGGCGATTTCAACGGCTGGGATGGCCGGCGCCACGCCATGCGCCTGCGCTATCCGGCGGGCGTCTGGGAGCTGTTCCTGCCCGACGTGGGGCCGGGCGCGCGCTACAAATTCCAGGTGCTGGGCGCCGACGGCCATACCGTGCTCAAGGCCGACCCGCTGGCGCGCCAGGCCGAGGCGCCGCCTGCCACCGCGTCCATCGTCCCCGACGAACGCCCCTTCGCGTGGACCGACAAGGCCTGGATGGAACAACGCGCGGCGCGCCAGCGTTGCGACGCGCCGATCTCCATCTACGAAGTGCATGCCGGCTCCTGGTTCGACGACGCCGGCGCGCCGCGCTGGCAAAACCTGGCCGCCCGCCTGCCCGAATACGCGCGCTCGCTGGGCTTCACCCATATCGAGCTGCTGCCCGTGATGGCGCATCCCTTCGGCGGTTCGTGGGGCTACCAGCCGCTCGGACTGTTCGCGCCGGCGGCCGCGCACGGCGCGCCGGCCGACTTCGCGCATTTCGTCGACCGTTGCCACGAGGCCGGGCTGGGCGTCATCCTGGACTGGGTTCCGGCCCACTTCCCCGACGACGCGCACGGGCTGGCGCGCCTGGACGGCACGCCGCTCTACGAGCACGCCGACCCGCGCGAAGGCCGCCATCCCGACTGGAACACGCTGATCTACAACTACGGCCGCCGCGAGGTGCGGACCTTTCTCATCGCCAGCGCCATCCACTGGCTGCGCCATTACCATGTAGACGGGCTGCGCGTGGACGCGGTCGCGTCCATGCTGTATCGCGACTACAGCCGCCCGGCCGGCCAGTGGATCCCCAACCGCCACGGCAGGCGCGAGAATCTCGAAGCCATCGACTTCCTGCGCGAACTCAACGCCGCCGTGGGCGTCCAGTGCCCCGGCGCCATCACCGTGGCCGAGGAGTCCACCGCCTGGCCCGGCGTGACCGCGCCGGTGGCCAACGGCGGTCTGGGCTTCGACTACAAGTGGAACATGGGCTGGATGCACGACACGCTGCGCTACATGCGGCGCGATCCGATCCATCGCCGCCATCACCACCACGATCTCAGCTTCGGCATGGTCTATGCCTATGCCGAACGCTTCGTGCTGCCGCTCTCGCATGACGAAGTGGTGCACGGCAAGGGCTCGCTGCTGGGCAAGATGCCGGGCGAGCGGGCCGCCCAGCTGGCCCAGTTGCGGCTGTACTACGCCTTCATGTGGGCCCATCCCGGCAAGAAGCTGCTGTTCATGGGCGGCGAGTTCGGCCAGCAAGGCGAGTGGAACCACGACGCCATGCTGCAGTGGTCGTTGCTGGACGATCCGGCCCATCGCGGGCTGCAGCGCCTGGTCGCGGATCTCAACCACGTCTACGCCACCCTGCCCGAACTGCATTGCCGCGACGCCGACCCGAGCGGCTTCGCCTGGATCGTCGGCGACGACGCGGACAACAGCGTGCTCGCCTTCGCCCGCGTGGACGCCAGCCATTGCCTGGTGGCCGTGTGCAACTTCACGCCGGTGCCGCGACCGGGCTATCGCTTCGGCGTACCCCACGCGGGCGACTGGCGCGTACGCGTGGACACCGGGGCGACGCGCTACGGCGGCGCCGGCGGCGGTCCGCCCATCTGCCTGCGCAGCGAACCCATCCCGGCCCATGGGCACCCGCAATCGCTGGTCCTGGACCTGCCCGGCTTCACCGCGCTGTACCTGCGCCACTCGGAGTAAAGCCATGTATCCGTCGCTGCCCGACCGACTGCTGCCCGGCCTGCCCGCCCCGCTGGGCGCCACCAGCGACGGCCTGGGCGTGAATTTCGCCGTGTTCTCGGCCAACGCCGCGCGCATCGAGCTTTGCCTGTTCGACGCGCGCGGCCGCAAGGAGCTGGCGCGCCTGCCCATGCCCGAATGCACCGACGAGGTGTGGCACGGCTACCTGCCCGACGCGCAGCCGGGCCTGGTCTACGGCTATCGCGCCCACGGTCCGTACAACCCGCGCGCCGGCCATCGCTTCAATCCGCACAAGCTGCTGCTCGACCCGTACGCCACCGCCCTGACCGGCGCGCTGCGCTGGTCGGACGCGCTGTTCGGCTACCGCATGCAGCACCCGCGCGCCGACCTCAGCATGGACCGGCGCGACAGCGCCGCCGGCGTGCCCAAAGCCGTGGTGACCGAGCCGGCGTTCCACTGGGGCGCAACGCGGCGCCCCGCCGCGGCGTGGGCGCACACGGTCATCTACGAAGCGCACGTGCGCGGCGTGTCCATGCTGCGCAGCGACCTGCGCGAACCCATCCGCGGCACCTGCGCCGCCCTGTCCGACCCCCGCTTCATCGACCATCTCCACCGACTGGGCGTCACCGCGCTGGAACTGATGCCGGTGCATGCCTTCCTGCAGGACCGCACCCTGGTCGAACGCGGGCTGCGCAACTACTGGGGCTACAACACCCTGGCGTACTTCGCGCCCGAGCCGGCCTATCTGGCCGACGGCCAGCCCCACGACCTGCGGCGCGCCATCCGCCGCCTGCACGCGGCCGGCATCGAAGTCATCCTGGACGTGGTCTACAACCACACCTGCGAAGGCAACGAACTCGGTCCCACGCTGTCGTGGCGCGGGCTCGACAACGCCAGCTATTACCGGCTGGTGCCCGGCGACGAACGCCGCTACATCGACGACACGGGCACCGGCAACACCCTCAACCTGTCGCATCCGCGCGTGCTGCAGATGGTCATGGACTCGCTGCGCCATTGGGCCGTCCACTACCGCGTCGACGGCTTTCGCTTCGACCTGGGCGTGACCCTGGGCCGCGAGGGTACCGGCTTCGATGCCGGCAGCGGCTTTTTCGACGCCTTGCTGCAGGATCCGGTGCTGGCGCGCGTCAAGCTGATTTCCGAACCCTGGGACGTCGGCCCCGACGGCTACCAGCTGGGCCGCCACCCGCCCGGCATGGCCGAGTGGAACGACCAGTTCCGCGACACCGCGCGGCGCTTCTGGCGCGGCGACGCGGGCATGGCCGGCGCGCTGGCGACGCGCCTGACCGCCTCGCGCGACGTGTTCGACCACCGCCACCGGCGGCCCTGGAGCAGCATCAATTTCGCCGCCGCCCATGACGGCTTCACGCTGCAGGACGTGGTCAGCTTCGCCGAGCGCCACAACGAGGCCAACGGCGAGGACGGCGCCGACGGCCACGGCGAGAACTACAGCAGCAACTGGGGCGTCGAGGGAGCCGCCAGCAGCGCGGCCATCCGCGAAACCCGCGCCCGGGTGCAGCGCGCCCTGCTGGCCACCGTCATGCTGGCCGACGGCACGCCCATGCTGCTGGCCGGCGACGAGTTCGGCAACAGCCAGGGCGGCAACAACAACGCCTACTGCCAGGACGGCCCGATGGGCTGGCTGGACTGGGCCGTCGCCCAGAGCACGCCGGGCCGCGCCCTAACCGCCTACGCCGCACGGCTGGCGGGGCTGCGCCGCGCCCACCCCAGCCTGCGCGCGACGCGCTACGGCGACCCCGCGCACCAATGGCAGGAAGGCCTGGGCGCCATCGACTGGTTCAATGGGCGGGGCGCGCCCATGACGTCCGCGGACTGGGACGCGCCCGAAGGCCGTCTGCTGGTCCTGCGCCGCGCCCTGCCGGACCCGGCCCAGCCTGGCCGCGTCGACGTCACCCTGCTGCTGTGCAACGCCGCGGCCGAGCCGCGGCCCTGCGTCCTGCCGGCGCCGACGCTGGCCTGGACCCTGGCGCTCGACAGCGCCTCGCCCGAGGCGCCGGCCGCGCCTTGCGATGGGGGCGAAGCGATCGTGGGCGCGCGCGCCGTGCTGCTGTTGACGGCGTCGGTCGACGGCGCGCACGCGCCATGAACGAGCCAGCGCCCCTCGGCGCGACCGTCTGCGCGCCCGGCAAGATCCGCTTCCGGCTCTGGGCCCCCAGCGCGCCGCCCGCGCTCGCCCTGGAGATCGAAGGCCGCGCGCCCATCGCCCTGCGGCCCGGCCCCGACGGCTACGCCCAGGCCATCGTGGACGGCGCGCCCGGCCTGCGCTATCGCTATCGGCTCGCCGCGGATTGCGTCGTACCGGACCCCGCCTCGCGGCTGCAGGACGGCGACGTGCACGGCCACAGCGTGGTGGTCGGACCCGACCGCTATCCGTGGCGCCACACCGGGTGGCGCGGCCGTCCCTGGCAGGACAGCGTCATCTACGAAGCGCATGCCGGCCTGTGCGGCGGCTACGCCGGCCTGCGCCGCCGCCTGCCCGAGGTGGCGCGCCTGGGCGTCACGCTGCTCGAACTCATGCCCATCGCGGATTTTCCCGGCCCGCGCAACTGGGGCTACGACGGCGTGCTGCCGTACGCGCCGGACACCGCCTACGGCACGCCCGATGAACTGAAGGCCCTCATCGATGCGGCGCACGGCCTGGAGATGGGCGTCATGCTGGACGTGGTCTACAACCACTTCGGGCCCGACGGCAATTACCTCCATCGCTACGCCGCCGACTTCTTTGACGCGCGCGCCGACACGCCGTGGGGCGCGGCCATCGACTATCGGCAGCAGGCCGTGCAGCGCTACTTCATCGACAACGCGCTGTACTGGCTGCGGAAATATCGTTTCGACGGCCTGCGGCTCGACGCCGTGCACGCCATGGGCCGCACCGACTGGCTGGCCGGGCTGGCCCGCGAGGCGCGCGCGGCCTGTCCGGACCGCCGCGTCCACCTCGTGGTGGAAAACGACGCCAACCAGGCCAGCCTGCTGGAACAGGGGTTCGATGCCCAATGGAACGACGACGCCCACCATGTCCTGCACCATCTGCTGACCGGCGAGCGGCAAGGCTATTACGCCGACTACGCGCAGGCGCCCGCCGCGCTGCTGGCGCGCGCGCTCGGCGAAGGCTACGTGTACCAGGGCCAGGCCGCGCCCACGCGCGGCGGGCGCGCGCGCGGCGAGCCCAGCGCGCACCTGCCGCCGTGGGCCTTCGTGCTGTTCCTGCACAATCATGACCAGGTCGGCAACCGCGCCGACGGCCTGCGGCTGACCTCGCTGCTTGCTCCCGGCTCGCCGGCCCTGCGCGCGGCCATCGCGTTGCAGTTGCTGGCGCCGCACATTCCCCTGCTCTTCATGGGCGAAGAGTACGGCTCGACCGCGCCCTTCTTCTACTTCACCAGCCACGGTCCCGAGCTGGCCGCCGCGGTGCGCGCGGGCCGGGCGCGCGAGTTCGCGGCGTCGATGCATGATTGCGATCCCCCGCCCGATCCGAACGATCCGGACACTTACCGCCGCTCGTGCCCCTGGCCGCCGCCCGGCGCCGAACGCCAGGCCTGGTTCGAGTACTACCGCGAACTGCTGCGCCTGCGCGCGCGCCTGCTGGGCGAGCGCCTGACTGGCGCGCGCGCAGACGGCGCCGCGGCGTTGGGCCCGGCGGCGGTGCGCGCCGCGTGGCGACTGGGCGATGGCGCCCGGCTCACGCTGTACGCCAACCTGCTGCCCGGCAGCGTCATCGTGCCCGCGCCGCCGGCGGGCCAGCTGGCCTATGCCACACTAGCTGTGAACTGTCAATAGGTTGTATTCGTCCAGGTTGAGTCTGGAGATGGGTACAGCGCGCCCGATGCCTTGGTGGGGTCGATGCCAGTTGTAGTGGTGTAGCCAGGATTTCATGGCATCGGCTCGGTGTTGGGAGTTCTGGTAGGTGTGAGCGTAAGCCCACTCACGCAAGGCCGACTGGATGAAGCGTTCGGCCTTGCCATTGGTCTGTGGGCGGTAAGGTCGGGTAAAGCGGTGCTTGATGCCCAGCTCATGGCACAGCGCGGCGAAGGCGCGGCTGCGAAAGGCCGAGCCATTGTCGGTGAGCAAGCGCTGGATGGTCACGCCCAGGCGCTGGTAGTAGGCCACTGCGTCCTTGAGGAACTGGACGGCGCTGGGGAAGCGCTCGTCGGGGTGGATGTCGGTGAAGGCCAAGCGGGCGTGGTCATCGATGGCCACGAAGACGAAGTCCCAGCCGGCCCCCTCAACGGTATCGCGTCGGTTGCCCGTGACCCGGTGGCCAGGGCGCTGGATACGTCCCAGCTTCTTGATGTCGATGTGCAGCAGATCGCCGGGGGCCTGATGCTCGTAGCGCACCACCGGCTCGGCCGGCTCCAGGTCGGCCAGGTGCGACAGACCGGCGCGGGCCAGGACGCGGCTGACGGTGCTGGCTGACACGCCCAGCGCCTGGGCGATGCGCGCTTGGGTCAGCCGCTTGCGGCGCAGCTCCACGATAGCCAGCGCCTTGGCCGGCGCAATCGCTCGGGGCGAGACCGTCGGGCGCGAGGACGCATCGGCCAAGCCCGCCTGGCCCTGAGCCAGGAAGCGGCCCAGCCATTTGCGCACAGTCGGCGCGGTGACCCCATAGGCGCGGGCCGCTTCAGGCACACAAACTTGATGGGCGATCAATTGCTGGACCATTTCGAGTCGACGTAGGAAGGTCAATCGGGCATGCTTATGGGTGTTCATCCGGCCGGGCTCCTTGAGTGAACTGGGGGGGTGGCGATTTCCAGTTTCTCAAATCCGGTTCGGATGAACCATGCATACAACCTATTGAATCTTCACAACTAGCCGGCGCGGGCCAGGACCTGGTCGCCGGCGTGCTGCGCGGCGGCTGCGCGCTGGCGCTGTGGGAGCCCGCGCCATGAGCGAGAACCAGGCCCTCGCCCGGCTGTGCGCGCTGGCGGGCGTCTCGCCGCGCTGGACCGATGTATGGGGCCGCGCGTGACGTCGCCCCGCCGGTCTTGCGCGCGGTCCTGGCCGCGCTCGACCTGCCGGCGGCCACGCCGGCCCAGACCGCCGACACCCTGGCGCGCTGGCGCGCCCGGCCTCCCGCCATGCTGACCGCGCGCGCCGGCGGGATGTTGCGCGTGCCCGGCGACACCGCCACGCGCTATGCCATCGAGCTGGACGACGGCCAGGTGGCGCACGGCCTGGCCGAGCCCGATGGCGCCGGCGGCCTGGCGCTGCGCGCACCCAGGCAACCCGGCTACCACACGCTGCGGCTGGGCAGCGCGTCCATCGCCTTGGCTGTCGCGCCGCCGCGCACGCCCAGGCCGCCGCGCGCGCGGCAGGCATGGGCGTGGGACTGATCGCAGACCTCGCCGTCGGGGTGGACCCGGCCGGCAGCCAGACCTGGGCCCAGCCCGACGCCATGCTCGGCGGGCTGAACGTGGGCGCGGCGCCCGACCTGCGCCACCCCGGCGGGCAGGACTGGCGCCTGACCGCCTGCTCGCCCGCCACGCTCGCCACGCAAGGCTACGCGGCCTACATCGACATGCTGCGCCGCGCGCTGGCCAGCGCCGGCGGCGTGCGCATCGACCACGTACTCGGCCTGGCGCGCCTTTGGGTCATCCCCGAGGGCGCGTCGCCCGACCAGGGCGCGTACCTGGCCTTTCCGGTCGAAGACCTGCTGCGCCTGGCGGCCCTGGAAGCGTGGCGCCACCGCGCCGTGCTCATCGGCGAGAACCTCGGCACGGTGCCGCGGGACTTCAACGCGCGCCTGCGCGCGCACGGCGTGCTCGGGATGGACGTACTGTGGCTGCAGCGCGAAACCGGGCCAGGCGGCGCGGGACGCTTTCGCCCGCCGGGCCGCTGGCCCGCCAGCGCCGTCGCCATGACCAGCACGCACGACTTGCCTACCCTGCGAGGCTGGTGGCAGGCGCGCGATCTGGACTGGTGCGTGCCTGCGCACGAGGCCGACGCGCAGCGCCGGCAGCGCGACCAGGACCGGCGCGCCCTGTGGCGCCAGGCGGCCCCGCCCGGCCTGGCCGCTACGGCGCCGCCCGCCGAGCCGCCCTGCGCCGCCCTGCTGTCCCATGTGGCGCGCAGCCGTGCGCCGCTGATGCTGGTGCCGCTCGAGGATCTGGCGGGGCTGGCCGAACAGCCCAACGTGCCGGGCTGCCCGGACCATCCCAATTGGCGCCGGCGCATGCCCGCAACCGCCGCGGCGATGCTGGCGCAGCCGGCCGCGCGCCTGGCGCTGGCGGCGATCGCCGCGCACCGGGGACGGCCATGATCCGCGCCACCGTCCGCCTGCAGTTGCATGCCGGCTTCACGCTCGACGCCGCCGGCGCCCAGCTGGACTACTACGACGCGCTGGGCATCAGCCATCTGTACCTGTCGCCGGTCGCCCGCGCGCGGTGCGGCTCCACCCATGGCTACGACGTGATCGACCACGCCCAGGTCAACCCCGAACTGGGCGGGCTGGCGGCGCTGCGGCGCCTGGCCGGCGCGGCGCGTGCGCGCGGCATGGGCCTGATCCTCGACATCGTGCCCAACCACATGGCCGCCCATCCGGACAATCGCTGGTGGCGCGAGGTGCTGCGCGACGGTCCGGCCAGCGCCTATGCCGACTGGTTCGACATCGACTGGCGCCCCCCCGGCCGGACCTTGCGCGGCCGGGTGCTGCTGCCCGTGCTCACCTGCGGCGCGCGCGCCGCGCTGGCCAGCGGCGAGATCGGGCTGCGCGCCGGCTCCGACGGCACGCCGGCGCTGCATGCCAACGGGCTGGACCTGCCGTTGGCGCCGGCGAGCCTGCCCATGGCCGCGCTGCTGCTGCACCATGGCGGAACGCCCGCCCAATGGCATGCCTTGCTGCGGGCGCAGGCCTACCGCCTGGCATGGTGGCGCAGCGCGGCGCAGGCCATCAACTGGCGGCGCTTCTTCGAGATCGGCGATCTGGTGGGCGTACGGGTCGAACGGCCCGAGGTATTCGACGCCGTGCATGCACTGCCCCTGGCGCTGTACCGCGCGGGCCTGATCGATGGGCTGCGCATCGATCATGTCGATGGCCTGGCCGAGCCCGGCGCCTATTGCCGCCGCCTGCGCGCCGAGCTCGCGCAGGCCGGCCAGGCGCGCGCCGCGCGCGGCCTGAGCGCCGAACCCTATGTGGTGGTGGAGAAGATCCTCGGCGACAAGGAGACGCTGCGCACCGACTGGCCGGTCCAGGGCACCACCGGCTACGACTTCATGAACGAAGCCTCGGCCTGGCTGCACGACGCGCGCGGCGCCGCGCCGCTGGCCGCGTTCTGGCGCGACAATGCCGGCACCTGGCCACACTGGCGCGAACAATTGCGGCGGATACGTCTACGGTTGTTGCGGCGCCACTTCGGCGCCGAGCGGCGCGCGCTGGCGCGCAGCCTGGCCGACTTGCCCGAACTGCGCGCCTCGGCGGCCGCCATCGACCCTGTGCTCACGCAATGGCTGGCCTGCTTTCCCGTCTACCGCACCTATGCCGAAGGCGGCGCCGGCCAGGCCGCCGACCAGGCCTGGCGCCAGACGGCGCAGACCCGCGCCAACGCCCACCTCGACCCTGCCCAGCAGGCGCTGCTGGCCGCGCTCTGCCTGGCTCTCGACGGACGCATGGCGGACGCGCCGCACCGTCTGGCGCTGCGGCGCCTGCAGCAACTCACCCCGCCCCTGGCGGCCAAGGCCCTCGAAGATACCTGGTTCTACCGCGACGGCACCCTGCTCTCGCGCAACGAAGTCGGTCCCGCGCCGGCCCAGTTCGCGCTGGGCGGCGGCGCGCTGCGCCGCAGTGTGGCCGCGCGCGCGCGCCGCCATCCGCAAGCCTTGCTGGCCACCGCCAGCCACGACCACAAGCGCGGCGAGGACGTGCGCGCGCGCCTGGCGGTGCTGAGCGAAATGCCGCAACAATGGTGCGACTGGGCCCGGCAATGGCTGGCCGACGCCGGCGGCAGCGCCGCCCCGCCCGCCTGGGCCGACCGCTACATGCTGCTGCAGACCCTGGTGGGCGCCTGGCCCGCCGACCTCGCGCCCGACGACCAGGCCGGCATGGCCGCGCTGTTGCGGCGCGTGGCCGCCTGGCAGGCCAAGGCCCTACGCGAAGCCAGGCAGCGCAGCAGCTGGACCTGTCCCGACCTGGCCTACGAAACCTTGTGCGCGCGCTATCTGCGCGCCCTGGCCGACGATGGCGCGGCGCTGCCCGCCGTCGCCGCCCTGGCGCGCCGGCTGGCGCCGGCCGGACTGGTCAACAGCCTGGCCCAGACCGCGCTGCGGCTGGGCCTGCCCGGCGTGCCGGATCTATACCAAGGCTGTGAAACGTGGGACCTCAGCCTGGTGGACCCGGACAACCGCCGCGCCGTGGACTACGCCGCGCGGCGCGGCGCGCTGGCCAGTCTCGGCAACGGCGCGCTGGCGCTGCCCGAGCTGTGGCGCGACGGCCGCGCCAAGCAGGCCCTGGTGGCCCGCGCCCTGCAATGGCGCCGCGAGCAACCCGCGCTGTTCGAACACGGCGCTTGCCGCTGGCTGCGCGTCAGCGGCGCGCGCGCCCGGCATGTGCTGGCCTGCCTGCGCACCCGCGGGCCGCAACAGGCCCTGATCGTCGTGCCGCGCGCCAGCGCCCTGGCGCTGGCCGGGCAGACCGGACCGGACCGGGACGCCGCCGCGCATTGGCGCGACACCTGCGTACACCTGCCGGCCGACGCCCCGCCCTGGCGCGACATCCTTACCCACGCCGGCCACCAGGGCCGCGCCTTGGCGCTGAGCGAACTGCTCGCGCGCTGGCCGGTGGCGCTGTGCCGCGTTCAGTCCTGACTGGCAGCCAGCAAGCGGCACACGCGGGCGGTCAGCTCCCCGGGCGAGAACGGCTTGCGTATCAGGCTGATGTCGCGCTCCTGCCGGGCCCAGCCATTCTCGCGTTCATCGGCGTAGCCCGTCATCAGAATGATGCGCAGGGCCGGCCGCAGCGCCCGCGCGGCCTGCGCCAGCGCGTGGCCGTTCATGCCGGGCAGCCCTACATCGCTCAACAACAGGTCTATCCTGGCGTCGCTTTGCAGCAGGCGATGGCCGGCGTCGCCGTCGGCCGCCGTCAGCACGGTCAGGTTCAGCTCCTCCAGCGCCGCGCGCACCATGTCGCGTACATGCTCATCGTCCTCCACCAGCGCCACCACCGCCGCATGCGCGGGCGCGGCGGGCGGCTCGGACGACTCGGGCGCCGGCAGGACCACGGGCTCGCCCACATGGCGCGGCAGGAACAGCCGCACCGCGGTGCCTTCGGCCTGCACGCTGGCTATCGTCACCATGCCGCCGGCCTGCTGGGCGAAACCATAAATCATCGACAACCCCAGGCCGGTTCCCTGCCCCATCGGCTTGGTGGTGAAGAACGGCTCGAACACGCGCGCCAGCACGTCCGGCGCCATGCCGCATCCCATGTCCGAGACACAGACCTCGACGAACTCGCCCGCCTCGGCGCAGGGATTGGTCTGCACCGCCGCCGCGTCCAGTTCGCGGTGGGCGACCTCGATCTCCAGATCGCCGCCGGCCGGCATGGCGTCGCAGGCGTTGATCACCAGGTTCAGCACCGCGTTCTCGAACTGGTTCATGTCGCAGCGCACCCGCCACGACTGCGCCGGCAGCTTCAGCGTCAGGCGCACCTGCTCGCCCGTATAGCGGCGAAACAGCTCATCCATGGAACGCAGGATATCGCCCGGATCGAACACCTGCGGATCGATGGCCTGCTGGCGCGAGAAAGTCAGCAGCCGTTGGGTCAGCCGCGCGGCGCGGTCGGTCGATTCCTGGGCGGTGCGCACATACTTGCCGACCTCCTCCGGCTTGCCGCGGCGCAGCTTGCGGTCTATCAGGTACAGCGCGCCGGAGATGCCCTGCAGCATATTGTTGAAGTCGTGCGCGATCCCGCCCGTCGCCGGCCCACCGCTTCCAGCTTCTGCGACTGCCGCAGGGCGTCCTCCGTCTGGCGCAGCACTTCGGCCTGCGCCTTCAGGTCGGTGTCGTCGCGCCCGGCCAGGTACACATTGCCCTCGGCGCGCGACAGGCTCCAGGTAATCCAGTGATAGCTGCCGTCCTTGTGCAGCAGGCGGCTTTCCAGGTGCCGCACCGACTGCATGCCCTCGGCGGGCTCGGCCTCCAGCGTGGCCTGCATCGACGCCAGGTCCTCGGGATGCACGCCCTCGTCCAGCCCCATCGCCAGGAACTGTTCGAGCGACCAGCCCAATATGGCGCGCACTGCCGGGTTCACCGATACCAGCCGTCCGCCATGGTCGGCCACCGCCAGCAGTTCGGGCGACAGGCGCCAGATGCGGTCGCGCTCGGCGATGGCGTGCTCGACGCGTTGTTCCAGCACGCGCGCGTACTGCGAACGTTCGATCGCTTCGCACATACGCTCGGCCGCTTCTTCGATAAAAGCGATGTCCGTGCCCTTGAGCGGATGGGTCGGATCGGGCCGCACCAGCAAGGTGCCGTCGGCGCGGCCCCAGCGGCGCAGCGGGACCACGATGGCCGAAGGCTGCTGGTTGCCCGCCGGGCCGGCCAGATACGGCGACAGATAGGCCGTGCGCCCCTTGCGCACCGCCTCGTAGTAATCGGGCGTGAGCGGCGCGGACTCCAGCATCGACCGTCCATCGTAGGGCGGCCGCGGCCCCCAGCTTGCGGCGATGCGGTCGCCACGCTGCGGCACGGATTCCATTACCGCCACCGCGCCCAGTTCCAGGTGCCGGCCCAACTCCTCGCACACCATCTGCTCGATCTGGTCCTGCTGGTGGATTTCGCGCATGCGATCGCCCAGGGTCAGCAGGAAATTCTTGCGGTACTGCCGCTCCCACAGCTCGCTCTCGGCCAGCTTGCGCGCCGTCACATTGAGAAACAAGGCCGCCACCCGATCATGCCCTTCCTTGCCGGCGCGGCATTCGTAGCAGGCCTGCGGCGGCCCGGGCGCTTCCACTTCGAACTGCGCCGGCTCGCCGCTCTCGATCACGCCCACGAAGATCCGCATGATGCTGTCGGCCGCGGCCGGACTCATGACGCGCAGCATGGGGCCCAGCGTCTGGCCGACGGCCAGCCCGCTCTGCGTCTCGAATGCCGGGTTGATCTCCAGCAGCGTGAAATCGTCCACGCTGCCCGTGCTGTCGCGCTGCGCCTCGGCCAGGAAGAAACCCTCCTGCATGCGCTCGAACATGCCGCGCCAGCGCACGCTGCTGTTGCGCAGCGCCTGTTCGGTCAGGTGGCGCTCGATGGCCAGCGCCGCGGTGCGCGTCACCAGCGCGATCGCCTCGATGTCCTCGCGCGTGGGCAGGCGCGGCTGGCGATAGTAGTTGGAGAACACGCCCAGGGTGCGCCCGTCGGTCGCCTTGATCGGCGTGGACCAGCAGGCGCGCAAGCCGTGCTGCGTCGCCGCCTCGCGCCAGGGCGGCCAATTGGGATGCACGGTCAGGTCCTCGACATAGACCGGCGTGCCCAGGAACGCCGCCGCGCCCCACGACGCCACGCCCGGGCCGATCGCCGCGCCGTCGGTGGCCTGCACATAGGCCGCCGGCAGGCTGGGCGTCGCCACATGGCGCAGGCGCATGCCCGAGTCATCCACGAACGCGATCGAGGTGAGCAGCTCCACGCTGGACTGCGCCTCGACCGCCTGCATCACGTGCAGCAGCACGTCGGTCAAGGGCACGCCTGCGGCGATGCGCTGCAGCATCACCCGCTCGTCCTCCAGACGCGCCAGCGTATTCGTCCACGGGCTGGAAACCCGGTCTCCCTTGCGCAGCATCGCGGTCCTCGTGTGGCGGCCATGGCCGGCTGCCGCCGGCCCGATGAACCACTGTATTGCAGGCCGCGCCGGTCATACCACTACGCGAGGTAACACGACGCTACCTGAGCGGCCCCGCCAGCAGCAGCTCCCCGCAGCCCGCCTCGCGCGTGCGTTCCAGCGCCTCGATGACCTGCAGGGCGGCGCGGCGCGCGGCCTCGGCCACCGGCTGGCCGGCCAGCCGGTGGCCGGTAAGCGCAGCACCGAACATATCGCCGGTTCCCTTGGGCGCCGTGTCGACATGGGCATGCTCCAGCACCTGCGCGTCGTCGTGCGTGACCACCGCCACGCGCACCCGGCCCGGCGGCCAGGTGGCCGGCGCCGCGCTGGTCACGATCACCCAGCGGGCGCGCCCGCCCAGCAGGGTGCGGGCTGCGGCGATGGTCTGCTCCATGGTGCCGGTGGGCAACCCGGTCAGGCATTCCAGTTCGAAGCCGTTGGGCGTCAAGCCCTGCGCCAGCGACAGCAGATGATCGCGGTACGCCGCGACCATGCCGGGCGCCACGTACACGCCGCTGTCGTGGTCGCCGATCACCGGATCGATGTGCACGCGCAGGTCGGGACGCTCCGCCACCAGGCCCGCGATCCAGCGGCCCAGCGCCTCGGCCTGCGCCGGCCCGCCCAGGTAGCCCAGCTGCACCACCCGCACCCCCGCCAGCGCGCCGCGCGCGCCCAGGTCGGCCAGATAACCCTCGAACCAATCCAGCGGCACGGCGCCGCCATGCATGCTCGGATAGTGCGGCGTATTGCTCAGCACCACCGTGGGCACCGCCGCCACCCGCAGGCCGAAGCCATTGAACACCGGCACGGCCACGCTGTTGCCGACCTGGCCGTACACCACTTGCGACTGGATCGACACCACGTCGATGGGCAGCGGCGCAAGCGCCTGCGGATTGGGGGCCGCCAGCTTCATCATTCGTCCTCCGCCCGGTCCGCCGCGCCGCTGTCGGGCCAGTAATAATCGTTGGGCAAGGCGCGCGCGCCATAGATCGCCTGGCCGACCCGCACCACGGTGGCGCCTTCCTCGATGGCGATCTCGTAGTCGCCCGACATGCCCATGGACAGCTCGTCCAGGCTCACGCCGGCCGGCGCTTCCTGCCGCAGGCGGTCGCGCAAGGTACGCAGCAGCACGAAGCACTGCCGTACGCGCGCGGCGTCGGCCGACAGCACCGCCAGCGTCATCAGCCCGCGCACACGCAGCGCGCCGTAGCTCGGCAGTTGGCGGATGAAGGCCGCCGCCTCGTCCGGATGCAGGCCGTACTTGCTGGCCTCGCCCGAAGTATTGACCTGCACGTACACATCCAGCGCGCGCCCCTCGGCCTGCAGGCGGCGCTCCAGCGCCTCGGCCAGGCGCACGCTGTCGAGCGCCTGGAACTCGGCCGCGAAGCGCGCCACCAGCTTGGCCTTGTTGGTCTGCAGATGGCCGATCACCGACCAGCGCAAGTCGGCCAGGTCGGCCATGGCCTCCCATTTCCGGTAGGCCTCCTGGACCTTGTTCTCGCCCAGCTCGCGGCAGCCGGCGGCATACGACATGCGGATGCGGGCCTCGTCCACCGTCTTGCTGACCGGCAACAGCCGCACGCCGGCCGGGTCGCGCCCGGCCCGCTGGCAGGCCGCCGCCATGCGGGCCCGCACCGCCGCCAGGTTGTGCTCGAAATCGGCCACGCTGTCGGCGCGGGGGTAACGCGCCGCCGCGTCGGGCGCATCCTGGGCAGTATCGGCGTGCATGGCTGTTTCGAATCCTATAGAATTTGTCCTATGACAAAGTATATAACGACCCAGGCCAGATGAGCATCACCGGCGCCAGCGCGGCCGAGATCTTCGACAGCGTGCGCCAGCTGGCGCAGGCGCGCCGCCTGCTGCCCGGCCAGGCGCTGCCCCCGGTGCGCGAGCTGGCGCAGACGCTGGGGGTCAATCGCAATACCGTGGCCGCCGCCTACAAGCGGCTGGTCGGCGCCGGCCTGGCGCTCAGCCAGGGCCGGCGCGGCACCATCATCCGCGGCCCGTCCGAGCCGGGCGAGCAGGACGGCGCGCATCCCGGTTCGCCCCTGATCGACCTGGCCAGCGGCAACCCCGACCCCGCCCGCCTGCCCGATCCGCTGGCCATCATGGCCGGACGCGCCAGCCCGCCGCGCCTGTACGGCGAAGCCACGGTCGACCCGCGCCTGCAGGCCTATGCAAGCCAGTGGTATGCCGGCGACTGCCCGGCCGCCTTCGAGGTCGATCTCACCCACGGCGCCATCGACGCCATCGAGCGCCTGCTGGGCGCCAACCTCGCCGCGGGCGACACGGTGGCGGTCGAGGCTCCGGGCTTTCTCGGCAGCATCAATGCGCTGCGCGCGCTGGGCCTGCGCGCCGAGGGCGTGGCGCTGGACGCCGCCGGCATGCTGCCCGACGCCCTCGAGCGCGCGCTGGCCGACGGCGCGCAGGCCGTGCTGCTGACACCCCGCGCACAGAACCCGACCGGCGCCAGCCTCACCCGCGCCCGCGCGCGGGCGCTGCGCCAGGTGCTGCAACGCTACCCGCATGTCATGGTCATCGCCGACGACCACTTCGCCCACCTGTCGGCCTCGCCCTATCACAGCCCCATTCCCGCCGCCGCCCTGCGCTGGGCCCTGGTGCGCTCGGTTTCCAAGGCGCTCGGGCCCGACCTGCGGCTGGCCTTCGTCGCCAGCGATCCCGACACCTCGCGGCGCCTGCGCCTGCGGCTGGCCAGCGGCACGACCTGGGTCAGCCACCTGCTGCAGGACGTCGTGGCGGGCTGCCTGGCATCCGCGCCGGTGCAAGCGCGGATGGCCCAGGCGCGCAGGGCCTACGCCCAACGGCGCGCCTGGCTGGCCGACGCGCTGCGCGCCGAAGGGATCGCCGCGCAGTGGCCGGCCGACGGCCTGAACCTGTGGGTGCCGCTGGCCCAGGACAGCCCCGCGCTGCTGCTGGAGCTCGCGCATCGCGGCTGGCGCTTGCGCAACGGCAGGTCCTTCGGCGTACGCGAGGACGTCCATGGCCTGCGCATCACCATCGCCACGCTGGAGCACGCCACGGCGCGCCGCCTGGCGCGCGACCTGCGGCTGTGCCTGGACGCGCGGGACGGACTTAAGAAATATCCTATGCTTCTGTAAATAAAGTCCTGACCACATCAACCAGGCGACTTCCCATAATGGGGCGGTTATTTTCCGAACGCCCTCAGATGTCGCGCACCAGCCTCTCTTCTCTCGCCCCCCGCCCGCACCGGCTCCTGTCCCTGGCCTGGGCGGCCACGGTCCTGTCGCTGCGAGTGGGCATGGGCATAAGCGGACTGTTCTGCGCCTGGCGCTACCTGGTCGACTTGCGGCCGGTTCGCCCGCTGTTCGATGGCGTGGCCGCCGGCGCCACGCCGCTGGCGCTCTACGCCGCATTCGAAGCGGGCTGCGCGGTGCTGCTGATGGCCGGCGCCTCCACCCGCATCGCCGCCGCCGGCATGACCGCCGCCCATATCGCCGGCGTCGCACTGGCCTTGCCGGCCCATGGCCTCTGGATACCCCTGCCCTCGGCCCTGTGGCTGGCCTGCCTGGCGCTGCTGTGGTGCCACGGCCCGGGCCCGTGCTCGGTGGATGCCTGCCTGCACCCGGCGGCCATCGCCCCCTTGTCGCCGCCCCCCGATGACCCGGCGCAACGGCCGATTTAGCCTGCTGTTCCAGCGATTCGCGATCGGGCCCTCATATATAGTGCGCGCCATGTCGAAGTTCTCCCGCATCGGCCTGGCCGGCGTGGTGGGCGCCGCGCTCCATGCCATCCTGGCCAACCACCTTGCGCCGGCCGTGCAGCAGCGGCTGCCCATCGGCCGGGTGAGCCTCACATTCTTTCTCGCCCTGCTCAGCGCCCTGGCCGCCGGCGCCGTGCTGGCGCGCCTGGCCCCGCGCGCGGGTGGCGGCCCTGGCCGTGGCCGCACTGGCATTCCTGCTGCTGGCCGCCGCCACGACCTGGCTGCAGCAATGCACGCCGGCCCAGCTCGCCGCCATCGATGCCGCCACGCTGCTGGGCTGCAACCTCGGCCTGTACAACCGCGCCCGCGCCCACCTGCCGCCCGATGGCCGGCCGGCCGAGCTCGCGCCGGGAGTCTGGTTCGACCGCCACGGACTGTCCTACGCCTGTCTGCCCCCCGAAGCGCAAGCCACCCACCTGCGCGTCGCGCTGGCCGATTACGCCCTGGCGCTGGTGGGCATGAGCCTGGGCGCCTTGCTGGGCGCCAGGCAACGCAGGCGCCGCGACCAGGATTGATTCCTGTCAATGTGCTGAAAAAGGCGATAACCTATGCTGAACCATGGACAACTCTCAACACAGAGGCTGATATGCTGAAAATCCTGGTTCCCGTGGACGGTTCCGAATGCGCCGTGCGCGCCGTGCGTGAAGCCATCAAGGTCGCCAACGACAGCAAGGGCGCCCAGCTGCATCTGCTCAACGTGCAGCTGCCGCTCATCTCCGGCCACGCCAAGATGTTCCTGCGCCACAACGAGCTGCAAAGCTACTACCAGGCCGAAGGCGAAGCCGCCCTGGCCACCGTCCTGCCCGTCGTCGCCGAGTCCGGCATCCCGTTCGAATCCGAAATGCGCACCGGGCAGTACGGCGAGACCATCGCCAACTACGCCAAGGAGAAACAGTGCGACCGTATCGTCATGGGCACCCGGGGCCTGGGCGCGGTCGGCGGCCTGCTGCTGGGATCGGTGGCGCGCAAGGTGATCCACCTGGCCGACGTGCCGATCACGCTGGTGAAGTAGGTCCCGCGCCCCGCCCGGCCGAGTACCTGCCCATGAGCCGGGCGCGCTTCCTGCGCCTGGCCGGCGCGGCTGCCCTCGGCCTGGCCGCCCCGCGCGTGCCGGCCGCGCCCAGTCTGCTGACGCGGCCGGTCCCGGCCGACGGCTCCCCGCTGCCCGTGATCGGCTGCGGAACCTACATCGGTTTCGACGTCGCCCGGCCCTCGGCCGAGTACGACGCCCTCGGCGAGGTCGTGCGGACCTTGTTCGCCGCCGGCGGCACGGTATTGGACAGCTCCCCGATGTACGGACGCGCCGAGGCCGTCACCGGCCGGCTGCTGGCCGAAGCCGGCCTGCGCCAGCGCGCCTTTGTCGCCACCAAGGTGTGGACCAGCGGCCGCGCCGCCGGCCTGGCGCAAATGCAGGCGTCGCTGCGCCAGCTGGGCGGCGAGCGCATCGACCTCATGCAGATCCACAACCTGCTCGACTGGCGCACCCACCTGCCGGTGCTGCGCGAATGGCAGGCCGCCGGCCGCATCCGCTACGTCGGCATCAGCCATTACACGGCGAGCGCGTATGACGAAGTCGAGGCGGTGCTGCGCGCCGAGCGGCTGGACTTCCTGCAGATCAACTATGCGCTGGACGACCGCCAGGCCGCGCAGCGCCTGTTGCCGCTGGCCGCCGACCGTGGCGTGGCGGTGCTGGTCAACCGGCCGTTTGGCGGCGGCGGCCTGCTGCGCCGCCTGGCCGGCCGGCCCCTGCCGTCCTGGGCGGCCGACATCGGCGCAACCAGCTGGGCGCAAGTGTTGCTGAAGTTCGTGCTCAGCCATCCCGCGGTCACCTGCGCGATACCCGGCACCGGCCGGGCCGCCCACATGCGCGACAACCTGGCCGCCGGCATGGCGGCGCCGCCGCCGCTGTCATTCTGGAACGATAAAGCCTAGGCTCAGCGCGCCGGCGCGCTGCGCCACAGCCATACCAGGTCGTGCGGCGCCAGCTCTTCGGGCACGTCGAAACGCAAGGGTTCGGCGCGCGACCCGGCGCCAAAATGCACCTCGACGCGAAAATAGCGCTGGTCTCCTTGCCCGCATGCATCGCGCGCCTGTCCGGCCGCGCTGTGCAGGGCGGCATCGATCTGCGCGCGCAGGGTTGCCGAGCACGCCCCCAGCTCGAAGCGCCGGGTGCGGACCAGGGCCAGCACGAACGCCACGCCGCCTTGGCGCGACACGCGCACTTCCGCGGCCTGCTCCAGCGATGGCAGCGCAATCATGTCAGTACCCCTACATCGGTCCAGGCCTGCCGCACCGCCGCCTGGGCCGCGCCATGGCGGCCGGCCTGTTCCACCGACAGGCGCGCGAACAGGGCGAAATCGGCCTGCGGCGTCAGCGCCGGCAGGCGCAAGGTGTCGTACCAGATCCGGCCGGCCACCTCCCAGGCATGGCCGCCCAGCGCGGTGGCGGCCAGATGGAATGCACGGTTGGGAATGCCGGAATTGATATGCACGCCGCCATTGTCCTCGCCGGTCTGCACGAAGTCCCGCATGTGTCCCGGCTGCGGGTCGCGGCCCAGCAGGGGATCGTCGTAGGCGCTGCCGGGCTGCGCCATCGAGCGCAGCGCGCGCGCCCGCACCTTGGCGGTGAACAGCCCCGCCCCGATCAGCCAGTCCGCCTGGTCGGCGCGCTGGCCCGCCACATGCTGCTTGGCCAGCGAACCGAACACATCGCACAGGGATTCGTTCAACGCGCCCGACTGGCCTTCGTAGCGCAGGCCGCCTTCGTGGTCGATCACCCCGTGCGTCAGTTCGTGGGCGACGATATCGACCGCGATGGTGAAGCGGTTGAACACGTCGCCGTCGCCGTCGCCGAACACCATCTGCGCGCCGTTCCAGAACGCGTTGTCGTATTCCTCGCCATAGTGCACGCTGGCCACCAGCGCCCGCCCCGCGCCATCGAGCGAATGGCGGCCGTAGGCCTGCCAGAACAGCGCATAGGTCGCGCCCAGATGATCGTAAGCCTCGTTGACCGCCACGTCGGCATGCGCGGGCTGCCCTTCGGACCGCACCAGCGCGCCCGGCAATTGCAGGCCGCCGCCGGCATCGTGCACCTGCCTGTCGACCTGCCCGGGCGGGCGCGCGGACGCGGGCGCCGGCGGCGCGGCAAGCCGCACGGCGCGCTGGCTGGTGTCGATGCGCAAGGTGTTGACGGCGCGCGCGCTCAGCCGCGCGTCGGCCGCCTGCGCCAGCCGGTCCAGCAAGTAAGGCGGCACCACGCTCGGGCGCGCGGCTTTCGAGGTAGGTCGCTTCATCGCATTCCTCCTGCCAGGCTGCGGGGCGCCCGATTCTCGCCACGGGCTCGCGTCCCATTCCGGCAACTTTATCCTACCTATTTACTCTTGTATTCTGTGCGGAATTTGCAATAATTAGCGCGCTTGTAAGGAAGTTTTCCCAACTCTTTTTCTTGCCCCTTACGCTTCTGTACGCCGATCAACTTCTGGAACATAGAGATCCCCATGATTAAATCTGACGACGCCGGCAAGCTGATTCTTCGCCTTGCGCTGGGCATTCTGGTCATCATGCACGGTCTGGCCAAACTGAGCAGCGGCGTGGGCGGCATCGCCGGCATGCTGTCTTCGCATGGCTTGCCCGGTTTCCTCGCCTACTTCGCCTACGTCGGCGAAATCGTCGGCCCCCTGCTGATCATCCTGGGCATCTATTGCCGCCTGGGCGCCCTGCTGGTCGTGCTCAACATGGTGGTGGCCATTCTGCTGGCCCACATGGGCCAACTGTTCTCCATCAGCAACACCGGCGGCTGGGCCCTGGAGCTGCAGGGCATGTTCCTGTTCGGCGCGCTCGCCCTGGCCTTCATGGGCGCGGGCCGCTTCAGCCTGGCCGGGTCGGGCGGTCGCTGGAACTGAGCGCCGCGCCGCCGCGCCGCGATCGCAGGGCCGCCTCGGGCGGCCCTGTTTTTTTGGACGCTTGGTAATCAACTGTCACGCTTGTTGTGTTTCCAACCCGTTACGCTGGCGAACCCCAAGGCCGAAACGACGGCCTAATCCTGACATCGGGATTTATGGACGCCGCTCGCGGCGGATTGCCATGCATACTGCCAAAGCCCCTCTCGCCGCCCTGGCCCTGGCCCTGGGCGTGAGTACGCCACCTGCCCTGGCGCAGGTCGGCTACGACCCTGAACCGGCCTACGACGAGCCCGCCGGCGCCAACCTGGCCCCCGTCGAAGTGGCCCGCGAGGCCCCGCCGCCCCTGCCGGTCTACCAGCAACCGCCCGTGCCGGGCGACGGCTACATCTGGGTGCCGGGCTATTGGGCGCTCAACGCCCTGGGGTTCTACTGGGTGCCCGGCGTCTGGATGCTGGCGCCCTACCCGGGCGCGTTGTGGACGCCGGGCTACTGGGCCTACGATGCCGGCTACTACCGGTGGCGGCGCGGCTATTGGGGTCCGCACATCGGCTTTTACGGCGGCATCAACTACGGCTATGGCTACATCGGCTTCGGCTACGTAGGCGGCTACTGAAACCGCGACCGCTTCTATTACAACCGCGCCGTCACCAATGTGAACATCACGCGCGTCACCCACGTCTACGAACGCAGGGTGGTCGTCCAGCACATCGACAGGAGCCGCGTCGGCTACCACGGCGGACCGCGCGGCATCCAGCGGCGCGCCGACCCGCGCGAGATGGCCGCCGCGCGCGAGCGCCACACGCCGCCCACCGACATGCAACGCGACCACGCCCGCCAGGCCGGCCGTGACCGCGCCCAATTCGACGGCGGCGCGCGCCGGCGATGTTTCCGCGCCGCGCCGGGACGCGCGCCCCAGCCCGGACAGCGTCCCGCGCCAGGCCGGCGCGCGCCAGGAAAATACCCGCCAGGAAAACGTCCGCCGCAACCAAAGCACGCCGCGCCAGGAAAGCGCCCCGCGCCAGCACAACGCGCCGCGCCCCGAGCGCGCGCGGCCGGCCGAACCGCGGCGCGACGCCGGCAGCCCTCCCGAGCGGTCATCGCGCCCCGCGCCGGCGCCGCGCGCCGAATCGCGCCCCCAGGCAGAGCGCGCCGCCTCGCAGCCGCGCGCGCCTGGCCGCCAGGACGGCGGGGGCAAGGCCGAACGCGGCCCGGGCGAGCGCGGCAACGGCGGCGGACGCGGGCGCGACGGCTAGGTGTGAAGATTCAATAGGTTGTATGCATGGTTCATCCGAACCGGATTTGAGAAACTGGAAATCGCCACCCCCCCAGTTCACTCAAGGAGCCCGGCCGGATGAACACCCATAAGCATGCCCGATTGACCTTCCTACGTCGACTCGAAATGGTCCAGCAATTGATCGCCCATCAAGTTTGTGTGCCTGAAGCGGCCCGCGCCTATGGGGTCACCGCGCCGACTGTGCGCAAATGGCTGGGCCGCTTCCTGGCTCAGGGCCAGGCGGGCTTGGCCGATGCGTCCTCGCGCCCGACGGTCTCGCCCCGAGCGATTGCGCCGGCCAAGGCGCTGGCTATCGTGGAGCTGCGCCGCAAGCGGCTGACCCAAGCGCGCATCGCCCAGGCGCTGGGCGTGTCAGCCAGCACCGTCAGCCGCGTCCTGGCCCGCGCCGGTCTGTCGCACCTGGCCGACCTGGAGCCGGCCGAGCCGGTGGTGCGCTACGAGCATCAGGCCCCCGGCGATCTGCTGCACATCGACATCAAGAAGCTGGGACGTATCCAGCGCCCTGGCCACCGGGTCACGGGCAACCGACGCGATACCGTTGAGGGGGCCGGCTGGGACTTCGTCTTCGTGGCCATCGATGACCACGCCCGCGTGGCCTTCACCGACATCCACCCCGACGAGCGCTTCCCCAGCGCCGTCCAGTTCCTCAAGGACGCAGTGGCCTACTACCAGCGCCTGGGCGTGACCATCCAGCGCTTGCTCACCGACAATGGCTCGGCCTTTCGCAGCCGCGCCTTCGCCGCGCTGTGCCATGAGCTGGGCATCAAGCACCGCTTTACCCGACCTTACCGCCCACAGACCAATGGCAAGGCCGAACGCTTCATCCAGTCGGCCTTGCGTGAGTGGGCTTACGCTCACACCTACCAGAACTCCCAACACCGAGCCGATGCCATGAAATCCTGGCTACACCACTACAACTGGCATCGACCCCACCAAGGCATCGGGCGCGCTGTACCCATCTCCAGACTCAACCTGGACGAATACAACCTATTGACAGTTCACACCTAGGGCTTGGGACGGCCGTCGATATGGCCGAGCGGACGGCCCGGATCGAGATGGTCGCGCACCCGCTGCTTGAGCACCTTGGCCTCGGGAAAGCCGCCGTCGACCTCGCGGTCCCACAGCGGCGCGCCGTTGTAGTGGATGCGGAACACCCCGCCGGTGCCGGGCACCAGGGCCACCTCGCCCAGGTCGGCGCCGAAGGTCGAAAGCAGCTCCTGCGCCATCCAGGCCGCGCGCAGCAGCCACTGGCACTGCGTGCAATACTGGATGGCGATGCGGGGGGGATGGTCTGGCGGCGTGATCATGGCGGCTGGGCTGCGGAATACGCGGGCGCATGCCCGTCGGCCCAGTGTAAAAGAGAAAGCGCCGCGCTTGCGCTGCGTCAAGGCCCGAGCCTTTCCTTCCCCATGCCTAAGCCATAAGATGTATTATAGATACATCTTATAAACCGCAGGAGAGGCCTCGTGGGCGCGCCCGATCTCTGTACCGAAGAAGACATCACGCAACTGGTGCACCAGTTCTACGCCGAAGTGCGGCGCGACGCCGAGTTGGGACCGATCTTCAACACCCATGTCGACGACTGGGACGTCCACCTCGCCAAGCTGGTCGACTTCTGGTCGTCGATACTGCGCGGCACCGGACGCTTTCGCGGCACGCCCATGCCCAGGCACGTGGCCCTGCCCGGCCTGCACGCGGGCCTGTTCGAGCGCTGGCTGCGGCTGTTTCGCGCCACCGCCGCGGCGCAGCCCAACCAGGCCATGGCCGAACAGGCCTGCCTGATGGCCGGCCGCATCGCGCAAAGCCTGTGGTACGGCTATCAGCTGCACCGCAGCCCCGACCAGGCCCCCACGGACCTCGCCCATGGCTGAACTGCTGCAAATCGACGAGCCCGCCGCCGCACGCGCCGCGCCGCAATGGCGCGCCTTCCTGGAACTGGGCTTTCGTCCGCTCTACCTGGTGGGCGCGGCCTGGGGCGCGCTGTCGGTGGCGCTGTGGATCGGCGCGCCGCAGTGGCTGGGTGGCGCCATGGCGGGCGTCATCTGGCATGCGCATGAAATGCTGTGGGGCTTCATCGGCGCCATCGCGGTGGGCTTCCTGCTGACCGCCGCGGCCACCTGGACCGGCGTCAACCCGCTGCGCGGCGCGCCGCTGGCCGCGCTGGCCGCGCTGTGGCTGGCGGCCCGCGCCGCCTTCCTGCTGCCGGGCATGGCCGCCTTCTGGACCGGCGTGGCCTGCGAGCTGCTGTTCTTCGCCTGGGCCGCGGCCGCGCTGGGCCGGGCCATCTACCGGCGCGGCGCCAGCCGGCGCAACGACGGCGTGCCCTTGCTGGTACTGGGGCTGGGCGCGGCCGACGCCCTGTATCTGCTGGCCGCCCGCGCCGGCGACTACCCCTTGCTGCTGCAGCGCTTCAACGCGGGCCTGCTGTGCATGGCCGTGATCGCCCTGCTGATCGCGCGCCGCATCATTCCCTTTTTCGCCATGCGCGCCATCGCCGGCCTGCAGATCCCCATGCATACGCGCAGCGGCCAATGGCAACTGGCCGCCGGCCTGGTCGCCGTGGCGGCGACGCTGGCGCAGGCCGGCGCGCTGACCGCCGTGGCGCTGGCCGCGGCCGGCCTGATCGCGCTGGCGCAATGGCTGTCCTGGCGCCCCTGGGCCACGCGCGGCGTGCCCCTGCTGTGGATCCTGTACGCCGGCTACCTGGGCCTGGCCGCCGGCCTGCTGGTGGCGGCGGCAAGCGCGGCGGGCGGCATCGCGCGCGCCGCGTGGCCTGCGCACGTCATCGGCATGGCCGGCTTCGGCCTGCTCATCATCGGCATAATCACCCGCACCGCCCTGGGCCACCTGGGCCGGCCGCTGCGCACCGACCGCCTCATGCTCGCCTGCTACCTCCTGGTCATCGGCGCGGCCGCGCTGCGCCTGGCCGCCCTCTGGCCCGGCCCGCACACCCTGGCCGCGCTGCACGGCGCCACCGCCGCCTGGGTGCTGGCGTTCGTCCTGTACCTGTGGCGTTTCGCGCCCCTGCTGGTGCGCCCGCGCCTGCGCGCACCAACCGCCGCCGCCACGCCCGTGCGGTCCCGCCCATGACCTACCCCATCCTGCTGGCCCTGCACCTGCTGGCCGCCTTCGTCTTCATCGGCACCGTCTTCTTCGAAGTCCTCATCCTCGAAAGCGTGCGGCGGCAAGTGCCGCGCGAAGCCATGAACGCGGTCGAGCGCGGCATCGGCAACCGCGCCCGCGCCATCATGCCGTGGGTGCTGCTGGCGCTGTTCGGCGCCGGCATCGGCATGGCCTGGCAGCACCGCGGCGCGCTCGAACAGCCGCTGGCCAGCAGCTTCGGCCTGCTACTCAGCCTGAAGATCGTGCTGGCGCTCAGCGTCCTGGGCCATTTCGCCGCCGCCATGCGCTGGCGCCGGCGCGGCCAATTGCGCGGCCGGCGTTCGCGGCGGCTGCACCTGAGCGTGTTCTGCCACGTCGTGGCGATCGTGTTGCTGGCCAAGGGGATGTACTACATCGACGCGTTGCGCTGAGCGTTTCCTGCCCGCCTGGCCCAAATCTGCGAAAATCCGCCGTTGGCCGAACTTTTGCAGTGAGAACCCGTGAAACTCGCGACTTGGAACGTCAACTCCCTGAATGTGCGCCTGCCGCAGGTGCTGGACTGGCTGGCCGCCAATCCGGTCGATGCGCTGTGCATCCAGGAACTCAAGCTGACCGACGACAAATTCCCGCTCGACGCCTTTACCGAGGCCGGCTACCACGCCGCCTGGGCCGGCCAGAAGACCTATAACGGCGTGGCCATCATCTCGCGCGAGCCCGGCTTCGCGCTGGTGCGCAACAACCCGCGCTACGAAGACCCGCAGCAGCGCATCCTGGCCGTGACCCTGCCCAGCCCGGCCGGCGACGTGCGCGTGATCTGCGCCTATTGCCCCAACGGCCAGTCGGTCGACAGCGACAAGTACGTCTACAAGCTGGCCTGGTTCGACGGCCTGCGCGACTGGCTCGAGGAAGAAATGCGCACCTATCCGCGCCTGGCCATCCTGGGCGACTACAACGTCGCGCCGGCCGACGCCGACGTGCACAACCCCGAGAAATGGGAAGGCCAGGTGCTGGTCTCCGAGCCCGAACGCGCGGCCTTCCGCGCGCTGCTGGACCTGGGCCTGACCGACTCCTTCCGCCTGTTCGAGCAGCCCGAGAAATCCTTCAGCTGGTGGGACTACCGCCAGTTCGCGTTCCGCCGCAACGCCGGCCTGCGCATCGACCATGTGCTGCTGTCCGACGCGCTCAAGCCGCACTGCGTGGCCTGCGTCATCGACAAGGCGCCGCGCGCCAACGAACAGCCGTCCGACCACGCGCCGGTCATCGCCACCCTGGCGTTCGACTGACGCCCGGCGCCGCGGCGGCGCCCCACGCCCGGGAGGCAAGCATGCATATCCTGGTTGCCGGTTTCCAACACGAAACCAACACCTTCGCGCCTTCCAAGGCCGGCTATGACAACTTCCTGCGCGGCGAAGGCTTTCCCGCCCTGGTGCGCGGCGACGACCTGCTGGCGCTGCTCGCCGTCAACATCCCCGCCGGCGGCTTCCTGAACGCGGCCCTGGCGGACGGCCACAGCGTGCACCCCGTCCTCTGGGCCGGCGCCAGCCCCTCGGCGCACGTCACGCGCGACGCCTTCGAGCGTATCGCCGGCGAGATCGAGGCGGCCGCCCGCGCCGGCCGCTACGACGCCGTCTACCTGGACCTGCACGGCGCCATGGTCACCGAACACCACGACGACGGCGAAGGCGAACTCCTGCGCCGCCTGCGCGACGCCGTCGGCCCCGCCACGCCCATCGTCGCCAGCCTGGACCTGCACGCCAACGTGACTCGCGCCATGCTGGCGCATGCCAGCGCGCTGGTGGCCTATCGCACCTATCCGCACGTCGACATGGCCGACACCGGCGCGCGCGCCGCCGCCCTGCTGCAAGCGCGCGCGCAGGCCGGCAAGCACTGGCATGGTGCCGCGCGGCGCCTGCCGTTCCTCATTCCCATCAACGGCATGTGCACCCAGCTCGAACCCGCCCGGGGCGTGTATGCCCTGCTGGCCGAGCTCGAGCGCAGCGAACCGGGCATCGCCAGCCTGTCCTGCGCCCTGGGCTTTCCGGCCGCCGATTTCCCCGAGTGCGGCCCGGTCGTCTGGGCCCACGGCCCCGACCGCGACGCCGTCGAGCGCGCCGTGCAGACCCTGGCCGACCGCATCGCCGGGCTCGAAGCCCAGTGGGCGCCCGACTTCCTCGCCCCGGACGAAGCCATCCGCCAGGCCCGGCAGCTGGCGCAAGGCGCCCGCCGCCCCGTGGTCATCGCCGACACGCAGGACAACCCCGGCGCCGGCGGCGACGCCAACACTACCGGCATGCTGCGCGCCCTCATCGACGCGGACGCCGACAACGCCGCCATCGGCCTCATGTGCGACCCCCAGGCCGTCGCCCAGGCCCTGGCCGCCGGCGTGGGCAAGTGCGTACGGCTGCGCCTGGGCGGCCAGTCCGGCGTCGCCGGCGACGCCCCCTGCGAAGCCGAATTCATCGTCGAACACCAGTCCGACGGCAAGACCCGCTACGACGGCCCCATGATGCACGGCATGGCGGCCGACCTCGGCCCCACCGTCTGCCTGCGCCACCGCGGCGTGCGCGTCATCGTCAGCAGCAACAAATCCCAGACCCTGGACCGCAACCTCATCCGCCTGGGCGGCATCGACCCCGAAGACCTCGCCATCCTGGTCGTCAAGAGCTCGGTGCACTTTCGCGCCGACTTCGAACCCATCGCCCACGCCGTGCTGATCGCCAAGGCGCCCGGCCCCATGCAGGCCGACCCCGCCGACCTGCCCTGGACGCGCCTGGCGCCCGGCATGCGCACCCGCCCGCGCGGCCGGCCCTTCGTCCCTGCCCGGCCCTGAAAGCCTGGCGGCCCGTCAAGCCGGCGAAAATTTTCCGCCGGCCGCTACCAAAACGGCCGGAATCCGTGTATAGTTGCGGACTTCATTGGGGCGGTAGCTCAGCTGGGAGAGCGTCGCGTTCGCAATGCGAAGGTCGGGAGTTCGATCCTCCTCCGCTCCACCAAACACCAGACGGAAAAGCCTTGGACACGCCACGTGGTCCAGGGCTTTTTTGTTTCCGGCGTGCCTGTCCCGGCGGGGACAGGCACGCCCTCCCCACGCCGCAACAAGCGCCTTGGGTCTGCCTCAGAACGCCGAGTACCCGCCGTTGGCGGCGATGGCCTCGCCGGTGATCATGCGCGACTCGTGGCTGGCCAGGAACAGCGCGATGTGGGCAATGTCGATCGGGTCGCCCTCGCGGCATGGATAGCGTTGCGCCGCGCCGGCTTGCGCCGGTGCGCCGGCGTCCAGGTTGCGCAGTATGCGTTCGGTGCGGATGCGGCCCGCGCAGATGGCGTTGACCCGCACTCCATGCGGCGCGTATTCGGCGGCCAGCGCGCGGGTCAGGGCAATCACCGCGCCCTTGGCGGCCGTGTAGGCATGCCCGCCGAAGCTGCCGCGCAGGCCGGCCCCGGACGACATGTTGACGACCGCGCCGCCGCCGGCGCGCACAATCGCCGGCACGGCGTGGCGGCAGCACAGCATGGTGCCGTCCAGGTCCAGGCGCAGGGTGCGGTTCCACAGCGCCAGATCCACCTTGTCCACCGCCGTATCGCCCGCCACCGATCCGCCGGCGCAGTTGAACAGCGTATCGATCCTGCCGAAATGCTCGACTGCCCGCCGTACGGCCTGGCGCACGCTGTCGTCGTCGGTCACGTCGGCGGCCACGCCTATCGCCTGCCCGCCCTGGCCGCAGATCCGGCCGGCCAGTTGCTCGATGGCGTCGGGGCGCCGATCCAGCAGCGCCAGCGCGGCGCCTTCGGCCGCGAAGCGCAGCGCAGCGGCGCTGCCTATGCCGCCGGCCGCGCCGGTGATCAGGGCGACCCGCCCGGCCAGCCTGCCGGCCGCCGGCGCGCAATCGGTGCGGCCTGCCGTGTTCAGGCCCCTGCGCCTGCCGCAGGCGGGAACCGTCCCGCCCACGGCGCGGCGCGCTCGAGCTGCGCGGCCAGGCGCAGCACCAGGTCGTCGCGGCCCAGGGCGCCGATCAGCTGCACGCCGATGGGCAGCCCCTGCCCGTCGATATGCAGGGGCACGCTGGCCGCCGGCTGCCCCGAGGCGTTGATGACGGCCAGGAAGGTCGTGTAGCGGGCCGCCTTCTGGCGAAACGATACGAAGTCGTCCGCCATGCTGATTTCGCCCAGCGGCACCGGCGGGCGCGTCAGGGTGGGCGACAGCAGCAGGTCGTAGCCCTGCATGCAGGCCGCCATGGCGCGGCCCACCGCGTGCAGCGCCTGGATCATGCCGGCGTAGTCGGTGGCGGAAATGCCGCGCGCGCGCCGATAGCCGTCCAGGATGGCCGGCTCCAGGTCGTCGTCGCGCAGGCCGCGCCGCAGGACGGCCAGGCGGGCGTCGACGGCCAGCGCGATATGCGTGCACAGAATGCCGATATGCGCCCGCACGAAGGCCTGGTAGTCGATGGGCGGCGCGGCGATGGCTTCGGTGGCGTGGCCCAATTGCCGGCACAGGGCCTCGGCCTGCGCCAGCGCCGCCGAGCACGCCGGATCGACCTCGATGCCGTCCCAGGCATGCTGCCACACGCCGATGCGCAATGGCCGCTCGAAAGGCTGGTCCAGGGCGGCCAGGTAGCCGCGTGCCGGCGACGCCGGCGCCGCATAGGGAGCGCCGCGCTCCATGCCGGCGATCGCATCGAGCGCGGCGGCGGTGTCGCGCACGCTGCGGCTCAGCACGCCATCGCCCGCCATGCCGCCCCATGCCTCGCCGCGCGCCGGCCCCAGGGGCACCAGGCCGCGGCTGGGCTTCAGGCCGAAGACGCCGCAGCACGACGCCGGAATGCGGATCGACCCGCCGCCGTCGCTGCCGTGGGCCAGGGGCACCACGCCGGTGGCGACCGCGATGGCGGCGCCGCCGCTGGAGCCGCCGGCCGAACGCTGCGGCGCCCAGGGGTTGCGGGCGGGCCCGCCGTTGACGAGCGCCTCGGTGGTGGGCGCCATGCACAGCGCCGGCACGGTGGTGCGGGCAAAGGGCAACAGGCCGGCGGCGTCGAAGCGTTCCACCAGCATGGCGTTGCCGGCAAAACGCATGTCCTTGCACAGCGCCAGCCCGATGCTCGAGGGCAGGCGGTCGCAGGCCAGGCCGGAGTCCTTCAACAGGAACGGCAGGCCGCCGAACACGCCCGTCGGCCGCCAGGCCGCCGCGCGCGCCAGCGCCGCGTCGTAGTCGGGATAGCACAGGGCGTTCAGGAGCTCGGCGCGCTGCCGGGCCAGCGTGATCGCGCATTGCATCAGGGCCTGCGGGTCGGTGGCGCCGGCCCGCAATTGCGCGGACAGCGCCAGGCCGTCCTGCTGCACGTATTGTTCGATGTTCATGACAGACGCCAAGGTCGACGAGCGCGATGGGTCAAGGCCAGGCCGGTCCGCCGTGGCGGGCCAGGAAGCTGCGCAGGTCCGCCACGCAGCGTTGCGGCAGGTACTCGCAGATGCTGTGCCGCTCGCCTTCGTAGACCAGGATCTCGGCCCGCTTGAGGTGGTCGCGCATGGGCTGGTAGGCGTCCATGGCGCCGATGCGGCCGGCCCCCGGAATCACCACCAGCGTCGGGCAGGTGATGCGGTGCAATTGATCGCCCCACTCCTGTTGCGCCATGTAGCCGACGAACCTGCCGATATAGGCCATGTCGTGATCGGACAGCGCATCGAGGAACTGCTCGCAGCGCGGCGTGCCGACCAGCTCCGGAGGGAAGCGATCGTCGATGGTGTCGGCCAGGAATTGCCGCAAGCCCTTTTCGGCCACTCGTTCGAGCCAGGTCGAAGCCTGGCTGTTGCGCAGGCCTGGCGCCGAACCGAACAGCGCCAGGGTCTCGATGCGTTGCGGGTGCTGCATGGCCAGATGCTGGCCCACGTAGCCGCCGGCCGAATTGCCGGCCAGGTGCACGCGCTCGCAGCCCAGGTGATCGAGCAAGGCCAGGATGTCCTCGGTCAGCACCTGCAGGTCCAAGGGCTTGTCCGCCGGCGGCACGTCGGACAGCCCATGCCCGCGCAGGTCGGCGCGCACCACGCGGTAATCGCGGCTCAGGCCGGGCACCCAGGAGTAGAAGCGCTGGGCATTGGCCATGGCGCCGTGCAGCAGCAGCAAGGTGGGTGCCTGCGTCCAGGGGTCGGTATAGTCGTCCAGGTAATAGCTCAAGCGCACGCCGTCGCGCTCATAGTAGTGCTGCATCATCGTCCTTTCCCTCGTTGGTCATGCGGCGCCGGCGGCCAGCGCCTGCCGTTGCCGGTACGCGTCCACCGCTTCCTCCATGCGCACGAACGTCGCGCCCTCGTCGATCAGGCGCCGCAGCAGGCGCTCGAGCATGCGCATGCGGTGGCCGCGGCCGATCACGAAAGGATGGAAGGTGTAGGTGATGACGCCCCAGTCGAAGTTCTCCTTCAGGTACAGGAAGTCCTCGATCCAGTTGTCCATCACGCTGTTGGCATTCATCAGGCCGGGGATGACGCTCTGCCCGGCGCGCACGAACTCGAAGTGCGGATAGTCGTCCAGCGACCAGCTGACAGGCACCTCGATCAGGCGGGTGGGCGCGCCGAACACCGCGGGTTCGTCCAGGGGAAAACTGTCTCCCTGGCGCACCGGATACGGCTGATAGTCGTGCCCCATCATGCTGCTGTCGTAGTCGAAGCCGTGCTCGAGCAGCAGCGCCAGGGTGTGCGGACTGAGGTCCCACGATGGCGAGCGGTAGCCGCGCGCGACCCGCCCCGTCAGCGTGCGGATCGCCTCGTTCGCGCGCACCAGGCCGTCGAGCTCTTCCTCGCGCGTCATCAGGTTGGGCGCGACGTGCGTCCAGCCGTGGTGGCCGATTTCATGGCCGGCCTCGTGCACGCGCCGGCAATGCTCCGGATAGCTGGCCAAGGTATGGCCGGGGATGAACCAGGTCGACGGCAGGCCCAGCCGTTCGAGCAAGTCCAGCACGCGGTCGGCCGCCACGGCGCAGAACTCGCCGCGCGACACCGGCGTCGGACTGTCCATGCCGCGCGCCAGCCACACCGAGATCGCGTCGAAATCGAAGGTCAGGCAAACCAGGGATTGTTTGGCGGCCATGGCTTACTCCAGTCGGATGTCCGCTTCCTTGACGAAGGCGCCCCAATCGCCAATCATCGTCTTCATCTGCGCCGTATGCTCGGCGGCGCTGTTGCCGATCAGGGTCAGGCCCAGGTCGCGGGTACGCTGTTGCACGGCGGGGTCGCGCAGGGCGCCGGTGTAATAGGCATTCAGCTTCTCGATGACCGCATCGGGCGTCCTGGCCGGGGCGTAGACGCCCCAGTACGTATCGGCGTTCACGCCCTGGATGCCGCGCGACACGAAGGTCGGCACCTCGGGCAGCAGCGGACTGGGCGCCTCGCCCGTCACCGCCAGCGCGCGCAGCTTGCCCGACTGGATATGCGGCAGGCCCGTCGTGGTGCCGCCGAAATACATCTGCACCTGCCCGCCCAGCAGCGCCGACATGGCCGGCGCCACGCCCTGGTACGGCACATGCACGACATCGATGCCCGCGGCGCGGCGGAACATCTCGCCCGCCATGTGGGTCGAGGTGCCGTAGCCGCCCGAGGCGAAGTTCAGCGTACCCGGCTTGGCCTTGGCCAGCGCGATCAGCTCGTCGAGGGTGTTGGCCGGCACCGACGGGTGCACCAGCAGCACCAGCGGCGCGCGCGCCAGCATCGTGACGCCGCGGAAATCCCGCAAAGTGTCATACGGCAGGTCTTTCATCAGCGAAGGGTTGACCAGCATCGACAGGTCGCCGCCCAGCACGGTGTAGCCATCCGGGGCCGCTTGCGCCACGTGCGAGGTGCCGATGACCGACGCGCCGCCCGGCCGGTTGTCGACCACCACCGATTGCCCCGCGGCGTCGGCCACCGGCTTTTGCAGCAGGCGCACCAGCACATCGGTGGTGCCGCCCGGCGGATAGGGCACCACGACGCGCAGCGCCCGTTCGGGAAAGCCCTGGGACAGCGCGGCGGCCGATACCCCGGCCATCGATACCGCCAGCACGGCAAGCAGCATGCTCTTGATCTTCATGTATATCCTCGCGACTAGGGTCTGATGTCTGATGCGCCATGATTCTAGGAGGCGCCCCGGGCCACGAATATGATCTACATTACATTCCCGCGCCCCTGCGGCGGCGCCATCACAGTCAAGCAATGAGCCAGGCAGCCAATCCGACCGCCCTCCCCGCCTGGGACCCGCCGGCGATCCTGGCGCAACTGCGCGCCAATACCTGCTTCGGGCACATGGCCGAACCGACGCTGGCCGCGTTCGCCGCCATCGCCCAATGGCGCCGGCTGGACCATGGCGAACTGCTGGCCGGACGCGGCACGCCCGCCCCCGGCGTGGTGATCATCCTCAAGGGCGCCATCCACACCAGCTCGTTTTCCGACGACGGCCACGAGTTCGCGCTGTCGATGCTGGAATTCGACGGCCTGTGGGGCGTCGCGGCGGTACTGGACGGCGGCGGGATGCTGCGCGACAGCCGGGCCTACCAGCAGACCGACATCCTGCTGCTGCCGCGCGCGGCCTTCCTGGACATACTGGACGGCGACCCCGGACTGTATCGCTACTTCGTCAAGCTGCTGTGCAGCCGCATACGCACCGCCCATGCCATCATCGACGAACTGGCGCTGCGCAGCCTGCCGCAACGGCTGCCGCGCCTGCTGGGCGCCCTGACGGCCGGGCGGCCCCGGCGACGACGAACGCGGCATCGCCGTGGCGCAGACCCAGGACGCCCTGGCCACCCTGCTGGGCGTGTCGCGCCATGCGGTCAACCGCGAACTCAGGCAATTGGCGAACCAGGGCCTGGTCGGACTGGGTTACGGGGAAATCTGGGTGCGGGACCTGGAACGCCTCAAACGGCTCTGGCACGAACGCGGCGCCCAACCCTGAACCAGGCCGCCGCCGCGCGGCCGTCGATGACGCATGCACACAAGTGCATACGTGTACATTTTCAAGGCTGTTTTCCACTAAAGCAAATCCGACATGGCACAGGCGGCCAAGCCGGACAACGGCACGCCGGCAAACCATCATCGCACTCAATAGCCCTATAAGTAAATACTATTGATGCAATCTTGCTAAGGAAAACCCCAATTCCCCGCCCGTTCATCCCGACCTAGACTTCCGCAAAACATCAATGCACACGTATGCCTTGCAAGCTGCCATGCAGTCAGCTTGCATGAACATGACCAGAACGCGGGGGATGCAATGGGATATCGGTCACCAGCCGTGGCGGCCATGCCGCCAGCCATGCTGTCCAGACGCCTCCCGGCCAGGCGCGCGCACGCCTGCGCGCGCCCGCTTCCTGCCCTCTCCAACGCGCGCGCCTCGCGCCTGACGCCCTTCCCGAGCAAGGCCTGGCCGGTCCAGGCCCACGGCTAGGTGTGAACTGTCAATAGGTTGTATTCGTCCAGGTTGAGTCTGGAGATGGGTACAGCGCACCCGATGCCTTGGTGGGGTCGATGCCAGTTGTAGTGGTGTAGCCAGGATTTCATGGCATCGGCTCGGTGTTGGGAGTTCTGGTAGGTGTGAGCGTAAGCCCACTCACGCAAGGCCGACTGGATGAAGCGTTCGGCCTTGCCATTGGTCTGTGGGCGGTAAGGTCGGGTAAAGCGGTGCTTGATGCCCAGCTCATGGCACAGCGCGGCGAAGGCGCGGCTGCGAAAGGCCGAGCCATTGTCGGTGAGCAAGCGCTGGATGGTCACGCCCAGGCGCTGGTAGTAGGCCACTGCGTCCTTGAGGAACTGGACGGCGCTGGGGAAGCGCTCGTCGGGGTGGATGTCGGTGAAGGCCACGCGGGCGTGGTCATCGATGGCCACGAAGACGAAGTCCCAGCCGGCCCCCTCAACGGTATCGCGTCGGTTGCCCGTGACCCGGTGGCCAGGGCGCTGGATACGTCCCAGCTTCTTGATGTCGATGTGCAGCAGATCGCCGGGGGCCTGATGCTCGTAGCGCACCACCGGCTCGGCCGGCTCCAGGTCGGCCAGGTGCGACAGACCGGCGCGGGCCAGGACGCGGCTGACGGTGCTGGCTGACACGCCCAGCGCCTGGGCGATGCGCGCTTGGGTCAGCCGCTTGCGGCGCAGCTCCACGATAGCCAGCGCCTTGGCCGGCGCAATCGCTCGGGGCGAGACCGTCGGGCGCGAGGACGCATCGGCCAAGCCCGCCTGGCCCTGAGCCAGGAAGCGGCCCAGCCATTTGCGCACAGTCGGCGCGGTGACCCCATAGGCGCGGGCCGCTTCAGGCACACAAACTTGATGGGCGATCAATTGCTGGACCATTTCGAGTCGACGTAGGAAGGTCAATCGGGCATGCTTATGGGTGTTCATCCGGCCGGGCTCCTTGAGTGAACTGGGGGGGTGGCGATTTCCAGTTTCTCAAATCCGGTTCGGATGAACCATGCATACAACCTATTGAATCTTCACAACTAGCCGATCAGGCCGCCCAGCAGCAGCATCGCCAGCACCAGCCAGAAGATCCCGGCCACGATGGCGCGCCCCATGAAGGCGCGCACCGCGGTCCACAGCAGGAGCAGGCCCAGCACCAGCAAGGCAAAATTGAACACCGACGGGCTCATGCCCAGCGCCGAGGCCAGGCCACCGAAGAAATCGCCCAGAGCCCGCCCCAGCCCGCCGAACACATAGCGCAGGCCATCGACGATGGCGCGTATCACCGCGCCCAGCATGGCGCCCAGCGAGCCGAAAAAACTGTCTTCGTTCTGCATCTCGTTCCGTGACGCGTGCGTCGTGCATGGCGGCCGGCCATCCAGCCGCGCTGACTGCTGTTATATCCGATTCGGCGCGCCCGCCAAGCAGAGCGGCCCGGTTGGTTGTTTAATACGGCTTCCAGATGTTTACACGCGCGGCCGCCTCGGACGGCCGCGGAAGGACCGACAGACATGGCATTTGATTTCGATTTGTACGTCATCGGCGCCGGCTCCGGCGGCGTGCGCGCGGCGCGCTTCGCGGCCGGCTACGGGGCCCGCGTGGCGGTGGCGGAAAGCCGCTACCTGGGCGGCACCTGCGTCAACGTGGGCTGCGTGCCCAAGAAGCTGCTGGTCTACGGCGCGCATTTCCACGAAGACTTCGAGCAGGCGGCCGGCTTCGGCTGGAACCCGGGCCGCCCGGAGTTCGACTGGCCCACGCTGATCGCCAACAAGAACCGCGAAATCGAACGCCTGAACGGCATCTACCGCAACCTGCTGGTCAACAGCGGCGTCGCGCTGCACGAAGGCCACGCCCGCATCGTCGACCCGCACACCGTCGAAATCAACGGGCAGCGCCACAGCGCGCAACACATCCTGGTGGCCACCGGCGGCTGGCCGTTCGTGCCCGACATCCCGGGCAAGGAACACGCCATCACGTCCAACGACGCCTTCTTCCTGCCCGAGCTGCCGCGCCGGGTGCTGGTGGTGGGCGGCGGCTACATCGCGGTGGAATTCGCCTCCATTTTCGATGGCCTGGGCGCGCAGACCGTGCAGGTCTACCGGCGCGAACTGTTCCTGCGCGGCTTCGACGGCAGCGTGCGCGAGCACCTGCGCGACGAACTGGTCAAGAAAGGCCTGGACCTGCGCTTCAATACCGACGTCGAACGCATCGACAAGCGCGCCGATGGCGTGCTGGCGGTCACGCTGTCCGACGGCTCGGTGCTCGAAACCGATTGCGTCTTCTACGCCACCGGCCGGCGCGCCATGCTCGACGACCTGGGCCTGGAGAACACCGGCGTGCGGCTGGCCGAGTCCGGCTACATCGAGGTGGACGACGAATACCGCACCAGCGAGCCGTCCATCCTCGCCATCGGCGACGTGATCGGCCGCGTGCCGCTCACCCCCGTGGCGCTGGCCGAAGGCATGGCCGTGGCGCGCCGCCTGTTCCGCCCGCAGGAGTACCGCAAGGTCGACTACGACCTCATCCCCACCGCCGTCTTCAGCCTGCCCAACATCGGCACGGTCGGCCTGACCACCGAGCAGGCCCTCGAACGCGGATTTCGGGTCACCCGCTACGAAAGCCGCTTCCGGCCCATGAAACTGACCCTGACCCAGAGCCAGGAAAAGACCCTGATGAAGCTGGTGGTCGACGCCGACAGCCAGAAAGTGCTGGGCTGCCACATGGTAGGCCCGGACGCCGGCGAAATCGTCCAGGGGCTGGCCGTGGCCCTCAAGGCCGGCGCCACCAAGCAGGTCTTCGACGACACCATCGGCATCCACCCCACCGCCGCCGAGGAATTCGTCACGATGAGAACGGCAACCTAACCCCCGGGTGCCTGTCCCCACAGGGGGACTGGCACCCGCCAATTGCTTGCCTGTCCCCACTGGGGGACTGGCACCCGCAAGATTTCATGGCGTCTGCCCGTGCGTGTGCCTGTCCCCGCGGGGACAGATACCGTCTTGGCAGTCAACCGTTCATGGCGTAATTGGGCTGGTAGGGGATGCGGTTTTTGAGGACCCCGAAGCACAGATGCACCAGTTTTCTCATGGCCGCGCCCAGCGCGGCCTTTTTGCTTTTTCCTGCTTTGAGCAGGCGCTGGTAAAGGGCGCGGATGTGGGGGTTGTGGCGGGTCCCAACCAGGGCCGCCATGTATAACGTGGCGCGCACCTGGGAGGGGCCGGCTTTGGACAGGCGTGCGCAGCTGTTCAGACTGCTGCCGGATTGGCGCTGCACAGGGACCACCCCGAGATAGGCGGCCAGGCTCTGGGCGGAGTCGATATGCCGATTGTGCATGACGGCCAGGATGGCGTTGCCGGCCTGAGGCCCGATGGCGGGGATGGAGTTCAGCAGCTCGCAGTCTTGCTTGAGGTCGGGGTGGTTGTCGATGTGCTGATCGATCGCCCGCTCGATTTGTTTGATCTGTTCGCGCAAGAACGCGATGGCCTTGTCGATGGAACCATCGACCAAGGGCGCCGAGGGGCTGAACTGGCTCTTCTCTTTGCGATTGAGCTCACGCAACAGATCCTTGCTCAGCGCCTCGCGTCGCGTCAACAAGGCGCGCAGTTGACGCGCATGCAAGGGCGCCGGGTGCCACAGCGCCGGGCTCAGCGTCTGTCCATAGCGAGCCAGCACGTAGCTGTCGAGCGCATCATTTTTGGAGCGCAGCGCCAAGGCCTTGGCAAAGTCCCGGGCCTGGGCGGGATTGACCAAAGAGACCCGGACCTGGGGCAGCGCCGTGGCCGCTTGCTCGTGATACAGACCCGTAGGCTCCAGGATGGCGTGCAACTGCGCCGGCTGTGCGCCGTGTTTGGCGCACCACGCCAGCAGGGCTTGTACGCCCGCGGCGGTGTTGACCACCACCTTAGTCTTATGCTTGTCAGCCTCAGCCGTCAGCAACGTGCAATCCAGCTTGGCCTTTGATACATCAATACCTATGAAAACATGGACTTGGCCTCCTGCAGATAACAAACTGCTGTCAGCCACTGCGCCCACTTGCCTTGTACATACAGGGTCCTCGCCCTACGATACCGTCCAGTGTCTCGCCGGCCCAGCAGTGCGCTGCCGAGCCGCTATCTGTCCCACAAAGTCCTCGCTTTGGGCACCAACTCGCGGTCATCGGCGTGCGGTGGTGATAGCTAATCACCACCGGAGGAAAGATACAAGGCACCAAAAATTCCCCCTGTTACGCAACAGTTCTGCGCTAGAGTGATAACCGCGCGCCATCCGCGCGTCCACCTTGCGTGCCGCCATGCCCGAACCGACCCAACTGCTTGCCTTCGCCCTGATCTGCCTGGGCATGACGCTCACGCCCGGCCCCAACATGATGTACCTGGTGTCGCGCTCGCTGTCGCAGGGCTACCGCGCCGGGCTGGTTTCGCTGGCCGGCGCTGCGCCCGGGCGGGCAGTCGCCATTCCAGGTGCGCGCCCTGGCGCCCAGCCCGCCGCGCCGCCTGTTCGCCATGGGGCTGTTCACCGCCCTGCTCAATCCCAAGATCGCCGTGCTGTACCTGTCGCTGCTGCCGCAGTTCATCGACCCGCAGCAAGGCAGCGTCCTGACCCAGTCGCTGGCCCTGGGCTTCACCCAGGTCGGCATCAGCATCTGCGTCAACGCGCTGTTCACCGTCATGGCCGGCGCCATCGCGGTATTCCTGGCGCGCCGGCCCATGTGGATGGTGGCGCAGCGCTGGCTGATGGGTTCGGTGCTGGCCGGCCTGGCGGTGCGCATGGCCCTGGACGCCCGCCGCTGATTCCCCAAACCGTGGCGCCGCGGCGCCGCGCGGCAAAGTGCGATAATTGCCTGTTGCGCCGCCGGGGCGCACCGGAGAAATTGCTTTGACCCGTATCGATGACCCGCTGCACGATCGCGAAGCCGGCCAGGCCGACGCGACGCAAGACACCACCCGCATCGACGACGTGCGCATCGGCGCCGTGCGTCCCCTGATTTCGCCCGCCCTGCTGCAGGACGAACTGCCGGTATCGGCGCCGCTGCAGGCGCTGGTCGAGGGAGGACAGCCGCGCGCGCATCGCCGACGTGCTGCACGGCCGCGACGACCGGCTGGTGGTGGTGGTCGGCCCCTGCTCCATCCACGACCACGAACAGGCCATGGAGTACGCGCGCCAGCTCAAGGAGGCGGCCGACACGCTGGCCGACGACCTGCTCATCGTCATGCGCGTGTACTTCGAGAAGCCGCGCACCACCGTGGGCTGGAAGGGCTACATCAACGATCCGCGCCTGGACGGCAGTTTCCGCATCAACGAAGGCCTGCGCCGCGCGCGCCACCTGCTGCTGGAAATCGGCGCCCTGGGACTGCCCATCGCCACCGAATTCCTGGACCTGCTCAGCCCGCAATACATCGCCGACCTGATCGCCTGGGGCGCGATCGGCGCGCGCACCACCGAAAGCCCCAGCCACCGGCAACTGGCCTCGGGCCTGAGCTACCCGCTGGGTTTCAAGAACGGCACCGACGGCGGCATCCAGGTGGCGGCCGACGCCATCGTGGCCGCCAGCGCCCCGCATGCCTTCATGGGCATGACCAAGATGGGCACCGCCGCCATCTTCGAGACGCGCGGCAACGACGACACCCACGTCATCCTGCGCGGCGGCAAGCAAGGCCCCAACTACGACGCGGCCGCCATCGACGCCTGCTGTGCGGCGCTGGCCAAGGCCGGCCTGCGCGAGCAGGTCATGGTCGACTGCTCGCACGCCAATTCGAACAAGTCGCACGCGCGCCAGGTCGACGTGGCGCGCGACCTGGCCCGGCAACTGGCCGGCGGCGACCGCCGCATCATCGGCATCATGATCGAAAGCAACCTCGAGGAAGGCCGCCAGGATCTCAAGCCCGGCGTGCCGCTCAAGCGCGGCGTGTCCATCACCGACGCCTGCCTGAGCTGGGCCCAGACCGAGCCGGTGCTGGCCGAGCCGGTGCTGGCCGAGCTGGCCCAGGCCGTGCGCCAGCGCCGCAAAGGCTGAGCCTGCCTCAGGCCGGCGGCTCGCCGGCCCATTGCCCCACGGCCGCCAGCTGCGCGGCATACTCGCCGAACCCGGCCCGCAGCCCCAGCGCCGCGGGCCGGCGCACTGCCCGCTCCACGTGGACGCGCCACAGGCGCTGGGCGCCCGGATACGCCGCGGGCGCCCCGGCCTCGGCCAGCACTTCGGCGCGCCCGCACAGCTGCAGCAGGTCGCCGCGCGCGAAATCCACGAACACCAGGCCGGCGCGCGGATTGGCCAGCAGATTGCCCAGGGTATTGAAGAAGCGATTGCCGGAGAAATCCGGCATCGTCAGCGTATCGCCGCGCAGGTGCACGAAGCCGGGCGGCCCGCCCCGATGCGACACGTCCACCGCGTGCGGGCCGGCCTGGCGCGCGTAGCTGGCCACGAACAGCGTATCGGCCTGCCCGACCAGCGTGCGCGCGGCCGCGTCCAGGCCCGCCAGCCAGCGCGCCGGCTGCGGCGCGGGCGCGGCCTGGCGCGCATGGCGGGTCTGTATGTATTGCGGGCAGTTGCCGAACGACTGCGTCACCGCCACGCAGAACCCCTGTCCGTCCAGCGCGGCGACATGGCCGTTGACGCGATTGCGCCGCCGCGTGGACAGCTCGATGCCCAACATGCCCACGCCGGCGCCATGCGCCAGGCCGGCGCGCGCGGGGTCGTCGCCGGCGGGCCAGGCATCCAGGCGCAAGGTGCGCTCGTCGGGGCTGTGCGCGAAACCCGGCGGCCCCTCCAGCACGCTGGCCCAGGGGTCGCCTTGCGCATCGACCGTGGCCAGCAGCATGAACGGCAGCTGGGCAAAGAAATCGCGATGCTGCTGCGGCATGTAGTCGCGGATGACGCGCGGCCCCAATTGCGCCATGCGTTCGCGCGCGCCGGCGCGCTCCTGCATGGCCAGCTCGCCGCCATGCCAGGGGCCGTCGGCCAGGCCAGGGAGATCGGTATGGAAAACCAGCGAATCGCTCATCAAGGCACCGGGAATGTCGTATCGAACAACCGCCATGATGCCCGCCGCGCGGCCCGCGCGGCGCCGGCGCAAAACAGTGTTGCAGCCGCCGCAATGCCGTGCCCGCTGGTACGGCAGCGCCGTCAGGCCGGCAGCTCGCCCAGTTCGGCGCGCAGGCGCTCCACGCAGAATTCCACGAAGCTGCGCACCTTGGCGGCGCCCTTGCGCCCTTCCGGATACACCACATGCACCGGCAGGGGCGGCGGCTCGAATTCGCGCAGAACCACCTGCAGCGCGCCCTCGCGCAGCGCACCGGCGGCCTGGTAGGACACCACCTGCGCCAGGCCCCAGCCCTGCACAGCGGCGCGCACCGCGGCCTGCGACGACGTCACGGTAAGTTGCGCCTGCACGTCCAGGTCGCGGGCATGGCCGTCACAGACAAAGCGCCAGCGGTCCATTTGCCCTTCCATCACCACGCTGACCGTGCAATAGCGCGGCAGCATGTCCGGATGCGACGGCACGCCGGCGCGCGCCAGGAAATCCGGCGCCGCGCACACGATGCGGCGCACGTCGCCCACATGGATGGCGGTCAGGCTGGAGTCGGGCAGGCGGCCGATGCGCACCGCCACATCCACGCCTTCGTCGAGCAACCGCACCACGCGATCGACCAGCAAGGCGCGCAGCCGCACCTGCCGGTGCTGGCGCAGGTAATCGACGATGGCCGGCATCACGTGCAGTTCGCCGAACAGCGCCGGCGCCGTCACCGACAGTTCGCCGCGCGGCTGGACCCGCCCGCCGGCGGCCGCCTCCTCGGCCTGCGCCAGGCTGTCGAGCACCGCGCGGCAATCGTGCGCGAACTGTTCGCCGGCGTCGGTCAGGCGTACGTGGCGCGTGGTGCGCACCAGCAGCAGGATGCCCAGGCGCGCCTCCAGCGCCGCCACCGCGCGCGTCACGGTCGAGGCCGACAGGCCCAGCCGCCGGCCCGCGGCGGCGAAGCTGCGCGCCTCGGCCACGGCCAGGAACAGGCTTACCTCCTGGAATTTGTCCACTGCGCCTTCTCCGGCTGCGCCCCAAAGCGCGCATCATCCCGCGTCGGCGCCGCGCCGTCCAGCCGGCCCGGCGCCCGCGCGCGGCGCGCGCCCCAACCGTGCCCGGCCTCAACTATCATGGACATTCCGTCTGTTCCCAGTTTTAAGGAGTTGCCCATGATCTGGAAGTTGATCCCCATTGCACTGCTGGCCGGCCTGACCGCCTGCGCCTCCGGCACCCGGACGGACTCCAGCCCGCCGGCCTCCAGCCAGACTTCCTCCAGCGCCGCGCCCGGGTCGGCAACGACGCCCAGCGGCCCGGACTGCGACGCCCAGCCGGTGCAGAACCTGGTGGGGCAGAAATATTCGGACTCGGTCGGCAACGACGCGCTGCGGCGCTCGAACTCGGGGTCGATGCGCCTGCTCAAGCCCGGCCAGGTCATGACCATGGAATACAACGCGCGCCGCCTGAACATCATCCTGGAGGGCAACGGCAGCATCAGCGCCCTGCGCTGCGGCTGATGCCCGCGGGCCCCGGCGCCGCCGGGGCCGCACTCTCGCAGGATCAGGCAAGAATCCTGCAGCAATCGGCATTGCCGCCACGGGCCTCGGTTTCCTATTCTTTGCGGGTCGTGCGCGCCGCCAGGGCGCGCCCCCGCTCATCGGAAGGAAACCCCCAATGCCGACGCTCAATATCAATGGCAAGGACACCGTACTGGACGCCCCCGGCGAGATGCCGCTGCTGTGGGCCCTGCGCGATGTGGCCGACCTGACCGGCACCAAGTACGGTTGCGGCATGGCGCTATGCGGCGCCTGCACCGTGCACGCCGACGGCCAGCCCATCCGCGCCTGTATCACGCCCGTGCAGGCGGTCGCCGGCCGCCGCATCGTCACCATCGAAGGCGTGGCCGCCGACCGCACCGGCCAGGCCGTGCAGCAGGCCTGGCGCGAACTGGATGTGGCCCAGTGCGGCTACTGCCAGTCGGGCCAGATCATGTCCGCCGCCGCCCTGCTGCGCGCCAATCCCGCCCCCACCGACCGCGACATCGACGACGCCATGAACGGCAATATCTGCCGTTGCGCCACGTACGTGCGCATCCGCGCCGCCATCCACGCCGCCGCCGCGGCCCTGGCCTGAGGGAGCAATCATCATGCGCATCGCCATCCAGAACCTGAGCCGGCGCCGTTTCGTGCAAGGCGCCGGCGGCCTGCTGCTGGGCCTGTCGCTGCCGCCGCTGGCCCGCCGCGCCATGGCCGCCGGCCCGCAGGCGGGCGACGGTTTCGCCGCCAACGCCTTCGTGCGCATCGGCGCCGACGGCCGGGTCACCGTCCTGGCCAAGCACCTGGAGATGGGCCAGGGAGCCTATACCGGCCTGGCCACGCTGCTGGCCGAGGAGCTCGACGCCGATTGGCGCCAGGTGCGCGTCGAGGGCGCCCCGGCCGACAGCGCGCGCTACGGCAACCAGGCGCTGGGCGGCCTGCAGGGCACCGGCGGCAGCACCGCCATGTTCGATTCGTGGGAACCCATGCGGCGCGCCGGCGCCACCGCGCGCGCCATGCTGGTGCAAGCCGCCGCACAGCGCTGGCAAGTGCCGGCCGACACGATCGAGGTGGCCGAGGGCGTGCTCAGCCACCCGGCCTCGGGACGCCGCGCCGGCTTCGGCGAGCTGGCCGAGGCCGCCGCGCGCTCGCCCGTGCCCGAGGACGTGCCGCTCAAGGACCCGGCCCGCTTCCGGCTGATCGGCAAGCATCGCCTGCCGCGCGTCGACAGCGCCGCCAAGAGCGACGGCAGCGCCCTCTACACGCAGGACATGAAGCTGCCCGGCATGCTGGTGGCGGTGGTGGCGCATGCGCCGCGCCTGGGCGCGGCGGTGGCGCGCGTCGATGACGCCGCCGCCCGGGCGGTGCCCGGCGTGCGCGCCGTGGTCCGCTTCGGCGGCGCTGCGCTGCGCCACGCCGGCGTGGCCGTGCTGGCCACCAATACCTGGGCCGCGCGGGCCGGGCGCGATGCGCTGCGGATCGAGTGGGACGAGGGCCCGGCCTACCGCCAGGGCAGCGCCGACATCCTGGCCCGGTACCGCGAGGCCGTCGGCCGGCCCGGCAGCATGGCGGCGCGCAAGGGCGACATCGACGCCGCCTTCGCGGGCGCGGCCAAGGTCATCGAGGCCGAATACACGTATCCGTATCTTGCGCATGCGGCCATGGAGCCGCTGAACTGCCTGGTGCGGCTGGACGACGAACGCTGCGAGATCTGGAACGGCGAGCAGTTCCAGACGGCCGACCAGCGCGCCATCGCGCAGTATCTCGGCATGCCGGCCGAGCGCATCACCTTGACCCAGCTGTACGCCGGCGGCAGCTTCGGCCGCCGCGCCAGCTCGCATGCCGACTACCTGCTGGAGGCGGTCGCCATCGCGCGCACCGCGCGCGCCCAGGGCCTGAACGCGCCGGTCAAGCTGGTGTGGATGCGCGAGGACGACATGCGCGCCGGCTACTACCGGCCGCTCAACCTGCACCGCGCGCGGCTGGCGCTCGGCGCCGACGGCGCGCTGCAGGCGGTGCACGTGCGCATGGCCGGCCAATCGATCCTGCTGGGCACGCCGCTGGCGGACTGGGTGCGCGACGGCGTCGACCCGGTCTCGGTCGAGGGCCTGTCCGACCTCGCCTACGCGGTGCCCAACCTGCAGGTGGAGCTGCATACGCCCACCGATGTGCCCGTGCCGGTCCTGTGGTACCGCTCGGTGGGGCACACGCATACGGCGTTCTCCGCCGAAACCCTGATCGACGAGGCCGCCGTGGCGGCCGGCCAGGACCCGGTGGCCTATCGCCTGGCCCTGCTGGCCGCGCACCCGCGCCACCGCGAAGTGCTGCAACTGGCGGCCGCCCGCGCCGGCTGGCGCGAACCGCTGGCGGCCGGCGCGCCAGGCACGCGCCGCGGCCGCGGCGTGGCGGTGCATGAATCGTTCCGCTCGGTGATGGCGCAGGTGGTCGAAGTGACCATTGCCGCCGACGGCGCGCTCAAGGTGGACCGGGTCGTATGCGCCGCCGTGCATTGCGGCCTGGCCGTCAATCCGGACGTGGTGCGCGCGCAGATGGAAGGCGGCATCGGCTTTGCCCTGTCCACCGCCCTGCACGGCGCCATCACGCTGAAGGACGGCGCGGTCGAGCAGAGCAACTTCCACGACTACCCGGTGCTGCGCCTGGCCGAAATGCCGGCCGTCGAAGTGCATATCGCGCCGTCCACGCAGCCGCCCACCGGCGTGGGCGAGCCGGGCGTGCCGCCGCTGGCGCCGGCCCTGGCCAACGCCATCGCCCAGGCCACCGGCCAGCGCCTGCGCACGCTGCCGCTGGGCACCACCGTCAAGGCATGAGGAGCATCGCCATGCAAGCCGCCGACCTGTACGTGCTGCAGACCGCCCAGTCCTGGCTGGACGCCGGCCAGGCCGCCGTGCTGCTGACCGTGGCGCGCACCTGGGGCTCATCGCCGCGCCCGCCCGGTGCCATGATGGCCATCCGCGCCGATGGCGCGGTGGCCGGCTCGGTGTCGGGCGGCTGCATCGAGGACGACCTGATCGACCAGATCCGCCAGCGCGGCATCGCCGCGCTGTGCCCCGGCGCCCGCCCGGCGCTGGCCACCTACGGCGTGGACGGCGAGCAGGCGCGCCGCTTCGGGCTGCCCTGCGGGGGCACGCTGCAGCTGGTGCTCGAGCCGCTGGGCGCGCACAGCCGGCTCGCGGACCTGCTGGCCCGACTGCGCGCGCACCAGACCCAGACCGTGCGGCGCAGCGTGCGCCTGGCCGACGGCGCGGTCACGCTGGAGCCTGCCGCCGCCGACGCCGAGCCGCGCCTGGACGGCGCGGGCTTTGCCAGCGTGCTCGGGCCGCGCCACCGGCTGCTGGTCGTCGGCGCCGGCCAGCTGTCGCGCTACCTGTGCGAAATGGCGATCGCGCTGGACTTCGACGTCACGGTCAGCGATCCGCGCCAGGAGTACCGCGCCGGATGGCAGGTCGAGGGCGTGGCGCTGACCACGGCGATGCCCGACGACATGGTGATCGCCGCGCGGCCCGACGCGCGCACCGCCGTCATCGCGCTGACCCATGACCCCAAGCTGGACGACCTGGCGCTGATCGACGCCCTGCAGACGCCGGCCTTCTACGTCGGCGCGCTGGGCTCGCGCGCCAACCATGCGCGGCGCGTGGCGCGCCTGCGCGAACATTTCGGGCTGACGCCGGCGCAACTGGCGCGCCTGCGCGGCCCGGCCGGCATCTACATCGGCAGCCGCACGCCGCCGGAGATCGCCCTGTCCATCATGGCCGAGATCGTCGCCGGCAAGAACGGCGCGCCGCTGCCGCCCGCCGCCAGCGTGGCCGCCGGCAAGGCCCGCCAGCCCGGCGGCGCCGGCGTGATCCAGGCGGGCCTGTGCGCTACGCTATAGGCATGCCAGTCCAGCCCGCCCCCCACCGATGAGCGCCCTGCCCGACTCCCCATCCGCCAGCCCGCCGCCGCGCCACGACGAACTGGCCAGCCTGATCGAACGGCATACGCCGGCCGACGGCAGCACCGCGACCGCCCTGCCGGGCCTGAACTTCTACCGTTCGTCCAGCCCGACCGAACTGAACGTCAGCTTCTACCGGCCGTCGCTGGCGCTGCTGGCGCAGGGCGCCAAGCGCGTGCAGCTGGGCGACGACGTCTACGAATACGACACCTCGCACTACCTGCTGACCTCGTTCGACCTGCCGGTGGCCTCGCGCGTCACGCTGGCCACCCCGGGCACGCCCTACCTGTGCTTTGCGCTCGACCTGGATCCGCACCGCATCGCCGGCCTGATCAGCGAGCTGGGCGCCCCGCCGGCCGGCCAGCCGCTGCGCCGCGGCCTGACGCTCGCGCGCCTGACCGAGCCCTTGCTCGACGCCGTGCTGCGCCTGGCGCGCCTGCTCGACACGCCGGCCGACATCCCGGTGCTGGCCCCGTTGATCGAGCGCGAAATCCACTACCGCCTGCTGTCCGGTCCGATGGGCGGGCGGCTGCGCCACATCGCGCGCGCCGAGGGCACGGCGCTGCAGATCGCGCGCGCCATCGACTGGCTGCGCCGGCACTACGCGCAGCCGCTGCGCGTGGAACACCTGGCCACGACCGTCAACATGAGCGTGTCGTCGCTGCATCACCATTTCAAGGCCGTCACCGCGCTCAGCCCGCTGCAATACCAGAAGCAGCTGCGCCTGCACGAGGCGCACCGGCTGATGGTGGCCGAAACCCTGGACGCCGGCGCGGCCGCCCACCGGGTCGGCTACGAAAGCGCGTCGCAATTCAGCCGCGAATACAGCCGCCTGTGCGGCGCGCCGCCGCTGCGCGACGCGGCGCGCTTGCGCGGCACGGCCCCAGCCGACGCTCAGTCGCCCGGCTTGGCGCGCGCCTCGGCCAGCGCCACGGTCAGCTGAACCACTTTCTTCTTCAGAGCGTCGCGCTCTTCGGCCAGTTGCGCCACCAGGCGGTCCAGCCGCGCCACCTCGGCGGGATAGTCGTCCACCACGCGCAGCTCGGCCGCGGGCGCCGGTTCGGCTTCGGGCGCCCGGCGTACCGGCAGGCGCGCCTCGCGCACCTGGCGCGCGGCGGCGCGCAGCTCGCCGCGCCCGCCCGCGGCCGCGGCCGCCTGCTGCGGCGCCGGCAAGGTCGCCACCGCCGCGGCGGCATTGATGGAAATCTCGCCGCTTTGCACCGCGCGCACCAGTTCGGGCGCGGCCTGCTGGCGGATTTTCTCGATCTGGCCCAGGGTCGCGCTGCTCAGGCGCGCCTGGCGCGCCAGCGTCTGGCGCGTCAGCGGCGCAGGCCCGTCGCCGCCGGCCGGCGCGGCGTCCCCTTCGCCGGCCTGGCGCCGGCTTTCCAGGATCTCCTTCTTGCGCAGGGCCAGCACCCCGCGCTGGAAGTCCGACACACTGCGCCGCCCCAGGTGGTTGTCTATCATCCATAGCCGTACATCGTCCATGGACTGCAGGCGCGTGTTCTGCACCGTATTGAAAGCGATACCGTGCTTGCTGCAAATGGCGTGGCGGTTGTGGCCGTCGACCAGCAGGTCGCCCCACAGCACCAGCGCGTCGCGGCAGCCCTCGGCCAGCAGGCTTTGCTCCAGCGCCGCGTATTCGTCAGGCGTCAGCGGGTCGATGTAGGCCCGCAGTTCTTCGTCGATCCGGATAGTCATGGTTCCCGTCATGTTGGGCCTGGCTCAGGCGTGCCCGTCGGCGGCCAGCACCGCGTCGATCTCGCGCAGCCTGTCCAGCGGCGGCAACAATAGCAGACGCGCCTTGTCGGCCGGCGGCAGCGACAGCATCTCGGCCCAGCGGTCGGCCACCCAGCCGCAGTCGTCGAGCCGGAACGGCGCGGCCATGGGCATGATGTGAGGCGGCACGCCCTCGCGCTGCAGGCGGGCGATCAGGCGCCCCAGCGCCGAGGCGCTGCGCGCCAGTTCCGGCGGCACTTCCAGCGGCGCATCGTCGGGCACCGGCTCGGCCTGGCCGGTCCACAGGCCGTACTTGCCCTGGGTACAAGCGTGCAGCCGGAATCGCCCGGTACCGGTGCAGGCCAGTTCCAGCAGCGCCGGCATGGGCGCTTCCCAATGGTCGATGCGCGCCATGGTGCCGGCGCGCGCCAGCACCTCGCGGCCATCGGGGCGGCGCACTTCGGTGCCCTGCTCCAGCACCACGACGCCGAACTCGGAGCCGTCGGCGATGCAGCGCCTGACCATGTCGAGATAACGGATCTCGAACACCCGCAGGCGCAGCACGCCCGCAGGAAACAAGGCGTTGCTCAATGGAAATAATGGAATCTCGGCCATGGGCCTATGATGACACGATCGCCCCGCCACGTGCGCCGCGGCGCCGCTTGCCGTCCTGAAATTACTAGCAATTTAGGACTAACCTGTATTAAATTAGCACTTCAAAAGGCCCGCCCCACGAGACGTGGCCACCTTCCGGAGGATGACACCATGCCGTAAATTTCCGCGTATCTCATGTTCGACGGCGATTGCGCCGAGGTCATGCGCCTGTACGAGCGCATCCTGGGCGGCAAGCTGGACGCCTTGATCACCTACGGCGAAAGCCCGCCCGAGATGCCCTGCAAGCCGCAGGACCGCGATCTGATCATGCACGCGCGCCTGCGCCTCGATGACCAGCTGCTGATGGCCTCCGACAGCAACAGCCAATGCCCGTACGAAGGCAAGAAAGGCTTTTCGCTGTCGCTCGTCTACCCGACCGTCTCCGACGCGCAGCGCATCTTCAACGCGCTGGCCGAGGGCGGCCAGGTCACCATGCCGCTGCAGAAAACCTTCTGGGCCGAAATCTTCGGCGTGCTGGTCGACCGCCACGGCACGGCGTGGATGATCAGCGGCGGCCAGATGAACAGCTGACCTCCAGGAATCGCATCCATGCCCCACACTCTCGACGAACGCAAGCGCTGGCTGGCCCTCATGGTGCTGTGCCTGGGCGTGCTGATGATCGTGCTGGACACGACCATCGTCAACGTCGCCCTGCCGTCCATCAAGGCCGACCTGGGCTTTACCGAAGCGTCGCTGGTGTGGGTGGTCAACGCCTATATGCTGACCTTCGGCGGCTTCCTGCTGCTGGGCGGACGGCTGGGCGACCTGCTGGGCCAGCGCCGCATGTTCCTCGCCGGCCTGACGCTGTTCACGCTGGCCTCGCTGGCCTGCGGGATGGCCCAGGGGCAGGCCATGCTGGTGGCCGCGCGCGCGGTGCAGGGCCTGGGCGGCGCGGTCGTCTCGGCCGTGGCCCTGTCGCTGATCATGACGCTGTTCACCGAGCCGGCCGAGCGCGCCCGCGCCATGGGCGTCTACGGTTTCGTCTGCGCCGGCGGCGGCAGCATCGGCGTGTTGCTGGGCGGCCTGCTGACCAGCTCGCTGAGCTGGCACTGGATCTTCCTGGTCAACCTGCCCATCGGGGCGCTGGTCTACGCGCTGTGCCTGCCGCTGCTGCCGGCCAGCCAGGGCCCGACGGGCCATCCACGGCTGGACCTGGCCGGCGCGGCAGCCATCACCGCCTCGCTGATGCTGGCCGTCTACGCGGTGGTCAACGGCAACGAGGCCGGCTGGACCTCGCCCCAATCGCTCGGGCTGCTGGCGCTGGCGGTCGCGCTGCTGGCGCTGTTCCTGCGCATCGAGGCGCGCGTACCGGCGCCGTTGATGCCGCTGTCGCTGTTCGCGCTGCGCAACGTCGCCACCGCCAACATCGTCGGCGTGCTGTGGGCCGCGGCCATGTTCGCCTGGTTCTTCATCTCGGCGCTCTACATGCAGCTGGTGCTGGGCTACACGGCCATGCAGGTGGGGCTGGGCTTCCTGCCGGCCAATATCATCATGGCGGCGTTCTCGCTGGGGCTGTCGGCCAGGCTGGTGATGCGCTTCGACATCCGCGCGCCGCTGGTGTGCGGCCTGCTGGTGGCGGCGCTGGGGCTGGCGCTGTTCGCGCGCGCGCCGGTCGCAGGCTCGTTCGCCGTCGACGTGCTGCCGGGCATGCTGCTGCTGGGCCTGGGCGCGGGCATCGCGTTCAACCCCGTGCTGCTGGCCGCCATGAGCGATGTGGACCCCAGCGAAGCGGGCCTGGCATCCGGCGTGGTCAACACTTCGTTCATGATGGGCGGCGCCCTGGGCCTGGCGGTGCTGGCCAGCCTGGCGGCGGGCCGCAGCGCCAGCCTGCGCGCCGGCGGCGCCGACGTGCTGACGGCGCTCAACGGCGGCTATCACGCTGCCTTCGCGGTGGGCGCCGTGTTCGCCGCCCTGGCCGCGCTGCTGGCCGGCGTGCTGCTGCGCCGCCCGCAGCCCGGCGCGAGCGCCCCGGCCGCCGACGCGCATTGATCCCTTACCCGCACAGGAGCCCCGCACCATGCACTATCACGGCAGTTGCCATTGCGGCACCATCCGATTCGACGTGGAAGGCGAACTGACAGGCGCCATGTCCTGCAATTGCTCGATATGCCGGCGCAAGGGCGCGCTGCTGTGGTTCGTGCCGCGCGGCCACCTGCGGCTGGCCACGCCCGACGAACAGATCGCCACCTATACCTTCAACCGCCACCTGATCAAGCACCGCTTCTGTCCCACGTGCGGCATCCACACCCATGGCGAAGGCGTCGACCAGCAAGGCCGGGCGATGGCGGCGATCAATATCCGCTGCCTGGACGACGTGGACCTGGACGCGGTCGCCGTGCATCAGTACGACGGCCGCGCGGCATAGCGCCGGCGCCTGGCGGCGCTAGGTGTGAACTGTCAATAGGTTGTATTCGTCCAGGTTGAGTCTGGAGATGGGTACAGCGCGCCCGATGCCTTGGTGGGGTCGATGCCAGTTGTAGTGGTGTAGCCAGGATTTCATGGCATCGGCTCGGTGTTGGGAGTTCTGGTAGGTGTGAGCGTAAGCCCACTCACGCAAGGCCGACTGGATGAAGCGTTCGGCCTTACCATTGGTCTGTGGGCGGTAAGGTCGGGTAAAGCGGTGCTTGATGCCCAGCTCATGGCACAGCGCGGCGAAGGCGCGGCTGCGAAAGGCCGAGCCATTGTCGGTGAGCAAGCGCTGGATGGTCACGCCCAGGCGCTGGTAGTAGGCCACTGCGTCCTTGAGGAACTGGACGGCGCTGGGGAAGCGCTCGTCGGGGTGGATGTCGGTGAAGGCCACGCGGGCGTGGTCATCGATGGCCACGAAGACGAAGTCCCAGCCGGCCCCCTCAACGGTATCGCGTCGGTTGCCCGTGACCCGGTGGCCAGGGCGCTGGATACGTCCCAGCTTCTTGATGTCGATGTGCAGCAGATCGCCGGGGGCCTGATGCTCGTAGCGCACCACCGGCTCGGCCGGCTCCAGGTCGGCCAGGTGCGACAGACCGGCGCGGGCCAGGACGCGGCTGACGGTGCTGGCTGACACGCCCAGCGCCTGGGCGATGCGCGCTTGGGTCAGCCGCTTGCGGCGCAGCTCCACGATAGCCAGCGCCTTGGCCGGCGCAATCGCTCGGGGCGAGACCGTCGGGCGCGAGGACGCATCGGCCAAGCCCGCCTGGCCCTGAGCCAGGAAGCGGCCCAGCCATTTGCGCACAGTCGGCGCGGTGACCCCATAGGCGCGGGCCGCTTCAGGCACACAAACTTGATGGGCGATCAATTGCTGGACCATTTCGAGTCGACGTAGGAAGGTCAATCGGGCATGCTTATGGGTGTTCATCCGGCCGGGCTCCTTGAGTGAACTGGGGGGGTGGCGATTTCCAGTTTCTCAAATCCGGTTCGGATGAACCATGCATACAACCTATTGAATCTTCACAGCTAGCGGCGCGCCGCCGCGATCTCGCGCCGCATGGCGCAGCGGCGCGCCGCCGGCAGGCCCAGGCTGGCCTCGCGCGCCAGGATGGCCTGCAGGCGCACGTTGAGGCCGTCCGCTTGCAGCGTGGCGAAACCCAGGCGCGCGTAGAAGGGCTGGTTCCAGGGCAGGTCGCGGAAGGTGGTCAGCGTGATGGCGGGCAGGCCGGCCGCCGCCGCGGCGTCGATGGCGGCCCGCACCAGCCGCCCGCCGATGCCGCGGCCCTGCATTTCGCGCCGCACCGCCAGCTCCCAGACATGCAGCGCATCGGCGGTGCGCTCCGCGACCAGGAAGCCCGCCAATCCGGCGCCGGGGCATTCGGCCACCCAGCTGGTGCCGGCCGCGATCCAGGCCCGGTGGTCCTGCTCGCTCATGGCCATACCGACCGCAAGATCCGCGACGCCGTGGGCGGCCGCGGCTAGCTGTGAAGATTCAATAGGTTGTATGCATGGTTCATCCGAACCGGATTTGAGAAACTGGAAATCGCCAACCCCCCAGTTCACTCAAGGAGCCCGGCCGGATGAACACCCATAAGCATGCCCGATTGACCTTCCTACGTCGACTCGAAATGGTCCAGCAATTGATCGCCCATCAAGTTTGTGTACCTGAAGCGGCCCGCGCCTATGGGGTCACCGCGCCGACTGTGCGCAAATGGCTGGGCCGCTTCCTGGCTCAGGGCCAGGCGGGCTTGGCCGATGCGTCCTCGCGCCCGACGGTCTCGCCCCGAGCGATTGCGCCGGCCAAGGCGCTGGCTATCGTGGAGCTGCGCCGCAAGCGGCTGACCCAAGCGCGCATCGCCCAGGCGCTGGGCGTGTCAGCCAGCACCGTCAGCCGCGTCCTGGCCCGCGCCGGTCTGTCGCACCTGGCCGACCTGGAGCCGGCCGAGCCGGTGGTGCGCTACGAGCATCAGGCCCCCGGCGATCTGCTGCACATCGACATCAAGAAGCTGGGACGTATCCAGCGCCCTGGCCACCGGGTCACGGGCAACCGACGCGATACCGTTGAGGGGGCCGGCTGGGACTTCGTCTTCGTGGCCATCGATGACCACGCCCGCGTGGCCTTCACCGACATCCACCCCGACGAGCGCTTCCCCAGCGCCGTCCAGTTCCTCAAGGACGCAGTGGCCTACTACCAGCGCCTGGGCGTGACCATCCAGCGCTTGCTCACCGACAATGGCTCGGCCTTTCGCAGCCGCGCCTTCGCCGCGCTGTGCCATGAGCTGGGCATCAAGCACCGCTTTACCCGACCTTACCGCCCACAGACCAATGGCAAGGCCGAACGCTTCATCCAGTCGGCCTTGCGTGAGTGGGCTTACGCTCACACCTACCAGAACTCCCAACACCGAGCCGATGCCATGAAATCCTGGCTACACCACTACAACTGGCATCGACCCCACCAAGGCATCGGGCGCGCTGTACCCATCTCCAGACTCAACCTGGACGAATACAACCTATTGACAGTTCACAGCTAGCCGCGCCGCCGCGCGCCCGCCGTTGCGCCGCGCCCCGCTTGCCGGGATACTGGGGGCCCGCTTTCGCCCGCGAGACCCCGACAATGCGCATGCTCTGGACCTACCTGCGGCCCCATGGCGGCCTGGCGCTGCTGGCCTTGCTGCTGGCCGCCGCCAGCCAGGTGCTGGCGCTGATCGACCCCATCATCTTCGGCCGCATCATCGACGAATACGCCATCGGCCGCGCCGGCAAGACCGGCGACCAGTTGCTCGCCGGCGTGCTGGGCCTGCTGGCGCTGGCGCTGGCCGTGGCGATACTGTCGCGGCTGGCCAAGGCATTGCAGGAATACGTCACGCGCCTGGTGGTGCAGAAACTGGGCACGCAGATCTTCAATGATGGCCTGCGCCAGGTCATGCGGCTGCGCTTCCAGGAATTCGAGGAGCTGCGCAGCGGCGAAACGCTGTCGCTGCTGCAGAAAGTGCGCAGCGACAGCGAACGCTTCATCAATGCCTTCATCAACACGGCGTTCGCCGCCGGCGTCGGCGTGGCCTTCCTGTGCTGGTACTCGGTCACGCGCCACTGGCTGCTGGTACCGGTGTTCTTCGTCGGCGTGCTGCTGCTGGGCGGGCTGACCGGGCTGCTCAGCCGCCAGATCCGCAGCCAGCAACGCTCCATCATGCGCGAAACCAACCGCAACTCGGGCTTCATCACCGAGTCGCTGCGCAACATCGAACTGATCAAGAGCCTGGGCCTGACCTACCCCGAGATCCGCCGCCTGCAGGCGCAGACCCAGCAGATCTTCGCGCTCGAAATGCAGAAGATCAAACGCATCCGCCTGCTGTCGTTCCTGCAGGGCATGATACTCAGCGTGCTCAAGCTGTCGGTGCTGTTTGCCCTCCTGTGGCTGATCTTGCGCGACGTGCTGAGCACCGGGGAACTGATCGCCATGCAGTTCATCTCGGTCGCGATCTTCGCGCCCTTGCAGGAACTGGGTAACCTCATCCTCGCGTACCGCGAGGCCGACGCCTCGCTGAACCACTACGCCGCCCTGATGGCCCGGCCGGTCGAACGCAATCCCGAATCGGCGCAGGACAGCGGACCGATCCAGCGCGTGCGCTTCGGCGAGGTGCGGTTCCGCCACCAGGGCGCCGCCGAGAACGCGCTGGACGGCGTGTCGTTCGAGGCGCGCCTGGGCGACACCGTGGCCTTCGTGGGGCCGTCGGGCTCGGGCAAATCCACCCTGTTCAAGCTGCTGGTGGGCCTGTATGCGCCCGACCACGGCGAAGTCTATTACAACGACGTCTCGACGCGCGACCTGCGCTTCAATCCGACCCGGCGCCAGATCGGCTTCGTCACGCAGGAAACCCATCTTTTCTCCGGCACGCTGCGCGAGAACATGCAGCTGGTCAAGCCCGATGTCACCGACGAGGAAATCGTCGCCGCCATGCGCCAGGCGTCCTGCGCCAACGTGCTGGCGCGCTCGCCCGCCGGACTGGACACGACCATCGGCGAAGGCGGCGTCAAACTGTCGGGCGGGGAACGGCAGCGCCTGTCCATCGCCCGCGCGCTGGTGCGCCAGCCCCGGCTGCTGATCTTCGACGAAGCCACCTCGGCGCTGGACTCGCTGACCGAAGAGCAGATCACCCAGACGATCCGCGACGTGTCCCGGCGCGCCGGCCAGATCACCATCCTGATCGCCCACCGGCTGTCCACCATCATGCACGCCGACACCATCTTCGTCCTGGAGAAAGGCCGCGTGGTCGAGCAAGGCAGCCACGCCGAACTGCTGGCCGGCAAGGGCCTGTATTACGCCATGTGGCGCCAGCAGATCGGCGAACGGCCGGCCGTACGCGCCCCCGAACCGCAGTCCGAGCCCGATACCGCCGGCCGCGGCCCCGAAGCCGGCGTATCGCTGCTGTGACCGGCTGAAACCGGCCTAACGTCTGGACACCACTTTCGTGCGCTCCGCCCGCGCGCCAGCCGTTACAGTATCAATGCCGTTCCTGCGCGCGCCGTTGCGCGCCCACCGGGCGGTTCGGGAGCAAGACATGAAGTCCAGACGTTTACAGTTGGCCGGCGCCGCGCTGATGATGGCGGCGGCCTGCGGCCAGGCGGTGGCCGGCGGCGGCCACCACGGCCACCATGGGTACTACGGCGGCTACGGCCACTCGCACGGCAGTTCATCCGATGGCTGGTGGATCGCCGGCGCGCTGGCGCTGGTGGCGGCCGGCACCTACCTCGCCGTCAGTTCGCAGCCCAGCTACGCGCCGGCCGCGCAGTACAGCGCCGGCGGCATCACCTACACCACCCCCGGCGGTTACGCGGCCAGCCCCTACGACAGCACGGTGTACGACCCGCCCAGCTACGACCCGCCCACGGCCTACGACGACGCCGGTTACGCGCCGGCCGGCCATGGCCAGCCAGCCTACGATGATGGCACGGTGGCCGGCTACCCGGTGGCCCCGCAAGGCGCCGGCATCGCACGCACCGCCAGCCGCCAGCCGACCGGCGAGGCGGCCTGCCGGCGCGAAGCCATGAATCAGAGCGGCTACGATCCGGCCACGCCCTCGGCCTGGACCACCGGCGTTTCGGTCGACTCGTACCAGCGCGCCCTGTCGGCCTGCCTGGCCGGGCGCGGCTGACGCCCCGCGGCTTCAGCCCAGCGCGGTATCCAGGAACATCATCACCGCGAAACCGGCCATCAGGCCCACCGTGGCGATGGTCTCATGCCCGTTGCGATGCGTCTCGGGAATCACTTCGTGCGAGACCACGAAGATCATCGCCCCGGCGGCCAGGCCCATGCTGATCGGATACGCCAGCGCAAAGCCGCTGGAAATGCCCACGCCCACCAGCGCGCCCAGCGGCTCCATCAGCCCCGACGCCACCGCCACCAGCACGGCGCGCCCGATGGGCAGGCCGACCGCGCGCAGCGCCAGCGCGACCGCCAGCCCTTCGGGGATGTCCTGGATGGCGATGGCCGAGGTCAGCGGCAGGCCGATGCGCAGGTCGCCGGTGGCGAAGCTGACGCCGATGGCCATGCCCTCGGGCAGGTTGTGCAGGATGATGGTCAGCACGAACAGCCAGACGCGATTGACGCGCGCCGCCTCGGGCCCCTGGTGGCCGGTGCGTTCGTGCTCGTGCGGCGTGAAGTAGTCCAGGCCCAGCATCAGCAGCACGCCCAGCCCCAGGCCCAGGGCCACCACCGCCGCGGCGGCCGGCCCCGGGCCCACGATGGTCCCGGCCGCGTCCAGGCCAGGCAGGATCAGCGAGAACGCGCTGGCCGCCAGCATCATGCCGGCGGCAAAACCCAGCATCGCGTCCTGCGTGCGGGCCGAGATCGCGCGCAGCCCCAGGGCCATCAGCGCGCCCAGCGCCGTGGCGGCGAAGCCCGCCGTGCCGCCCAGCACCGCGTAGCCCACGTGGACGCGGTTCTCGCCGGTCAGCGCGTTGACGATGCCCGCGACCAGCAGCAAGACCACGCCGGCGGCCGAGGCGGCCAACCCGAGGGTGATCAGGGGATGCGACTGCGCCTGCGCGTGCCAGGCGCCGCGCAGGTCGGCGGCAAGCGACGAGGGTTGATTCATGGCGATGGCCCGTGACGGAGGTATGGGTATATTGCCAGACCCCCGCGGCCGGTCCCAAGGCATGCTTTTCAATCGCGCCGATTGAGCCGCGGTATCGGCGCGCCGCGCAGGCAGGGATATTTCCACCGACAACCATTGAGAATGGCCGCTGGATGGCGGTGCGGGCCTGTTGCACACTCGTACCCGTCACGCCACTGCCCCGTTGCCTGCCATGCCAACCTCGCTGCCTGCCCGGGCGTACGCCCTGCCCCTGGTCCTGATCCTGCCTCTGCTGCTTGCCGCCTGCTCCGATGCCGTGCAAACGCAATACCGCGACCTCGACGAGGCGCGCGCGGCCGGCGCGATACAACGCGGCTGGCTGCCGGCATGGCTGCCCGCGCGCACCGGCGCCATCACCGAGGCGCACGACCTCGACACCAACCGCCGCGCGGCCCGCTTCGTGCTGCCCGACGGCGCCCGCATCGAGCCGCCCGGCTGCGCGCCGGCCAGCGGCCGGCTGCCGTCGCCGGCCCTGGCCTTGCCGGGCTGGCCGGCTTCCCTGCACCAGGACGGTGCGGCCGGCCGCTACCGGCTGTACCGCTGCGCCGACGGCTACGCCGCTTTCGATGCCAATCACGGCTACGTGTGGAATTAGCGGGCGCGCCACACTCCGGGCCGGCGCACGACAAATTTGTACACAAATTTTGGGCTATCACGTTTAATAGCAACATCCTTCGTCCTTCGAACCGCCGCCCGGCCCATGCCGGGCGGCGGCCCGGGCGATGGCGGCTTTCCTGGCGGCGCGGGCCGCTCGCCGAGCGCGAGCCCCCGGGCCCCGGGTGTCCAGGCCCATTCCTGATGCGCATACGCCTCGCGCGCTGCGCATGTGAGGAGCACCGACGATGCGCAGCTCCACCGACCTCAGCGCCGAGGGCATCTCCCAGGCGATCGCCGCGGCCATCGTGTCGCACCGCCTGCCGCCGGGCACGCGCCTGCGCGAGGAAGCGCTGGCCAGCGTGTACAAGGTCAGCCGCACCAAGATCCGGGCGGCCTTGCTGATGCTGTCCAAGGACAAGCTGATCCAGATCGTGCCCGACAAGGGCGCCTTCGTCAGCAAGCCGGACGCCCACGAAGCGCGCGAGGTCTATGCCGTGCGGCGCATCCTGGAGGCCGCGCTGGCGCGCGAGTTCGTCGCCTGCGCCGCGCCGCAGGACTACGAACGGCTCGAACAGCATCTGCACCAGGAACGCGAAGCCATCCACGAGGGCGACGTGCAGCGGCGCAATCAGCTGCTGGCCGGCTTTCACCTGCAGCTGGCCGAGATCGTCGGCAACTCGGTGCTCACCGCCATGCTGCACGAACTGCTGGCGCGCACCGCCGTCATCACGGTGATGTACCAGAGCGCCCACGACGCCAGTTGCTCGTCGCAGGAACACTACGCCTTCCTGGCGGCCGCGCGCGACGGCGACGCCGAGCGCGCCTGCGCCCTGATGGACGAGCACCTGCTGCATCTGCAGACCGCGCTGGACTTCGACGGCGCGCCCGCGCCCAACCGCGATCTGGTGGCCGCCCTGCTCAGTTGAGCGGCCATTTGCGCCGGATCATGGCCCAAGCGTGCGCGAAGGGCTACTATGCCGCATTCTGTTGCCTGCCTGGACCTTCGTGTGATCGCCCTGCTCGAAGCCAAGCGCGCCGGCCTGCTGCGACGCGCCCATTGGCTGCCCAATATTGTCTCCGGCCTGATCGTAGGGGTCGTGGCGCTGCCGCTGGCCATGGCCTTTGCCATCGCCAGCGGCGCCAAACCCGAACAAGGCCTGTACACCGCCATCGTGGCGGGCCTGCTGGTCTCGCTGTGCGGCGGCAGCCGCGTACAGATTGCCGGCCCCACCGGCGCCTTCATCGTCATCCTGGCCGGCATCACCGCCCAGCATGGCGTGGCGGGCCTGCAGCTGGCCACCCTGATGGCCGGCTGCATCCTGCTGGCGCTGGGCGCGGCCCGGCTGGGGGCCATCATCAAGTACATCCCAGCGCCGGTCATCGTGGGCTTCACCGCCGGGATCGGCGTCATCATCTGGGTAGGCCAATGGAAGGATTTCTTCGGCCTGCCCTCCCCGGCCGGCACGCACTTCCATGAAAAACTGTGGCAGCTCGTGCACAGCCTGCCGCAGCTGCACCTGGCCACCACCGCACTGGCCGCGCTGTCGCTGGCGCTGCTGCTGCTGAACAACCGCTTGCCCTACCTGCGCCGCGTGCCCGGTCCGCTGGTGGCGCTCGTGGTGGCCACCACGCTGCAGGCCGCGCTGGGCCTGGACGGCGTAGCCACCATAGGCAGCGCTTTCGGCGGCATTCCGCAGGGCCTGCCCAGCTGGCAGTGGCCCGAGATCACCGTGTCGCGCGTCATCGAATTGATCGGCCCGGCTTTCGCCATCGCCATGCTGGGCGCCATCGAATCCCTGCTGTCGGCCGTGGTGGCCGACGGCATGGCCGGCACCCGCCACGATTCCAACCAGGAACTGGTCGGCCAGGGCCTGGCCAATATCGTCGCGCCGCTGTTCGGCGGCTTTGCCGCCACCGGCGCCATCGCGCGCACGGCCACCAACATCCGCAACGGCGGCACCAGCCCGCTGGCCGGGGTCGTGCATTGCATCACCCTGCTGCTGATGGTGCTGCTGCTGGCGCCGCTGGCCGAAAACGTGCCGCTGGCCGCGCTGGCCGCCATCCTGTTCGTGGTGGCCTGGAACATGAGCGACGCGCCTCACTTCGTCAGGATGATCAAGCGCGCGCCGCGCGCCGACGTCGCCATCCTGCTGGTCACCTTCGTGCTGACCGTGTTCGCCGACCTGGTGGTGGCGGTCAACATCGGCGTGGTGATCGCCATCCTGCACTTCCTGCGGCGCATGGCGTCCAGCGTGCAAGTGCAGGCGCAGAGCCCGGCCGAGCTGGGCGACGAACTGGGCCACCGCGGCTACGGGCCGCTGCCGGACGACGTGCTGGTCTACGCGGTCGAAGGGCCGCTGTTCTTCGGCGCCGCCGAGAACTTCGAGCGCGCCCTGGCGGCCACGCACACCGATCCGCGCACGCTCATCATCCGCCTGCGCTGGGTGCCGTTCATCGACATCACCGGCCTGCAGGCGCTCGAAGAGGTCATCACCGACCTGCAGCGCCGCGGCGTGCGGGTCATCCTCAGCGGCGCCAACCCGCGGGTCAAGGCCAAGCTGCATCGGGCCGGCCTGGTGGGCCTGGCCGGCGCCGACAATGTATTCGACCGCTTCGAGGACGCGGTGCTGTCCTGCCGCGCGCCGGCCGCTACAGGCGCTGCTCGTAGTCCTGCTCGGCCTGCGCCAGCGTGGTCCAGAACGGCGGCGGCGCCTGTCCGGCCAGCTTGCCGGCCAGCACCGCCAGGTGCGCATGCCAGCCGCCCGCCACATCCAGCATCGCGGCGCGGTCGGCCAGCCGGGTGTGGGTCAGCACCAGGCGCACCTGCTCGCCGGCCTCGCTCAGCTCGAACAACACCTCGGACGGCGCCTCGCCGGCGGCGCCGCCCCACGTCAGCGCCAGCACGCGCGGCGGCTCGCAGCGCAGCAGCGTGTGGTGCGCGACGATGGGCCGGTCGTATTGCGCGTAGCGCGCCGGCGCGGTTTCGGCCGTCAGCGCGGCGTGATTGAAATGCAGCTCGAAGGTCTGTCCGGGCTGCCGCGGCAATTCGCCGCCGGCCAGCCAGCGCGCGCGCTTGTCGGCGTCGGCCAGCCAGGCCCAGACGCGTTCGATGGGCCCGGGCAGCAGCCGCTCGAAGCGGATACTTTGCGCGTCCAGGCGCGCGCCGTGGCCATCGGGGGAAGCAGAAGATGGGGAGGTCATGGAGTCGGGTCCTGGTCGGGGTGGGAGGGAACGGACGATGCCGCGTCGGCGCGCAGCAAGGTCTCCAGCATGTCCAGCCTGGCATTCCAGAAGCGCTCGTAGAACTTCAGCCACGCGTCGATGGCGGCCAGCGGCGCGGCATCGATGCGGCACAGGTGCGAGCGCCCCTGCACGCGGCGGCTGACCAGCCCGGCGCTTTCCAGCACCTTCAGGTGCTTGGAGGCGGCCGTGAACGACATGGCGAACGGCGCGGCCAGCGCGCGGATATTGTGTTCCCCGTCGGCCAGGCGGCGCAGCATCGCGCGGCGCGTGGGGTCGGACAGGGCGTGAAAGACGCGGTCCAGGGCGGGAGCTTGATATTCAACCATTTGGTTATATTAGAGAAACCCGCCGTCTTATTCAACCAAATGGTTATGTTTTTTGTAACCGCGGCGGCACTGGCACAATGGAGCGCAAGCCTCAGCACCGGAAAACCCTGCCATGACGCCGCCCGCCCGCTCTTCCGCCGCCGCGCCCGCGCAATACGCCGACGTGCATTACGCCGACCGTCCCATGCGCATCGAGTATGCGCTGCTCGCGCCTGAGCGGCGCGATGCCCCCCTGCTGGTATTCCTGCACGAAGGGCTGGGGTCGCTGGCCATGTGGCGCGACTGACCGCGGCGCGTCTGCGATGCGGCCGGATGCCGCGGGCTGGTTTATTCGCGCTACGGCTACGGCCGCTCGACCGTCCGTCCGCTGGATGAGAGCCGGCCCATCGACTACCTGCACCAGCAGGCCGCGCAAGCCCTGCCCGCGCTGTTCGCGGCGCTGGGCATCGACGCGCGGCGCGACAAGCCGGTCCTGTTCGACCACAGCGACGGCGCCAGCATTGCGCTGCTCTATGCCGCCTTGTGCCCGGACGCCGTGGCCGGGATCGCGGTAGCCGCGCCGCACATCTACGTCGAGGACATTACCGTCGCCAACATCGCGGTGGCGCTGCGCGCCTACCGCGAAACCACGCTGCGCGACCGCCTGGCCCGCTACCACGACGATGTCGATTCGACCTTCGCATCGTGGACCGACACCTGGCTGGACCCGGCCTTCCGGCAATGGAACATCGAGGCCTACCTGCCGGCCATCACCTGCCCGGTGCTGGCCATGCAGGGCGTGGACGACGAATACGGCACGCTGGAACAGATCCGCGGCATCCGCCGCCTGGCGCCGCAGACCCGCCTGCTGGAAATCCAGGACTGCGGCCACTCGCCGCACAAGGACCAGCCCGAGCTGGTGACGCGCGCGCTGGCCGGATTCGTGGGCGGGCTGCGGCGCCCGGCGTGACGCGCCCGGCTCAGTCGGCCGGCGCGCGCCGCACCGCGGCGTCGACGATGCGCTCGGCGCCGGCCAGTTGCTGCGCCATCCCGGCGGGCAGGCCCAGCATGCCCTCGCGCGTGCCGGCCGGATGGTAGACCACCAGCACCTCGCCCGAGGCGGTCTCGCGCACCAGCACTTTCAAGGGCAGCTCCAGCGCGAAATCGGGCGCGGCCAGCATGAGCGGCGTGCCGGCCTTGGGATTGCCGTACACCACCACCTGGGTCGGCGGCATGTCCAGCTCCGCCTGCTTCGCGGCGGCCTGGTGGTCGATGACCGCGAAGATCGTCATTCCCTTGGCGCGCAAGGCATCCTGCAGGCGCGCCACGGTGGCGGCAAAGGGGTAATCGCTCTTGCGTTGCACGGCGGCCTCCTGGGCATGGGCCTGGACGGCGCCGGCCAGGCATAGCGCCAGAGCGGCGCGGCGGGCCAGGAGCGGAAAACGGCGGGAAATCTGCATGCGGGAACTCCTGAAGAAACGACCCGGAAACGCGGGACATCGCATCTTGCACGCTGCTACCCCTCGTTGCAGCTCCCCTTGCTCGGAGTTGCTACGCTGAAATCACCGTTCCCGCATCGACATTTCTGGAAGGAGGTACATCATGCCAGCCAAATCCAAAGCCCAGCAAATGGCCGCCGGCGCGGCGCTCGCGGCCAAGCGCGGCGAATCCAGGGTGAGCGACCTCAAGGGCGCCTCGCGCGACATGTACGACTCGATGAGCGAGCGCGAGCTCGAACACATGGCCGGCACCGCCCGCAAGGGCAAGCCGTACCATAAGTGACTCTCCGGGAGACCGTCCCCGCATGGGCAGCGACACCTGCGGCAAGGGTGCCTGTCCCGACGAGGACAGGCACCCCGGCGTACGGAAGGATTCGGCAGGAGCCTGTCCCCGTCGGGACAGGCTCCTGTGTCATAGGTATCTTTCCTTGTACATCAGCGGCGACATGCCGCAGTACTTGTTGAAGATGTCGCGAAAGGCCTTGGTGTCGTTGTAGCCGACCTCGTACATCACTTCGGCGACCGATTTGCGCGAGCTTTCGAGCTGCTTCTTGGCCGCCTCGATGCGGATGCGCTGCACGTACTCGACGATGCTGTTGCCGGTGGCATGGCGAAAGCGCCGCTCCAGCGTGCGCCGGCCCAGCGCCACGCGCTGCGCCAGTTGCTCCACGGTCAGGCGCTCGGTGTAGTTGGCCTCGATGTGCTCCTGCACTTGCCGCACCACCCCATCGCCATGCGTTTTCTGCCCCACGAACACCACGAACGGCAATTGGCTCTGGCGGCTCCAGTCCAGCTGGAACAGCTTGGCGCACCAGATCGCCGTCTCGCGATCGGTGTACTTGTCGACCAGGTGCAGCACCAGGTGCGCGGCCGAGAACGCGCCGCCGCTGGTGTAGATGCCGTTGGCCTCCAGCACGACCCGGTCGCTGACCCAGCGCACCGCCGGAAACAGGCGGCCGAAGTCGCTCTGCGCCGCCCAATGCACCACCGCGCGCTGTCCGTCGAGCACGCCGCCGGCGGCCAGCAGCGCGGCGCCCACGCACAGGCTGGCGACCTCGCCGCCGTTCTTGTAGTAGCCGGCCAGCCAGTCGATCAATGCGCCGTTCTCCTGCAGCGCCGGCTGCGGATCGCCCTGGATCGGCGGCACGACGCACAGGTCGACCTCGCCCACCGCCTCGAGCACGGTGTCGGCCTGCACGGTGATGCGGCCGTGATCCAGCCGCACCTGCGGCGTGGCCGCCACCAGGCGCACGTCGAAGCTCGGCGCGCGGCCGCGCTCGCGCAAGAAGCCGTTGGCCGCCAGAAACCCCTGGCGGGCGTTCTCGAGCGATGCGATGTTGGCCCGTTCGGGCACCAGCAGGGCAAGACGTTTCATAGCGCCCAGCATACTGCGGCCAGCCTGTCGCGATCCACCCGCAACAATGTCGCAATCCCCCGTCGGCAACCCCCTGCTTTCCCGCTACAGTGCCAATTCCAACCAGGGGGCCGCGGGGCCCCTGCCACCCAGGAGCAGTGCCATGGATCAATACGTAGACGGTTTCCTGCTGTCGGTGCCCAACGACAAGCTGGACACCTACCGGCAGATGGCCACCAAGGCCGGCGCGATCTGGAAAGAGCATGGCGCGCTGGCCTATTGCGAATGCACGGGCGACGACCTGGACATCGAAGGCATGGTGTCGTTCAAGACCTCGGCCGCGGCGCGCGAGGGCGAAACCGTGGTGTTCGCCTGGATCGTCTACCCGAGCCGGGCCGAGCGCGACCGCATCAATGCGGCGGTCATGGCCGACCCGCGCCTGAAGGAGCAGTGCGTCGACGGCGTGTTCGATTGCAAGCGCATGGCCTACGGCGGGTTCAAGACGCTGGTCAATCTATGAGGGCGGGCTGGCGCGCCAGCGCGTGCGCCGTGCCGGCCACCCGCACCGAACTGCCCGGCTCGGGGCCGTACTCGGCCCGCAGGCGCGCCGGCACGCCCATGTCGAAGCCCTGCAGGATCTCGATGGCCCCGGCGCGCAGCCAGCCGCTGTCGCGCAGATGGCCAGCCAGCGCGGCGGCGGCCGCCCCGGTTGCCGGATCCTCGTACACGCCGCCGGCCGCAAATGCATTGCGCGCGTGCAGCAGCGTGGCCGACTCGGCGTGGACCCAGGCGATCGTCACCACGCCCGTGCGCTTCATGAAAGCGCGGCCGGCGGCCAGGTCGTAGCGCATCGCCGCCAGGCGCTCGCGGCTGTTCAGCGGCAGGATCAGGTGGGCGGCGCCGGCCTCGGCGTAGGCGGGCGGCAGCCGGCTGTCGAGGTCGGCGGGCGTGTAGCCGAACAGGGCCAGCGCCTCGTCGCGCACGGCCGCCTCCAAGGGCGCGCTGCGCGTGCGCGGCGATTGCAGCGCGGCGCTGTACAGGCCGCCCTGGCGGCGCCCCTCCACCGTTATGTTGGCATGGTTGGTCGTCAGGGCGAACACGCCGTCGCCCTCCTGCTCGGCCAGCACGGCGCCCAGCGCGATCGTGGCGTGGCCGCAGAATGGCACTTCCGCTTCCGGCGCGAAATAGCGTACCCGCCAGCCGCCATAGGCCGGCGCGGCGAACACGGTTTCGGAATAGCCGATCTCGGCGGCCATCTGCTGCATGGTCATGGCGTCGGGCAGCACCTCGGCCACATGGACGCCGGCCGGGTTGCCGCCGCGCGCGCCGTCGGAAAAGGCGGCGATGCGCCGCACCGAGGCAATCAGGGATGTCGTGGTTTGCATGGCTATCTCCACAAAGCGATGAGAGGTACGATAGCCACACGCATCAATTTAGGATATCGAATTCTTATAATCCCCAGTATCACGAATCCTAATAAATCATGAGCCGCAATATCGACACCGCGCTGCTGCGCGCCTTCCTGGCCGTCCACGATACCGGCAGCCTGACCGCCGCCGCCGCCCTGCTGCACCTGACCCAGAGCGCGGTCAGCCAGCAGTTGCAGCGGCTGGAGGCCCTGTTCGGCCGCACCCTGCTGGAACGGCGCCGCAGCGGCGCGGCGCTGACCGGCGACGGCGCGCGCCTGCTGGGCCGCGCGCGCGAAATGGTGCGCCTGAACGACGAACTGATGCAGCACATGACCGGCGCCGGCTGCGTCGGCGCGGTGCGGCTGGGGGTGCCGCACGACCTGATCGGCACGCACTTGCCGGGCCTGCTGCGCGCCTATTCGCTGCGCTATCCCGATGTGGACATTTCGCTGATCTCGGCGACCTCGCCCGAACTGCTGGAGCAGGTGCGGCGCCGCAAGCTGGACTTGACGCTGGCCGAGGAACCCATCGGCGCGGCGGCGGGCGGCGAGCGCCTGGCCGTCGACCGCGTGGTGTGGCTGGCCGCCCCGGGCGGCCAGGCGTGGCGCAAGAACCCGTTGCCGGTCTCGCTGGTCAGCGATGCCTGCGCCTTCCGGCCGGTGCTGGCCGACGCGCTGGACGGCGGACGCATTCCCTGGCGCAGCGTATTCGAGAACGGCAATGCCGACGCCACGTTGACCACCGTGCGCCTGGACCTGGCGGTCACAGCCAGCCTGCTGTCGGTGGCCCCCGCCGACCTGCAGGTGCTCGACGCGGCCAGCGGCCTGCCGGCCCTGCCCGACTACGCCATCAATCTGTACATCGCACCCGGCGAGCGCTCACAGGCCGTCGAGGAAATGGCGCGCCATATTCGCCAGGCCTACCAGGAGCGCCGGCCGGCTTACGCGGCCGCCGCCTGAGTGCGCCCGCGTCGCGCCGGCTCAGCCGCCGGCCCGCTGCACCAGCAGCACGCCGGCATGCAGGGCCAGGCCGATCAACCCGCCCACCAGCGTCCCGTTGAAGCGGATGTACTGCAGGTCGCGGCCCACGCTCAGTTCGAGTTCGCGCACCAGGTGGCGCTCGTCCCAGTTCTTGACGGTACGCGAGATATGCTCGGTCACGCCGCTGCGCAGGCTGTCGGTCAGCTTGCGCGCGCTGTCCAGCACATGCTCGTTGACCGCCCGGCGCAGCTCGGGGTCGCGCGACAGCCGTTGGCCCAGCGCCTGCAGGGCGTCCTCCAGGTGGCGCGCCAGCGCCGAATCCTCGGCCTCCAGGTCGCGCCGCAATACCGCATGGATGTCGCGCCATAGCCCCAGCGCGTACTCCTGTACGCGCGGGTCGTCGATCAGGCGCTGCTTCAGGGCCTCGACCTGGCCGGCCAGCTCGGGGTCGTCGCGCAGCCGCGCGATATAGTCGGCCACCCACGCCTCGTAGTTGCGCCGCACGGGATGATCCGGGCGCGACAGCACATCGCGCAGCTCGTCGACCAGGGCACGCGCCATGCGATCGGCCAGGTTGTCGGCAATGCCCTCCACCGAGCCGATGACATCCACCGCGGCGATGATGCGCGGCCATTCCTTGCGGGCGAACTTCACCAGCAGCGCGGAGGCGCGCTGGCGGATATCCTCTTCGCCGAGGTAGTCGCCCAGCCGGTGCAGCGCGGCGTCCAGCAATTCCTGGTGGCGGCCGTCGCGGGTCAGCAGGGCCAGCACTTCGCCGGCCGTGCGCGCCGCGTCCCAGCGGCGCAACTGCGCCACGGCGAAGCCCTGGATGGCGCGGCTGACAGCCTGCTCATCGAGCAGGTCCAGCGCCTGCAGCGCCACCTGGCGCGCGCCCTGGCCCAGGCTGCGGGTCTGGCGCGGGTCGGCCAGCCAATGGCCCAGGCGCGCGGCCGGATCGAACACGCGCAGCTTTTCCAGCAGCGTCGCGGGATCGAGGAAATGATCGCGCACGAACAGCGCCAGGTTGTCGCCGATACGCGCCTTGTTGGCCGGGATGATGGCGGTATGGGGAATCGGCAGCCCCAGCGGGCGGCGAAACAGCGCCACCACGGCAAACCAGTCGGCCAGCGCGCCGACCGTGGCGGCCTCGCAGAACGCCCGTACCCAGGCCCAGGCGCCCTGTCCGCCCATCAGGTGGCTGGTGACGAAGCCGGCGATCATGGCCGCCAGCAGCGCCAGCGCCCAGCGCTGCATGCGGCGCAATTGCGCCAGGCGCGGATCGGCCGGCGCGCTCATGGGGCCAGCCCCGGGCGCCTGCGCGCCGCGGCGCTCTCGAACTCGCCGGCCAGCCAGTCCAGGAAGGCGCGCACCGGCGGGTGCCGCTGGCGGCCCGGCGCCGACAGCGCGGTATAGCGCAGCCCGGGCACGCTGATGTCCGGACGGAAGCACGCCAGCAGGCCGCGCGCCTCGCTGTCGGACACCATGGCCGAGCTGGCCAGCACCAGCCCCTGGCCGGCGATGGCGGCCTGCAGGGCGTAGTTTTCCTCTTCATAGCTGCGCGGCGCGGCGCGCCAGCCAGCTCACGCCGGCCGCCTCGCACCATTGCCGCCAGCCGGTCTCGTACACGGTGGAATCGCGCCATTGCACCGAGATCAGCGCGGGCCGCCGCCGCGCCGCGCTGGCCACCGCGGCGGGCGCGCCATAGACGGCGAAGCGCTCGGGCAGCACGGCCCCGGCCTGCACGCCGCGGTGGCGCCCCGAGCGGTCGCCGCCGCCATAGCGGATCGCCACGTCCACGCTGGCGTCCTGCAGCAGATCCACCAGGCGGCTGGTCGCGTCCAGCCGCACCTCGTAGCCGGGATGCGCCTGGTAGAAGCGCCCCAGCCGCGGCACCAGCCACAGCGCGGCAAACGAATGCGTGGTCGACACCGTCAGGCCGCCCGTGCTCGGGCGCGGACGCAGCGCGTCCAGCGTCTGCGCCAGATCCAGCAGCATGCCATGCACCCACTGGAACAGGCGTCCGCCCTTGGGCGTCAGCAGCACCCCGCGCGGCAGGCGCTCGAACAGCGCAAAGCCCAGCCGCTGCTCGAGCGCGCGGATCTGGTGCGACACGGCGGTGGGCGTGACATGCAGCTCGGCGGCGGCGCCCTTGAAGCTGAGCAGGCGCGCCGCGGCCTCGAAGGCGCGCAGCGCGCCCAGCGGTAGATCATGAAACATGCGGGGCCACGAGATAGATGAATTCAATTCATCTTAATGCAGGCATCGTCACTCGCCAAGCCAGGCAATCAAGCCGTAAATTTTCCATGCACCAACGCTCATCCCACCCATACGCTTAGCGAGGAATGAAAATGGATTCATCTCAAGTCCCCAACCCCGTGCTGGTGCTGGTCGGCAGTCCGCGCCGCGACGGCAACAGCGCCCTGCTCGCCCAGGCCGTGGCCGAGGGCGCGCGCCAGTCCGGCGCCGCCGCCACGCTGCTGTTTCTCGACGACTACATCGCGGGCTTCCTGACGGACGAGAAAGAGGCCGATGCGCGGCGCCCCGACGACCGCTACGGCGAACTGTTCTTCGACCACTTCCTGCCCGCGCGCGCCGTGGTGCTCTGCACGCCGGTGTACTGGTACGGCATGTCGGCCCAGGCCAAGGCCTTCTTCGACCGCTCTTTCACCTATTACTCGGCCAGCCATCCCCGCCACGCCGAGGTGCTGCGGCGCATGACGGGCAAGCGGCTGGCGCTGGCCGTATCCTCCGAGGAAACCTACCCCGGCGCGGCCCTGGGCATCGTGCACCAGTTGCAGGAGTTCACGCGTTACACCCACTCGCAGTTCGTCGGCATGGTGCACGGGGCGGGCAACCGCCGAGGCGAAGTGGCGCACGATCCGCGCCGTCCGCTGCAAGCCGCGCACCGGCTGGGCCACGACCTGTTGTCGCTGCCCTACTCCGACTATCGCATCGACAGCCCGCGCGATCACCAGGTCTGGCCCGGCGCGCCGGCGTGAACGCGGCGCCGGGGTGCCTGTCCCAGCGGGGATGCTGGTGCCTGTCCCTGCGGGGACAGGCACCCCAGAAGTCGGCAGGTGCCAGACCCCCTGTGGGGACAGGCACCCGGGTTAGAAGAAGCCCAGGGCCTTGGCGCTGTAGCTCACCAGCAGGCACTTGGTCTGCTGGTAATTCGACAGCGCCGCCTTGTGCGTCTCGCGCCCGATGCCGGACTGCTTGTAGCCGCCGAAGGCGGCATGCGCCGGATACAGGTGATAGCAATTGGTCCACACCCGGCCGGCCTCGATGCCGCGGCCCACGCGGTAGGCCCGCGCGCCGTCGCGGCTCCAGACGCCCGCGCCCAGGCCGTAGAACGTGTCGTTGGCCATGGCGATGGCCTCTTCCTCGTCCTTGAAGGTGGCCACCGCCGCGACCGGCCCGAAGATTTCCTCCTGGAAGATGCGCATGCTGTTCTTGCCCAGCAGCATGGTCGGCTGGACATAGAAACCCTGGTCCAGCCCGCCCGGCAGCATGTCGTTACGCGCGCCGCCGGTCAGGCATTGCGCGCCCTCCTGGCGGCCGATATCGATATAGGACAGGATCTTGTCCATCTGCACCTGCGAGACCTGTGCGCCCACCATGGTGCCGGCATCGAGCGGATGGCCGGTCTTGATGGACTGCACCCGCGCGATGGCCTTCTCGATGAAGCGCTCGTAGATCGACTCCTGGATCAGGATGCGCGACGGGCAGGTGCAGACCTCGCCCTGGTTGAGCGCGAACATGGCCAGGCCCTCGAGCGCCTTGTCCAGGAACTCGTCGTCGTGGTCCATCACGTCGTCGAAGAAGATGTTGGGGCTCTTGCCGCCCAGCTCCACCGTGGCGGGGATCAGGTTGTCGGCCGCCGCGTGCAGGATGTGCTTGCCCACCGGCGTCGACCCGGTGAAGGCGATCTTGGCGATGCGCTTGCTGGTGGCCAGCGCCTGGCCGGCCTCCTTGCCATAGCCGTTGACCACGTTGAGCACGCCCGGCGGCAGCAGGTCGCCGATCAGTTCGGCCAGCACCAGGATCGAGGCCGGCGTCTGTTCGGCCGGCTTGAGCACCACCACGCAGCCCGCCGCCAGCGCCGGCGCCAGCTTCCAAGCCACCATCAGCAGCGGGAAGTTCCAGGGAATGATCTGCCCCACCACGCCGATGGGTTCGTGGAAGTGGTAGGCCACGGTGTTGGCGTCGATCTCCGAGATGGCGCCCTCCTGCGCCCGGATGCAGCCCGCGAAATAGCGGAAATGGTCGATCGCCAGCGGCAGGTCGGCCGCGGTGGTCTCGCGCAGCGGCTTGCCGTTGTCGATCGACTCGGCCACCGCCAGCATGGGCAACTGTCCCTCGATGCGGTCGGCGATGCGCAGCAGGATGTTGGCCCGCTCGGCGGGCGAGGTGCGCGCCCACGCGGCGCACGCGCGATGCGCCGCGTCCAGCGCCAGTTCGACGTCGGCCGCGCCCGAGCGCGGCACGCGGCAAAACGGCTGGCCGGTAATGGGCGACAGATTGTCGAAGTACTCCCCGCCTGCCGGAGCCACCCATTGGCCGCCGATGTAGTTCTCGTACTGTTCCTTGAACGGGTAGGCCACATCCAGGCCCAATTTTTTCAGGTCGGATAGATCCATGGTTTGTCTCCTGATGTCGTTGTGGCGCCGTGACGATTGCTTGCCGTCGCGCGGCGGGCGCATGGGGCGCCGTTCAGGCTCATGCAAACGCCGTGCCAGCCCGCGGCGACGAGCTGTTACCTCTGGACGGCCAGCGCGCACGCGCTTTTCATGCATAATTTCCCTATAAAAAACAGCGGCTTGTCGCATCTTGCGACAGGCCGGCGTTGCCGGCGGCGACATCGCGTCGCGGCGCGCGACACGCAAGGAGACACCGCATGCCCGGCTACCAGCTTTCCGCATCCGGCCAGCACCTGCCGTCCACGCAGGCCGCCGCTCCCATCGTGCGCTCCTGGGAGCGCTGCGCCAGCGCCGCCGCCGACCTGCACGACGACCCCGTCGCCCTGCGCCACGGCGACCTGCAGGAACGCCTCGAGCAGCACGCCTGCGTGCTGCGCGCCGCCCAGCCCGAAATCGAAACCCTGGCCGGCATGGTGGCCAGCGCCTCCAGCCTGGTGCTGCTGGCCGACGCCAGCGGCGTGATCCTGCAGGCAAGCGGCAATACCGGGTTCCTGCAGCGCGCCGACCACGTGGCGCTGCGGCCCGGGGTCAGCTGGGCCGAAAACCATCGCGGCACCAACGCCATCGGCACGGCGCTGATCGAAGCCGCCGCGCTGCGCGTGCACGGCGCCGAACACTTCCTGCGGCGCAACCAGATCCTCAGCTGCCACGCGGCGCCGATCCGTTCGCCGCGCGGCGAGATCCTCGGCGTGCTGGATATCTCGGGCGACGCCGGGCGCATGCACGCCTATGCGCTGAGCCTGGCCAGCATGTGCGCGCGCCAGGTTGCCAACCGCGTCATCGAGCAGGCCGGCGAGCGCTGCCTGTACCTGGTCTTCCACAAGCAGGCCTCGCTGCTCGATTCGGTCGAACGTGGGCTGCTGCTGATCGAGGACGAACGCATCGTCGGCGCCAACGATGCCGCCGTCGCGCTGCTGGGCGCCACCTGGCCCGCGCTGCTGGACCAGCCGCTGGACGGCTGGCTGGTCGATTGGCGCGCCGTCGCGCGCACGCCCGGCCGCGTCCATACGCCGCAAGGCGCACCCTTCCATGCCGTGCTGCGCCAGGGCGGGCATGCGCGCTCGCTGCCCGCGCCGCCGCGCCCGCCGCGCGCCATGCCGGCACAGGCGCCCGAGGAAACGCTGCCGGCGCTGGCGCCGGCGCTGCAGGCCGGCTTCGAACGCGCCCGGCGCGCGCTCGACGGCGGCCTGTCGGTGCTGCTGCAAGGCGAAACCGGCGCCGGCAAGGAAGTCTACGCACAGCACCTGTACCGCCGCAGCATCTGGCGCGACGGTCCATTCGTCGCCGTCAATTGCGGCGCCCTGCCCGAAAGCCTGATCGAGGCCGAACTGTTCGGCTACGAGCCGGGCGCCTATACCGGCGCGCGGCGGCTGGGCGCGCGCGGCCGGCTGCGCGAAGCCGACGGCGGCGTGCTGTTCCTGGACGAAATCGGCGACATGCCGCTGGCCCTGCAGACCCGCCTGCTGCGCGCCCTGCAGGAGCGCATGGTGCAGCCGCTGGGCGCCGACAAGGCGGTGCCGGTCAACTTCGGCCTGGTCAGCGCCACCCACCGCGACCTGGACGCCATGATCGCCGCCGGCGAGTTCCGCGCCGACCTCTATTACCGCCTGCACGACTATGCGGTCCCCTTGCCGCGGCTGCGCGAGCGCGACGATCTGCGCCCCTTTATCTGCGCCGCCTTGCGCGCGCTGGACGACACGCCCGCCGGCCTGACGCTGGCCGACGACGCCCTCGACGCGCTGGCCGCCTATGCGTGGCCGGGCAACTACCGGCAGCTGCGCTCGGTGCTGCGCACGCTGGCGCTGTTCCATCCGCCCGGCAGCCTGATCCATCGCCACCACCTGCCCGCCGCCATCGCCGCGCCCGCCGTCCACGCGGCCGACGGCGCCGCGCCGCCCCCGAGCGTGGTGGCCCCGCCCGCGGCCGCCACGCTGCGCGACGCCGGCCTGCACCGGATCGACCAGGCCCTGGCCCGCCACGGCGGCAATATCGCCGGGGCCGCGCACGAACTCGGCATCCATCGCAGCACGCTGTACCGCCACCTGGCGCGCCAGCGCGGCTAGCTGTGAACTGTCAATAGGTTGTATTCGTCCAGGTTGAGTCTGGAGATGGGTACAGCGCGCCCGATGCCTTGGTGGGGTCGATGCCAGTTGTAGTGGTGTAGCCAGGATTTCATGGCATCGGCTCGGTGTTGGGAGTTCTGGTAGGTGTGAGCGTAAGCCCACTCACGCAAGGCCGACTGGATGAAGCGTTCGGCCTTGCCATTGGTCTGTGGGCGGTAAGGTCGGGTAAAGCGGTGCTTGATGCCCAGCTCATGGCACAGCGCGGCGAAGGCGCGGCTGCGAAAGGCCGAGCCATTGTCGGTGAGCAAGCGCTGGATGGTCACGCCCAGGCGCTGGTAGTAGGCCACTGCGTCCTTGAGGAACTGGACGGCGCTGGGGAAGCGCTCGTCGGGGTGGATGTCGGTGAAGGCCACGCGGGCGTGGTCATCGATGGCCACGAAGACGAAGTCCCAGCCGGCCCCCTCAACGGTATCGCGTCGGTTGCCCGTGACCCGGTGGCCAGGGCGCTGGATACGTCCCAGCTTCTTGATGTCGATGTGCAGCAGATCGCCGGGGGCCTGATGCTCGTAGCGCACCACCGGCTCGGCCGGCTCCAGGTCGGCCAGGTGCGACAGACCGGCGCGGGCCAGGACGCGGCTGACGGTGCTGGCTGACACGCCCAGCGCCTGGGCGATGCGCGCTTGGGTCAGCCGCTTGCGGCGCAGCTCCACGATAGCCAGCGCCTTGGCCGGCGCAATCGCTCGGGGCGAGACCGTCGGGCGCGAGGACGCATCGGCCAAGCCCGCCTGGCCCTGAGCCAGGAAGCGGCCCAGCCATTTGCGCACAGTCGGCGCGGTGACCCCATAGGCGCGGGCCGCTTCAGGCACACAAACTTGATGGGCGATCAATTGCTGGACCATTTCGAGTCGACGTAGGAAGGTCAATCGGGCATGCTTATGGGTGTTCATCCGGCCGGGCTCCTTGAGTGAACTGGGGGGGTGGCGATTTCCAGTTTCTCAAATCCGGTTCGGATGAACCATGCATACAACCTATTGAATCTTCACACCTAGCGGCGTGAGTACCTGCCTATCGTGCCCCTGCCGGGGCTTCTCGTGGCCCGTACCCGTGCCAGTCGGACCGGCCTGCGCCGCCGCGCGGGAGCCTTACGCATATGGCGCCCACCGGCGCCCGCCTTTGACGAGGAGTACCTGATGGCGAAAGAAGAACTGATCGAACTGAATGGCATCGTGGACGAAGTGCTGCCCGACAGCCGCTATCGCGTCAAACTGGACAACGGCATCGAAGTCGGCGCCTACGCGTCTGGCCGCATGCGCAAGCACCGCATCCGCATCCTGGCCGGCGACCGCGTGACGCTGGAAATGTCCCCCTACGACCTGACCAAGGGCCGTATCAACTTCCGCCACAAGGACGAGCGCTCGGGCCCGCCCAGCCGTCCGCCGCAGCACCGCCGCTGATTTCCCGCGGGCCGTTGCATACCGGCCCGCCTGCCGTCGTGCAGCAAAGCGCCAGACATGAAAAAATGGCGCCATGACGGACAAGCATGAAACCCTGCGAGACGCCGCCGACCGGCTGAACAGCGCCCGGCGCGCGTTCGGCCTCGGCGAGGACGGCCTGCGCCTGCTGCGCCGCTCGCGCGAGGCATTCATCAACAGCCTGCGCAACACCGGCCTCACCTACGCCCAGGCCCAGGTCAAGTACGACAACTGCCTGGACGAGCAGCAGCAATTGCACCAGCAGGCCATCCACGAACTGCAATACGCCGAACGCCTGCACCGCCAGTTGCTGGCCGAGCTGGAGCAGACCGCCTGAGCGGCCCTGCCCGCGCCTAGGGCTTGAACGCCCCGATGAAGATGGCCGGATCGACGCGCGCGTCGTTCAGGCTGATGTTCCAGTGCAGATGCGGCCCGGTGGCGCGCCCGGTGGCGCCCACCTTGCCCACCACCCCGCCGCGCGGCACTTCGTCGCCCACCTTCACGTCGATCTCCGACATGTGGCAGAACATGCTGATGAAGCCCTGCCCGTGGTCGACGAACACCGTCCTGCCGTTGAAGAAGTAATCGCCCACCAGCACGACGCGCCCGGCCGCCGGCGCCTTGATCGGCGTGCCCGCGGCGACGGCGAAATCCAGCCCGGAATGCGGGTTGCGCTCCTGGCCGTTGAAAAAGCGCCGCAGGCCGAACGGGCTGGACAGCCGGCCCGGCACCGGGCGGTCCAGCAGCACGTTGCTGGGCGTGACGCCGGCCCGGAAGATGCGATAGGCGTCCGTCTGCTCGGCCAGTTCGCGCTCGATGCGCTTGAGGTCGTCCGGATTGGGCGTGACCTGCCGCTGGTTCTTCAGCTTGATGTGCTGGGCCGTGTACTTTTTGGCGCCGATATCGAATGCAATGCTGCGCACCGCGCCGCCGGAACCCCGCACCGAGATCGCCTCGCTGCCGGGCCTGGCCGCCAGCGGAATGCCGACCACGGCGATCCACGGGCCGTCGGCTTCGCGCAGCACCATGACGGGACGGCCGCGGTACGTGACCTCCGGCGCCTGGGCGGCCTGCCCCAGGTCCACCACGGCCACCCCGCCGGGCACCGGCGCGCTCAGCTTGCGGCTGATGTAGCCCTGTGCCTGCGCGCCCTGGGCGGCCAGCAGGGCCAGCGCCAGCCAGGCGCCGCGCCACAGGCGGGCGGCCGCGCTCACAGGCACAGGTTGGCGGCGTCGACCAGCTGCTGGCCGCTTTGCGGCAGGCGGGTCGACAGGCTTGCGTCGGTCTTGCCCTGCCAGGTGGTGGTGGTCAGCACCGCATCCACGCCCAGGCTACCGCGCGACACTAGCTCATAGCCGTTGCGGATCTCGCGCTGCTCGACCGGCACGCCCAGCCCCTTCCAGGCCGCGCTGACGCAGGCCGCGTACTCCTGGGCGGAACGCTGGGGCGAGCCGTAGAAGGCCGGCTCGCGGTCACGGATATCCTTCACATTGGCGCAACCGGCCAGCGCCAGGCCCAGGGCCAGCAGTGCAAAACGGGCTTTCATCGAGGCTTCTTCCTGAAAATCTGAAAAACGGCGCGCCCACTATAGCGCACGCCCTATTGCCGGGCGGCGGGCTGGCGCAGCGCCGACTTGGGCCGGAACGCCTTGATCACGGCCGGATCGGTTTCGGCGTACGGCCCGCCGATCAGGTCGATGCAATAGGGCACGGCGGCGAACACGCCCGCCGCCAGCACGGCGCCGTCGGCGTCCTTCAAGCCCTCCAGCGTTTCGCGGATCGCCTTGGGCTGGCCGGGCAGATTGATGATCAGCGCGGCATGACCGGCCGTCTCGCGGATCACCGCCACCTGGCGCGACAGGATGGCGGTGGGCACGAAGCGCAGGCTGATCTGGCGCATCTGCTCGCCGAACCCGGGCATCTCCTTGGTGGCCACGGCCAGGGTCGCTTCCGGCGTGCAGTCGCGCCGCGCCGGGCCGGTGCCGCCGGTGGTCAGCACCAGGTCGCAGCCGCAGCCGTCCACCAGGTCGACCATCGCGGCCGAAATGGCGGCGGGTTCGTCGGGAATCAGGCGCTCGACGGCCTGCCAGGGCGAAGTCAGGGCCGTGCCCAGCCAGTCGCGCAGCGACGGCAGGCCCTGGTCCTGGTAGACCCCGGTGGAAGCGCGATCGGAAATCGACACCAGGCCGATGAGCAGTTCGTCGGGATGGCTGCGGACAAGCGGGGCCGAAGGGGAGGTAGACGTGGACATGGCGGGTATCGCGGGCGGCGGCGGGGGAACGGAACGGGCCGCGCGGGCCGGGCCGCCGCAGGCCGGCCCCGGGACGGCCGCGCCGGAGGATCTCTCGCGGCATTCTAACGCGCCGCGCGGCGCGCCCGGGGCGGGTCACAAATCTGCAATAATTCCGCCACACGACACCCCTCTCCTGGCTCCCATGCTCCACCTTTTCTCCGGCCTAGACCTCTGGGTAGGTCTCAGCCTCGTCCTGGCGTTGACATTCGTTCTCGCCTTCGAATTCATCAACGGCTTTCACGACACCGCCAATGCGGTGGCCACGGTCATCTACACCAAGGCCATGCCGCCGCACCTGGCCGTCATTCTCTCCGGCATCTTCAACTTCCTCGGCGTGCTGCTGGGCGGGGTGGGCGTGGCCTACGCCATCGTGCACCTGCTGCCGGTCGAACTGCTGATCAACGTCGATACCGGGCGCGGCCTGGCCATGGTCTTCGCCATGCTGTCGGCGGCCATCGCCTGGAACCTGGGCACCTGGTATTTCGGCATCCCGGCCTCCAGCTCGCACACCCTGATCGGCTCGATCCTGGGCGTGGGCATGGCCAACGCCTTGCTGACCGACATCTCGCTGGCCGAAGGCGTGAACTGGGGCAAGGCGATCGATATCGGCCTGTCGCTGGTGGTCTCGCCGGTGGCCGGGTTCATGGTGGCCGGCGGCATCCTGCTGCTGCTCAAGCGCTGGCTGCCGCTGTCGAAAATGCACAAGACGCCCGAGCAGCGCCGCGCCATCGACGCCAAGAAACACCCGCCCTTCTGGAACCGCCTGGTGCTGGTCCTGTCGGCCATGGGCGTCAGCTTCGTGCACGGTTCCAACGACGGCCAGAAAGGCATCGGGCTGATCATGCTGGTGCTGATCGGCATCGTGCCCGCCAAGTTCGTGCTCGACGTCAACAGCACCACCTACCAGATCGACCGCACCCGCGATGCCGCCAGCCACCTGAGCGCGTTCTACCACCGCAACGAAGCCACGCTGGGCGAGTTCCTGGCCCTGTCGCGCGGCGGCAACGGCGCCGACCTGCCCAAGACGTTCCGCTGCGATCCCAAGCTAACCATGCCCACCATCGCCGCCCTGCAGGACGACCTGCGCGGCGTGACCAACTACGCCGATCTCTCGGCCGACAAGCGCATCGATGTGCGGCGCTACCTGCTGTGCCTGGACGACACGGCCAAGAAGGTCGCGCGGCTGGAAGGCCTGCCGGCGCGCGAGCGCGCCGACTTGCAGCGATTGCGCGGCGATCTCACCACCACCACCGAATACGCGCCGCTGTGGGTCATCGTGGCGGTGGCGCTGGCGCTGGGCATCGGCACCATGGTGGGCTGGCGCCGCGTGGTGCTGACCGTGGGCGAGAAAATCGGCAAGCAGGGCATGACCTACGCCCAGGGCATGGCGGCCCAGGTCACCGCGGTCGGCGCCATCGGCCTGGCCAACGTGTTCAGCCTGCCGGTCTCGACCACCCACGTGCTGTCGTCCGGCGTGGCCGGCACCATGGTCGCCAACAACAGCGGCCTGCAGGGCGGCACCGTGCGCACCATCCTGATGGCCTGGGTGCTGACGCTGCCGGCCTCGATGCTGCTGTCGGCCGGCCTGTTCTGGGTGGGCACGCTGCTCGCCGCGTAGGCCGCGCGCGCCCGGGCCGTCTACAGGCCCAGCGCCAGCAGCAGGCCGTAACCGGCCAGTCCCAGGATCACCGCCGCGCCGCTGTTGCCCACCAGCCGGGCGGCCACGGCGGTGACCACCAGGCCGCCTATGTAGGCGCCGCGCCCGTCCACGGCCTGCGCGCCGACCAGGTCGGGCACGATCACCGCCGCGGCGATGCCGGCCAGCAGCGACGGCCCCAGCGCCGCGAGCGCCGAACCTTCCTCCGACAGGCGCCGCAACAGGCAGCTGCGCGTCGACAGCATGAACGGCAGCGCGCGCGTGAGAAAAGTGATCACCGCCATGGCGGCCGCCGCCAGCGCGCCGCCCACCACCAGCGCGGCCAGCACCGGCCGCCGCATGCCGGGCTGCATGCTCTGGCACACCAGCGCCAGGAACAGCGCCGGCAGCGCAAAACGCATGACCTGCGACAGCACCGGGTAATGGCGCTCCAGCCCTTCGCCCGCATAGACGCCGACCGCGGTGCCGGCGATCCAGGTCGCCCAGGCGCCCAGGCCCAGCCCGGTGATCCAGCGCCCGCGGCTGGCCGGTTCGACCGCGCCCAGGCGGTTGAAGGCCGTGGCGAACACCTCGTCGGTCAACAGGAAGGCGATCCTCAGCCGCTCGCGCAAGGACTCGGGCAGGAAACGCGCCAGCAAGGGGCCGTACAGCAGGTGGCGCGCATTGAGCAGCGAGCACAGCGCCACGACCCACAGCCAGGGCGTGCCGGCCTTGATCGAGGCCAGCAGCAGGAACTGGCTGGCGCCCGCGTAGACGAACACCGAAATCAGGATGACCTGCAAGGGCTGCAGGCCGGCGGCCAGCCCCGCGATGCCGAAGGCCACGGCCACCGGGAAGTAGCCGATCATGACGGGGACGCAGGCCTTCAGGCCGGCGGAAACGGGCGCGCCCGGCGTGCCGGGCGCGTCAATAGGCTTGCTGCGCATGGCATGGGTAGCAAGAGAGTGACGGATTGACGATTGTACGCAGGCCTATGCCGGCGGCTCGCCCAGCGCGCGCAGCCGCGCCTTCAACTGGCGCACTTCCTGGCACAGGTCGAGGATCAGCGCGGCGGCATCCAGCCCGGCGCCCATGTCGCGCTCCAGGCGGCGCGCCTCGCGGGCGCGCCGCAGGTCCAGGCTGTAGAAGCGCCATTCGGCAGGCTGGCGGCCACGCGCCGGCACGATGCCCACTTCGACCAGGCGCGCCACCCACTCGACTTCCGCGTCGCAGGCATGGGCCAGTTCCTCGGCGCTCAATGCGCGCGTCTTGCCGATCACGGTCGCCTGGGTCACCACGATTTTGCTCATGTTCAGACTCCCAAATTGCGGCGCGGATCGAACGCCAGGTCTTGCGCCATCTTGCGGTACGCCTCGCGCGCGGCCTCGGAATCGGCCGGCGGCAGCACCAGGTCCAGCACCAGGTACAGATCGCCGGGCGGGTCGCCCGGAATGCCGCGGCCGCGCAGCCGCAGCTTGCGGCCATTGCGCGAACCGGGCGGCACCGCGACCTCGACCGCGCCGCCCGGCGTGGGGGCCTCGACCTGCGCGCCCAGCGCCGCCTCCCAGGGCGCCACCGGCAGGTTCATGTAGAGATCGCGGCCCTCGGCGCGGTAGCGCGGATGCGGCTTGAAGCGCACCTCCAGGTACAGGTCGCCGTTCTCGGCGCCGCCGTAGCCGGGCATGCCCTGCCCGGCCAGGCGGATGTACTGGCCCTCGCGCACGCCGGCCGGGATGCGCACGCTCAGCGTGCGCGTGCGCACCTGCGGCTGGCCGTGCTCGTCGGGCTGCATGGAACGCAGGCTGATGTCGCGCGTGGCGCCGCGCAGCGCGTCTTCGAGATCGACCTCGATGGCGGCGTGGTGGTCTTCGCCGCGCGCGCGGAAATCCTGCTGCGCGGCGCGGCGGCGCGCCTGGCCGCCGAACAGCGACGAGAAGAAATCGCTGAACTGCTGGTCGCCCTCGCCATCGCGCGCGTAGTGGAACTCGAAGCCCTGGTCCCAGCCTGGCGGCGGCTGGAATCCGCCGTCGGGCGCCACGCCGGCGGCCAGGTTGTCGTAGGCCTGCCGCTTCTCCTGGTTGCCCAGCACGTCGTAGGCTTCGTTGACGTCGCGCATGCGCGTTTCCGCGTCGCTTTCCTTGCTGACGTCCGGATGGTATTTGCGCGCCAGCTTGCGATAGGCGCGCCGGATCTCGTCTTCGGGGGCGTCGCTCTGCACGCCGAGAATCTTGTAGTAGTCCTTGAACTCCATATTCCGGCCTCGTAGGGGATGGGACGGCCGGGTACGCGCCGCGGCCGGTCGAATAGGTTAAAGATAGGCGCTGGCACCCCTTTTTTCAATGCGCCGGCGCAAAGGCCCCGAACGGGCGCGGCATAATGATCGTTTGCGCGCTGCGCGCCGCATTCACGCATCCCTACAGGACACTCCGTGCTGGAAATCATCGAAGCCGATTTCAACGACGCCGCCCATGCCCGGGCCATCATCGCCCTGCTCGACGAGTACGCCCGCGGCCCCATGGGCGGCGGCGAACCGCTGTCGGCCCATGCGCGCGCCAACCTGGTGGCCGAGCTGGCGCGCCGGCCCCATGCCCGCGCGCTGCTGGCCTGGCAGGACGGCGAGCCGGCCGGGCTGGCCATCTGCATCGAAGGCTTTTCCACCTTTGCCTGCCGCCCCCTGCTCAACCTGCACGACCTGGCGGTGGCCGAACGCTTCCGCGGCCAGGGCGTGGGCACGCGCCTGCTGGAGGCGCTCGAAGCCCTGGCGGCGCGGCTGGACTGCTGCAAGGTGACACTGGAGGTGCTGGAAGGCAATACGCGCGCCCAGGCGCTGTACCGCCGCCTCGGCTACGCCGGCTACGAACTGGCGGCCGATACCGGCCGCGCCATGTTCTGGCAGAAGAAGCTGAGCGCCTGAACACCCTCCGGAGCCCGCATGCCCACCCCCGCCGACCTGCAGTTGCTCGCCGACTACAACCAGTGGATGAACCAGCGCCTGTATGCCTGTGCCGCGCAATTGCCGCCGGACGAGCTGGCCCGCGAGCGCGGCGCCTACTTCGGCTCGCTGCTGGGCACGCTCAACCACGTGGCGGTGAGCGACCGCGTCTGGCTGCAGCGCTTCGCCGCGCACCCCGCGCGCCCGGCCGCCCTGCAGCCCGTGCTGGCGCTGCCCACCCCGGCGCGGCTGGACGAGGTCCTCTACCCGGCGCTGGGGCCGCTGGCCGCGCACCGCGCCTGGCTGGACCGGTGCATCGTCGACTGGGCCGCGCAATTGCGCCCGGACGACCTGGCCTGCGAACTGGCGTACACCAGCCTGGCCGGCGAAGCCGCGCGGCGCCCGTTCGGCGGCCTGGTCCTGCACTTCTTCAACCACCAGACCCACCACCGCGGCCAGGCCACCACCCTGCTGTCGCAAGCCGGCATCGACATGGGCGCCACCGACCTCGTGTTGCGCGTGCCCGCGTCCGGCGATGCCCCGGCCTGAATCCCCTCTCATCGCAAAGGACTTGATGCCCATGAAAATGCACGACATCCCCTTCGGCACCACCGACTGGTCGACCGTGCCCGAGACCGAACATCCGGGCGAATCCGGCAAGGCGCTGTGGCGCACCCGCCAGTTCGGCGACATCCGGGTGCGCGTGGTCGAATACACGCCCGGCTACCTGTGAAGATTCAATAGGTTGTATGCATGGTTCATCCGAACCGGATTTGAGAAACTGGAAATCGCCACCCCCCCAGTTCACTCAAGGAGCCCGGCCGGATGAACACCCATAAGCATGCCCGATTGACCTTCCTACGTCGACTCGAAATGGTCCAGCAATTGATCGCCCATCAAGTTTGTGTGCCTGAAGCGGCCCGCGCCTATGGGGTCACCGCGCCGACTGTGCGCAAATGGCTGGGCCGCTTCCTGGCTCAGGGCCAGGCGGGCTTGGCCGATGCGTCCTCGCGCCCGACGGTCTCGCCCCGAGCGATTGCGCCGGCCAAGGCGCTGGCTATCGTGGAGCTGCGCCGCAAGCGGCTGACCCAAGCGCGCATCGCCCAGGCGCTGGGCGTGTCAGCCAGCACCGTCAGCCGCGTCCTGGCCCGCGCCGGTCTGTCGCACCTGGCCGACCTGGAGCCGGCCGAGCCGGTGGTGCGCTACGAGCATCAGGCCCCCGGCGATCTGCTGCACATCGACATCAAGAAGCTGGGACGTATCCAGCGCCCTGGCCACCGGGTCACGGGCAACCGACGCGATACCGTTGAGGGGGCCGGCTGGGACTTCGTCTTCGTGGCCATCGATGACCACGCCCGCGTGGCCTTCACCGACATCCACCCCGACGAGCGCTTCCCCAGCGCCGTCCAGTTCCTCAAGGACGCAGTGGCCTACTACCAGCGCCTGGGCGTGACCATCCAGCGCTTGCTCACCGACAATGGCTCGGCCTTTCGCAGCCGCGCCTTCGCCGCGCTGTGCCATGAGCTGGGCATCAAGCACCGCTTTACCCGACCTTACCGCCCACAGACCAATGGTAAGGCCGAACGCTTCATCCAGTCGGCCTTGCGTGAGTGGGCTTACGCTCACACCTACCAGAACTCCCAACACCGAGCCGATGCCATGAAATCCTGGCTACACCACTACAACTGGCATCGACCCCACCAAGGCATCGGGCGCGCTGTACCCATCTCCAGACTCAACCTGGACGAATACAACCTATTGACAGTTCACAGCTACCTGGCCGACCACTGGTGCAGCAAGGGCCATATCCTGTTCTGCCTGGAAGGCGAATTGCACACCGAACTGGAAGACGGCCGCACCTTCGTGCTGACCCCGGGCATGAGCTACCAGGTCGCCGACCAGGCCGAGGCGCACCGCTCCTCGACCCGCGGCGGCGCGCGGCTGTTCATCGTCGACTGACTCCCGCGCGCCACGCCGGCGGGCAGGACGGCCCGGTTTGCGCTACGCTGTAGCGATCGGCCGCCGCGGCACGCGCGGGGCCTGCCGTCCCAGGAGCCCGCCGTTGCCCGCCCCCCTGACCCTGTACGTCGACGCCCGTTTTCGCAGCCCCTACGCCATGTCGGCCCATGTCGCCCTGGCCGAAAAGCAGCTGGAGTTCGAAGTCCGCCTGGTGGACCTGGCTGCCGGCGAGCAACGCATGCAGCCCTACCAGAGCCGCGCCCTGACCGCCCGGGTGCCGGCCCTGGCGCATGCCGGCTTCCATCTCACCGAGTCCAGCGCCATCCAGGAATACCTGGAAGACGCCTTCGCGCCGCCGGCGCATCCCGCGCTGTATCCGGCCGGCGCCCAGGCGCGCGCCCGCGCCCGCCAGGTGCAGGCCTGGCTGCGCACCGACCTGGCGGCGCTGCGGCGGGCGCGCCCGATCGACTCCGTCTTCGATGCCCCGGCCACCACGCCGCTGGACGACGCCGCGCACTGCGACGCCGCCAAGCTGATCCGCGTGGCCGAGGCGCTGCTGCCGCCCGGCCAGGCGCACCTGTTCGGGGCCTGGAGCATCGTCGACACCGAACTGGCCCTGATGCTCAACCGCCTGGCCCATAGCGGCGACGACCTGCCCGCGCCGCTGCGCGACTACGCGGCGGCCCAATGGCAACGCGCCTCGGTGCAGGCATGGCTGCGCCATTACGAAGCGGCGCGCGGCTGAAGGGGGCGGCGCCCCGGTCACACGAATGTTGCACCGCAACATCGTTTGCGGTGTAATAGGGTAAACCCACAAGGGTCCCCGAATCCGCTCCCCACACGGGAGCCGGCCGCCACGGCCCGACCAGGCCGGCCGCCGCATCGCAATGGAGATCGCCATGGCCGCATCCGCCGCCGATCGCACCGCCCCCGACCGCTCCCCCGCCCCGGCCGCGCATCCCGCCGCCAATCTCTGGACCAGCGCGTACCAATACACGCTCGACGCCTGGCAGCGCGGCATCCTGTACACCGACGTGATGCGCCAGCGCGGCAACCAGTACCTGACGCACATGGCCAAGCGCGCCCCCAATGTGCTGAGCATGAAGTCCGAGCTGGTGCTCGACGGGCGCAAGTTCGAACGCCCCGTCAACTACGCGCTGCTGCGCATCGTCCCGCCCGCGGACGCGCCGGTCGACCCGCAGAAGCACCCCTTCCTGGTGGTCGACCCGCGCGCCGGGCACGGCCCCGGCATCGGCGGCTTCAAGCCCGAAAGCGAAATCGGCGTGGCGGTGCGCGCCGGCCATCCCTGCTACTTCGCCACCTTCCTGCCGCACCCGACCGACACCCAGACGGTCGAGGACGTGATGCGCGCCGAGGCGCGCTTCCTGGAAGAAATCATCGCCCTGCATCCGCAGGCCGAAGGCCGCCCGGTGGTGGTCGGCAACTGCCAGGCCGGCTGGCAGATCATGATGACGGCCGCGATGCGGCCCGAGCTGTTCGGCCCCATCATCGTGGCCGGCGCGCCGCTGTCGTACTGGGCCGGCTGGCGCGACATGAACCCCATGCGCTACTCGGGCGGGCTGCTGGGCGGCAGCTGGCTGACCCAGATGACCAGCGACCTGGGCAACGGCAAGTTCGACGGCGCCTGGCTGGTGCAGAATTTCGAGAACCTCAACCCCGCCAATACGCTGTGGAGCAAGCAGTACAACCTCTACGCCAAGGTCGATACCGAAGCGCCGCGCTACCTGGAGTTCGAGAAATGGTGGGGCGGGCACGTGTTCCTCAACGGCCCCGAGATCCAGTACATCGTCGACAACCTGTTCGTCGGCAACCGCCTGGCCACCGCCGGGCTGGTCACCTCCGACGGCATCCGCATCGACCTGCGCAACATCCGCTCGCCCATCATCGTGTTCTGCTCCAAGGGCGACAACATCACGCCGCCGCCGCAGGCGCTGGGCTGGATCACCGACCTGTACCAGGACGACCGCGAAGTGGTGGCGCACAACCAGACCATCGTCTACGCGGTGCATGAGAGCATCGGCCACCTGGGCATCTTCGTCTCCGGCGCGGTGGCGCGCAAGGAGCACCAGGAGTTCACCGCCAACATCGACGTCATCGACGTGCTGCCGCCCGGCATTTACCAGGCCGAGATCGCCGACAAGACGCCCGACACGCCCAATGCCGACCTGGCCTACGGCGACTACGTGCTGTCGTTCGAGCGCCGCCGCCTGGACGACGTGCGCGAGATCGTCGAGCGCAACGAGGAGGACGACCAGCGCTTCGCGGCGGTGGCCCGCATTTCCGACATCAATCTGGGCCTGTACCGCAGCTTCGTGCAACCGTGGGTGCGGGCCGCCGTCACGCCGCAATCGGCCGAGTGGATGCAGCGCATGCACCCGCTGCGCCTGCCCTACGAGCTGATTTCCGACCGCAACCCCTGGGTGGCGCCCGTCGCGCAGCTGGCCGAGCAGGTCCGCGAACAGCGCCAGCCGGCCGCGCCGGACAACCCGTTCTGGGCGCTGCAGAAGATGGCGTCCGACGCCATCGTGGCGGGCCTGGACATCTGGCGCGACCTGCGCGACTCGGCCTGCGAGCGGATCTTCATGGCCACCTATGGCTCGCCGCTGGTGCAGGACTGGGCCGGCCTGGGCGCCAAGGACGGGCCGCCGCGCAGGCATCCGGGCGTTTCGCCCGAGCACCGCGACTTCATGGCCGCGCGCGCGGCCGAGCTGCGCGCGCAGATCGACCAGGGCGGACTGCGCGAAGCCGGCCTGCGCATGCTGCTGTATGTCAGCGGCGCCGAGGGCGGCGTCGACGAGCGCAGCTTCGCCATGATCCGCAAGATGCGCGCCGACACCGACGCCAAGCTGTCGCTGCAGGCCTTCAAGGACGCCACGCGCGACCAGGCGCTGATGATGCAGCTGGACCGGCCGGCGGCCATCCGCGCCATCCCCAAGCTGCTGGAGAACGCCAGCGCCGCCGACATCCGCGCCACCCTGCACGGGATCACCCACGTGCTGGAGGCCGCCGGCCCGCTGAGCGACCGCGCGCGCGCGAGCCTGGACGAAATGAAGCGCCTGTTCCAGGGCGCCGAGCGGCGCGCCGTCAAGCGCGCCGACGCGCCCGCGCCCGCGCGCAAGGCCGCCGCGCGCAAGACGGCGACAGGCAAGGCGGCGACGGGCAAGACGGCCGCCAGGCCGGCCGGCCGCAAGGCCGCCGCCACCCCGCGCAAGGGGCGCACGGCATGAGCGCGACGCGCCACAACCACTACGAACGCCTGATCGCGCACGCGCGCACCCTGCCCGCGCTGCCTTGCGCGGTGGCCCACCCCTGCGACGAAACCTCGCTGGGCGCCGCGCTGCAGGCCATGCAACTGGGCCTGCTCACGCCCATCCTGGTGGGTCCGCAGCAGAAGATCCGCGACGTGGCCGAGCGCTGCGGCCTGGACCTGGGCGGGGCGGCCATCGTCGATGCGCCGCACAGCCACGCCGCGGCCGCCGCCGCGGTCCAGCTGGTGCGCGGCGGGCAGGCCAGCCTGCTGATGAAGGGCAGCCTGCATACCGACGAACTGATGCACGAGGTCGTGGCGCGCGACACCGGGCTGCGCACCGAGCGCCGCATCAGCCATGTGTTCATCATGGACGTGCCCACCTATCCCGAGCCGCTGTTCATCACCGATGCGGCCATCAACATCTTCCCCGACCTGGAAACCAAGGCCGACATCGTGCGCAACGCGATCGCGCTGCATCTCGGCCTGGGGCTGGGCGAGCCGCGCGTGGCCATCCTGTCGGCGGTCGAACAGGTCATGCCCAGCATTCCCAGCACGCTGGAGGCGGCCGCGCTGTGCAAGATGGCCGACCGCGGCCAGATCCAGGGCGGCATACTGGACGGCCCGCTGGCGCTGGACAACGCCATCAGCCCCGAGGCCGCGCAGGTCAAGGGCATCGTCTCGCCGGTGGCCGGCCGCGCGCAGGTCCTGGTGGTGCCGGACCTGGAAGCCGGCAACATGCTGGCCAAGAACCTCAGCTTCCTGGCCAACGCCCAGGCCGCCGGCATCGTGCTCGGCGCGCGCGTGCCCATCGTCCTGACCAGCCGCGCCGACAGCGCCCAGACCCGCCTGGCCTCGTGCGCGGTGGCCACCCTCTACGCCCACCACCTGGCGCGCGCCACCCCCCTGGCCTGACGCGACGCCGACGGAGTACGCGACCATGAGCGACAATCTTCTCGTCATCAACGCCGGCAGCTCCAGCCTCAAGTTCTACCTGTACGAGATCGCCGAGGGCGACGAGCTGCGGCCCACCCTGGGCGGCCAGCTCGACGGCATCGGCGGGTCGCGCCCGCACCTGCGCATCCGCGCCCAGGACGGCCACACCCTGCTCGAGCGCGACGTGGCGCCCACGCACGCGGCCGACGTGCCGGGCGCCCAGGAAGTGCTGGGCACCTGGCTCAGCGGCCACCTGGGCGGCGCGCCCTGCGCCATCGGTCACCGCGTGGTGCATGGCGGCACCCAGTACGATGCGCCGGTGCTGGTCGACGACGACGTGCTGGCGCAGCTGGACGATCTCACCCCGCTGGCGCCGCTGCACCAGCCCAACAACCTTGCGCCCATCCGCGTGATCCGCGAGCGCCGGCCGAACATCCCGCAAGTGGCCTGCTTCGACACGGCCTTCCACCGCACCCACTCGCCGCTGGCCGACCGCTACGCGCTGCCCGAGCACCTGTACCAGGAGGGCGTGCGGCGCTACGGTTTCCACGGCCTGTCGTACGAGTACATCGCGCAGCGCCTGCGGCGCGCGCTGCCCGAGATCGCCGGCGGCAAGATCGTGGCCGCCCACCTGGGCAACGGCGTTTCGGCCTGCACCATGGTCGATGGCCGCAGCGTCGACAGCACCATGGGCTTTACCGCGCTCGAGGGCCTGCCGATGGGCACCCGGCCCGGCCGCCTCGACCCGGGCGTGGTGCTGTGGATGATGGAGCGCGGCATGAGCCACGACGACATCGAGCATCTGCTCTATCACGACTGCGGGCTGAAGGGGCTGTCGGGCATCGGCAACGACGTGCGCGAGCTGCTGACCAGCGACGCGCCGGCGGCCCGGCTGGCGCTGGACTACTTCGCCTGGCGCGTGGCCGAGGGCATCGCCGGCCTGGGCTGCGCCATGAACGGCATCGACGCCATCGTGTTCACCGCCGGCATCGGCGAAAACGCCGCGCCGGTGCGCGCGGCGATCGCCCGCCACTGGGAATGGCTGGGCGTGCGGCTGGACGAGGCGCGCAATGCCCGCCACGGCCCGCGCATTTCCAGCGACGACAGCGCCATCGGCGTCTACGTGGTGCGCACCAACGAAGAACTGATCATCGCCCAGCACACGCTGGCGCTGGTGCGGCAGAGGCAGGCATGAACGCCGCCGCCCCCCTGCAGGGCCGGCGCGGGCTCGTCACCGGCATCGCCAACCAGGACTCGATAGCCTGGGGTTGCGCGCGCGCCTTCCGCGCGCTGGGCGCCGAACTGGCCGTGACCTACCTGAACGACAAGGCGCGCGTCCACGTCGAGCCGCTGGCGCGCAGCATCGACGCCGCCCTGCTGCTGCCGCTGGACCTGCGCGTCGACGGCCAGCTCGAATCCGTGTTCGAGCAAATCGGCGCGCGCTGGGGCAGCCTGGATTTCGTCATGCATTCGATCGCCTACGCGCCGCGCGACGATCTGCGGGGACGCGTGGTCGACTGCTCGCGCGCAGGCTTCCTGCAGGCCATGGACATCTCGTGCTGGTCGTTCATCCGCATGGCGCACCTGGCCGAGCCCCTGATGCCCAAGGGCGGCACCCTGTTCTGCATGACCTACTACGGCTCGCAGATGGTGGTGGAGCACTACAACATGATGGGGCCGGTGAAGGCGGCGCTGGAATCGGCCACCCGCTACCTGGCGGCCGAACTGGGTCCGCAGGGCATACGCGTGCACGCCATCTCGCCCGGGCCGCTCAAGACCCGCGCCGCCTCGGGCATCACCGGCTTCGACGCCTTGCTGGACCGCGCCCAGGCCAAGGCGCCGGCGCGCAGCCTGGTCGGCATCGACGACGTGGGCGAGGCCACCGCCTGGCTGGCCACCGACGCGGCGCGCCGCATCACCGGCCAGACCCTCTACATCGACGGCGGCTACCACATCATCGATTGAGGCCCGGCCGTGGCCGGGCCCGGCGCGCCTTACGCGGCGCGCGCCTGCAGCACGGCCACGGCCGGCAGCGCCTTGCCTTCCAGGAACTCCAGGAAAGCGCCGCCGCCGGTCGAGATATAGCCGGTCTGGTCGGCGATGCCGTACTTGGCGATGGCCGCCAGCGTATCGCCGCCGCCGGCAATCGAAAAGCCCGCCGAGTCGGCGATGGCGCGCGCCACCACCTCGGTGCCGTGGGCGAACTGGTCGAACTCGAACACGCCGACCGGACCGTTCCAGACGATGGTGCCGGCCGTCTTGAGGATATCGGCCAGGCGCTGCGCGGTCTGCGGTCCGATGTCGAGGATCATGTCGTCCTCGGCCACGTCGGCGGCCGCCTTGACGGTGGCCGCGGCGTCCGCGCCGAACGACTTGGCGCAAACCACGTCGGTGGGAATCGGCACCTCGGCGCCGCGGCGCTTCATGATTTCGATCACGGCGCGCGCCTGCTCGACCTGCTCGGGCTCGGCCAGCGACTTGCCGATGGGCAGGCCGGCGGCCAGCATGAAGGTGTTGGCGATGCCGCCGCCGACCACCAGCTGGTCGACCTTGTCGGCCAGCGATTGCAGGATGGACAGCTTGGTCGACACCTTGGAGCCGCCCACGATCGCCACCAGCGGCCGCTTGGGATCATGCAGCGCGCGCCCCAGCGCGTCGAGCTCGGCCTCCAGCAGCGGGCCGGCGCAGGCCACCGGCGCGAAGCGCGCGATGCCGTGCGTGGTGGCCTCGGCGCGGTGCGCGGTGCCGAAGGCGTCGTTGACGTACACATCGCACAGCGCCGCCATCTTGCGCGACAAGCCTTCGTCGTCCTTTTTCTCGCCCACGTTGCCGCGGCAGTTCTCCAGCAGCACGACTTCGCCCGGCTCGACGGAAACGCCGTCGACCCAGTCGGGCACCAGGCGCACCTGCATGCCCAGCAGTTCGGACAGGCGCTGCGCGACCGGGGCCAGCGAGTCCGCCTCGGTCAGCGCGCCCTCCTTGGGGCGGCCCAGGTGCGAGGTGACCATGACCGCCGCGCCGGCGTCTAACGCCAGGCGGATGCCGGGCACCGAGGCGCGGATGCGGGTGTCTTCGCTGATGCGGCCGGCGTCGTCGAACGGCACGTTGAGGTCGGCGCGGATGAAAACGCGCTTGCCGGACAGAGCGCCGCTCTTGGCCAGCGCGGAAAGCGTATTGACGTTGGACATACTGTATTCGGTTCCTGTGTGGATAGCGTCCGGGGCCTGCCTGCGAAAAGGGCCAGATCCGTTTCCCCGTGACGGGAAAACCAACCTGGCCCTTGCGCCCTGTTCAGGCCGTGCGGCTTACTTGGCCGACATCAGCGCGACGGTGGTGTCGAGCATGCGGTTCGAGAAGCCCCACTCGTTGTCGTACCACGACGAGACCTTGACCAGCTTGCCGGACACCTTGGTCAGGGTCGCGTCGAAGTTGCTGGAGGCCGGGTTGTGGTTGAAGTCGATCGACACCAGCGGCTCGGTGTTGTAGGTCAGGATGTCCTTGAGCTCGCCTTCGGCGGCGGCCTGCAGGATGCTGTTGACTTCCTCGACGGTGGTGTCGCGCTTGGCCACGAAGGACAGGTCGACCAGCGAGACGTTGATGGTCGGCACGCGGATCGCGAAACCGTCCAGCTTGCCGTTGAGCTCGGGCAGCACCAGGCCGACCGCGGCGGCCGCGCCGGTCTTGGTCGGGATCATGCTCATGGTGGCCGAGCGGGCGCGGCGCAGGTCTTCGTGGTAGACGTCGGTCAGCACCTGGTCATTGGTGTAGGCGTGCACGGTGGTCATCAGGCCGGTTTCCACGCCCAGCTTGTCGTGCAGCGGCTTGACCAGCGGGGCCAGGCAGTTGGTGGTGCACGAGGCGTTGGAGATCACGGTGTGCTCGGCCTTGAGCACGTTCTGGTTCACGCCGAACACGATGGTGGCGTCGACGTCCTTGCCGCCGGGCGCCGAGATGATGACCTTCTTGGCGCCGCCCTTCAGGTGCGCGCCGGCCTTTTCCTTGGAGGTGAAAAAGCCCGTGCACTCCAGCACCACGTCCACGCCCAGCTCGCCCCACGGCAGTTCGGCCGGGTTGCGGTTGGCCAGCACGCGGATCTTGTCGCCGTTGACGACCATGTAGTCGCCGTCGACCGTCACGGTGCCGGGGAACTTGCCGTGCGCCGTGTCGAAACGCGTCAGGTGCGCGTTGGTCTTGGGATCGCCCAGGTCGTTGATGGCGACGATCTCGATATCGTGCTTCTTGCCGTTTTCGTAGTGGGCGCGCAGGATGTTGCGGCCGATGCGGCCGTAGCCGTTGATGACGACGCGAATGGTCATGACTTGATCTCCCTTTTTTACAAAACCTGCTTGACGGCCTCGGCCACCTTTTCAGCGGTCAGTCCGAAGAATTTGAACAAAGCCCCGGCGGGCGCCGACTCGCCATAGCGGTCGATACCCACCACGGCGCCTTCCAGGCCCACGTACTTGTGCCAGAACGCGGTCACGCCCGCCTCGACGGCCACGCGCGGCATGCCGGCCGGCAGCACTTCGCGCTTCCATTCGGCGTCCTGGCGGTCGAACACGTCGGTGCTGGGCATGGAAACCACCCGCACGGCGATGCCGTCGGCGGCCAGCAATTCCTGCGCGGCCAGCGCGATGGCGACTTCCGAGCCCGTGGCGATGATAGCCGCACGCGCGTCGTGTGCGTCGCGCAAGACGTAACCACCGCGAACAATCGCTTTCTGCGTGGCCTCGTCGCGCGCCACGAACGGCAGGTTCTGGCGCGACAGCAGCAGCGCGGTCGGACCGCCGTCGTGCAAGTCCATGCCGATGCTGGCCGGCCGCGTCACGGCCGCGCCCCAGGCGGCGGCCGTCTCGACGGTGTCGCAGGGCCGCCACACCGACAGGTTGGGAATCAGGCGCAGGCTGGCGGCGTGTTCGATCGACTGGTGGGTCGGACCGTCCTCGCCCAGGCCGATGGAATCGTGCGTGAACACGTGCACCACGCGCTGCTTCATCAGCGCCGCCATGCGGATGGCGTTGCGCGAGTAGTCCGAGAACGTCAGGAAGGTGCCGCCGAACGGCAGGTAGCCGCCATGCAGCGCGATGCCGTTCATGATGGCGGCCATGCCGAACTCGCGCACGCCGTAGTTGATATGGCGGCCGAAATGCACGCCGTGGTGGCCGGCGCGCAGCGGCGCCACGCCCTTCCAGTCGGTGAAGTTCGAACCGGTCAGGTCGGCCGAGCCGCCCAGCATCTCCGGCAGCAGGCCGGCCAGCTCGGCGATGGCGAACTGCGACGCCTTGCGGGTGGCGACCGTCTCGCCCTTGGCCACGGTGGCCTGCAGGAAAGCCTCGAACCGGGCGGCGAAGCCTTCGGGCAGCTCGCCCTTCATGCGGCGCGTGAATTCGGCGGCCTCGGCCGGATACTGGGCCGCATAGGCCTGGAACTTGTCTTCCCAGGCGGCCTGCGCCAGCGCGCCGGCGGGACGGCTGTCCCACGCGGCGTAGATATCCTGCGGCACCTCGAAGGGGCCGGCCGACCAGCCCAGCGCCGCGCGGGTGGCGGCGATCTCGTCGTTGCCCAGCGGCGCGCCGTGCACATTGTGCGTGCCGGCCATGTTGGGCGAACCCTTGCCGATCACGGTGCGGCAGACGATCAGGGTGGGTTTCTCGGATTGCGCGCGCGCCTGCTTGATGGCCGCGTCCACCGCCGCCACGTCGTGGCCGTCCACGCCGCGGATCACGTTCCAGCCGTAGCCCTCGAAGCGGGTCGCCGTGTCGTCGGCGAACCAGTGCTCGACATGGCCGTCGATGGAAATGCCGTTGTCGTCGTACAGCGCCACCAGCTTGGACAGCTTGAGCGTGCCGGCCAGCGAGCAGGCCTCGTGCGAGATGCCTTCCATCAGGCAGCCGTCGCCCAGGAAGACATAGGTGTGGTGGTCCACCACCGTGTGGCCGGCGCGGTTGAATTCGGCCGCCAGCAGGGCCTCGGCCAGCGCCATGCCGACCGCGTTGGCCAGGCCCTGGCCCAGTGGGCCGGTGGTGGTTTCCACGCCCGGGGTGATGCCCACTTCGGGGTGCCCCGGCGTGCGCGAATGCAGCTGGCGGAAGTTCTTCAGCTCTTCCAGGGGCAGATCGTAGCCCGTCAGGTGCAGCAGGGCGTAGATCAGCATCGAGCCGTGGCCATTGGACAGCACGAAGCGGTCGCGGTTGGCCCAGGCCGGATCGGCCGGGTTGTGGCGCAGGTTGCCCAGCCACAGCGCTTGCGCGATTTCGGCCATTCCCATGGGCGCGCCGGGGTGTCCGGAATTCGCTTTCTGCACGGCGTCCATCGCAAGTACGCGGATGGCATCCGCCAAGGCAAGTTTAGGGGCGGTCGGGTTGCTCATTCGGGAGGCTCTGTGACCCTGGCGGCCGGTCAATCCGACGTCAGGTGTAAGGATTGAAAAGCTCCAGATTTTAGCACCGGGAGAATATCCGTCCCCGATAGTGCGCGCCGCGGCGGCCGGCCCGCCCGGATCGCGGCGCCCAAGCGCCGAAATGATAGGCTTACGGCCTTGTCCCAGCCGTACGCGAACCTGCCATGTCCCTGCCCCGTTTCTACTGCGACGCCCGCCTGGCGCCCGGCGAGTGCGTGGCGCTGCCCGAAGCGCTCGCCCATCACGCGGTGCGCGTGCTGCGGCTGCGCGCCGGCGCGGCGCTGGTGCTGTTCGACGGCGCCGGCGGCGAATATCCCGCCACGCTGGAAATCGAGGGCAAGGCGGCCTGGGCGCAACTGGGCGCGCATGTGCCGCGCGAAGCCGAATTGCCGGGCCGCATCACGCTGGTCCAGGGCCTGCCGGCCGGCGACAAGATGGATTGGGTGGTCGAGAAGGCGGTCGAACTGGGCGCCTGGCGGGTCAGCCCCATCGCGGCGCAGCGCAGCGTGCTCCAGTTGAACGGGGCGCGCGCCGAAAAGCGCCTGGCGCACTGGCAGCGGATCGCCCAGGCGGCCGCCGAACAATGCGGCCGCAACCGCCTGATGGCCGTGGACGCGCCGCAGGCCCTGGCGGCCTGGCTGGCACAGGCGCCCGGCGCGGCGCTGCGCCTGCTGTGCCACCCCGAGGCCGAGCTCGATCTGGCCGGCGCGCTGGCGCGGCACGCCGCGCACGACGACATCTGCCTGCTGGTGGGACCGGAAGGCGGCTGGTCGGATGAGGAGCTGGAGCAGGCGCGCGCGGCCGGCGTGCAGGCGGTGCGCTTCGGCCCCCGGGTGCTGCGCACCGAAACTGCGGGCATCGCCCTAATCGCCGCGGTCAGCGCCATCAGGGGCTGGAACGGCTAGCTGTGAAGATTCAATAGGTTGTATGCATGGTTCATCCGAACCGGATTTGAGAAACTGGAAATCGCCACCCCCCCAGTTCACTCAAGGAGCCCGGCCGGATGAACACCCATAAGCATGCCCGATTGACCTTCCTACGTCGACTCGAAATGGTCCAGCAATTGATCGCCCATCAAGTTTGTGTGCCTGAAGCGGCCCGCGCCTATGGGGTCACCGCGCCGACTGTGCGCAAATGGCTGGGCCGCTTCCTGGCTCAGGGCCAGGCGGGCTTGGCCGATGCGTCCTCGCGCCCGACGGTCTCGCCCCGAGCGATTGCGCCGGCCAAGGCGCTGGCTATCGTGGAGCTGCGCCGCAAGCGGCTGACCCAAGCGCGCATCGCCCAGGCGCTGGGCGTGTCAGCCAGCACCGTCAGCCGCGTCCTGGCCCGCGCCGGTCTGTCGCACCTGGCCGACCTGGAGCCGGCCGAGCCGGTGGTGCGCTACGAGCATCAGGCCCCCGGCGATCTGCTGCACATCGACATCAAGAAGCTGGGACGTATCCAGCGCCCTGGCCACCGGGTCACGGGCAACCGACGCGATACCGTTGAGGGGGCCGGCTGGGACTTCGTCTTCGTGGCCATCGATGACCACGCCCGCGTGGCCTTCACCGACATCCACCCCGACGAGCGCTTCCCCAGCGCCGTCCAGTTCCTCAAGGACGCAGTGGCCTACTACCAGCGCCTGGGCGTGACCATCCAGCGCTTGCTCACCGACAATGGCTCGGCCTTTCGCAGCCGCGCCTTCGCCGCGCTGTGCCATGAGCTGGGCATCAAGCACCGCTTTACCCGACCTTACCGCCCACAGACCAATGGCAAGGCCGAACGCTTCATCCAGTCGGCCTTGCGTGAGTGGGCTTACGCTCACACCTACCAGAACTCCCAACACCGAGCCGATGCCATGAAATCCTGGCTACACCACTACAACTGGCATCGACCCCACCAAGGCATCGGGCGCGCTGTACCCATCTCCAGACTCAACCTGGACGAATACAACCTATTGACAGTTCACAACTAGCTGCCCGGTTTGAAGAAGCCTTTCTCTCTTGGGAGCCTCAACATGGCTGCAGTCATCAATACCAACTACTTGTCGCTGGTTGCCCAGAACAACCTGAACAAGTCCCAATCGGCCCTGGGTAGCGCCATCGAGCGCCTGTCGTCGGGTCTGCGCATCAACAGCGCCAAGGACGACGCGGCCGGCCAGGCCATCGCCAACCGCTTCACCGCCAACGTCAAGGGCCTGACCCAGGCTGCCCGCAACGCCAACGACGGCATCTCGATCGCCCAGACGACCGAAGGCGCGCTGAACGAAATCAACAACAACCTGCAGCGCATCCGCGAACTGACGGTTCAGGCCTCCAACGGCACGAACTCGGCTTCGGACATCGACTCGATCCAGCAGGAAGTCAACCAGCGCCTGGAAGAAATCAACCGCATCGCCGAGCAGACCGACTTCAACGGCATCAAGGTCCTGAAGTCCAACGCCACCGACATGACCCTGTCGATCCAGGTCGGCGCCAAGGACAACGAAACGATCGATATCAAGATCGATCGCAACTCGAACTGGAACCTGTATGACGCCGTGGGCACCGTCCCCGGTGGCACGGTCAACGGCGAGGCTCGCACCGTCAACGCGCTGGGCTTTGACGTGCTGTCGGCCGTCACGACCACCATCGCTTCGGACACCGTGACCTTCGACGCCGCCGTGGCGGCCGCCGAACAGGCTGCTGGCGCCGCCGCAGGCGACGGCAGCGTCGTCTCGTACGGCGATGCCGCCAACCCGCAATACGCGGTCGTGGTCGACAACGCCGGCACGCTGACCTCCTACGCCCTGACCTTCGACAAGGACGGCAAGGCCGCCCTGGGCGACCAACTGGGTGCCGTCGCTTCGCAAGCCGCTGAAGCCGCCGTCGGCGTCAACGACGTCGCCTCCGGCGACAACGTCACCGTGTCCGGCGGCAACGCCAACGCGCTGTCCAAGCTGGACGACGCCATGAAGGCCGTGGACGAGCAGCGCAGCTCGCTGGGCGCGATCCAGAACCGTTTCGAATCGACCGTTGCCAACCTGAACAACACGATCACGAACCTATCGGCTGCCCGTTCGCGCATCGAAGATTCGGACTACGCGACCGAAGTGTCGAACATGACCAAGAACCAGATCCTGCAACAGGCTGGCACCTCGGTCCTGGCCCAGGCCAACCAAGTCCCGCAAAACGTCCTGTCGCTGCTGCGCTAAGCATCGGCACACCCCGGGCGGGCACAACCCGCCCGGGGCCATGGCAGTACGTACGCCCGGCCGCCTCACCGCGCCGGGCGTTTTTGCGTCCGGCGCGCGCAAGAGCGTGTGTCCCGGCGGGGCAGGCGCCTGCTCACGCCCCGCCCTCTTCCGTTGGCCAATGCGCCGCGCCAACGCACAAGGGCCCCGCGAGGGGCCCTTGTGCTGCCATGCCGCGCGCCTTACTTCTTGCGCATCGGCGGCAGGTCGGTGCACACGCCTTCGGCGACTTCGGCGGCCATGCCGACGGATTCGCCCAGGGTCGGATGCGGGTGGATGGTCTTGCCGATGTCGACCATGTCCGCGCCCATTTCGATGGCCAGGGCGATTTCGCTGATGAGATCGCCCGCGTGCGTGCCGACGATGCCGCCGCCGACGATGCGGTGGGTCTCGGCGTCGAACAGCAGCTTGGTGAAGCCCTCGTCGCGGCCGTTGGCGATGGCGCGGCCGGAGGCCGCCCACGGGAACAGGCCCTTCTCGACCTTGACGCCCTGCTTCTTCGCCTCGTCCTCGGTCAGGCCCACCCAGGCCACTTCCGGATCGGTGTAGGCCACCGACGGAATGACGCGCGCGTCGAAGTACGACTTCTCGCCATGGGCCGCCTCGGCCGCCACGTGGCCTTCGTGCACGGCCTTGTGGGCCAGCATGGGCTGGCCGACCACGTCGCCGATGGCGTAGATGTGCGGCACGTTGGTGCGCATCTGGCGGTCCACCTCGATGAAGCCGCGCTCGGTGACGGCCACGCCGGCGCGCTCGGCGCCGATCTTCTTGCCGTTGGGGCTGCGGCCCACGGCCTGCAGCACCAGGTCGTAGCGCTGCGGCTCCTTGGGCGCGCCCTCGCCCTCGAAGCTGACGTAGATGCCGTCCTTGCGGGCCTCGGCGCCTACCGTCTTGGTCTTGAGCATGATGTTGTCGAAGCGCGGCGCGTTCATCTTCTGCCACACCTTGACCAGGTCGCGGTCGGCGCCCTGCATCAGGCCGTCGAGCATTTCCACCACGTCCAGGCGCGCGCCCAGGGTGGAGTACACCGTGCCCATTTCCAGGCCGATGATGCCGCCGCCGACGATCAGCATCTTCTTGGGGATGGCGCGCAGCTGCAGCGCGCCGGTGGAGTCCACGATGCGTTCGTCGTCGGGCAGGAACGGCAGTTTCACCGACTGGCTGCCGGCGGCGATGATGGCCTGCTTGAAGCGGATGGTCTGCTTCTTGCCCTCGCCGTCGGTCACCGTGAGGTGGTGCGGGTCGGCGAACTCGCCCGTGCCGGTGACCACGCGCACCTTGCGCGCGCGGGCCATGCCGGCCAGGCCGCCGGTCAGCTTGGCGACCACGCTGTCCTTGTAGCCGCGCAGCTTGTCCAGGTCGACCTTGGGCTCGCCGAAGCTGATGCCATGGGCGGCCAGCGCGCGCGCTTCGTCGATCACCGCGGCGTTGTGCAGCAGCGCCTTGGAGGGAATGCAGCCCACGTTCAGGCACACGCCGCCCAGGGTGGCGTAGCGCTCGACCATCACGGTGTCCATGCCCAGGTCGGCGGCGCGGAAGGCGGCCGAATAGCCGCCGGGGCCCGCGCCCAGCACCAGCATGTCGCATTCGAGGTCGGCCGAGCCGCTGTAGGCGGCCGCGGCCGGCGCGCTCGCCTTGGCGGCCGGCGCCTTCGGTGCATCCGCCTTCGGCGCCTCGGCCTTGGGCGCCTCGGCCTTGGGCGCGGCGGCGGCCTCGCCGGCCGCCTCCACGTCCAGGATGACCGTGCCCTCGGCGACCTTGTCGCCCACCTTGACCTTGACCGATTTCACCACGCCCGCCGACGAGGCCGGGATTTCCATCGACGCCTTGTCCGACTCGACCGTGATCAGGCTTTGCTCGGCCTTGATGGTGTCGCCGGCGGCGACCAGCACCTCGATGACTTCGACTTCCTTGAAGTCACCGATGTCGGGCACCTTGATTTCCACGATATTGCTCATCGATTGCCCCCGTTACAGCGCGATGCGGCGGAAGTCGACCAGCAGCTGGCCGAGATAGGCGTTGAAGCGCGCCGCCGAGGCGCCGTCGATGACGCGGTGGTCATAGGACAGCGACAGCGGCAGGGTCAGGCGCGGCACGAACTGCTTGCCGTCCCAGACCGGCTTGTGGGCCGAGCGCGACACGCCCAGGATGGCCACTTCGGGCGCGTTGATGATGGGCGTGAAATGCGTGCCGCCGATGCCGCCCAGCGACGAGATCGAGAAGCAGCCGCCCTGCATCTCGGCGGGCGAGGCCTTGCCTTCGCGGGCCTTCCTGGCCAGCTCGGAGGTTTCGCGGGCCAGCTCCAGGATGCCCTTCTTGTCGGCGTCGCGCACCACCGGCACCACCAGCCCGTTGGGCGTGTCGGCGGCGAAGCCGATGTGGTAGTACTGCTTGAGCACCAGGTTGTCGCCATCCAGCGAGGCGTTGAACTCGGGGAACTTCTTCAGCGCCGCGACCACCGCCTTGATCAGGAAGGCCAGCATGGTGACCTTGACGCCCGATTTCTCGTTCTCCTTGTTCAGCGCCACGCGCAGCGCCTCCAGGTCGGTGATGTCCGCTTCGTCGTTGTTGGTGACGTGCGGGATCATGACCCAGTTGCGGTGCAGGTTGGCGCCCGAGATCTTCTTGATGCGCGACAGCGGCTTGGCTTCGATGGGGCCGAACTTGGTGAAATCGATCTTGGGCCACGGCAGCAGCCCCAGCGCGGCGCCATCGCCGCCGCCCGAGGCGCCAGCCGGCGCACCAGCCGACAGCGCCTGCTTCACGTAGGCGCGCACGTCATCGGCCGTGATGCGGCCCTTGGCGGCCGAGCCGGTGACGCGGCTCAGGTTCACGCCCAGCTCGCGCGCGAACTTGCGCACCGACGGCGAGGCATGCGGCAATTGGCCGGGCTTGAGGTCTTCGTCCTGCAGCGCGGCGGCCGGGGCGGGCCGCTGCGCCGGAGCCGAAGCCGGGGCCACGGGCGAAGCCGGCGCGGCGGGCTCGGCTGCGGCCGGCGCCGCGGCGGCGCCCTGGCCCTGCACCACGGCGATGACCGTGCCCATCGCGACCTTGTCGCCTACCTTGACCTTGAGCGACTGCACCACGCCGCCCGCCGAGGCCGGGATTTCCATCGAGGCCTTGTCGGACTCGACCGTGATCAGGCTTTGCTCGGCCTTGATGGTGTCGCCCTCGGCGACCAGCACCTCGATGACCTCGACTTCCTTGAAGTCGCCGATATCGGGCACCTTGACTTCGATCGGGCCGGCGGCGGCCGGCGCCTCGGCCTGGGCCGCCTGCGCCTGGGGCGCCTCGGCCTTCGCGGCGTCGGCCTTGGGCGTCTCGGCGGCCTGCTCGGCCTTGGGGGCCTCGGCCTTGGGCGCGGCGGCGGCCTCGCCGGCCGCCTCCACTTCCAGGATGACCGTGCCTTCGGCGATCTTGTCGCCCACCTTCACCTTGACCGACTTCACCACGCCCGCGGCCGAGGCCGGAATCTCCATCGATGCCTTGTCGGACTCCACCGTGATCAGGCTTTGCTCGGCCTTGATCGTGTCGCCCGCCGATACCAGCACCTCGATGACTTCCACCTCCTTGAAGTCACCGATGTCCGGTACCTTGATTTCCACGATATTGCTCATGTCTGTTTACCCTCAGGCGTGATGCGGGTTGGCTTTGTTCGGGTTGATGCCGTACTTCTTGATGGCTTCAGCGACCTTGGCGGCCGGGATCTTGCCCTCGTCGGCCAGCGCGCGCAGCGAGGCCAGCACCACGAAGTGGCGATCGACCTCGAAATGCTCGCGCAGCTTGTAGCGGAAGTCCGAGCGGCCAAAACCGTCGGTTCCCAGCACCTTGTAGGTACGGCCCTTGGGCACGAACGGGCGGATCTGGTCGGCGAACAGCTTCATGTAGTCCGTCGAGGCGATGATCGGGCCGTCGCTCTTGGCCAGCTGCGTGGTCACGTACGGCACCTGCTGCTTGCCTTCCGGATGCAGCAGGTTGTGGCGCTCGGCGTCCAGGCCGTCGCGGCGCAGCTCGGTGAAGCTGGTCACGCTCCAGATATCGGACGCCACGCCCCAGTCGGCTTCCAGCAGTTCCTGGGCCGCCATCACTTCGCACAGGATGGTGCCCGAACCCATCAGCTGCACGCGCTGCTTGCCCTTGCCGTGCGACTTCAGCTTGTACATGCCGCGGATGATGCCTTCCTCGTCGCCGGCGGTCAGGCCCGGCTGCGGGTAGTTCTCGTTCATCACGGTCAGGTAGTAGTAGACGTTCTCCTGGTCCTCCACCATGCGCTTGAGGCCATGCTGGATGATGACGGCCAGCTCGTGGGCGAACGTCGGGTCGTACGAGACGCAGTTCGGGATGGTCGAGGCCAGCAGGTGGCTGTGGCCGTCCTCGTGCTGCAGGCCCTCGCCGTTGAGCGTGGTGCGCCCGGCGGTGCCGCCCAGCAGGAAGCCGCGCGCCTGCATGTCGCCGGCCGCCCAGGCCAGGTCGCCCACGCGCTGGAACCCGAACATCGAGTAATAGATGTAGAACGGCACCATGATGCGGTTGTTGGTGGAGTACGACGTGGCCGCCGCCATCCACGAGCTCATCGCACCCGCTTCGTTGATGCCTTCCTGCAGCAGTTGGCCGTCGGCCGACTCCTTGTAGTACATGACCTGGTCCTTGTCGACCGGGGTGTACTTCTGACCTTCGGGCGCATAGATGCCGATCTGGCGGAACAGCCCTTCCATGCCGAAGGTGCGCGACTCGTCGGCCAGGATGGGCACCACGCGCGGACCGAGGTCCTTGTCGCGCAGGACCTGGTTGAGCACCCGCACGAAAGCCTGGGTGGTGGAGATCTCGCGCCCTTCCGCGGTGGGCTCGAGCACGGCCTTGAAGGCGTCCAGGGCCGGCGCCTTCAGTTGCTCGTCGGCCTTGGCGCGGCGCTTGGGCAGGTAGCCGCCCAGCGCCTTGCGGCGCTCGTGCAGGTACTGCATTTCGGGCGAGTCTTCGGCCGGCTTGTAGTACGGCAGCTCTTCCAGCTTGTCGTCGGGAATCGGAATGCCGAAGCGGTCGCGGAACTCGCGGATCGAGTCGAGCTCCAGCTTCTTCTGCTGGTGGGTGGGGTTCTTGGCCTGGCCGACGTGGCCCATGCCGTAGCCCTTGATGGTCTTGGCCAGGATCACGGTGGGCTGGCCGGCGTGCTTGCTGGCCGCGTCGAACGCCGCATAGACCTTGTGGGGGTCATGGCCGCCGCGGTTCAGGCGCCAGATGTCCTCGTCGCTCATGCGCGCGACCATCTCCAGCAGCTTGGGATGCTTGCCGAAGAAGTGCTCGCGCACGTACTTGCCGTCGTTGGCCTTGTACGCCTGGTACTCGCCGTCGACGGCCTCTTCCATGATGCGGCGCAGAATGCCTTCCTTGTCGTGCGCCAGCAGCGGGTCCCAGTAGCCGCCCCAGATCAGCTTGATGACGTTCCAGCCCGAGCCGCGGAAGTCGCCTTCCAGCTCCTGGATGATCTTGCCGTTGCCGCGCACCGGGCCGTCCAGGCGCTGCAGGTTGCAGTTGATGACGAAAATCAGGTTGTCCAGCTTCTCGCGCGCGGCCAGGGCGATGGCGCCCAGCGATTCGGGCTCGTCCATCTCGCCGTCGCCGCAGAACACCCAGACCTTGCGGTTGCTGGTGTCGGCGATGCCGCGGGCATGCAGGTACTTCAGGAAACGGGCCTGGTAGATGGCCATCAGCGGGCCCAGGCCCATCGACACCGTGGGGAACTGCCAGAAATCCGGCATCAGCTTGGGGTGCGGATAGGAAGACAGGCCCTTGCCGTCGACTTCCTGGCGGAAATGGTTGAGCTGGTCCTCGGTCAGGCGGCCTTCCAGGTAGGCGCGGCCGTACATGCCCGGCGAGGTATGGCCCTGGAAGTACACCAGGTCGCCGCCGTGCTCTTCGGTCTCGCCGTGCCAGAAATGGTTCTGGCCGCAGCCGATCATGGTGGCCAGCGAGGCGAACGAGGCGATATGGCCGCCCAGGTCGCCGCCGTCGGGCGGGTTGTGCTTGTTGGCGCGCACCACCATCGCCATGGCGTTCCAGCGCACGTACGAGCGGATGCGGGCTTCCAGCTCCAGGTTGCCGGGATGGGCAGGCTCCAGCCCCGGCGGAATCGTGTTCACGTAGGCGGTGTTCGGCGAGAACGGGATATGGGCGCCGGAACGGCGCGCCTCGTCGATCAGACGCTCCAGCAGGTAGTGCGCGCGCTGCGGTCCTTCACGGTCGAGGACGGCGGCCAATGCTTCCAGCCATTCCTGTGTCTCGAGGGTGTCTTCGTCATTGGCGGCCGCTAGGGCGCCAGCCTGGGCGAAAGAGGACATCGTGTGTCTCCTGTTGGGGTTTCTGGCCGCTTCCCGGCTTATCAGTGTGCGGGGCGCAAGAGTTGCCGGATGCCGGATACCATGTTACGCGTGGGTTGCGGACGGCTGCATTGTGCCGAAGCCGGCATTCTAAGTAGCAAGATTAACCCGTCGCAAGGAAATTTTCATGTTGCGGTACGGCATTTCATAATACAAAATCCGTTGTAGCGACAGTTATCGCGGAAATCCCCTTCCCCGGCAAGCAACAAGCCGCAACAGAATCTAAAATGCCGGCTCCAACGACAAGAAGTCCATGTCCAGCCCGCCCAAGTCCAATATACCGATGTCGTTCCGTGACCACGCCCGCGCGCGCAGGCGTGGCGTGTACTGGCTGACGCCGGCGCTCGTGCTCGTCCTCTATATATGTGTGATGGGCGTGTTCTTCTGGCTGCAGCGCATCCACGACGACAGCGTCATGTTCGTCACCATCGACCAGGAGCTGCGCCAGCAGCGGCTGATCTGGGTGGTGCTGGCGCTGTCCTGCGTCATCGTGATCAGCCTGCTGATGCTGTGGCGCTATACGCGCTTTCGCTCCGAGGCCGAGGCCGCCCTGATCGCCGAGACGGGCTTTCGCCGCGCGATGGAGAACTCCATGTCCACCGGCATGCGGGTGCTGGATATGGAGGGACGCATCGCCTACGTCAATCCGGCGTTCTGCCGCATGATCGGCTGGAACGAAGCCGACCTGATCGGCCGCAGCCCGCCCTTTCCGTACTGGGTGCCCGGCCGCCACGACCAGCACCAGCACACGCTGGAGGTGCTGACCTCGGGCAAGACGCCCAGCAGCGGGCTGGAGGTCGAGGCGCAGCGCCGCGACGGCTCGCGCTTCACGGCGCGCATGTACGTCTCGCCCCTGCTCGACCCCAACGGCGACCAGATCGGCTGGATGACCTCCATGACCGACATCACCGAACCCAAGCGCATCCGCGAGGCCCTGACCGCCGCGCACGAACGCTTCATGACCGTGCTCGAAGGCCTGGACGACGCCATCTCGGTCACCGCCGACACCCACGACGGACTGGAACTGCTGTTCGCCAACCGCACCTACCGGCGCGTGTTCGGCGCCCAGACCGGCGGCCACGACGAGCTGCTGGCCGGCCGGCGCGGCCGCTTCACCGACGAGTCGGTGGAGGTGTTCGCCCCCTCGGTGCAGCGCTGGTTCGAGGTGCACCACCGCATGCTGGCCTGGACCGACGGCCGCCGCGTGCGCATGCAGGTAGCGCGCGACATCACCGAGCGCCGCGTCCACGAGGAAGCCTCGCGCGTGCAGCAGGAGAAGATCCAGCTCACCAGCCGCCTGACCACCATGGGCGAGATGGCCTCGTCGCTGGCGCACGAGCTGAACCAGCCGCTGACCGCCATCGCCAACTACAGCATGGGCGCGGTGGCGCTGGTCAAGGCCGGCCACACCAGCCCCAACATGCTGCTGCCGGCGCTGGAGAAGGCCGCCTCGCAGGCCGAGCGAGCCGGCAAGATCATCAGCCGCATCCGCGAGTTCGTCAAACGCAGCGAACCGCGCCGCCAGCGGGTGGCGATCAGCCGCATCGTCGACAACGCCATCGGGTTCGCCGAGATCGACGCGCGCAAGCGCCGCATCCGCATCGAGCGCTTCGTGCCCTCGAACGCGCCCGACGTGCTGGCCGACCCCATCCTGATCGAACAGGTGCTGCTGAACCTGCTCAAGAATGGCCTGGAGGCCATGGAAAAGAGCGAGTCCGACGAGCTGAAAGTGGCCGTCATCCCGCACGAGCAGCACATCGAGGTGGCGGTGGTCGATCGCGGCCACGGGCTGCCCGAGCCGGAGCGCCTGTTTGAACCGTTCTTCAGCACCAAGTCGCAAGGACTGGGCATGGGGCTGAACATTTGCCGTACCATTATCGAGTCGCACCACGGCCGTCTGTGGGCGGATCCCAATCCTGCCGGCGGCACCATTTTCCGCTTTACACTGCCCTGCGCCACGCCCCAGTCGCAGGCACAGAACGACCAGTCCGAGGAGTTGCACGCATGAACACGCCCCACCTGTCGAGCACCGTATTCATAGTTGACGACGACGAAGCCGTGCGCGATTCCCTGCGCTGGCTGCTGGAAGCCAACGGCTACCGCGTACGCGCCTACGCCAGCGGCGAGAATTTCCTGGACGAGTACGACGCCAGCCAGATCGGCGTGCTGATCGCCGACGTGCGCATGCCGGGCATGAGCGGCCTGGAACTGCAGGAGCAGCTGATCGCCCGCAACGCCCCGCTGCCCATCGTGTTCATCACCGGCCACGGCGACGTGCCGATGGCGGTGTCGACCATGAAAAAGGGCGCCGTGGACTTCCTGGAAAAGCCGTTCAACGAATCCGACCTGCGCGAGATCGTGGCCCGCATGCTGGAGCAGGCGGTGCAGCGGATCAGCAAGTTCCAGGCGCAGAAAGACCACGAAGCCATGCTTGCCCGCCTGACGGCGCGCGAGCAACAGGTGCTGGAACGCATCGTCGCCGGCCGCTTGAACAAGCAGATCGCCGACGACCTGGGCATCAGCATCAAGACCGTCGAGGCGCATCGCGCCAACATCATGGAAAAACTTGAAGTGACCACCGTAGCAGACCTGATGAAAGTGGCCCTGGCCAAACCCGAGGCCCACACATGACCGCACGCATCATCGACGGCGCCGCCCTGTCGCAGCGCATTCGCGAAGAAGTCGCCCAGCGCGTGCAGGCGCTGACGGCCAAGGGCGTGCGCCCCGGCCTGGCGGTCGTGCTGGTGGGCGATGACCCCGCCTCGCAAGTCTATGTGCGCAACAAGGTCGCCGCCTGCGAGAAGGCCGGCCTGCATTCGGTCAAGGAGCAATACCCGGCCGACCTCACCGAGGCCCAGTTGCTCGAACGCATCGACGCGCTCAACCGCGACCCGTCCATCCACGGCATCCTGGTGCAGCTGCCGCTGCCCAGGCACATGGACGCGCACAAGGTGATCGAGGCCATTGCCGCCGAGAAGGACGTCGACGGTTTCCACATCAGCAATGCCGGCCTGCTCATGACCGGCCAGCCGCTGTTTCGCCCCTGCACGCCCTACGGCGTGATGAAGATGCTCGAATCCGAAGGCGTGGCCCTGCGCGGCGCCGAGGCGGTCATCGTGGGCGCCAGCAATATCGTCGGCAAGCCGATGGCGATGCTGCTGCTGCAGGCGGGCGCGACCATCACGATCTGCAACTCCAAGACCCGCGACCTGGGCGCCCAGACGCGCCGCGCCGACGTGCTGGTGGTGGCCACCGGCAAGCCCGGCATGATCGACGGCTCGATGATCAAGCCCGGCGCCGTGGTCATCGACGTCGGCATCAACCGCGGCGCCGACGGCAAGTTGTGCGGCGACGTCGACATGGCCTCGGCCCGCGAAGTGGCCGGCGCCATCTCGCCGGTGCCCGGCGGCGTCGGCCCCATGACCATCGCCATGCTGCTGGTCAATACGGTTGAAGCGGCCGAACGCGCTGCCGCGTAAGGCCCTGCCCCGCGCAGCCAGGCGCGCCGCGCCTGGCATGCCCGCCTTGCAATCCGCCCGTCCGTCCCCACTCTCATGGCATGCGCGCCCTTCGGGCTGCGCCGGCTCGTCCACGGAATTTCCAAGCCCATGACCCAGAATCCCCTGCTTGCGCCGGTCGCCGACCTGGTCGACTACGCCGCCGTCAAACCCGAACACATCGTGCCGGCCGTCCAGGCCCTGGTGGATATCGCCCGCGCGGCGGTCGAACACGCGGCCGACCCGGCCCTGCCCGCCACCTGGGACGCCGTGGTGGCGCCCCTGGACAGCGCATCCGAGCGCCTGTGGCGCGCCTGGTCGGTGGCCGGCCACCTGAACGCGGTGGTCAACACGCCCGTGCTGCGCGAGGCCTACAACGCCGCGCTGCCGCTGGTCACCGAATTCTCCACCTGGGTCGGCCTGCACGAAGGCCTGTACCGCCAGTACCAGCGCCTGCAGGCCGCCGAGGATTTCGCGGCCTGGCCGCCGGTGCGCCGCCGCGTGGTCGAGCTGGCGCTGCGCGACTTCCGCCTCAGCGGCGTCGAGCTGCAAGGGGCCGCGCGCGAACGCTACGCCGAGATCTCCGACCGCGAGGCCCAGGCATCGCAGAAGTTCTCCGAGAACGTGCTCGACGCCATCGACGCGTGGTCGCTGCTGGTCGACGACCAGGCGCGCCTGGACGGCATCCCGGCCGACGTGCTGGCCGCGGCGCGCAAGGCGGCCGAGGACGATGGCGCCACCGGCTGGAAGCTGACGCTGAAAATGCCCTGCTACCTGCCCGTCATGCAGTACGCGCGCGACCGCGCCCTGCGCGAAACCCTGTACCGCGCGTACGGCACCGTCGCGTCCGAGCATGGCGACGCCGCCTACGACAACTCGCCGCTGATCGAAGAACTGCTGCAGCTGCGCGCCGACGAAGCCGGGCTGCTGCAGTACCCCACCTTCGCCGCCCTGCGCCTGCAGACCCGCATGGCGCGCGACGCCACCGAAGTCGTGGACTTCCTGCGCGACCTGGCGCGCCGCGCCAAGCCGTACGCCGAACGCGACCTGGCCGAATTGCAGGCCTTCGCCGCCGGCGAGCTGGGCCTGGCCGAGCTGCAGCCCTGGGACGTGCCCTTCGCCGCCGAGCGGCTGCGCGAATCGCGCTATGCCTACTCGGAAGACGAGATCAAGCAGTACTTCACCGAGCCGCGCGTGCTGGCGGGCCTGTTCGAGGTCATCGAGACGCTGTTCGACGTGCGCCTGCGCGAAGTGCCGGTGTCGTCCTGGCATGCCGACGTGCGCGGCGTGCGGGTCGAAAGCCCGGACGGCGCGACGCTGGGGCATCTTTACCTCGACCTGTACGCGCGCGCCGGCAAGCAAAGCGGCGCCTGGGTCGACAGCGAGCGCAGCCGACGCCGCGTGCAAGGCGATCTGCAGACGCCGGTCGCCTACCTGACGTGCAACTTCTCGCGCCCCAATGGCGACAAGGCCGCGCTGCTCACGCACGATGACGTCATCACGCTGTTCCACGAAACCGGCCACGCGCTGCACGCCCTGCTGTCCGAAGTGGACGAGCCCGGCGCGGCGGCGTTCGCCAGCGTCGAGTGGGACGCCATCGAACTGCCGTCGCAGTTCATGGAGAACTTCTGCTGGGAATGGAGCGTGGTGCAGAAGCTGTCGGCCCATGTCGAAACCGGCCAGCCGCTGCCGCGCGATCTCTACGACCGCCTGGTGGCGGCGCGCAACTTCCAGAGCGGCATGCAGACCGTGCGCCAGATCGAGTTCGCGCTGTTCGACATGATGCTGCACGACCGCCCGCAAGGCGCGCCTATCGCCGACGTGCTGGCGCTGCTGCAGCAGGTGCGCCAGGAAGTCGCGGTGCTGTTCCCGCCCGCGTGGCATCGCCTGCCCCACAGCTTCTCGCACCTGTTTGCCGGCGGTTATGGCGCCGGGTACTACAGCTACAAGTGGGCCGAGGTGCTGTCGGCCGACGCGTACGAAGCCTTCGAGGAAGCCGCCCGCCAGGGCGAGCCGGCCGCCACCACGCTGGACGGCGCCACCGGCGCGCGCTTTCGCAAGGAAATCCTCGCCGTCGGCGGCGCCCGCCCCGCCGCCGACTCCTTCCGCGCCTTCCGCGGCCGCGAACCCCGCATCGACGCCCTGCTGCGGCACAGCGGCATGCAAGCCTGACCTCTCAGGTGCCTGTCCCCGCAGGGGGACTGGCACCTGCTGACTTCTGGACGCCTCAGGTGCCTGTCCCCGCGGGGACAGGCACCTGCCAACTCCACCCCCGCGCCCCTCCCGCCCCGACGCGGTAGAATCCCCAGGTCCTTTCCACTCATGCGCGCGCCGCGTCGGCGCCTGGCTGTATCTACCATGTACTCACCTCTTTCCGGCCGCGCGTGGCGCGGCCTGCTCCTGGCGATGTTGATGCTGCTGGCGGCGTGCAGCGAACGTTCGGCGGATTGGTCGCTGTACAACGTCAAGGGCCATCTGCCCGACCTGAAGTTCAGCCTGCCGGGCGCGCACGGCAAGACCGTCAGCAGCGACGACCTCAAGGGCAAGACGGTATTGCTGTTCTTCGGCTACGCCAGCTGCCCCGACGTCTGCCCCACCACCATGGCGCAACTGACGGCGGTGCTGCAGCAACTGGGCGAGCAGGCCAGGGACGTGCGCATCCTGTTCGTCAGCGTCGACCCGCATCGCGATACCCCGGACATCCTGCAGGCCTATGTCAATGAGTTCAACAGCAATGCGATCGGCGTGACCGGCAACGAAAAGCAGATCGCCGACCTGGCGCGGCGCTATCGGGTGGCCTACCAGATCGAGAAGCCCAAGCCGGGCGACGACGCCGATATCTACGACGTCACCCACAGCCGCGGCGTCTATATCTTCGACAACCAGGGCAAGGCGCGCCTGCTGGCCTCCGACACGGACACCATCGACACCATGGTCAAGGACCTGCGCCAGCTCATCGCGCAGACCCAATGATCCGGACCGCGCCCCAGGGCGCGGTTGTTGCTTTTGCGCCCCACCGCGCGGCAATCCCCTGCGGTCGTACGTGTTGTTACAGCGTCGGGCGCACGGCCATGGGTATCATATGGCCGCACCATTTCGCCACCACGAAGGAGCGCGCGTATGAACATCATCATCATGATCATCGTCGGGTTTGTCGTCGGACTGATCACCCGGGCCATCATGCCGGGAGACCAGAACATGGGCTACATCATGACGACGATCCTGGGCATCATCGGATCGGTGGTCGCCGGTTTCCTGGGCCAGCAACTGGGCTGGTACGCACCGGGCGAACCCGCGGGCTGGATCGGTTCGGTCGTCGGCGCGATCATCGTGTTGTTCGTCGTGGGCCTGGTCGCCAAGAAGCGCGCCTGACCCTCGCCACTGCGCAAACAGACAGGCCGGCATCTTGCCGGCCTGTCTGTTTTGGACGGCCGCGCGCGATCAGCCGGCCTGCGCCGCCGCCACCGTGCGCTCGGACCAGCCGCCGCCCAGCGCCTTGTAGAGCTGGATCAGGTTGGACAGGCGCGCCAGCCGCGTCTCGACCAGCGTCTGCTGCGCCGTATACAGCGAACGCTGCGAATCCAGCACGCTGAGATAGTTGTCGATGCCCTGCTGGTAACGCTGCTGCGACAGGTCGTAGGCGCGCTGGTTGGCCTGCACCAGCAGTTCCTGCGACCGGATCTGCTCCTGCAATGTGCCGCGGCCGGCCAGCGCGTCGGAGACCTCGCGGAACCCGCTCTGGATGGCCTGCTCGTAGCGCGCGATGCCGATGTCCTTCTGGATCTTGGCCAGGTCCAGGCTGGCGCGCAGCGCCCCGCCCGCGAAGATCGGCACGCTGATCTGCGGCGCGAAACTCCAGGCCCCCGACCCGGCATCGAACAGGCCGCCCAGGCTGGCGCTGGCCGTGCCGGCCGAGCCGGTCAGGCTGATGCGCGGGAAGAACGCCGCGCGCGCCGCGCCGATGCTGGCGTTGGCGGCTTGCAGCTGGTGCTCCGCCGCGCGGATATCCGGCCGGCGCGCGAGCAGATCCGACGGCAGGCCCGCCGGCAGGTCGGCCAGGACCACGCCGTCGGGCAGCGCCACGGCCTGGTCCAGCTGCGCGCCGATGCCGGCCGGCAGCGGCTGGCCCACCAGCAGCACCAGCGCGTTGCGGTCCTGCGCCGCCATGCGCGTGTACTGCGACAGATTGCGCTCGGCGGTGCGCAGCGAAATCTCGGCCTGGCTCAGGTCCAGCTCGGTCGCCACGCCCAGGTCGTAGCTCTGGCGGGTCAGCTTGTACGACTCCTGCTGGGCCGCCAGCGTCTGGCGCGTCAGCGCCAGCAGTTCCTGGTCGGCGCGCAGGGTCAGGTAGGCGTTGGCGGTCTCGGCCACCAGCGTCAGCTGGGTGGCCAGGCGCGTTTCGTCCTGGGCCAGATAGAGCTGCAGCGCCTGTTCGCTGAGGCTGCGGATGCGCCCGAACAGGTCCAGCTCCCAGGTCGACAGGCTGGCACCGACCTGGTAGCTGCGGCTGATGCCGGCCTGTCCGCTCGGGTTGAGGCGCGCCGCCTCCACGTTGAGCGCGGCGACCCGCAGGTCGCGGTTGTTGGCCAGCGACAGCGCCAGCAGCTCCTGCAGCAGCGGGTCGCCGAAGAAGTCGCGCCAGCCCACGTCGGCGGCGGCCGGCGCGCCCGCGGCGGCCTGGCCCGGCGCGCCGTAGGCCGGGCCGGACGGATAGGCCGCGTCGACCGGCGCCTGCGGGCGCTCGTAGGTGGGCGCCAGCGAGCAGCCGGCCAGGGCCGTGGCCACGGCAAGGGACAACAAGGTTCTCATGACGACAGGTTTCATTGCGGCTGTCCTCCGTGCGTGGCTGGCTGGGCGCCGCCATGCGGGTCGTCGTCCTCGCGGTTCTCCGAGGCGCGCTTGACCTTGAACAGGCGCAGGGTAAGGACAAAGAACAGGGGCACGAAGAAGATCGCCAGGAAGGTGCCGGTCAGCATGCCGCCGATCACGCCCGTGCCGATGGCGTTCTGGCTGCCCGAGCCGGCGCCCGTGGAGATGGCCAGCGGCACCACGCCCAGGATGAACGCCAGCGACGTCATCAGGATGGGGCGCAGGCGCTGGCGCGCGGCGTGCACCGCCGCCTCGGTCAGGCTGGCGCCCTCCTCGTAGTGCTCCTTGGCGAACTCCACGATCAGGATGGCGTTCTTGGCGGCCAGCCCGATGGTGGTCAGCAGCTCCACCTGGAAGTACACGTCGTTGGACAGGCCCCGCGTCATGGTGGCCAGCAAGGCCCCCCACCACGCCCAGCGGCACCACCAGCATCACCGCGGTGGGAATGCTCCAGCTTTCATAGAGCGCGGCCAGGCACAGGAACACCACGATCAGCGAGATCGCGTACAGCGCGGGCGCCTGCGCGCCCGACAGGCGCTCCTCGAACGACAGGCCGGTCCAGTCGTAGCCGATGCCCAGCGGCAGCTTGTCGGCCAGCCGCTCCATCTCGGCCATGGCGTCGCCCGAGCTGTAGCCCGGCGCGGCCTGGCCCTGGATGTTGTACGACGGCACGCCGTTGTAGCGGTTCAGCTTCTGCGGCCCGAAGGTCCATTGCGCCGACGAGAAGGCCGAGAACGGCACCATGTCGCCCGCGTTGTTGCGCACGTACCATTTGTCCAGGTCCTGCGGCAGCATGCGCGACGATGCCTCGCCCTGCACGAACACCTTCTTGACCCGGCCGCGGTCGATGAAATCATTGACGTAGGACGAGCCCCAGGCGGTGGCGAGCGTGTTGTTGATCTCGGTGATCGACACGCCGAGCGCGCGCGCCTTCTCGCGGTCGATGTCCAGCTGGTACTGCGGCGCGTCCTCGATGCCGTTGGGGCGCACGGCCACCAGCATGGGGCTTGCGCCGGCCTCTTGCAGCAGCTGGTTGCGCGCCGCCAGCAGCTTTTCGTGGCCGACGCCGGCGCGGTCCTGCAGCTGGAAGTCGAAGCCGGTGGCGTTGCCCAGCTCCATCACCGCGGGCGGCGCGAACACGGCCGCCTGCGCGTCGCGCAACTCGGCGCGGAACTTGGCATTGGCGCGCGCGGCCACCGCGGCGGCGCGGTGCTCGGCGCCCTTGCGTTCGTTCCAGTCGCGCAGCTTGATGAACAGGATGGCGGCGTTCTGCCCGCGGCCGCCGAAGCTGAAGCCGTTGACCGCGAACACCGAGGCCACCGATTCCTTCTCGTCTTCCAGCAGGTACTTGACCGCCGCGTCGATGGTGGCCTGGGTGCGCTCGCTGGTGGCGCCGGCCGGCGCCTGCACCTGGGCGAACAGGATGCCCTGGTCTTCGTCCGGCAGGAACGCGGTGGGAATGCGCATGAACATCCAGGCCATGCCCAGCAGGATCACCACGTAGATCAGCAACAGGCGCTTGGTGCGCCCCATGCTGCGGGCCACGTTGTTGGCATAGGCCTGGCTGGAACGCTCGAAGGTGCGGTTGAACCAGCCGAAAAAGCCCTTCTTGGAGCCATGGTGGCCCTTCGGAATGGGTTTGAGCATGGTGGCGCACAGCGCCGGCGTGAAGACAATGGCCACCACCACCGACAGCACCATGGACGAAACAATGGTGATGGAGAACTGGCGATAGATCACCCCGGTGGAACCGCCGAAGAACGCCATGGGCACGAACACCGCCGCCAGCACCATGGCGATACCGATCAGCGCGCCGGTGATCTGCCCCATCGACTTGCGGGTGGCCTGCCTGGGCGACAGTCCCTCCTCGGCCATCACGCGCTCGACGTTCTCGACCACCACGATGGCGTCGTCGACCAGCAGGCCGATGGCCAGCACCATGCCGAACATGGTCAGCGTGTTGATCGAATAGCCGAACGCCGCCAGCACCCCGAACGTGCCCAGCAGCACCACCGGCACGGCCAGCGTGGGGGATGAGCGTGGCGCGCACGTTCTGCAGGAACAGGTACATCACCAGGAAGACCAGCAGCACCGCTTCGAACAGCGTCTTGACCACGCCCTCGATCGACAGGCTGACGAACGGGGTGGTGTCGTACGGATACACCACGTCCATGCCCGGCGGGAAGTACGGCTTGAGGCCGTTGATGGTCTCGCGCACCGCCTGGGCGGTATCGAGCGCGTTGGCGCCGCTGGCCAGCTTGATGGCCAGGCCCGAGGCGGGCTTGCCGTTGTAGTAGCTGTCGATGGCGTACGTCTGCGCGCCCAGCTCGATGCTGGCCACGTCCTTCAGGCGCACCTGCGAGCCGTCCCTATTGACCTTGAGCAGGATGCGGCCGAAGGCTTCCGGGGTCTGCAGCCGCGACGGTCCGATCACCGTGGCGTTGAGCTGCTGGCCGCGCACCGCCGGCTGGCCGCCCAGCTGCCCGGACGAGACCTGCACGTTCTGCTCGCGGATCGCGGTGGTGACGTCGGAGGCGGTCAGGCCGAAATTGACCAGTTTCTCGGGGCTGATCCATATGCGCATGGCGTATGGCGCGCCGAACAGCTGGAAGTTGCCCACGCCGGGCGTGCGGCTGATCGGGTCCTGGATGTACGAGGCCACGTAGTCGGCCAGGTCGGACTTGTCCATGGTGCCGTCGGTGGACACGAAGCCGGCGACGATCAGGAAGTTCTTGGTGGCCTTGGTGACGCGGATGCCCTGCTGCTGCACTTCCAGCGGCAGCAGCGGCTGGGCCACCGCCAGCTTGTTCTGCACCTGCACCTGCGCCGTATCCGGGTTGGTGCCCTGCGAGAACGTGAGCGTGATCGACATGCTGCCGTCGGAATTGCTTTCCGACGAGATGTACTGCAGGTTGTCGATGCCGTTCATCTGCTGCTCGATGACCTGCACCACCGTGTCCTGCACGGTCTGAGCCGAGGCGCCAGGATAGGTCACGTTGATGCTGATGGCGGGCGGCGCGATGTTCGGATATTGCGCGACCGGCAGGCTCAGGATGGAGAGCGCGCCGGCCATCATCAGCACAATCGCGATCACCCAGGCGAACACCGGCCTGTCGATGAAAAACTTTGCCATGCGGGAACTCCCTTACTTCGCGGCGGCCGGTTGCGCGGCGGCCTTGGATGCGGGCGGACTCCATTCGGCCGCCTTGACCTCGGCGCGTCGGCCGAGGCCTGGTCGCGCGCGGCGACCGCGTCATCGTAGGCCTGCCGGCTGACCGCCCGCGTATCGACCAGCGGCTTGTAGCGCTGCACCAGCAAGGTGGCGGTCTTCAGCTGCGCCTGGACGCGCGCCAGCGCGGCCCGCCGGCTGTCGACCTCGGCCTGGTACAGCGCCGGATCGATCTGGTAGAGCTGCTGGCCGGCGGCGACTTCGCCGCCTTCGGTGAACAGGCGCTTCTGGACGATGCCGCTGACCTGCGGACGCACTTCGGCGATGCGGTAGGCGGCGGTGCGGCCAGGCAATTCGCTGGACAGCGCCACCGACTGGGTTTTCAGGGTGACCACCCCGACCTGCGGTTGCCCGCCTTCCTGCGCCGCCTGCTGTTCCTTGCCGCATGCGGCCAGCGTCAGGGTCAATGCCGCCAAGGAAAGCGCGGCGATGCCGCGCCCGACCAGATAGTTATTCTTCATAGCTTGCCTTTCCATTCAAACCAAGCGCCGGGATGCCTGTGCGCACCCGTTGCGCGCCACAACGCATAAAAGGAAACACACCGCCTCCGCCATGCGGGTTTGCCGGCCGGCTTGGTGCTGCGCTGCAAAACGAGCATTTTGCGTTATCCCGCGGTGGAAACAAACAACTTGTTTTCGAAAACATCATTCCAAATATGGGACAATTTCATATTCCGCCCTCTCACCATCCGCCATGAACCGTTTGCAAGGCATGGAACTCTTCGTCGAAGTGGCCAGGACGCTCAGCTTCGGCCGCGCCGCCGAGAACCTGGCCATTCCCAAATCCACCCTGTCGCGCCAGGTGGCCGAACTGGAGCGTTCGGTCGGCCTGAGGCTGCTCAGCCGTACCACGCGCCGGGTCGAGCTGACCGAAGCCGGGCAGCTTTACTTCGAGCGCTGCCAGCGCATCGTGGCCGAAGCCCGCATCGCCCATGAAGAGCTGCAGAACCTGGTCGAGACGCCGTCCGGTCCGCTGCGCGTGAACATGCCGGCCGACTTCGGCACCGACTTCCTGTCCGAGGCGTTCACGGAGTTCTCGCGCCGCTACCCCGAGGTCACCTTCTACCTGGACCTGGCCAGCCCCGAGCACGCCGAGCGGGTTTTCCAGACCTGCGATGTGTCGATCGAAATCGGCGATCTGCCCGACTCCACCCACATCGCCCGCCTGCTGGGCGTGCTGCCGGCCCACCTGTATGCGTCGCCCGATTACCTGGCGCGCCACGGCGAACCGCAACACCCCGATGACCTGCCCCGCCACGAATGCATTCAGTTCCGCGCCGGCACGGGCCGCGTCACGCGCTGGCCCCTGAACAGCGGCGAGCGCCACGTCGAGATCACCCCGGGCAACCGCTTTTCGGTCAACAGCGTGTCGATGGTGCGCAACCTGGCCACGCTGGGCGCCGGCATCGCGATCCTGGCGCCCATGGGCAACGTGCGCGAAGACATCGAATCGGGCCGTCTCAAGCGCATCTTGCCCGATTGGCTGGCCGGGCCGTTCCCGGTCTACGCGGTCACGGACACCCGCATGCTGCCGGCCAAGACCCGCATCTTCGTGGAATTCCTGATGGAGCGTCTGAGCAACAAGACACTGGCAGGCCAGAATAACCCGGCGTTTTTAAATTTGCGTTAATCGCCGGGCCGGCGGCGGCCGCTTGGAAATCGACTGAAACGGTTACGTCGCTCAGAAGCGTTCGTCGGCGCGCAGATAGCGCCATTGGCCCGCCGGCAGGTCGCCCAGCGACACCCGGCCGATGCGCACCCGTTTCAAGCCCACCACCCGCAGCCCCACCAGTTCGCACATGCGGCGAATCTGGCGTTTCTTGCCCTCGCGCAGCACGAACCGCAGCTGGTCGGCGTTCTGCCAGCGCACCTGGGCGGGGCGCAATGGCTTGCCGTCCAGCGACAGGCCGTGGTTGAGCAGCGCCAGCCCCGCCTCGGACAGGCGGCCCTGCACCCGCACCAGGTATTCCTTGTCGACCTCGGAGTCTTCGCCGATCAGCTTCTTGGCGATACGGCCATCCTGCGTGAGGACCAGCAAGCCCTGCGAGTCGATGTCGAGCCGCCCGGCCACGGCCAGCCCTTGCAGCTGGCCGCGCTCGAAGCGCTGGGGCGCGCGGTCGCCCGCATAGCGCGAGCGCGCGTCGATCAGCGCCACCGCCGGGGTGTAGCCTTTCTCGGCCTGTCCCGATACATAGCCCACGGGCTTGTGCAGCAAGATGGTGACACGCGCGGTCTGGCGCGCGGCCGCGGCGCGCTCCAGGGTGATGACCTGATCGGGCAAGGCGCGTGCGCCCAGCTCGGACACCACCACGCCGTCGACGCGCACCCAGCCCCGTTCGATATAGCTGTCGGCCTCGCGGCGCGAACAAAGCCCGCGCTCGGACATCAGCTTGGAGATGCGTACTTTTTCCATGGCGCGTATTGTAGAGCCTGCCTCACGGGCGCCGCGCCGGCTTGGCATAATACACAGCCATGACCACCCCCATTCCCCTTGCGCGCGGCTGGCTGCCCGCCGCGCCCTCGACGCTGGATCCCTTGCGCAAGTATTGGCTGTTCCGTCCCGGCGCGCTCACCGCCGGCCTGCGCCAGCTGGGCCACGTACGCCTGCGCGTGCTGGCCGAGTACCCGACCGGCGCGCCCCGCGACGAGGCCGACGGCATGCGCATCGCCGCGCAAAGCCCGGTCTGGGTGCGCGAAGTGCTGATGTCGATCGACGGCGTGGACAGCGTCGTGGCGCGCAGCCTCACGCCGCTGCGCGCCTCGCATGGCGTCTGGCAGGGCATGCGGCGCCTGCTGACGCGCCCGCTGGCCGACATGCTGTACCACGATCCCGGCATCCATCGCTCGGTCTTCGTATGCCGCCGGCTGGCCGCCGGCGTGCCCTTCCATGCCACCGCCATCGCGCGCGCGCCGGCCGGCGGCCCCGAGCCGGCGCTGTGGGCGCGCCGCTCCGCCTTCTGGCGCGCCGGCCAGCCGCTGCTGGTGGCCGAGTGCTTCCTGCCCGCCTTCTGGTCGCTGGCGCGCGCGCCCGTCGCGCCGCGCTGACGCCGCCGGCGGTTTTGACGCAGAATCAGGGTTGCGCGGCGGCCTGCCGCGCCCTGTTCGCGCCAGGTGCCCATGACCACGACCGCCGAATCGCCGAATATCCGCCGCAACACGCGCCTGCTCAGCTGCGCGCAGGCGCTGGGCGGGGCCAGCCCGGCCATCGTCATCTCGATGGGCGGGCTGGTGGGCCAGATGCTGGCCGGCGACCCGGGGCTGGCGACGCTGCCGGTCAGCCTGTACAACCTCGGCCTGGCCGCCGGCATCCTGCCCGCGGCCGCCATGATGCGCCGCCGCGGCCGGCGCGGCGGCTACCAGTTGGGCGCCTTGCTGGGCCTGCTGGGCGGCCTGCTGGCCGCCTGGGGCATCTGGAGCGGCCGGTTCGCGCTGTTCTGTACCGGCACGGCGCTGGCCGGCCTGTACGGCGCCTACGTGCAGAGCTACCGCCACGCCGTCACCGACGGGGTCCGCCCCGAGCACCGGCCGCGCGCCATTTCGGCCATCATGAGCGCCGGCCTGGTGGCGGCGGTGCTGGGCACCAATGCCGCCATCTGGACCCGCAACCTGTGGCCCGCCGCGCCCTTTGCCGGCAGCTTCGTCTCGCAGGCCGCGCTGGCGCTGCTGGCGCTGGGCGTCGTCAGCCGGCTGCGCGCGGTGCCGGTGGGCCTGGCCGCGGCGCAGGCCGGCCGGCCCCTGGCGCGCATCGCGCGCACGCCGCGCTTCATCATCGCGGCCGCGGCCGGCGTGGTGTCGTTCGGCTTGATGAGCCTGGTCATGACCGCCGCCCCGCTGGCCATGGTCGACTGCGGCCACAGCGTCGCCGCCGCCGCCCTGGGCATCCAATGGCATGTGCTGGCCATGTATGCCCCCAGCTTCGTCACCGGCCGGCTGATCGAGCGTTTCGGCAAGCTGCCGGTCACCGCGCTGGGCCTGGCGCTGATGCTGGCCGCGGCCGGCGTCTCGCTGACCGGCCTGAGCGTGCCGCATTTCTGGGCCGTGCTGGTCCTGCTGGGCGTGGGCTGGAACCTCGGCTTCATCGGCGCCACCAGCCATGCTGGCCGACTGTTGCGAGCCGCACGAACGCCTGCGCGTCCAGGCGCTCAACGACCTGCTGGTATTCGGCTGCGTGGCCGCCGCCTCGTTCTCGTCCGGCCAGCTGCTGGCCCATGGCGGCTGGTCCATGGTCAATCTGACGGTCCTGCCCGCCGCCGTCCTGCTGCTTCTGGCCTGGCAAGGACGCAAGGCGCGCGGCTGATCCGGCGCGCCGTGGCTGCCCCGGGTGCCTGTCACCGCTGCGGCAAGGGTGCCTGTCCCCGCTGCGGCAGGGGTGCCTTGTATCTTTCCTCCGGTGGTGATTAGCTATCACCACCGCACGCCGATGACCGCGAGTTGGTGCCCAAAGCGAGGACTTTGTGGGACAGATAGCGGCTCGGCAGCGCACTGCTGGGCCGGCGAGACACTGGACGGTATCGTAGGGCGAGGACCCTGTATGTACAAGGCAAGTGGGCGCAGTGGCTGACAGCAGTTTGTTATCTGCAGGAGGCCAAGTCCATGTTTTCATAGGTATTGATGTATCAAAGGCCAAGCTGGATTGCACGTTGCTGACGGCTGAGGCTGACAAGCGTAAGACCAAGGTGGTGGTCAACACCGCCGCGGGCGTACAAGCCCTGCTGGCGTGGTGCGCCAAACACGGCGCACAGCCGGCGCAGTTGCACGCCATCCTGGAGCCTACGGGTCTGTATCACGAGCAAGCGGCCACGGCGCTGCCCCAGGTCCGGGTCTCTTTGGTCAATCCCGCCCAGGCCCGGGACTTTGCCAAGGCCTTGGCGCTGCGCTCCAAAAATGATGCGCTCGACAGCTACGTGCTGGCTCGCTATGGACAGACGCTGAGCCCGGCGCTGTGGCACCCGGCGCCCTTGCATGCGCGTCAACTGCGCGCCTTGTTGACGCGACGCGAGGCGCTGAGCAAGGATCTGTTGCGTGAGCTCAATCGCAAAGAGAAGAGCCAGTTCAGCCCCTCGGCGCCCTTGGTCGATGGTTCCATCGACAAGGCCATCGCGTTCTTGCGCGAACAGATCAAACAAATCGAGCGGGCGATCGATCAGCACATCGACAACCACCCCGACCTCAAGCAAGACTGCGAGCTGCTGAACTCCATCCCCGCCATCGGGCCTCAGGCCGGCAACGCCATCCTGGCCGTCATGCACAATCGGCATATCGACTCCGCCCAGAGCCTGGCCGCCTATCTCGGGGTGGTCCCTGTGCAGCGCCAATCCGGCAGCAGTCTGAACAGCTGCGCACGCCTGTCCAAAGCCGGCCCCTCCCAGGTGCGCGCCACGTTATACATGGCGGCCCTGGTTGGGACCCGCCACAACCCCCACATCCGCGCCCTTTACCAGCGCCTGCTCAAAGCAGGAAAAAGCAAAAAGGCCGCGCTGGGCGCGGCCATGAGAAAACTGGTGCATCTGTGCTTCGGGGTCCTCAAAAACCGCATCCCCTACCAGCCCAATTACGCCATGAACGGTTGACTGCCAAGACGGTATCTGTCCCCACGGGGACAGGCACCTGCCGACTCCCGGGGCGCCTGTCCCTACGCGGACAGGCGCCTGCCGACTTCCGCCCCCTTACGGCGCCGGATTGGGCTGGCGCGCGTGGATGGCCTCGATGCCTTGCAGCACCTCGTCCGACAGGGTGACCTCGACGCTCTCGATGTTTTCCTTCAACTGCGCCAGCGTGGTCGCGCCCATCAGGTTGCTGCTTACGAACGGACGCTGGTTGACCCAGGCCAGCGCCATCTGCGCCGGCGCCAGGCCGTGGTCGCGCGCCAGCATCACGTAGTCGCGCGCCGCGGCTTCGGCCTGCGGGTTGCTGTAGCGGGTAAACCGCGTGAACAGCGCGAGCCGCGAGCCCTCCGGGCGCGCCCCGTCGAGGTACTTGCCCGACAGGATACCCATGGCCAGCGGCGAGTAGGCCAGCAGCCCGACGCCTTCGCGGTGGCTGAACTCGGCCAGGCCGATCTCGAAGATGCGGTTGAGCAGGTTGTACGGGTTCTGGATCGTGGCCACCTTGGGCAGCCCGTGCTTCTCGGCTGCCTGCAGGAAACGCGCCACGCCCCACGGGGTTTCGTTGGACAGGCCGACATGGCGCACCTTGCCCGCGCGCACGAAATCCTGCAACACCTCAAGCGTCTCTTCGATCGGTACGGTGTGGGCGTCGTCCACCCACGGGTAGGCCAGCTTGCCGAAAGTATTGGTGGTGCGATCGGGCCAGTGCAGCTGGTAGAGGTCCAGGTAATCGGTCTGCAGGCGCTTGAGGCTGGCGTCCAGCGCCTGTGTCAGGTTCTTGCGGTCGAGAAAGGTCTTGCCGTCGCGGATATGGCTGGGGCGCTTGGCGTCGCGCACCGGACCAGCCGCCTTGCTGGCCAGGACCACCTCGTGGCGCCGTCCGGTCCGGGCCAGCCAGCTGCCGATGCAGCTTTCGGTGCGTCCCTGGGTTTCCGGCTTGGGCGGCACGGGATACATCTCGGCGGCGTCGACCAGGTTGATGCCGTGCGCCAGCGCATAGTCCAACTGTTCGTGAGCCTGCGCCTCGGTGTTCTGCTCGCCCCAGGTCATGGTGCCCAGGCCGATGAGGCTGACGTCGAGATCGGTGTGTCCGAGTTTGCGGTATTTCACGGCTAGATGTGAAGATTCAATAGGTTGTATGCATGGTTCATCCGAACCGGATTTGAGAAACTGGAAATCGCCACCCCCCCAGTTCACTCAAGGAGCCCGGCCGGATGAACACCCATAAGCATGCCCGATTGACCTTCCTACGTCGACTCGAAATGGTCCAGCAATTGATCGCCCATCAAGTTTGTGTGTCTGAAGCGGCCCGCGCCTATGGGGTCACCGCGCCGACTGTGCGCAAATGGCTGGGCCGCTTCCTGGCTCAGGGCCAGGCGGGCTTGGCCGATGCGTCCTCGCGCCCGACGGTCTCGCCCCGAGCGATTGCGCCGGCCAAGGCGCTGGCTATCGTGGAGCTGCGCCGCAAGCGGCTGACCCAAGCGCGCATCGCCCAGGCGCTGGGCGTGTCAGCCAGCACCGTCAGCCGCGTCCTGGCCCGCGCCGGTCTGTCGCACCTGGCCGACCTGGAGCCGGCCGAGCCGGTGGTGCGCTACGAGCATCAGGCCCCCGGCGATCTGCTGCACATCGACATCAAGAAGCTGGGACGTATCCAGCGCCCTGGCCACCGGGTCACGGGCAACCGACGCGATACCGTTGAGGGGGCCGGCTGGGACTTCGTCTTCGTGGCCATCGATGACCACGCCCGCGTGGCCTTCACCGACATCCACCCCGACGAGCGCTTCCCCAGCGCCGTCCAGTTCCTCAAGGACGCAGTGGCCTACTACCAGCGCCTGGGCGTGACCATCCAGCGCTTGCTCACCGACAATGGCTCGGCCTTTCGCAGCCGCGCCTTCGCCGCGCTGTGCCATGAGCTGGGCATCAAGCACCGCTTTACCCGACCTTACCGCCCACAGACCAATGGCAAGGCCGAACGCTTCATCCAGTCGGCCTTGCGTGAGTGGGCTTACGCTCACACCTACCAGAACTCCCAACACCGAGCCGATGCCATGAAATCCTGGCTACACCACTACAACTGGCATCGACCCCACCAAGGCATCGGGCGCGCTGTACCCATCTCCAGACTCAACCTGGACGAATACAACCTATTGACAGTTCACAGCTAGATCCTGTCCAGACTGCGAGGCGCCCTGCGCCGGGATGAAAAAAGGCGCGCCACGGCGCGCCGTACTGATCGGGAATATTACTCCCGCTGGCGGGGTCAACCCGGCAGCGCCTCGCGCACCGTCTGATACAGATTGCGCAGCATGCCCGCGGTGGCGCCCCAGATGAAATAGCGCTGCCATGGCATCGCATAGTATTGGCGCACATAGCCATCGGGCAGCGCGGCGCGGTACAGCCGATGATTGGCCGGGTCCATGAGAAACGACAGCGGCACCTCGAACACCTCGGCCACTTCGAACGCATCGGGCGCCAGCTCGAAATCGGGCTGCACCAGCGAGACCACCGGCGTGATGGCAAAGCCCGTAGCGGTGAAATACTGGGGCATGCTGCCCAGCACTTCCACTTGCTGCACCGGCAGGCCGGTTTCCTCCTGGGCCTCGCGCAACGCGGCGGCCACCGGCGTGGCATCGCTGACTTCGATACGCCCGCCCGGGAAGCTGACCTGGCCGGCGTGGTCGTGCAGGTGCGCGGCGCGCTGGGTCAGCATGACGCGCACGCCATCGGCCCGCATGACCAGGGGGATCAATACCGCCGCGGCCACCAGACTGCCTTCCCGGCCGGGCGCGCGCGGCTCCGCCGCGCACAAGGGATCGAGCCGCCAGTGATCGGCCGGGCGCAGGCTGGAGCGCAGCTCGGGCGGCGTCAGCAGGCGTTCGTCCACGCGGGCCAGCCCCTGATTGGCGGTTTCCCAAGGCTGCGCCATGGGATCGAAGAGCGGACGCACTGGCGTGCGGCGTGGACGAGAAGGAGCAGAGTCAGACATGCGGCAACGAAAAAGAAACTAGGCAGCTGCAAGAGTAACCCCGCCATGCAAAAAGGCACCCTTGCGGGTGCCCTTTTACTCTGAAAAGGCTTTCTTCCAGATATCTTTTCGCAATAAAAGGACACCCTTGCGGGTGCCCTTTTATTGCGGAAAGCCGTGCCAGACACAAACGCGTCGACGTTTGCATGCCGGACACGGCTCCGGTCTCGATCAAGCCGACTTGGCTTTCTTGAGAACCAGCTTTTCCTTGATGCGTGCGGACTTGCCCGAGCGGCTGCGCAGGTAGTACAGCTTGGCGCGGCGCACGTCGCCGCGGCGCTTGACTTCGATGCCGGCGATCTGCGGCGAGTACAGCTGGAACGTACGTTCCACGGCTTCGCCCGACGAGATCTTGCGCACGATGAACGACGAGTTCAGGCCGCGGTTGCGCTTGGCGATGACCACGCCTTCGAAAGCCTGAACGCGCTTGCGGGTGCCTTCGACAACGTTGACGCTGACCACGACGGTGTCGCCGGGAGCAAATTCGGTTACGGCATTGCCGCCGGTAAGGCGAGCAATTTCTTCCTGTTCCAGGATAGCGATGAGGTTCACGAGAACTCCTTGATCATCTTGCCTTGCGGACGGTATTTGCCAGGATTTCTTGTCCGTCGCCTGTCATGCGCCACAAGTGGCGCCTGCCGCTCCGTCGGTATGGCTACCGCCGGATGCCGCAACCAGGCAACGGCTATTGGGTTTCCGCAAGCAGAGGATGAGGTTTGGCAAACCCAGCATTCTACATCAAAAGCATGGACAGGGCTGCGGGCTGCCACCCTCCGGCCCTGTTTACGTTACTCTAGCGGCACAGCCAGCCCATATACACCAGGACTCGGCCCCGCCCTCGCGGACACATCCCAACGTAATGTCGTATACGTCCCTTATTTTGGTAGTACTGGCTGCCATGGCCCATGCGGCCTGGAATCTGCTTGCCAAGCGCGCCGCGATGGTCGGCCCCATGTTCGTCTTTGCCTATGGCCTGGCGGCAACCATACTGTATGCCCCCTGGGTGATCTGGGTGCTGGCGCACGACGGAATGGTCTGGAGCTGGCCGGTGGTGCTATGCATCCTGGCGTCCAGTATGTTGCATCTAGGCTACAGCCTGTGCCTGCAACGCGGCTACCAGGTCGCCGATCTGTCTGTCGTATACCCGATCGCGCGCGGTACGGGCCCGCTGCTCTCGACCATGGGCGCCTTCACGCTGCTGAGCGAGCCGGCCACCACCACCGGTATTGCCGGCATGCTGTGCGTGGTCGGCGGCGTACTGCTGATTGCCACGCAAGGCCGACTGGGCATGTTCCGGCAGGCGCAGGCCTGGATTGGCGTGCGCTGGGGGGTGGTGATCGGCCTATTCATCGCCGCCTACACCGTGGTGGACGCCTATGGCGTCAAGATACTGCTGATCATGCCGGTGCTGTTCGACTGGTTCACCTGTGCCACCCGCACCCTGATGATGACGCCTCACGTGCTGCGCCGGCGCGCCCAATATTGGCCGGCCATGCGCGGCTATTGGCACCTTGCCATTGCGGTGGGCGTCCTGTCGCCGCTGGGCTACATCCTGGTGCTGTACGCGCTGCGCAATGGCGCGCCGCTCAGCCTGGTTGCCCCGGCCCGCGAAATGTCGATGATGCTGGGCACACTGGCGGGAATGTTCCTGCTACGGGAAAAAGTAGGCATAGGCCGACTGGCTGGCTGCCTGGCCATCCTGGCCGGCGTGGTGCTGCTGGGTTCGAGCTGACCCCGGCTCAGAACCCGCCAGCCGCGCCCAGCCACATCAGCGCCGGAATCATGGCGCCCCAGACCGCCACCAGCAGCACGTCGATGATCTTGGCCTTGGTGCTCAATACTTGCGTGGCGGCTTGCGTGGCCGCGCCGCTGAGTTCGGCCTGGGCGTGAAGCGCCCGGGCCTGCGCAGGCTGGACGGCCTGGACGGACCGGGGCTGGCTGTCTGTGCAGGGCGTGCAAGGCTGCGCCTGGCCCGGCGGCGTCGGCGGAAACGGCCATTTGCGCTGCGGTACCGCCGCGCCGGCCCATGCGCGCGCCAGGCGGCGCAGCGCGCCCAAGGTGCGACCGGGCACGGCCGTCGGCAAGGATGTTGCAGCGTCAAGCGTCGTAGCGATAGTCATGTCGACTCTCCTGGTGTTGAAGCCGGCGGGCCCCGAGGCCCCGGCTCTTCGCGGACCACGCCGCGAATGCATGTCAAACCACTGCCGCGACGGGCGCGGCCCCCTACCACTGGCAACGTCGCGGCGGCGCCAGGCGCCTGCGGCGACGCGCCGCTAAAACAAGGCCAGCTGCCCCGGCTGGGCACGCGCCTCGCGCCGGCCGCGGGCCGGCGGCAAGCCGGGCTCGAGCGGCGGGACGAAACGATGCGTGTCGAGTTCGGGACGGTGGCGGTTCAGGTCCAGCTTGCGCGTGGCCAACGCAAAACGCTGGCGCAGCAAATCGGCCCAGATGCCGGTACCGCGCATGCGCGAACCAAAGGCCGTATCGTTGCGCCGGCCGTTGCGCAGATCTTCGATACGGTGCAGCACACGCTGGGCGCGATCCGGAAAATGCGCCTGCAGCCAGGTTTCGAAGACCTCTTTCACTTCCCAGGGCAGGCGCAGCACGGTGTAGCTGGCGTAGCAGGCGCCAGCCGCGCTGGCCTCCTGCAGGATGTGCTCGAGGGATTCGTCGTTGATGAACGGGATGACAGGCGCCACCAGCACACCCACCGGCACGCCGGCCTGCGCCAGGGTGCGCACCGTTTGCAGCCGGCGGTACGGCGCCGAGGCGCGCGGTTCCAGCGTGCGGGCCATGGCGGCATCCAGCGTGGTGATGCTGACGAATACCGTGACCAGCTTCTGGCGCGCCAGGTCCTGCAGCAGGTCGAGGTCGCGCTCGACCAGGGCGTTCTTGGTAACGACGGTAAGCGGGTGGCGGGTTTGCAGCAGCAGTTCGAGCATGCCGCGCGTCAGGCGCCAGGTACGCTCGATGGGCTGGTAGGCGTCGGTGGCCGAACCGATGTTGATGGGCGATGCGCGGTAGCCCGGACGGGCCAGCTCGGCGCGCAGCGCGGCGACCGCGTTGGCCTTGGCCACCAGCCGGGTTTCGAAGTCGAGCCCCGGCGAATAGCCCAGGTAGGCATGCGTGGGCCGCGCGTAGCAGTACACGCAGCCGTGCTCGCAGCCCCGATAGGGGTTGGCCGCCACGTCGAACGGGATGTCGGGGGAGTCGTTGCGCGAGAGCATCTTGCGGGCTTCTTCGGCCTGCACGATGGTGCGCGGGGCCGGCGCCTGGGCGCAAGTATTCGGTGACGCATCAGCGCCCTCGACGGCGATGGGGATGGCCCGCCGCCCGCCCTGCCCGAGCGCCTCGGCGACAGAGGGAAGCGCGGCGGCGTCGGAACCTGCGGTGTAGTCGGGATTGGCCCAGCCGTCGTCGACGCGGACCCGGTCGGCTTGCTGGAAGCGATGCGGAACATTAGTAACCGCACCCCGACCGCGCAAGGCGGCGGGGGCGGCAGCCGGGGACCCAAAACCGGCGGAAAAAGAATGTTCGGTGCTTGCCATGAATGCACTGTACAAAAACACAGTACTTTTGGCAAGCCCCGCAGCCCTTGCGAGCCATGCATCGAATTTACCCCAAGACGGCGGCGCCGTCCGGGGAAATCATTTCATCCTTTGGAAATCGCCCGGAGAACCGCGCCCAGCAAGGGTTTGGATTAAAAACAACAGCCTGCCGGGGGCCTGGCGGCCGCCTATTCGAGCATGCCCGCGGCAGCCGTCTGGTGCGTGGCCTCGTCGATCAGGATGAACGCGCCGGTGGCCGCGATCGCGGCGTACGGATCGGTCGCCAAGGCCTCGCGCGTCAGCAGCGACACGCGGCCGATGTCGTTCATGTGCAAGACGCCATCGGCATTGGGCACCTCCTGCAGCTCATGGATGTCGCGCCGCGTGTGCACCGCGCTGATCTTCGCCGAAGTCAGCCGCGTGCCATGCTTGAGCAGATAGCGGCGCGCGGGATTGAGCGGCTGCGCATGCGCCAGCACATCGCCGCGCGAGACATCGACATCGCGATCCAGGATCAACGTGACCGAGTCGCCACTGACCGCCTCCTGCAGTTCGCCGTCGAAGGCCAGCACCCGCTGCACGCGCGCGCGCACCCCGGACGGCTGCACCACCACCTCGTCGCCCGGACGCAACACGCCGCTGGCCACGCGGCCGGCGTAGCCGCGAAAATCGTCGGCCCGTTCGCCGCCGTGGCGCGCCACCCATTGCACCGGTACGCGCAATGGCAGATCGCGGCCGTCTCCCGCCAGGTCCAGCCCTTCGAGCAGCGTCAGCAAGGGCTGCCCTTCGTACCAGGGCGAGTGCGGCGACAGGTTGACGACGTTGTCGCCGTGCAGCGCCGACAACGGCAGGATGTGGAACGCCGGCAGCGCCAGCCGGCGCGCCAGCTCGCCATAGGCGGCGCCGATGCGCTCGAACACGGCCCGGTCCCAATCGACCAGATCCATCTTGTTGACGGCGACCACGATGTGCTTGATGCCCAGCAGGCGCGCGATGGCGCTGTGGCGCTTGGTCTGGGCCAGCAGCCGCCCGTCGGCCGCCCGCGTCGCGTCGCGTCGACCAGGATGATGGCGGCATCGGCGGTGGACGCCCCGGTCACCATGTTGCGCGTGTACTGCTCGTGGCCCGGCGCGTCGGCGATGATGAACTTGCGCAAGGGTGTCGAAAAATAGCGGTAGGCCACATCGATGGTGATGCCCTGCTCGCGCTCGGCCTCCAGGCCGTCGGTCAGCAGCGAGAAATCGATGCCGTCGCCGGCCACGCGCTTGTGCTTGGCGCGCGAGATGGCGTCGAGCTGGTCGGCGAAGACGCCCTTGCTGTCGTACAGCAGTCGGCCGATCAGCGTCGACTTGCCGTCGTCGACCGAACCGGCGGTGATCAGCCGCAGCACGCCGTTGTCGGCGCCGGCCAGGAAAGAATCGTTCAAAGCGTTCATGCATGTCCCCAGTGGGCGCGCCAGGCGCGCCGGTGTTCAGGTGCGGGCCGGCTCAGAAGTAGCCTTCGCGTTTGCGGCGTTCCATCGACGCCTCGGAGGTCTGGTCGTCCATCCGGGTGGCGCCGCGCTCGGTGATGTCGGTGACCGCGGTCTCGGCGATGATGGCAGCCGGATCGGCCGCATCGGAGGCCACCGGGCAGGTGCACGAGATATCGCCCACGGTGCGGAAACGCACGGCCAGCTGCTCGACGGTTTCGCCCTTCGCCGGCGGCGTCAGGCGCGTGACCGGCACCAGCAACCCCTTGCGCCGCACCACCTCGCGGGTATGGCTGTAGTAGATCGACGGCAGCGCCAGGCGCTCGCGCTGGATGTACTGCCACACATCCAGTTCGGTCCAGTTGGAAATCGGGAACACCCACATGTTTTCGCCCCGGTGCACGCGGGTGTTGAACAGGTTCCAGAGTTCCGGGCGCTGGGCCTTGGGGTCCCATTGGCCGAACTCGTCGCGGAAGGAAAAGATGCGTTCCTTGGCGCGCGCCTTTTCCTCGTCGCGCCGGGCTCCGCCGATGCAGGCATCCAGCCCCAGCTCCTCGATCGCCTCCAGCAGGGTCACGGCCTGGGCGGCGTTGCGCGAGTCGGTTTCGCGCCGCAACGCCACGCTGCCGCGGGCGATCGAATCCTCGACGCTGCGCACCAGCAGCGTCTCGCCCAGTTCTGCGGCGCGGGCGTCGCGGAAGGAGATCACCTCGTCGTAGTTGTGCCCGGTGTCGATGTGCAGCAAGGGGAACGGGAACCTGCCCGGACGAAAGGCCTTCTCGGCCAGCCGCAGCAGGACGACCGAGTCCTTGCCGCCGGAAAACAGCAGCGCGGGCCGGGCGCATTCGGCCGCGACCTCGCGCAGGATGAAGATCGCTTCGGATTCGAGCCAGTCGAGATGGCTGCGGGTCATGACGGCGCTCATTGGCGTTTCCTTTCTGTCTGCGTTATCGATGTCTGTAGCAATCCGGGCCTCAGGCAGCCGGGCCTCGATCTGGATGACCCGGTTGCCGGCATGCAGGCCGCATTCCTTCGAGTCCGACGATTCCCACCACCAACGGCCGGCCCGCACGTCCTCGCCCGGGCGGACGGCGCGCGTACAGGGTTCGCAGCCGATGGACGGGTAGCCCTGGTCGTGCAGCGGGTTGTACGGGATGCCCAGCGCGCGAATGACGCTCCACACATCGGCCTCGTTCCACGCCGCCAGCGGGTTGAACTTGTAGAGGCCGAACACGGGGTCGCGCTCCTCGTCGGGCAGTTCGCCGCGGGTGGCCGATTGCGCGCGGCGCTGCCCGGTGATCCAGGCGCCGCGCCCGGCCAGCGCGCGGCGCAAAGGCTCGACCTTGCGGATTTCGCAGCAGGCCTTGCGCAACGCCACGCTTTCATAGAAGGCGTGCATGCCGTGCGCGTCCACATGCGCCTGCACCGCGGCGGCGTCGGGCCGGTAAACCGTGATGGCGCGCCCGTAGCGCGTGGCCACCGCGTCCAGCACGCCGAGGGTCTCGGTATGCAGCCGGCCCGTATCCAGGGTGAACACCTCCAGGTCCAGCCCGCCGGCATAGATGGCGTGGGTCAGCACCATGTCTTCGGCGGCCAGCGAGGAAGCCAGCGCCGCGTCGGGATACTGCCGCGCGATGATCGCCAGGAGCGACTGCAGGTCGTGCCAGCGGGCGGCGGCGGCGGCCGTCAGGCCGGCGATGGCGGCGAGGGGACGGGCCGCCATCATGGCTGCACCGCGAAAACGCGCGCGCGGCGCGGCTGGGCCAGCAGCGCCTCGCCCTCCTTGAGGCCCAGGCTGCGGAACAGCGGTTCAGGCACTTGCGCCTCGATGATGGCCTGATCGTCCTGGCGCGCCAGTTCGAGGTAGGCGCTGGGTCCGGCCAGGTACACGTGGTTCAGGCGCACCGGGATGCCGGGAGCGGCCGTGCCCGCGCGGGCCAGGTCGATATCGTGCGGACGCACATAGGCGATGGCGCGCTGGTTGTCGGCCTCGGGCAGGTCCGGCGCCGGCAGCGCCACCTCGCCCAGGCGCCACACGCCGCGCGTGGCATGGCCATGCAGCTGGTTGACGTCGCCCAGGAAGCCGTACACGAATGGCGTGGCCGGCCGCTCCCAGACCTCGCGCGGCGAGCCCACTTGCTCGATGCGTCCGGCGTTCATCAGAACGACGCGGTCGGCCACTTCCAGGGCTTCCTCCTGGTCGTGGGTGACGAAGACGCTGGCCACATGCAGCTCGTCGTGCAGCCGGCGCAGCCAGCGGCGCAGCTCCTTGCGCACCTTGGCGTCCAGCGCGCCGAACGGCTCGTCCAGCAGCAGCACGCGCGGCTCGACGGCCAGGGCGCGCGCCAGGGCAATCCGCTGGCGCTGCCCGCCGGAGAGCTGGGCCGGATAGCGGTCGGCCAGCCAGTCCAGCTGCACCAGCCCCAGCAGGTCGAGCACCTTGGCGCGGATCCGCGCCTCCGAGGGGCGCTGCGAACGGTGCCGCACGCGCAGGCCGAAGGCCACGTTCTCGAACACCGTCATGTGCTTGAACAACGCGTAATGCTGGAACACGAAGCCGACCTGGCGTTGCCGCACGTCCACTTCGGTGGCATCTTCGCCGGCGAACAGCACGCTGCCGGCATCGGCCGACTCCAACCCGGCGATGATGCGCAGCAGGGTGGTCTTGCCGCAGCCCGATGGCCCGAGCAGTGCCACCAGCTCGCCCGTCTCGATATGCAGCGAGACCTCGTCGAGCGCCCGGAATGCGCCGAACCGCTTGGACAGACCGCGAACTTCGATACTCATGAATCGTCTCCTGGTAAACGGCGCTCAGGCTGCCGCCGGCCGCACCGCCAGCGCGCCCGCATGCACGGGCGCCTCGGCCTGCCGCGGCGACAACCGCTGGTTGCGCCATTCGACGACCTGCTTGGCCGCCAGCGTCACCAGCGCCAGCAGGGCCAGCAGCGACGCCACGGCGAAGGCCGCCGCGAACTGGTACTCGTTGTAGAGAATCTCGACGTGCAAGGTCATCGTGTTGGTCAGGCCGCGGACCTGCCCGGACACGACCGAGACCGCGCCGAACTCGCCCATGGCGCGGGCATTGCACAGGATGGCGCCATACAGCAGGCCCCACTTGATATTGGGCAGCGTGACGCGCCAGAAGATCTGCCAGCCGCTGGCGCCCAGCGTCAGCGCGGCCTGCTCTTCCTCGCTGCCCTGCGCCTGCATCAGCGGGATCAGCTCGCGGGCGATGAACGGGAACGTGACGAACAGCGTCGCCAGGATCACGCCGGGCACCGCATACACGATCTTCCAGTCATGGTCCTGCAACCAGGGGCCGAACCAGCCTTGCGACCCGAACAGCAGCACGAACACCATGCCGGCCACCACCGGCGAAACCGAGAACGGCAGGTCGATCAGGGTGATCAGCAACTGCTTGCCGCGAAACTGGAACTTGGTGACCGCCCAGGCCGCCGCCACGCCGAACACCAGGTTCACCGGCAGCGCGATGGCGGCCACCAGCAGGGTCAGCCGGATGGCCGACCAGGCATCGGGCTCGACGATGGCGGCCAGGTACAGCTGCCACCCCTTGCGCAAGGCCTCGGTGAACACCGCCGGCCAGCGGCACCAGCAGGAACAGCGTCAGGAACGCCAGCGCCGCGCCCAGCAGCAGCGCGCGCACCCAGCGCGGCTCGGTCAGGTGGGCGGGCCGGTCATCGGCCGGGCTCATGGCTGCCTCCCGCCACGGCGCGTCTGCCAGCCCTGCAACAGATTGATGACCAGCAGCAAGGCGAACGACAGCGCCAGCATGACGGTGGCGATGGCCGCGGCGCCGGCGTAGTCGTACTGCTCCAGCTTGGAAATGATCAGCAAGGGGGTGATCTCCGAAATCATGGGCATGTTGCCGGCGATGAACACCACCGAGCCGTACTCGCCGATGGCGCGCGCGAAGGCCAGCGCGAAGCCGGTCAGCAAGGCCGGCAGCAGCGCGGGCAGCAGCACGCGACGTATGGTCTGCCAGCGGCCCGCGCCCAGGCTGGCCGCGGCCTCCTCCAGTTCGCGCTCGACATCTTCCAGCACCGGCTGCACCGTACGCACCACGAATGGCACGCCGATGAAGATCAGCGCCACCACGATGCCCAGCGGGGTGAACGCCACCTTCAGGTCGAACCAGCGCTGCAGCGGCGCGCCCAGCCAGCCGTTGGCCGAATAGAGCGCTGTCAGCGCGATGCCGGCCACGGCGGTGGGCAGCGCGAACGGCAGGTCCACCAGGACGTCGACGATCTTCTTGCCAGGGAAGCGGTAGCGCACCAGCACCCAGGCAACGATGGTGCCGAACACCAGGTTGACCAGCGCCGCCAGCAGCGACGCCCCGAACGTCAGGCGATACGAGGCCACCACCCTGGGCGCGGTGACCGTCTCCTAGAAGCCGGCCCACCCGAGCTCCAGGCTCTTGATCGGCAGGGCCGCCAGCGGCACCAGCACCAGCACCAGCACCAGCACCAGCACCAGCAGGCTGAGGTACAGCACGGCGTATCCCATCGAGATGCCGAAACCCGGCAATACGCCGGGGCGCTGGCGCCGCGCCGCCGTCGGCGCGGGCCCGGAAGGAATGGCCAGGGACATGGTGGCTGGATCCTGCTATTTCCGCTGTGGCTGATAGACCTGGTCGAAGGTGCCGCCGTCGCTGAAGTGATCCTTCTGCGCCTTGCGCCAGCCGCCGAAGATCGGATCGTCGATGGTCACCAGCTTCAGCTTGGGAAACCGGCTGGCGTATTTGGCCGCCACGCCCGCGTCGGTGGGCCGGTAGAAATTGCGGGCGATGATTTCCTGGGCGGCCGGCGTATACAGGTACTCGAGATAGGCCTGCGCGGCGGCGCGGGTACCCTTGCGGTCGACCACCTTGTCCACCACGGCGACAGGCGGTTCGGCCAGGATGGACAGCGACGGCACCACGATGTCGAATTTGTCCGGCCCCAGCTCCTCGCGCGCCAGGAAGGCCTCGTTTTCCCAGGCCAGCAGCACGTCGCCCACGCCGCGCTCGACGAACGTGGTGGTCGAGCCGCGCGCCCCCGTATCCAGCACCGGCACATGGCTGAGCAACTGGCCCACGAATTCGCGCGCCTTGGCTTCGCTGCCCTCGTTGCGCGCCAGCGCATAGGCCCAGGCCGCCAGGTAATTCCAGCGCGCGCCGCCCGAGGTCTTGGGATTGGGCGTGATCACCTGCACGCCGTCCTTGACCAGGTCGTCCCAATCGTGGATCTGCCTGGGATTGCCCTTGCGCACCAGGAACACGATGGTCGAGGTATAGGGCGAGCTGTTGCGCGGCAGGCGTTTCTGCCAGTCCTGCGGCAACAGGCCGCGGTCGGCGATGGCGTCGATATCGTAGGCCAGCGCCAGCGTCACCACGTCGGCATCCAGGCCATCGATCACCGAACGCGCCTGGCGGCCCGAACCGCCGTGCGACTGGCGCACCGTCAGGTCCACGCCGGCGCGGGCCTGGTATTCCTTGATGAAGGCCTCGTCCACCGCCCGGTACAGCTCGCGGGTGGGGTCATAGGAGACATTGAGCAGCGTCTGCTTGTCCTGCGCCTGCACGGCCCATGGCAGGCCGAGCGAGAAAACCGTCGCCAGCGCCACGATGGCGCCACGGATACCTGCTGTGTTGCGTGGCATACCTGCTTCCTTCGAGAACATCGGAATGGATGCAAGTGTGCCGGCCGCTCCTACTGAACGGAACGACTCATTTTTTGGTTGCTCATCGCCTCAGGGCATAAAGCGCGGCGTGGGGGAAGCTGTTTGCGGCCGGGCCGTCCAAGGCAAAAAAAACGCCCCTTGCGGGGCGTTCTCGCCGAAGCGGCCGGTTTACTTGTTCGGCTGCGGGGTGATGCGCAGATACGGACGCAGCGCCTTGTAGCCCTTGGGGAACTTCTCCTTGATGACGGCTTCGTCCTTCAGCGACGGCACGATGATCACGTCCTCGCCGTCCTTCCAGTTGACCGGCGTGGCCACGCTGTGGCTGTCGGTAAGCTGCAGCGAGTCGATCACGCGCAGGATCTCGTCGAAGTTGCGGCCGGTGCTGGCCGGATAGGTGATGGTCAGGCGCACCTTCTTGGCCGGATCGATCACGAACACCGAGCGCACCGTCAGGGTGGCGTTGGCGTTGGGATGGATCATGTCGTACAGCTCGGACACCTTGCGGTCGTCGTCGGCCAGGATGGGGAAATTGACCGTGGTCGACTGCGTGTCGTTGATGTCGTCGATCCACTTGGTGTGCGAATCGACCGGATCCACCGACAAGGCCAGCACCTTGACGTTGCGCTTGGCGAACTCGCCGACCAGCTTGGCAGTGTAGCCCAGCTCGGTGGTGCAGACCGGCGTGAAATCGGCCGGATGCGAAAACAGCACGCCCCAGCTGTCGCCCAGATAGTCGTACAGGCGGAGGGGACCGATGGAAGATTTTTGTTCGAAATCGGGGGCGGTATCGCCCAGACGGAGTTGACCCATTGACGTCTCCTGCTTCAGGTTGAGTGGCGCTCTGATTCTTGCATCAAACTTATTTAGGGGGAAATACGTAAGGCATATAACTTTATGCGATATCAGCCATGCTGCCGCACGAATCAGCCACATCGCCGGCGCGCACCGCCGCCGCCAGGGCCAAGGCGCGCGGCAGGATGTGCGCGCCGTAGAACAATGCCGTGCCCAATTTATGGCGATGGAACGCATCGCCGGACCCGGCCGCCAGATGGCGGCGACACGCCAATGCCGCGCGCGCCATCTGCCAGCCGCCGTGCACCACGCCGGCCAGCATCAGGTAAGGCACGCTGCTCGAATACACCGCGCGCACATTGGACGCGGCGTGCGCCAGAATGAATTCGACCGCGCCCTCATAGGACTGGATGGCCTGGTCGAAATTGTCGCGCAGCACGCGCAAGGCGGTGTGGTCGGCCGTATCGGCGCGCTGCGCCTCGGCCGCCACCGCCTTGAGGGTGTCGCGCATTGCCGCGATCGAGGCATGGGCCGTGGCCCCGCCGTCGCGCAGCGTCTTGCGCCCCACCAGGTCGTTGGCCTGGATGGCGGTCGTTCCCTCGTAGATGGGCAGGATGCGCGCATCGCGATAATGCTGCGCGGCGCCGGTCTCTTCGATGAAACCCATGCCGCCATGCACCTGGATGCCCAGCGACGCCACTTCCACGGCCGACTCGGTCGAGAAGCCCTTGACGATCGGCACCAGGTATTCATAGAAGGCGCGGTTGCGGGCGCGCACCTCGGCGTCGGGATGATGCGTGCCCTTGTCGTGCGCAGCGGCCGCTACGTAGGAAACGGCGCGGGCCGCTTCGGTCAGCGCCCGCATGGTCAGCAGCATGCGCTGGACATCGGGGTGGTGCGCAATCGTCACCGGCGCGGCCGATCCCTCGATGGCGCGCCCCTGCACGCGTTCGCGCGCGTAGGCCTGCGCATGCTGATAGGCGCGCTCCGACACGCCGATGCCCTGCTGGCCGACCGAATAGCGCGCGGCATTCATCATGATGAACATGTATTCCAGGCCGCGGTTGGCCTCGCCCACCAGATAGCCCACCGCGCCCTCGCCCACCTCGCCCTTGCCCGCGCCGTACAGCAGCACCGCGGTCGGGCTGCCGTGGATGCCCAGCTTGTGCTCCAGCGAGGCGCACCACACATCGTTGCGCTTGCCGCGCGAGCCGTCCTCGTTGACCAGGTACTTGGGCACGATGAACAGCGAAATCCCCTTGACCCCGGCCGGCGCATCGGGCGTGCGCGCCAGCACCAGGTGGATGATGTTCTCGGCCAGGTCGTGCTCGCCGTAGGTGATGAAGATCTTCTGGCCGCTCAGGCGGTAGCTGCCATCGTCCTGCCGCACCGCGCGCGTGGCCACCTGGGCCAGGTCCGAGCCGGCCTGCGGCTCGGTCAGGTTCATGGTGCCGGTCCACTGGCCGCCGATCAGCTTGGGCACGTAGGTCTGCCGCTGCGCCTCCGAACCCACCGTCAGCAGCGCCTCGATCACGCCGTCGGTCAGCATGGGGCACAGCGAAAACGCCAGGCTGGCCGCCTGGATGTTTTCTCCCGCCGGCGCCGCCACGACCTTGGGCAGGCCCTGCCCGCCCCACTTCTGCGGATGCTGCAGGCCTTGCCAGCCCCCCGCCGTATAGTCCGCGAAACCCTGGCTGAAACCCGGCGTGGTGGTCACCTGGCCGTCGTTCCAGACCGGCGGCTTGGTATCGCCGGCCACGTTCAGCGGCGCGATGGCCTGCTGCACGAAGCGCGCGTTCTCTTCGAGGATGGCGTCCACCAAGTCCGGGGTCACTTCTTCGAACCCGGGCAGTTTCAGGATTTCCTCCAGCCCGGCCAGCTCATTGAGCGCGAAGCGGAAATCCTGCAACGGTGTGGCGTAAGTCATTTTGTCTCCGTAGTCTTGATGCGGGCTGGCGGTCAGGTCGGCCAGGCATTTGCAGGGTGCGCGCCGGCGGATTTCGTAGAGTATGCCAAGCGACGATAATCGGCCTCGCCACGCAGGGCAACCTCATTCCGGGCGGCAGATGTAACCACGCGAGCGCCCTCGCCGACGGCCCCATGCCGTGCATGGCCGAAAAAAAACCGCGGGCGACAGCCCGCGGCTTTCTCTCTGCGTGCGGCGTGCCGCTCAGAGCGCGCCGGTCAGTTCGGGCACGACCTGGAACAGGTCGCCCACCAGGCCGTAGTCGGCCACGCCGAAGATCGGCGCTTCCGGATCCTTGTTGATGGCCACGATGACCTTGGAGTCCTTCATGCCCGCCAGGTGCTGGATCGCTCCGGAGATGCCCACCGCCACGTACAGCTGCGGCGCCACGATCTTGCCCGTCTGCCCCACCTGCCAGTCGTTGGGCGCGTAGCCCGCGTCCACCGCCGCGCGCGAGGCCCCCAGCGCCGCGCCCAGCTTGTCGGCCAGCGGGTCCAGGATCTTGAAGTTCTCCGCGCTGCCCAGCCCGCGCCCGCCCGAGACCACCACCCGCGCGCCGGCGAGCTCCGGACGGTCGCTCTTGGCCACCTCCCGGCCCACGAAGCGCGACAGCCCCGAATCGGCCACCGCATCGAGCGCCTCGACCGCCGCCGACCCGCCCTGCGCGGCCACCGCGTCAAAACCGGTCGTGCGCACCGTGATCACCTTGACCGCATCGCCCGACTGCACCGTGGCGATCGCGTTGCCCGCGTAGATCGGCCGCTGGAACGTATCGGCCGACTCTACTCCGATGATGTCCGAGATCTGCGCCACATCCAGCTTGGCCGCCACCCGCGGCGCCACGTTCTTGCCCGAGGCCGTGGCCGCGAACAGAATGTGGCTGTACCCGCCAGCCACCGCCAGCACCTGCGCGGCCAGGTTCTCGGCCAGCCCCTCGGCCAGCTGCGGCGCATCGGCCAGCAGCACCTTGGACACCCTGGCCGCCTGCGCGGCCTGCTCGGCCACCGCCTGCGCGCCCGAGCCCGCCACCAGCACATGCACCTCGCCGCCCAGCCTGGATGCCGCGGCGATCGTGTTCAGCGTCGCGCCCTTCAGCTGCGCGTTATCGTGTTCGGCTATTACCAGCGTCGTCATCACACCACCTTCGCTTCGTTCTTCAGTTTGTCCACCAGCGTGGCCACATCAGGCACCTTGATGCCGGCCTGGCGCGCCGGCGGCTCGCTCACCTTCAGCGTCTTCAGGCGCGGCGCCGGATCCACCCCCAGATCCTGCGGGCTCACCGTCTCCAGCGGCTTCTTCTTGGCCTTCATGATGTTGGGCAGCGTCACGTAGCGCGGCTCGTTCAGCCGCAGGTCCGTGGTCACGATCGCCGGCAGATTCAGCGACAGCGTCTCCAGCCCCCCATCGACCTCGCGCGTCACCGTCACCTGACCATCGCCCAGCTCCACCTTGCTCGCAAACGTCGCCTGCGGCCAATCCAGCAGCGCCGCCAGCATCTGCCCCGTCTGGTTGGCGTCGTCGTCGATCGCCTGCTTGCCCAGAATCACCAGCTGCGGCTGCTCCTTGTCCACCAGCGCCTTGAGCAGCTTGGCCACCGCCAGCGGCTGCAGCTCCGCGTCGGTCTGCACCAGCACCGCGCGGTCCGCCCCGATCGCCATCGCCGTGCGTAGCGTCTCCTGGCATTGTGCGGCGCCGCAAGAAACCGCCACCACCTCCGTCACCGCGCCCTTCTCCTTGAGCCGCGTGGCCTCCTCGACCGCTATCTCGTCGAACGGGTTCATGGACATCTTCACGTTGGCGATGTCCACCCCCGTTTGATCCGATTTGACGCGCACCTTGACGTTGTAGTCGACCACGCGCTTGACTGGTACCAGAACCTTCATCCAGCAGTCTCCAAAATAACAATAATTACCCGGCGAAACCCGGGACCGCATTGCACAATTTTTTCTCGATTCTACAGCTTCGACAGGGATCGTATATGCGCGACCACGCTGCGGCCCAAGGCTGACAAGTTGTAACCGCCCTCCAGGGTGCTGACGATACGGCCCTGGCAGTGCTGGTCGGCAACCTCGACCAGGCGGTCGGTGATCCAGGCGTAATCGGCCTCGACCAGGCCCATCTGGGCCATATCGTCCTCGCGATGGGCGTCGAAACCGGCCGAGATCAGGATCAGTTCGGGGCGATGCGCGTGCAGCCGCGGCAGCCACTGCTCGCGCACGATCGTCCGTATCGACGCGCCGCCGGTGTAGGCCGCCACCGGCACATTCAGCATATTGGGCGCCGGATCGTCGGCGCCGCTGTTGGGGAAGAACGGGTGCTGGAAGAAGCTGCACATCAGCACCCGCGGATCGCCCGCGAAGGCATGTTCGGTGCCATTGCCATGGTGGACGTCGAAATCCACCAGCGCCACCCGCTGCAAGCCATGGAAGTCCAGGGCGTGGCGGGCCGCGATCGCGACATTGTTCAGGAAGCAGAATCCCATGGCGTGGTCGCGCTCGGCATGGTGGCCGGGCGGACGCACCGAGCAGAATGCCGTAATGGCCTCGCCGCCCAGCACCGCGTCGACCGCCGCCACTCCGGCGCCGGCGGCGCGCAGCGCCGCCTCGTAGGTGTGGCGGTTCATCGACGTGTCGGCGTCTATCGCGTAATAGCCGTGCTCGGGCTGGTGCGCGCGCAGGCTGTCCAGGTAGGCCGGCGTATGCACCCTCAGGATGTCGGCGCGCGAGGCTTCCGGCGCCTGCCGCTCCTGCAGGTAGGGCAGCAGGCCGCTGGCCAGCAATTGATCGGAAATGGCATCGAGCCTCTGCGGGCTCTCGGGATGCCAGTCGCCCATTTCATGCAAGCGGCATGACGGGTGGGTAAGATACATAGTCTCCATAAGGAAGATTATGTTCAACTGTCGGCGATTCCTGCAAATCGGCACGCTGTCGGCCCTGCTGGCCGGCTGTGCCACCTCCAGCCAAACACCCCAAGCCCAGCATCTTCCCGCGCAGGCCGCCACAGGCCAGGCCGACCGCGTCCGCATCGGCCCGGACAAACCCGTATCGAGCGACGAAGGCCCCGCCACGCTGACGCCGACCGGCGAACTGCGGCCCGACGTCCGCGCCTTCGCCGAACAGCTGGCGGCGCAGCGCGAGCTGCCCCTGCCGCAAGTGCTGGCCAGCCTGGAAAGCACGCGCTACAACGCGACCGTCGCCCGCCTCATCGCCCCGTCCGGCGCGTCGGGCAAGAAAATCTGGCGCAGCTGGCTGACCTATCGCGGGCGTTTCGTCGAACCCAAGCGCATCGCCTGGGGCGTGGAATTCTGGAACGCCAACCAGGACCTGCTCAACCGCGCCGCCCAGCGCTACGGCGTGCCGGCCTCGATCATCGCCTCCATCATCGGCGTGGAAACCCTGTATGGCCGCAACGTGGGCAACTTCCGCGTGGTCGACGCCCTGGCGACGCTGGCATTCGACTACCTCGATCCCGCCAAGCCCGAGCGCGCCGACATGTTCCGCGGCCAGCTCGGCGACTTCATCACCCTGGCGCTGCAGGACAAGCTGGACCCCGAGACGCGCGGCTCGTACGCCGGCGCCATCGGCATGCCGCAATTCATGCCCGGCAGCATCATGCGCTATGCGGTCGATGGCGATGACGACGGCCACATCGACCTGACCAACAGCGTCGCGGACGCGGTCATGTCGGTGGGCAACTTCCTGGTCGAACATGGCTGGCAGCGCGGCCTGCCGGTGTTCGCGCCGGTCGCGCTGCCGGCCGATCCGGCGCCGCTGGTGGCCGGCGGCCTTACGCCGACGCTGGACTGGAACGGCCTGCAGGCCGCCGGCGCGCGCCCGGCGGCGGGCGCCGGACGCGGCGCCTGGCAGGAGCACCCCATGGGCATCGTGGACCTGGTCGAGGAAGCGCGCGGCACCGTGCAATACCGTACCGCCACGCCCAATTTCTTTGCCCTGACGCAATACAACCGCAGCTACTTCTATGCCACGGCGGTGGCCGACCTGGCGGCCGAACTGCAGGCCCGCACGGGCTATTGATGCCCCGTGCCGCGGCGCGGCCCGCCACGCAGGCGGGCGCCGCGCCCGGCCGGCCCTGCGTCAGTTGAAGACGCCGGTCGACAGGTAGCGGTCGCCGCGGTCGCAGACGATGAAGACGATGGTGGCGTTCTCGACCCGCTCGGCCACGCGCAACGCCGCCACCAGGGCGCCCGCCGACGAAATGCCGGCGAATATGCCCTCTTCGGCGGCCAGCCGGCGCGCCATGGTCTCCTCCTCGGCCTGCGCGATGGACTCATAGGCATCGACCAGCGCACGGTCGAAGATCTTCGGCATGTAGGCCTCGGGCCATTTGCGGATGCCCGGGATCTGCGAGCCTTCGGCCGGCTGCGCGCCGACCACCTGCACCGCCGCGTTGCGCGACTTCAGGTAGGTGGACACGCCCATGATGGTGCCGGTGGTGCCCATCGCGCTGACGAAATGCGTGACACGGCCATCCGTCTGGTTCCAGATTTCCGGACCGGTGCCCTCGATATGGGCGCGCGGGTTGTCGGGGTTGCCGAATTGGTCCAGCACCTTGCCCTTGCCTTCGGCCTGCATCGCCGTGGCCAGGTCGCGGGCGTATTCCATGCCGCCCTTGGCGGCGGGCGTGAGGATCAGTTCGGCGCCATAGGCGGTCATGGCGGCCCGCCGCTCGAGCGACAGGTTGTCGGGCATGATGAGGACCATCCGGTACCCGCGCATGGCCGCCGTCATGGCCAGCGCGATGCCGGTATTGCCGCTGGTGGCCTCGATCAGGGTATCGCCCGGATGGATTTCGCCGCGCTCTTCGGCGCGCAGGATCATGGACAGGGCAGGACGGTCCTTGACCGAGCCGGCAGGGTTGTTGCCCTCCAGCTTGGCCAGGATCACGTTGCCGCGCGCCTGCCCGGCCGCGCCGGGAATGCGCTGCAGGCGCACGAGCGGCGTATTGCCGACGGTTTGCTCGATAGTGGGGTAGGTAGGAGTGCTCATGCCGCCGATAATAACCGCCCCGGATCGGCCGAGGCGGTTTAGCCGCGCTGGCGCCAGGGACTCCCGCGCCGCCGGCCAAGCTAGCTGTGAACTGTCAATAGGTTGTATTCGTCCAGGTTGAGTCTGGAGATGGGTACAGCGCGCCCGATGCCTTGGTGGGGTCGATGCCAGTTGTAGTGGTGTAGCCAGGATTTCATGGCATCGGCTCGGTGTTGGGAGTTCTGGTAGGTGTGAGCGTAAGCCCACTCACGCAAGGCCGACTGGATGAAGCGTTCGGCCTTGCCATTGGTCTGTGGGCGGTAAGGTCGGGTAAAGCGGTGCTTGATGCCCAGCTCATGGCACAGCGCGGCGAAGGCGCGGCTGCGAAAGGCCGAGCCATTGTCGGTGAGCAAGCGCTGGATGGTCACGCCCAGGCGCTGGTAGTAGGCCACTGCGTCCTTGAGGAACTGGACGGCGCTGGGGAAGCGCTCGTCGGGGTGGATGTCGGTGAAGGCCACGCGGGCGTGGTCATCGATGGCCACGAAGACGAAGTCCCAGCCGGCCCCCTCAACGGTATCGCGTCGGTTGCCCGTGACCCGGTGGCCAGGGCGCTGGATACGTCCCAGCTTCTTGATGTCGATGTGCAGCAGATCGCCGGGGGCCTGATGCTCGTAGCGCACCACCGGCTCGGCCGGCTCCAGGTCGGCCAGGTGCGACAGACCGGCGCGGGCCAGGACGCGGCTGACGGTGCTGGCTGACACGCCCAGCGCCTGGGCGATGCGCGCTTGGGTCAGCCGCTTGCGGCGCAGCTCCACGATAGCCAGCGCCTTGGCCGGCGCAATCGCTCGGGGCGAGACCGTCGGGCGCGAGGACGCATCGGCCAAGCCCGCCTGGCCCTGAGCCAGGAAGCGGCCCAGCCATTTGCGCACAGTCGGCGCGGTGACCCCATAGGCGCGGGCCGCTTCAGGCACACAAACTTGATGGGCGATCAATTGCTGGACCATTTCGAGTCGACGTAGGAAGGTCAATCGGGCATGCTTATGGGTGTTCATCCGGCCGGGCTCCTTGAGTGAACTGGGGAGTTGGCGATTTCCAGTTTCTCAAATCCGGTTCGGATGAACCATGCATACAACCTATTGAATCTTCACAGCTAGCGGCCGGCAGCCGCCTTGGCGCGCGGCCCTCCCGCCGGCCTGGCCTCGGGCCTGGCGCCCGCGGCCGGCGCAGCCGGGCCGGCCGTCAGGCCGGCGGCCTGCAAGGATTGCATTTTCTTGTGGCCGATGCCGCTGACCCGCTCGGACAGGTCTTCGAGCGACAGGAAGCGGCCTCCCCGCTGGCGCTCTTCGATGATGACCCGGGCCGTGCGCGGCCCCACGCCGCGCACGGTTTCGAGCTGGTCGACGGTGGCGGTGTTGACGTCCAGCGCGTGGGCCGGCGCGGCGGCCAGCGCGCAACCGGCCATCACCAGCCAGCGCGCCAGCGGCTCGCTTGCCGGCTTGCGCCCGACCGGCGCCTTGCCCGCCGGCGCGCGCGCCGCGGCGCCGGGCGGCCGCGGCCGCCATGGCCGGCCGCGGCCCACCAGCGGCCAAGCGGGAGCGTTTGCGCAACGCGCCACGGGATCGTGCAGAAACGGATTCATGCTGTGCTCCTTGGATGCCTGTCGGACGAACCGGTCGATCCGCCCCGCAGCCATCTTGCCCACCCTGGCGAACGCCGGGGCCGGCGGTGCACGCAAACATCCACCCGGGCAATTACCCGGGGCAAATCCGCTACTTCAGGACGCGCCAATAGCGCACGTATTCCGATACGCCAGTCTGTACATCGCGCATCGGCGCGCTGAAGCCGGTCGCCCGCAGCCGGCTGACGTCGGCCTGGGTGTAGCTCTGGTAGCGCCCTTTCAGATCGTCCGGGAACGGGATATAGCGCAGCAGGCCCTTCTTGACCAGTTCGGCCAGCGGCAGCGCCGCCTCGCCGCGTTCGGCGCGCAGGGTATTGACCACCGCCGCGGCCACGTCGTTGAACGGCTGGGCGCGCCCGGTGCCGCAGTTGAAAACGCCCGACTGGTCAGGGTTGTCGAGGAAATGCAGATTGACCGCCACCACGTCTTCGACCGAAATGAAATCGCGGCTCTGCCCGCCGTCCTCGTAGCCATCCCAGCCGGCGAACAGGCGCACATGGCCTTCGGCCAGGAACTGGTTCATGTTGTGGAAGGCCACCGAAGCCATGCGGCCCTTGTGCTGCTCGTGCGGCCCGTACACGTTGAAATAGCGCAGCCCCACCACCTGGGCGGTCAGGCTGTCCATGCGCGTGCGCAGCACCTGGTCGAACAGCAGCTTGGAATAGCCGTACACATTGAGCGGATGCTCGTTGGCCGGGTCTTCCACATACACCGACGAACCGCCGTAGACTGCGGCCGACGAGGCGTACAGGAACGGCACGCGCTCGGCCTGGCAGTACTCGAACAGTTCCAGCGTGACGCGGTAGTTGTTGTCCAGCATGTAGCGGCCGTTGCGCTCGGTGGTGTCCGAGCAGGCGCCCTGGTGCAGCACGGCACGCAAGGCCGGCAGGTTGCCGCCGCGCACGCGTTCGCGGAACTCGTCCTTGTCGAGATAGTCGGCGATGCTGCAATCGACGAGGTTGCGGAATTTGTCGCCGTCGGTCAGGTCGTCGACGGCGATGATGTCCTGGATGCCGCGCCGGTTCAGGCCGCGCACCAGATTGCTGCCGATAAAGCCGGCCGCGCCGGTCACCACGATCATGTTGATTCTCCTGCAAGTTCTGCGGCGGTCACCACCGACGTGCCCAGCTTGCCGACCACGATGCCGCCGGCCCGGTTGGCCCAGCGCATCGCGTCGCCCCAGGACAGTCCCACCGCGCGCATGACGGCCAGGGTCGCCAGCACGGTATCGCCGGCGCCCGATACATCATAGACTTCGTGCGCGGCGGCGTCGGCATGGTCGCGCCCCGCGTCGGTAAAGAGGGTCATGCCCTGCTCGGACCGCGTCACGAGCAAGGCCTCCAGGTCCAGGTCGAGGCGCAGCCGCTGGGCGCGCTCGGCCAGTTCGTCCTCGGTTTTCCAGCGCCCGACCGCCTCGCGCATTTCGGCCCGGTTGGGCGTGACCAGCGTGGCGCCGCGATAGCGCTCGTAGTGGTCGCCCTTGGGGTCGACCAGCACCGGCAGGCTGTGGCCGACGGCGGCGGCGATGATGGATTCGACCCGGTCCAGCACGCCCTTGGCGTAATCGGACAGCACCACGATATCGTGCTGCGCCAGCTGCCGCGCCACGGCGGCGCTGATGCCGTCGAGTGCGGCCGGCTCGGGATGCTGCTCGAAATCCACCCGCAGCAGCTGCTGCTGGCGGCCGAGCACGCGCATCTTCAGCGTGGTCGGGTGTTCGGTGTCGGATACCAGGTCGGTGCGCACGCCCTCTTCGGCTGCCATGCGCTCGATGCGGAGGCCGACCTCATCGGCGCCGACCACCCCGATCAGCGTCACCTGGGCGCCCAGCGCGGCCACGTTGCGCGCCACGTTGGCGGCGCCGCCCAGGCGGTCTTCGCGGCGCGCCACGCGCACCACGGGCACCGGAGCTTCCGGCGAAATCCGGTCGACTTCGCCGAACCAGTAGCGGTCGAGCATGACGTCGCCCACGACCAGCACGCGGGCGCGGGCGATGCGTTCAGCGGGGTATTGATTCATTCGAGTTCTTCCAGGCGGCGCGGCGCGTAGGTTTCCCAGGAATTGCAACCGGGGCACTGCCAGTAAAAGCGGCGCGCCTGGAAGCCGCAACTGCGGCAGGCATAGCGATCCAGGCGCTGGGTATGTTTATGGATGAGGCTGCGCAGCAGGGTCAGGTCGGCCCCGGTCACGGGCCCGGCGTCGGCGGGCGCGCCGGGCGAGGCCAATTCGGCCTCGAGCAGGCGGTCCAGGCCCAGCAGGGACGGATGATGGCGCAGCGCCTCGCGCGCGAATGCCCACGCGGGCGCCGAGCCCTGCTGCACGCGCAGCTCGCGGAACACCACGTTGAAGAGGTCCAGCGAGGCGTGCCGCTGGTACTGCTGCTGCAGCATCGCCAACCCGGCGGCGGCCTGGTCGGCCTGCCGGTAGTTGGTCAGCAGGGCCTCGGCCACCAGTCCGGCGAATTCGGGCGCCTGCGTGAGGATGGATTCGAGATACAGGCGTTCGCGCTTGGGATCGTTCTCGAGGGCGGCCAGGCGCGCGCGCAACATGGCGGTGCGCACCAGCGACGCCTTGGCCGGCGCGTTGCCGCGCTCGACCATGCCGGCGGCGTGGTCGGCCGCGTCCAGCGCGGCATGGGCGGCGTCGAAATCCACCGGCTTGGCCGTCAGCGCGGCCTGCGCCTGCTCGCAGTAGTAGTGCACGATCTGCGGCACGGGCTCGTCGACCAGCCCGTGCAAGGTCTTGACCGCCTCGATGGCGCGCGGCCAGTCGTGCTCGGATTCGTAGATACGGATCAGCGAACGCAGCGCGGGCAGCGCATAGCGGGTGTCCTTGAGCTGCTCGAACGCCCCTTCGGCGCGGTCCAGCATGCCGGCCTTCAGGAAATCCTGCGCCAGTTCGTGCTGTGCGTGCTCGCGCTCGGCCACCGGCAGGTCGGAGCGGCTCAGTAGGCTCTGGTGCACGCGGATGGCGCGCTCCATTTCGCCGCGCCGGCGAAACAGACTGCCCAGGGCGAAGTGCAGCTCGGTGGTTTCGGGATCCAGCTTGGCGACCTCGACGAACGCGTCGATCGCCCGGTCGGGTTGCTCGTTGAGCAGGAAGTTCAGGCCGCGGAAGTACGAATCGGGCAACGTGCGCGTCTCGCGCAGCATCTGCCGGAAGTCAAAGCGCGCCGCCAGCCAGCCCAGCGCAAACAGCACCGGCACGAATATCAGCCACCAGGGTTCAAAGTCCACAGCGCGGGCTCTCGGTAGGAAGTAGGGACACGGCGCCCCGGGTTACAGCGGCGACATCGGCGCGACGGCCTCCGGCGTGACGGCCGGCGGCGTGCCGCTGGCGGCCGCCTGCAGGCGCTCGACTTCGCGGCGCAGGCGCAGGGCCTCGCGGCGGCGGCGCATGGCGGCGGGTACGGTCAGCAGCAGCCCGAACAGCGCGCCGACGACGAACACGACCAGCATGACGACGATCAGCGGTACGTCGTGCACCACGTAATCGGCATAGAAAGTCACGGCGACGGGATTGGTGTTCTTGAGCGCGAACATCAGAACCGCCACAAACACGAGCAATCGCAGGGCCCAGACCAGGTAGCGCATGACGCATGCTCCAAAGAATTCAAGACGAGTAATTGTAAGCGGAAGCGGCGCCATTGCCGCGGCCGGCGGCACATGCGCCGGCCGTCTTTTTCGCCGCGGCGCGGCGCCGGCCCGAAAAAACAAAGCCCCTTGAACAAGCAAGGGGCTTTGCCGGTAGAACACCAACCACGCGGGACGCCGTACGCGGCACATCAGTGCATGGCATGCATATCCATGACCGATTGCAGCGGGTCGGACGACCCGTTGGACGAGTCGTCGCCCTGATCGTTGCCAACCAGATCGACCCACTCGCGCAGCTCCTTGCCGGCCTTGAAGTGCGGCACCTGCTTGCCAGGCACCAGCACTTGTTCGCCCGACTTCGGATTGCGCCCGATACGGGGAGAGCGCTGCGACAGCGAAAAGCTGCCAAACCCGCGGATTTCGATGCGCTGACCCGAGGCCAGGGCCTGGGTCATTGCATCGAGCATGGTCTTGACAGCGTAATCGGTGTCGCGAGCGGCCAGCTGAGGATAGCGGGCCGCCAGCGCGGCGATCAGCTCCGACTTGGTCACGTCAACCGTCGTTGCGCTGTTGGTCCAGCTTGGCCTTGAGCAGCGCGCCCAAGTTCGTCGTACCCGACGAAGCGCTCGCCTCGGACATGCGCTGGATGGTCTCGGCCGTCTCGGCGTTATCGCGGGCCTTGATCGACAGCTGGATCGAACGCGCCTTGCGGTCGATGTTGACGATCATGGCTTCGATGTTCTCGCCAGCCTTCAGCACGGTGGTAGCGTCTTCGACGCGGCCCGAGGAGATCTCGGAGGCGCGCAGGTAGCCTTCCACATCCACCGACAGGGTGATCACGGCGCCCTTGGGCTCGACCGACTTGATGGTGCCCGGAACAACGGCGCCCTTGTCGTGCGTGGCAACGAAGTTGTTGAACGGGTCGCCTTCGAGCTGCTTGATACCCAGCGAGATGCGCTCTTTCTCGGTATCGATGCCCAGCACCACGGCTTCCAGCTCGTCGCCCTTCTTGAAGTTGCGCACGGCTTCCTCGCCCGATTCCGTCCACGACAGGTCGGACAGATGGACCAGGCCGTCGATGCCGCCGGGCAGGCCGACGAACACGCCGAAGTCGGTGATCGACTTGATGGCGCCGCGGACCTTGTCACCACGCTTGAAGTTGGTGGCGAACTCTTCCCACGGGTTCTGGCGGCACTGCTTCATGCCCAGCGAAATGCGGCGACGGTCTTCGTCGATTTCCAGGACCATGACTTCGACTTCTTCGCCCAGGGTCACGACCTTGCGCGGATCGACGTTCTTGTTGGTCCAGTCCATTTCGGACACGTGCACCAGGCCTTCGATGCCGGCTTCGACTTCGACGAACGCGCCGTAGTCGGTCAGGTTGGTGACCTTGCCGAACAGGCGGGTGCCCTGCGGGTAGCGGCGAGCCAGGCCCACCCACGGATCTTCGCCCAGCTGCTTGACGCCCAGGGAGACGCGGCTCTTTTCCTGGTCGAACTTGAGCACCTTGGCTTCGACTTCCTGACCCACTTGCAGGACTTCGGACGGGTGACGCACACGGCGCCAGGCCATGTCGGTGATGTGCAGCAGGCCATCGATGCCGCCCAGGTCGACGAACGCGCCGTAGTCGGTGATGTTCTTGACCACGCCCTTGACCACCGCGCCTTCGTGCAGCGTCTCGAGCAGCTTCTGGCGCTCTTCGCCCATGCTGGCTTCCAGCACCTGGCGGCGCGACAGCACGACGTTGTTGCGCTTGCGGTCCAGCTTGATGACCTTGAATTCGAGGGTCTTGCCTTCGTACGGCGTGGTGTCCTTGACCGGACGCAGGTCGACCAGCGAACCGGGCAGGAACGCGCGGATGCCGTTGGTCATGACGGTCAGGCCGCCCTTGACCTTGCCGGTGATCGTGCCGGTGACCAGCTCGCCGTTCTCGAGGGCCTGCTCCAGTTGCAGCCAGGCCGACAGACGCTTGGCGCGGTCGCGCGACAGGATGGTGTCGCCGTAGCCGTTCTCCAGCGAATCGATCGCCACCGAGACGAAGTCGCCGGGTTGAACTTCGAGTTCGCCCTGGTCGTTGAGGAACTCTTCCAGGGGAATCAGCGCTTCGGACTTCAGGCCGGCGTTGACGACCACGAAGTTGTGGTCGACGCGCACGACTTCTGCGCTGATGACCTCGCCGGACTTCATGTCCTGGCTCTTGAGGCTTTCTGCGAACAGGTCGGCGAAGTTTTCGCCGCCAAGGATGGCGGAGGTGGAAACGGAAGACATTAGGTTGGAATCCATTTGGCCGGGATTGGCCGTTCAAAACACACCGCAACGGATTGCCCGCAGCAGTGGAGTGGTAAAACCTGCCGGCTTCGCCTGCCCTTGCGGGGTGTCCCGTGGGGGCTGGAGATTGGCCGTCAGGGCCTCAAACAGGTACTGACAGATACTGCCGAAACAACACGCGCCGTGGCTAGGCGCACCAGAAATCCAGCACGGCCTGCACGGTCTGTTCGATGGTCAGGCCGGATGAATCCAGCACATGCGCATCGGCAGCCGGGGCTAGCGGTGCCACCGCACGCTGCGTGTCACGCGCATCGCGTTCACGCATATCGCGTAGCAGGTCATCTAGATTAGCAGAAATTCCCTTTTCGATCAACTGCTTACAGCGTCTTTGCGCGCGCGCCTCGACATCGGCCACCAGAAATATTTTCAGGGACGCATCAGGAAACACGACCGCCCCCATGTCGCGGCCGTCGGCGACCAGGCCCGGCGGCTGCCGGAAAGCCCGCTGGCGCTCCAGCAAGGCCTGACGGACGCCCGGGTAGGCGGCGATGCGCGAAGCGTAGTTTCCGACCTCTTCCTGGCGGATTTCATGCCCGGCGTCCCGCCCTTCCAGGTAGACATGCGGCCCGTCGAACCGTACGTCCAGAGCCTGGGCCACGGCGGCCACCGCCGGCTCGTCGGTGGCCGGCAGGCCGCGCCGCAACGCGGCCAGGGCGGTCAGCCGGTACAGGGCGCCGCTGTCGAGCACGTCCCAGCCCAGCTGCTTGGCTACCCGGTGCGCGATGGTGCCCTTGCCGGAAGCCGTGGGGCCGTCGATGGTGATGACCGGCGCGGCGCCGGCGGATGCGGAAATAGCCATGGGGCAGGCGCCGTTCAGTCCCGCGCGGCCAGCAGGCCCGCGTACACGTCGAAATAATCGGGGAAAGTCTTGCTGACGCAGCCCGGATCCAGGATGCGCACCGCCGCCGGACCGAACGCGGCCAGCGAGAAGCACATGGCCATGCGGTGGTCGTCCCAGGTGCCGATATGGGCGTCGCGCCAGCCGCCGGGCTCGGGCGGCGCCACCTCCAGCCAGTCCGCCCCGCTTTGCACGCCCGCCCCCAGCTTCTCCAGCTCGGTGTGCATGGCGTGGATGCGGTCGGTCTCCTTGACGCGCCAGCTGCCGATGTTGCGCAGGCGGCATGGGCCGTCGGCGTACAGCGCCAGCGTCGCGGCCGTCATGGCGGCGTCGGGAATCAGGTTGAAGTCAGCGTCGAACGCCTTCAGGCGTCCGCCCTCGGCCACCCGCACGCCGCGCGTCTCGATCCAGCCCGGGCCATAGCGCACGTCGGCGCCCATCGCCGCCAGCGTCGCGGCGAACGCCACGTCGCCCTGGATGCTGTCCTCGCCCACGCCGGTGACGCGCACCGGCCCGCCGCCGATGGCGCCCAGGGCCAGGAAGTACGACGCCGTCGACGCATCGCCCTCGATCGCCATGCGGCCCGGGCCGCGGTAGACCGCATCGCGCGCGATCGTGAAGGCGCGCCAGCCGTCGCGCCGCACCGACACGCCAAAGCGCGCCATCAGATTGAGCGTGATCTCGATATAGGGTTTGGAAATCAGCTCGCCCACCACCTCGATGGTGATGTCCTGGCCGCTGCGCCGCGCCAGCACGGGGGCGGCCATCAGCAAGGCGGTCAGGAACTGGCTGGACACCGAGCCCTCCACGCGCACCGGCCCGTCGACGCGAATGCTGCCGCCGCCGATGCGCAGCGGCGGATACCCCGCCTGCCCCAGGTATTCGATCCCGGCGCCGAACTGGCGCAGGGCGTCGACCAGGTCGCCGATGGGCCGCTCGTGCATGCGCGGCACGCCGGACAGGCGGTAATCGCCGCCCATCAACGCCAGCGCCGCGGTCAGCGGCCGGAACGCGGTGCCGGCGTTGCCCAGGAACAGCTCGGCCTGTTCGGTCGGAAAGCGCGCCACGCCTTCGATGGTCACGCAGCCGTCGGCCACCTCGCCCACCGATACGCCCAGCTGGCGCAACGCGGCCAGCATGACGCGGGTGTCATCGGAATCGAGCAGGCCCGTGATTTCGGTGCTGCCTTCGGCCAGCGCGGCCAGCAGCAATACCCTGTTGGAGATGCTCTTGGAGCCCGGCAGGGCCACCTCGCCGCGCGCCAGGCGCGCCGCGGGCAGGTCGAGATATGCCAATCCGCTCATTTGGAATCCTTGCGCCAATTGCGCCGCGCGTGCGCCGCGCGCTCCAGCAAGGCCTGCAGGCGCGCGCCGTCGCCGGCGCCCAATGCCTGCTCGGCCTCGTCGAGCACCCGTCGCAGGGCCGCCAGCTCGGACTGCATGGCGGCCTGGTTGGACAAAAAGATATCGCGCCACATTTCCGGCGAACCGGCCGCGATGCGCGTGAAATCCCGAAAACCGCTGCCGGCCAGATCCATGCGCGCCTGGGCGTCATCGGAGCCGGCCACTTGGGCCATGTAGACGGCGGCCAGGAAGTGCGGCATGTGGCTGACCGAGGCCAGCAGCCGGTCGTGCGCCGCGTCGTCCATCTCGACCACGTGCGCCCCGCAAGCGTGCCAGCAGGCGCGCACGCGCGCCACCGATGCGGCCGCGTTCTCCGGCAGGGGCGTAAGCACCACCGCACGCCGTACGTACAGCCCCGCGTCGGCCGCCTCGGGCCCGGTGCGCTCGCCGCCGGCGATCGGATGCCCCGGCACGAAACAGGAAACCTGCTCGCCCAGCGCCTGGCGCGCCGCCATGACGACCTGCGATTTGGTGCTGCCGGCATCGGTCAGCAGGCAGCCCGGCCGCAGATGGTCGCGCATCCGCGCCAGCATCGCGCCCAGCCCGCCCACCGGGGTGGACAGCAGCACCAGGTCGGCGCGCGCCGCCGCTTCCTCGGGCGAGACGGCCTCGTCGATCAGGCCCAGCTCGCGCGCACGCGCCAGCGACGCCGGGTTGCGGCCCACGCCGAGAATGGTGCCGACCTGCCCGGCGTGGCGCAACGCGGCGGCGAACGAGCCACCGATCAAGCCTACGCCGGCCACAGCCAGCACGGGGACCAGGGGCCCCTGCCCGTTTGCCGAATTGTTCGCGCTCATACCTGCAGAAAAACAATATGGCAGCGCCGGACGGACACACGCTCCGTCACGGCGGCCGCCTGGTGTGCGTCAACCACGCCGTGGCCCTATTGCGCCGGATACGAACCCAGCACCTTGAAGAAGGCCACCTGCGCCTGCAATGCCGCCAGTGCGCGGGCCACGTTCGCGTCATCGCGATGGCCCAGCACGTCGACGTAGAAATAGTATTCCCACTGGCCCGTGCGCGCCGGGCGCGATTCGAAGCGCGTCATGGAAACGCCGTTGGCCGCCATCGGCGCCAGCATGTCATAGACGGCGCCGGCGCGGTTGGGCACGGCCAGGATCAGGCTGGTCTTGTCCTTGCCGCTGCTCAATGGCTCGATATGGCCGACAGCCAGGAAGCGCGTGCGGTTCTGCGGATCGTCCTGGATGCCGGCGGCCACGACGCGCAGGTTCCAGGCCGGCGCGGCGACTTCGCCAGCGATGGCCGCGACCGTCGGATCCTCGGCGGCCACGCGGGCAGCCTCGGAATTGCTGGCCGCCGCCACGCGATTGAGGTCCGGGTAATGGCGCGTCAGCCATCCCTGGCACTGTGCCAGCGCCTGGGGATGCGCCGAGATCGTCTTGATGCCGTCCATCGTGCCGGACTGGCTCATCAGGCAGTGGCGGATCACCAGCGAGCGCTCGCCCAGGATGGTCAGCGGCGTGTTCAGCAGCAGGTCCAGGCTGCGGTTGACCGCGCCCTCGGTGGAGTTTTCCACCGGCACCATGCCGACGTCGGCCTGCCCGGCCTCGACGGCGCGGAACACCTCATCGAACGAGGGGCACGGCAGCTGCTGCACCGAATGGCCGAAATGCTCGAGCGCGGCCTGTTCGGAGAACGAGCCCTGCGGCCCCAGATAGGCCACGGTCATGCCGCGCTCCAGGCCGCGGCAGGCCGACATGATCTCGGTCCAGACGGCGGCCACGGCGGCCTTGGGAAACGGCCCCGGGTTGCTGTACTGCAAGCGGCGGATCACTTCGGCTTCGCGCTCGGGGCGCAGCACCGGGCCATCCGCGTGCGCGGCGTGCTTGACCGAGCCCACTTCCTGCGCGGTGCGCGCGCGCTGCGACAGCAGGTCGAGGATCTGGGCGTCGATGGCGTCGATGCGGTCGCGCAGCGGCCGCAGCTTGTCCTGCAGGGAATCATCCATGGCGGCGCTCGAACTCCTTGAGGTAATCGATCAGGGCCTGCACGCCTGCCAGCGGCATGGCGTTGTAAATCGAGGCCCGCATGCCGCCGACGCTCTTGTGGCCCTTGAGCTGCATCAGGCCGGCCGCTTCCGCGCCTTGCAGGAAGGCATCGTTGAGCGATTCGTCGCGCAGCACGAACGGCACGTTCATGCGCGAGCGCACCGATGCCTGCACCGGGTTGCGGTAGAACGCGGAGCCGTCCAGGTAGCCATACAGCAACTCGGCCTTGGCGCGGTTGGCTTCTTCCATGCCGCGCACGCCCCCGTGCGCCTTGATCCACTTGAACACCAGGCCCATCACGTAGATGGCGAAAGTGGGCGGCGTGTTGTAGCGCGAGTGATCGGCCGCCACGTTGGCATAGTCGAACGCCGACGGGCAGATCGGCAGCGCATGGCCCAGCAGGTCGCGGCGCGCGATGACCACGGTCACGCCGGCCGGGCCGGCGTTCTTCTGGGCGCCGGCGAACACCAGCCCCGCGCGCGCGATGTCCAGCGGACGCGACAGGAAATGCGAGGACACGTCGACCACCAGCGGCACGTCGGGCGCGCCCAGGCTGGCCGGATCGGGCCATTCGGTGAACTCGACGCCGCCTATGGTTTCGTTGCTGCACAGGTGCAGATAGGCCGAATCCTTGCGCACGCGCCAGGTATCGACCGGCGGCAGCCAGGTCCAGGAGGACTGGGCCTGGCCGTCGATCTCGGTGGCCTCGGCGGCGCTGGCCGCGATCTGCGCGTCGCCGTAGCGGCCCGCTTCCTTGTGCGAACGGGTCGACCAGTGGCCGGTCACCACGAAATCGGCCGCCGGCGTGCTGCGCCGGCCCATCAGGTTCATGGGCACGATGGCGTTTTCGCCCAGCCCGCCGCCCTGCATGAACATCACGGCGTAGTCGGCCGGAAGTCCCAGCAGTTCGCGCAGGTCGGCCTCGGCCTCGTCGCAGATCTGCACGAAGTGCTTGCCGCGGTGGCTCATTTCCATCACGGACATGCCGCTGCCGTGCCAGTCCAGCATTTCGGCGGCGGCTTGCTGCAGCACCGCCTCGGGCAAGGCCGAGGGGCCTGCCGAGAAATTCCAGGGGCGAGCCATCATTACTCCGTAGGTTCAGTCGGTTCAGAATCCTTGCCCTGGGCGCCGGTATCGTCGCCGCCTTGGTCGCCGCCCTCTTCGCCGCCCTCTTCGCCGAGATCTTCGCCGCCCTCTTCGCCGAGATCTTCGCCGCCATCCTCGTCATCGGCGTCGGCATCGCTTTCGACCACGCGCCGCACGCCGGACAGGCTGCTGCCGTCATCGACGCTGATCAGCGTGACGCCCTGCGTGGCGCGACCCATCTCGCGGATCTCGGCCACGCGGGTGCGCACCAGCACGCCGCCGGTGGTGATCAGCATGATCTCGTCGGACGGCATCACCAGCACGGCGCCGACCACGCGGCCGTTGCGCGAGCTGGTCTGGATGGCGATCATGCCCTTGGTGCCGCGGCCATGGCGGGTGTACTCGGTGATCGGGGTGCGCTTGCCGTAGCCGTTCTCGGTGGCGGTCAGCACGCTCTGGGTCTCGTCGCCGGCCACCAGCAGCGCGATGACGGTCTGGCCCTCTTCGAGCATCATGCCGCGCACGCCGCGCGCATTGCGGCCCATCGGACGCACGTCGTTCTCGTCGAAGCGCACCGCCTTGCCGGCGTCGGAGAACAACATCACATCGTGCTTGCCGTCGGTCAGGTCGGCGCCGATCAGGTAATCGCCGTCATCCAGGTCGACGGCGATGATGCCGGCCTTGCGCGGGTTCGAGAAGTCGGACAGCGGGGTCTTCTTGACCGTGCCGCGCGACGTCGCCATGAAGACGTAGTGGTCTTCGCTGAATTCCTTGACCGGCAGCACCACGGTCACCTTCTCGCCGTCGGCCAGCGGGAACATGTTGACGATGGGCTTGCCGCGCGAGTTGCGCGTGCCCTGCGGCACCTCCCACACCTTCAGCCAGTACACCCGGCCCCGGTTGGAGAAGCACAGCAGGTAGTCGTGCGTATTGGCGATGAACAGCTGGTCGACCCAGTCGTTCTCCTTCATGGCGGTAGCCTGCTTGCCGCGTCCGCCGCGCTTTTGCGAACGGTACTCGGACAGCGGCTGGCTCTTGATGTATCCGCCATGCGACAGGGTGACCACCATGTCCATCGGCGTGATCAGGTCTTCGGTATCCAGCTCGGTGGCGTTGACTTCGATTTCGGCGCGGCGCGTATCCTTGGCCGAGGTCGAGAACTCGGCCTTGATGGCCTGCAGCTCTTCGCTGATGATCGTGGTGATGCGATCCGGACGGGCCAGGATGTCGAGCAGGTCGGCGATGGTGGCCATCACGTCCTTGTACTCGCCGATGATCTTGTCCTGCTCCAGGCCGGTCAGGCGTTGCAGGCGCATGTTGAGGATTTCCTGCGCCTGGGTCTCGCTCAGCCGGTAGTTGCCATCGCCCTGCAGGCCGTACTCGGGCGCCAGGTCGTCGGGGCGGAACGCCGCGACGCCGCCGGCGGCGTCGCCGTCGACGCGGGCCAGCATTTCACGCACCAGCGACGAATCCCAGGAACGCGCCATCAATTCCTGGCGCGCCACCGGCGGGGTGGGCGCCGCCTTGATGATGGCGATGAAGTCGTCGATGTTGGCCAGCGCCACCGCCAGGCCTTCCAGCACGTGGCCGCGTTCGCGCGCCTTGCGCAGCTGGAACACGGTGCGGCGCGTCACCACTTCGCGGCGATGCTGCAGGAAGTACTCGATCAGCTGCTTGAGGTTCAGCAGGCGCGGCTGGCCGTCGACCAGCGCCACCAGGTTCATGCCGAAGGTGTCCTGCAGCTGCGTATTCTTGTACAGGTTGTTCAGCACCACCTCGGGCACTTCGCCGCGCTTGAGCTCGATGACCAGGCGCATGCCGTCCTTGTCCGACTCGTCGCGGATGTCCGAAATGCCCTCGATCTTCTTGTCGTTGACCAGCTCGGCGATGCGCTCCTGCAGGGTCTTCTTGTTGACCTGGTAGGGAATCGCGTCGACCACGATGGCCTGGCGGTTGCCCTTCTCCATGTCCTCGAAGTGGGTCTTGGCGCGCATGATGACGCGGCCGCGCCCGGTGCGGTACCCCTCGCGAACGCCCGTGATGCCGTAGATCACCCCGCCCGTGGGAAAGTCCGGCGCCGGGATCAGTTCGATCAGCTCGTCGATCGAGCATTCCGGATTGCGCAGGCAATACAGGCAGCCGTCGACCACTTCCTGCAGGTTGTGCGGGGGAATGTTGGTGGCCATGCCCACGGCGATACCCGAGCTGCCGTTGACCAGCAGGTTGGGCAGGCGCGAAGGCAGCAGCAGGGGCTCCTGTTCGCTGCCGTCGTAGTTGGGCCCGAAGTCGACCGTTTCCTGGTCGATATCGGCCAGCAACTCGTGCGCGATCTTGGCCAGGCGGATTTCGGTGTAGCGCATCGCCGCGGCGTTGTCGCCGTCGATGGAGCCGAAGTTGCCCTGGCCGTCGACCAGCATGTAGCGCATGGAGAAGTCCTGCGCCATGCGGACGATGGTGTCGTATACCGACTGGTCGCCGTGCGGGTGGTACTTACCGATGACGTCCCCGACGATACGCGCGGACTTCTTATAGGCACGGTTCCAATCGTTGTTCAGTTCGTGCATCGCGTACAGCACGCGGCGATGCACAGGCTTGAGACCGTCACGCACGTCTGGCAGCGCGCGCCCCACGATCACGCTCATCGCGTAATCAAGATAGCTACGGCGCATCTCTTCTTCCAGCGATACCGGAAGCGTCTCCTTGGCGAAGGAATCCATATATATAGGCGACAGAATCGTATGTAAGGATGAACCCGAGCCGGGTAAACAGGAAATTCTATCATTCGATCCTTTTTGCCTCCTTTGGGGCCGCCCCGGCGGGCTTGCTTGCGCGCTTCCCCGCCTTGTTGCCAAAAACCAACATGATCAAGGCGGCGAGCCCTGAAATGCTCAATATCCACGGTCAATGCAACGGTCTAGGGCAGCCAAAGCCACCCAAATGCCTTAAGATTGTTTCCAGCACGCAGGAGACCCAGTAGCGATCCTTTGAACCTGTTCTTGGCGTTGCTATACTGGCCCCGTTTTCCTGATATGCGGCGGGGGTTCGCTGCGAGTCACTTATCCAGCTTCAAGCTCAACGAGGAGAAACATGAACAAACCCTCCAAATTCGCTCTGGCGCTCGCCTTCGCCGCTGTTACGGCCTCTGGTGCAGCTTCCGCGCAAACCGTGGACAACTGGCGCAATCCGTTTGGCGACGTTTGGAAGAACGGCACCAATGAACTGTGCTGGCGCGATGCGTTCTGGACCCCGGCTACCGGCATCCCCGGTTGCGACGGCGTTCCGGTCGCTCAGAAGGAAAAGTCCGCTCCCATGGCCGCCAAGGTCGTGTTCAATGCTGACACCTTCTTCGACTTCGACAAGTCGACGCTGAAGCCGGAAGGCCGCCAGCTGCTGGATCAAGTCGCCCAGCAAGCCGGCACGATCGATCTGGAAACGATCATCGCCGTTGGCCACACGGACTCGATCGGCACCGAAGCCTACAACCAGAAGCTGTCCGAGCGCCGTGCCGCTGCGGTCAAGACCTACCTGGTCAGCAAGGGTATCGACCCCAACCGTATCTACACGGAAGGCAAGGGCGAACTGCAACCGATCGCTTCGAACAAGACGCGTGAAGGCCGTGCCCAGAACCGTCGCGTGGAAATCGAAATCGTCGGTAGCCGCAAGAACTAATTGCAGCGCTAGCCGCTACAATGAGGGGGCCTCGCATAGCGAGGCCCTTTTTTCTTGCCGCGCCCTCCCGGCGCGGCATGCCGTACCCTTGTATAGAGCCGGTCGGCCCGCCGACCCCCGCGCCCATGACGACAGCCACCCAATCCAGCGCCCCCGGCGTCAACGTCGACCAAGCCGAGGTCGAGAAATTCAGCGCGCTGGCCGCCCGCTGGTGGGACCCGGAAAGCGAATTCAAGCCGCTGCATGCCATCAACCCGCTGCGCCTGGGCTGGATCCAGGAGACCGCCGGCAGCCTGAGCGGCAAGCGCGTGCTGGACATGGGCTGCGGCGGCGGCATCCTGTCGGAGAGCATGGCCGTGGCCGGCGCGCAGGTCACCGGCATCGACCTGGCCGAGAAATCGCTCAAGATCGCCCGCCTGCACGGGCTGGAGTCCGGCGTGAAGGTCGATTACCGCGCCGTGCCCGTCGAGGAACTGGCCGCCGAGCAGCCGGGCCAGTACGACGTGGTGACCTGCATGGAAATGCTCGAACACGTGCCGGATCCGGCCTCCGTCGTGCGGGCCTGCGCCGCGCTGGCCAAGCCCGGCGGATGGGTGTTCTTCTCCACCCTGAACCGCAACCCCAAGTCGTTCCTGTTCGCCATCGTCGGCGCCGAATACGTTCTGCGCCTGCTGCCGCGCGGCACCCACAGCTACGACAGCTTCATCAAGCCCAGCGAACTGGCCACCAGCGCGCGCCAGGCCGGCCTGGAACCCACGGGCATGCGCGGCATGGAGTACAACCCCATTACCCAGGTCTATTCGCTGTCGGCCAACACCTCGGTCAACTACCTGATGTCCACCCGCAAATGAGCGCCCTCATCCTGTTCGATTTCGACGGCACCCTGGCCGATACGGCCCCCGACCTGGCCGCCGCCGCCAACCGGCAACGCACTCGCAAGGGCCTGGAGCCCATGCCCTACGAAGCGCTGCAGCCGATGGCTTCCCAGGGCGCGCGCGGCCTGCTGCGCGCCGCGCTGGGCCTGTTGCCCGACCATCCCGACTACGAGCCGACGCGGCTGCAGTTCCTGGAAGACTATGCGGCCGAATCCACCGTGCACAGCCGCCTGTTCCCGGGCATCGCCGACCTGCTCGAGGATATCGCCCAGCGCGGCCTGTCCTGGGGCATCGTCACCAACAAGGTCACCTACCTGACGCTGCCCATCGTCGAACACCTGGGCCTGACGCGCGACAGCGCGGTGCTGGTCTGCGGCGACACCACCGCCCACGCCAAGCCGCATCCCCTGCCCCTGCTGCACGCGGCCGAGCAGGCCGGCTTCGAGGCCGGGCGATGCGTCTACGTGGGCGACGACCTGCGCGACATCCAGGCGGCCCATGCGGCCGGCATGCCGGCGGTGGCGGCGGCCTACGGCTACGTTGGCATGGAAGAAGACGTCACAACCTGGCAGGCCGAGGCGTGCGCCGCTTCGCCGCGCGAACTGTGGTCCGCCATCGAACCCTTGCTGCCCACGCGCGCCACGGCCTGACCTTCGGCGACGGCCGGCGCGGGCCCCATGCCCGTGCCGGCGCCACACCCGGCCACTGATTGCTCCACCCACGCGAACAGTCATGCCGAGATTTCCGTCTTTATCCCGTCACCGCATTCCTCTAGCGTAACGTTCCTGCGCCGGCGCCGCCCAGCCGCCGGCGCGTCCAACCGTTCCCCCCAACGCGCCCGCCTCGCCGGTGCGCGGAGAATCCTATGTTGTTGCCCATCATTCTGCTGTCCGCGGCAGGCTTTACCATTCTGACCACGGAATTCCTGATCGTCGGCCTGCTGCCGCCCCTGGCGCGCGACCTGCAGGTCACCGTGTCGCAGGCCGGCCTGCTGGTGTCGCTGTTCGCCTTCACGGTGGCCGCCGCCGGCCCGGTGCTGACCGCCCTGCTGGCCAATCTCGAACGCAAGCGCCTGTTCGTCTGGGTGCTGGTGCTGTTCGGCCTGGCCAATGCCCTGGCCGCCGTCTCGCCCAACATCTGGGTCATGGCGTTCGCCCGCTTCGTGCCCGCCCTGGCGCTGCCCGTGTTCTGGTCGCTGGCCAGCGCCACCGCCGTCGAGCTGGTCGGCCCCGCCTATGCCGGGCGCGCCATATCCATCATCGGCTTCGGCATCGTCGCCGCCACCGTCCTGGGCATTCCCATCGGCGTGCTGGTTTCCGACGCCTTCGGCTGGCGCGCCGCCTTCGCGGTGCTGACCGCCGTGGCCTGGGCCAAGGCCCTGCTGCTGGCCTACTTTCCCAAACCGAGGACGGGGCGCCAGAACCAGCGCCTGAGCACCCAACTGCGCATCCTGCGCGACCCCAGGCTGCTGGGCCATGTGATGCTGTCCCTGCTTGTCTTCACCGGCATGTTCACCGCCTACACCTACCTGGCCGACATGCTCGAGCACCTGGCCGGCTTCGACGGCAAGGTCGTGGGCTGGACCATGATGGCCTTCGGCGGCGCCGGCATATTGGGCAACTGGCTCGGCGGACGCCTGGTCGACCGCAGCCCGCTGGGCGCCACCATCCTGTTCAGCCTGATCATGACCGCCGGCCTGCTGTTCGTCGCCCAGGTCATGCAGGCGCCGTACTGGCTGGCGCTCGCGCTGGCGCTGTGGGGCGTCGCCCAGGCCGCGCTGCTGACGGTCTGCCACGTGCGCGTCATCAAGGCCGCCCCGCAGGCGCCGGCCTTCGCCGCGTCGTTGAACATCTCGGGCGCCAACATCGGCATCGGCCTGGGCGCAGCCGTGGGCGGCCACTTCATCGACAGCCGCGGCCTGGCGTCCCTGGGCACGGTCGCCGCCGTCATCGTCCTCGCGGCGGTGGGCCTGGCCATCGCGCTGGTGCTGTCGCGGCGCCCGCCCACGCCCCGCCCGGCGGCGCCCGCGCCGGGCATCGAACCATGAAGACGCGCGGGCCGAATTAACGGTACAATGGCTGTCAACCTTGGGGCCGATCCGGATTCGACGTGGGTCATGAAACAGCTCAGGGCATGCCGAGCACCAGTAAGCTCGTTAATCCACTGGAACACTACAAACGCCAACGACGAGCGTTTCGCTCTCGCCGCTTAAGCGGTGAGCCGCTGCACTGATCTGTCCTTGGGTCAGGCGGGGGAAGGCAACTTCCCAGGGGGCAACCCCGAACCGCAGCAGCGACATTCACAAGGAATCGGCCACCGCTGGGGTCACACGGCGTTGGTTTAAATTACGTGAATCGCCCTGGTCCGGCCCGTCGATCGGCTAAGTCCAGGGTTAAATCCAAATAGATCGACTAAGCATGTAGAACTGGTTGCGGAGGGCTTGCGGACGGGGGTTCAATTCCCCCCGGCTCCACCAAATTTCCGTTAAGTATCAAGTATTTACCTAATAGCCAACTTCAAAAGTTGGCTATTTTTTTTGGCTGTTTTGAGTTGCTTGGTCAGCTTTTCCCAGCCCGCAGGTGGGGCTCGGGCGACGAGGCAGTACCGGAACGGAAAGCCGCCGCCGGGCGGTGGGGCTTGATTTGGTCAAGTGGGTGGTCCTGGCGGCCATCGCCCCAGAGATTGCCCCCCGCACGCGGCCCAGCGCGCGGCCCCTCGGTAGCGGGAGGGGAAATGAAAAGCCCCGCGCAACACCTCGCGCGGGGCAAAATAGTTTGTTAATGTGTACTATACACATTGAAAGTGTGTATAGCACACACATGGACAGCAAAGAACTGATCAAGCAGCTTGAGCGGTCCGGGTGGACACTGCGGGGCGTTAAGGGATCCCACCACGTTTTCACCCACCCAGACCGCCCCGGACATATCAGCGTCCCTCACCCTAAAAAGGATCTCGGCATCGGACTACTAAACAGCATCCTCAAAGCAGCTGGTTTGAAGTGAGACACAAGCCCCGAAGCAATCGGGGCCTGCTAGTTGTGAACTGTCAATAGGTTGTATTCGTCCAGGTTGAGTCTGGAGATGGGTACAGCGCGCCCGATGCCTTGGTGGGGTCGCTGCCAGTTGTAGTGGTGTAGCCAGGATTTCATGGCATCGGCTCGGTGTTGGGAGTTCTGGTAGGTGTGAGCGTAAGCCCACTCACGCAAGGCCGACTGGATGAAGCGTTCGGCCTTGCCATTGGTCTGTGGGCGGTAAGGTCGGGTAAAGCGGTGCTTGATGCCCAGCTCATGGCACAGCGCGGCGAAGGCGCGGCTGCGAAAGGCCGAGCCATTGTCGGTGAGCAAGCGCTGGATGGTCACGCCCAGGCGCTGGTAGTAGGCCACTGCGTCCTTGAGGAACTGGACGGCGCTGGGGAAGCGCTCGTCGGGGTGGATGTCGGTGAAGGCCACGCGGGCGTGGTCATCGATGGCCACGAAGACGAAGTCCCAGCCGGCCCCCTCAACGGTATCGCGTCGGTTGCCCGTGACCCGGTGGCCAGGGCGCTGGATACGTCCCAGCTTCTTGATGTCGATGTGCAGCAGATCGCCGGGGGCCTGATGCTCGTAGCGCACCACCGGCTCGGCCGGCTCCAGGTCGGCCAGGTGCGACAGACCGGCGCGGGCCAGGACGCGGCTGACGGTGCTGGCTGACACGCCCAGCGCCTGGGCGATGCGCGCTTGGGTCAGCCGCTTGCGGCGCAGCTCCACGATAGCCAGCGCCTTGGCCGGCGCAATCGCTCGGGGCGAGACCGTCGGGCGCGAGGACGCATCGGCCAAGCCCGCCTGGCCCTGAGCCAGGAAGCGGCCCAGCCATTTGCGCACAGTCGGCGCGGTGACCCCATAGGCGCGGGCCGCTTCAGGCACACAAACTTGATGGGCGATCAATTGCTGGACCATTTCGAGTCGACGTAGGAAGGTCAATCGGGCATGCTTATGGGTGTTCATCCGGCCGGGCTCCTTGAGTGAACTGGGGGGGTGGCGATTTCCAGTTTCTCAAATCCGGTTCGGATGAACCATGCATACAACCTATTGAATCTTCACAGCTAGCGGCCATCCGTGGCGCATGCGCTCGACCAGGTCGGGGTTTGCGATGAACGGGCGGCCGAAGACCACCAGGTCCGCCTCGCCGGCATCGAGCGCGGCCTGAGCCGTCTGGGCGGTAAAGCCGCCGGCCAGCATGAAGGTGCCGCCGAATGCCTTGCGCATATCCCGTTGGAAGCCTGCCTGGCCAAGATGGCTGGCGTGCAGGTAGGCAATCCGCCGCTGGCAAAGCGCCCCGGCCAGGCCCAGCCAGCTTGCCTTTTCAGAGTCGAACTCATGCAGGTCGCCCGCGTGCGCGAACGGTGAGATGCGTACGCCGACGCGTTGCCTGCCGATGGCGGCACTGACGGCATCCACCGTCTCCAGCAGCAGCCGGAGCCGATTGGCGATCGACGGGCCGCCGTACTGGTCCTCGCGCGTATTCAGGCCCGCGTTGATGAACTGCTCGAACAGAAAGCCGTTGCCGGCATGGATTTCCACGCCGTCGAAACCGGCGCGCGCGGCGTTTTCGGCAGCGGCGCGGAAGTCGGCGACGATACGGCGGATGCCGGCGATATCCAGCGCCGCCGGCGGGCTGGCCGGAACCTGCGCGGGCCGGCCGTCGTGGCCGTAAGCCTGCACCAGGGTGTGGGCGGCGGCCACGCTCACGGGCCCGACCGGGCTCCCGCCATCGGGCAGCAGGCTGGTGTGCGACAGCCTGCCGACATGCCACAACTGGATGAAGATCCGCCCGCCGGCCCGGTGCACGGCGTCGGTCACGTTTCGCCATGCCGCGACCTGTTCCGGGGTATGGATGCCGGGGGTGCACAGATAGCCGCGCCCCTGCGCCGAGACCTGGGCGCTTTCGGTGACGATGAGGCCGGCGCTGGCGCGTTGCGCGTAATAGAGCGCCATGCTTTGCGCGGGCACGGTGTCCAGGGTCCGGGCGCGCGTCATCGGCGCCATGACCACCCGGTTGGGCAGTATCAGTTCGCCCAGTTCGTAAGGGGAGAATATCGAAGCCATGGTCATGCCTGCCTCAAGAATGGGAGGGGAATTCGGGCAGCACGTACTGCGCCAGCTCGTCCAGGATTTCCGCATACGGCTGGCGGCTGACCTTGGGGTTGAGCGCGACGTGCGCCACGCCGGCCGCGCGCGCCAGTTCCAGGTAGGCGCGCAATCCGTTGCGTCCGGCGCGAAAACCGCCCGGAATACGCTGGAAGGGTTCATCCGGGTTGGCGCTCAGGTCGAGATAGCCGCCAAGCCCAAGCGGCTTGAAATGCGCCGGGCCGGCCAGCCGCGCGACGTGGTCGCGCCATTCCTGCGCCAGCCGCGAGAGGCGCTGCGGCATGGGCGCGCCGGTGAGCAAGCCATCCATATTCCTTGCCAGCCATGCCAGGGTCTGCTGCGCGGCGCCCACGGCGATGGCGGGAACGCGGCCATGCAGCGGCTTGGGCACGAGGTCCAGCTTTCCATCCGAGCCGCCGATCGGAAGTTGGGAAAACGCTGTTCGGTAAGCGTGCGCAGGACGCCGTAGGCATCGCGGTAGCGCGCGCCACGGGAGTCGTAATCGATGCCCAGCATGGGGTAGTCGCTCAGGCGGTCGCCCGACGACAGGCCCAGCACGAAACGCCCGCCGCTCAGTTGATCGAGCGAGGCCGCCTGTTTGGCCAGGTACATCGGCTCGTGGGTCGGCAGAACGATTCCGGTCGTGCCCAGCGCGATGCGCCGGGTGGCCGCGGCGAGGTAGCCGATGTAGACCAGGGGTTCGAATATCTGGGCGACGTCGCCATAGGCCGGGTCATGAAAGGGCACGTCGCGCAGCCACAGGGCTCCGAAACCGAGCGCTTCGGCGCGCTGCGCCATCTCGACGTGGCGCGCCATCGTGGGCGCGGGCCTGTCCGGGTGGGTTTCCAGCGGCAGAATCAGGCCGATGCTCAGGGCCGCGGGCCGGAACAGCCGGCCGAACCCCGCGTGGCTTTCCAGGCCTGCGCAAGGCGGTTCGAAGGAGGGGCGGTCGAGGGGGGCGGAATTCGGGGTGTCCATCGGGTGAGGCTCCAATCAGTACATGCCGTGCAGTCTGATTGATTCCTGGCGGCGGATAAACTGCCTGCGATGCCCCTTACTCGGGACTTGAATTCCCGAATACGTCGCAGTCTTTGTCAGCTGGCGGGCTCCAGGCGCTCCCACGGCACACCATCGCGCCACCGCTCGATCAGCAGATCGATGAAGGCGCGGGTGCGCGGGGAAAGGTGGCGCTTGCTCGGGTAGATGAGCCGTATCGGATCGGCGGAAGGACGGTAGGCTTCCAGGACCTCCACCAGGTCCCCGCGCTGCAGGTCCTTGCCCGTGATGTAGGTGGGCAAATGGATCAGCCCGAAGCCGGAAAGCGCGGCCTCGCGCAGCGCCTCCGAACTGTCTATGTTCATGCGGCCGGGGCCGTCGCACACCTCGATCGCGTCGCCCTGCCCAAGCCGCCACGGCATGGGGCGCTGTCCGCTCAGAAAGAAGATCGTGTCGTGGCCGGCAAGGTCCGCGGGCGTCGACGGCACGCCCTTCTTGGCCAGGTAGTCGGGCGCGGCGCAGGTGACGAACTGTTGTCCGCCGATGGTGCGCGACAGAATGCGGGCGTCGTCCTTGACGCCACCGATTCGAACGGCGACGTCGATGCCTTCCTCGATCAGATCCACGTAATGATCGGTGAACCAGACGTCTGCCTGGATTTCCGGCCAATTCGTCACGTATGCATTGAGGATGGGCAGGATATGGCGCTGGCCGAAGGACAGCGGCGCGGTCAGCCGCAGGATCCCGGCTGGCTTGCCCCGCCGTTGCGCCATGGTCGCATCGACTTCCTCCAGGTCTTCGAGGATCTGGCTCCAGCGCTCGAAGACGACCAGGCCCTCGCCGGTCACGTTCAGCTTGCGCGTGGTGCGATGCAAGAGCCGCACGCCCAGGCGCGCCTCGAGCCGGGCGACGCTCTTGCCGACCGCCGAGCGGGTCACGCCCAGCGTGGCGGCCGCCGACGTGAAGCTGCCGGCTTTCACCGCCGACACGAAAGCCAGGATGTCGCCGAAGCGGTTGGGTTCCATGGAAGCCGTCGATCCAAAGGGCGCGATGGTGCGCGTTGCCTGCCGTGGGAAGCCATTTCCCCGACTGACGAAATGGTATTCCAACTTGCGGCGCGAAGTGCGGGCGCGCGAAGGCGGCCGGTTTTTCCGGGCGGTGTCATGCGCCGCCTGGAAAGACCCGGTCCCTGGCATCGCAGCTAGCGCCAGGCCGGCGCCACGGCCGTTTCGCGCATGATGGCTTCGGGAGTCCGGTACCGCTCGGCCATCTCGCGCTCCGCCTCGTCGCGCAATTGGGCCTGCATGTAGCGGCCCAGGTCGCGGGCGTGGCCGACGATGAACTTGCCGAACGGCAAGCGTTCGTCTTCGTACGCCTGTAGCGCGGCGCCGATATCCGGCGTACCCGCGAGCGCATCGGCCAGCGCGCGCGCGTCGCCGGCGGCCTTGGTCACGCCCATGCCGCAATGCGGACGCGCCACGAACGCCGCGTCGCCCAGAAAGGCGACGCGCCCCAGCGCCAGGCGCGGGCTTTCCAGGTCGAAAATCGGCTGGAAGAACAGGTTGGCGGTTTTGGCCACGACCTCGCCGAACTGCGGGGCCAGTACCTGCGCGGCGGCCTGGCGCGCCTGCGCCACGATTTCCGGCCGGATCAGCGGGGGAGGAATGCCGTCCATCCAGGCCTGGCCCTGGGCGTCGGTCACCATGTCCCGGAACGTGGTGTGTTCGTCGGCCGGGCGATACCACACGAAGTTGAAGCGCCGGGCGGCGTCTTGCGCGCCGGAGCCTGTGCCTGCCACGGGATAGGCGATCATCTGCTCGTGCGCCGGCAGGCCGAAGGCAAAGTAGGGGCACAGCTCGCGGCGCGTGCGTTCGCTCAGGCTGGCTTCGTCGACCAGCCCCCGCCAGGCCACGTAGCCCGCATAGGCGGGCCTGGCCTGCGGCAGCAGCGCCTGGCGCAGGGTCGAGCGCAAGCCGTCGGCCGCCACCACCAGGTCCACCTCGGCGCGCGCGCCGTCGGTAAACCGCAGCAAGGCCCTGCGCTCGTCCTGCTCCAGGGATTCGAGCGCCTGGCCGCGATGGTAGCGTTCGGCCGGGAAGCGCGTTCTCAGGATGCTGAACAGCCGTCCCCAGGCGGTCAGCAGTTGTGGCAGCGCACGGCTGGCCAGTACGCTGCCGTCCAGGTCCAGGGTGACGCGGCGCGCCACCTCGATGCCGATCGATTCGGTCGGCGCCACGCCTATCCGGCGCAGCACGTCCAGCAGCTCGGGATGGGTCACGATACCGGCGCCACGGCCGTCGAGCTCGTCGTGCACCCGCTCGTGGACGTGGACGTCCCAGCCCGCGCGCAACAACAGGTTGGCGGCGAACAGGCCGCCCAGGGAGCCTCCGATGACGGCCGCTTTACGCACGGGTTGCATGCTGGTCTCCGTTGTGCGGGGTTGCGGCGTCGGCGCCCATCGCCTGTGCCGCGGGATAGTTCAATTCGATGGTCACGCCGGATGGGTCTTCGACGAACACCTGGTGCAGCCCGAGGTCCGGCACCGTGCGCTCGCGGAAATCGAGGCCGGCGTTCGCCAGGCGCGCGCGCATGTCGGCCAGGTCGGTCGCCAGGAACGCCAGGTGGTCGATCGCCGCGCTGCCATGCAGGCTGGCGGCGTCCTTGTCGCCGAGATAGTCGGCCAGCCCCTGCGGGTCGTCGCGGTCCACGCCGATGAGGTGGACCACGCCGTAGTCGGCCTCGTCGCCGCCCTGGTACAGCCAGACGCCCGGAAACTTGAACGCCGGGCGGTAGCCTTCCTTGAACCCCAGGATTTCGGTATAGAAGCGGCGCGAGGCGTCCAGGGACGCCGTGCGCACGGAGTAGTGAGCGAGTTTGCGGACAGGCATGTGGCGCCTCCTTGATTCAAGTAATCGAGTGATAAATAATAGAGATCGATTTCCCGCTGCGCAAGCGAATGGAAAGAAAACGACGCCAAGGGTTTTCCCCGCGAAGAAAAAATTGACAAGCCGAACGGCCTGTACGATAGTTATCATATGATAAACAACGGATCGTGCGGGATCCAATCTGACCAGGAGACATCAATGTCCATGCGAACCCCATGGCGCGCCTCGGGCCTGCTGGCGGCAGCGCTCTGGTGCGCCGCCAGCGCGGTCCAGGCGCAGACCATCAAGATCGGGCTGCCGGTGCCGCTCAGCGGTCCTTACGGCGCGGAAGCGCAAAACCAGGTGCGCAATGCCGAGCTGGCGGTCAAGCAGTTCAACGATGCTGGCGGCCTCGACGGCCGCAAGGCCCAGCTTCTGGTGCGCGACGACCGCCTCAACCCGGCCGAAGCCGCCACCCGCGCGCTGGAGCTGATCGAGAAGGACGGGGTCAACTTCATCGTCGGCGGGCTTTCGGCGGCGACGCAGCTGTCGATCAACAACGTCACCAGGCAGCGCAAGAAGCTGTATATCTCCATCAGCCAGTCCGACGCGATCAACGAGGCCGCCGACGCCAGCCCATACACTTTCCATGAGGCGCTCAATCCGCACATGACCACGCAGGCGGTGGGCAAGTATGTCTTCAAGCCCGGCATGAGGGTGGCCTTTCTCACCGCCGATTATGCGTATGGCCACGAGATGACGCGCGGTTTTACCGAGGTGGCCCGCCAGCAGGGCGCCGAGGTGGTCGGCGAGGTCAAGCATCCGCTGGGCGCCTCCGACTATTCGGCTTTCCTGCCGCGCCTGAAGGCGCTCAATCCGGACGTGCTGGTGTTCAACAACTTCGGCGCCGACAACCGCATTTCGATCAAGCAGGCGGCCGATTTCGGCATGAAGCGCAATATCAGGTTCGTCACCCCGATCCTGACCTACACCGCCCGCGTCTCGGGCGGCGCGGCGACCTACCAGGATGTCGTGGGCGGAACCCAGTACTACTGGGCGATCCAGGACAGCGTGCCGTCGGCCAAGGCGTTCAACGCCGCCTTCCAGGCCGAGAACAAGGGCCGCTTTCCGTCCGACTATGGCGCCATGGCTTATTCGGCCGTGAAATCGCTTCTGCTGGCGGTCCGGGACGCCGGCAGCACGGATACCGACGAGGTCGCGGCGGCGCTGCGCAAGCTGAAGTACGACACCTACAAGGGAGCCCAGTATTACCGCGGCTGCGACCAGCAATCGGTGCAGTCGGTGCTGGTCATCCAGTCGGTGGGCAAGGACAACGCCCACCCCGACGAGGTATTCAAGCTGCTGCATACCGAAGCGCCCAGCGAGCAGATCCTGCGCAGCTGCCAGGCGCTGGGCTTCAAGTAGGCATTTCGCCCCGCCGCCGTGCTTGGGCCGGCGACGGGGCAGGGGACGAGAATGACTGTTGATCTGGTGTTGTTGCTCCAGCTGTTCACCGGGCTGGCGCTGGGAGCCATCTACGTGCTGCTGGCGGTCGGCCTGTCGCTGATATTCGGCATGCTGACGGTGGTGAATTTCGCGCACGGGGCTTTTTTCATGCTCGGGGCGTACGCGGGCGTCGTGGTGCTGGGCCTGACGCAGAACTTCTGGGCGGCCATGCTGCTGGCGCCGCTGGCCGTGGCGGCCGTGGGCATGGTCTGCGAGCGCTGGCTGATACGCCCGCTCTACGGACGCGGAATCGACTATCCGCTCCTGCTGACCTTCGGGCTGGCCTACATGCTGGTGGAAGCCGTGCGCATGCTGTTCGGCCGCGCGGGGCTGCCCTTCGACACGCCCGAGGCGCTGGCCGGCTTCACCAACCTGGGCTTTGCCGATTTCCCGACCTACCGGCTTTTCATCATCGCCGTGACGATCGTGCTGCTGCTGGCGCTGTGGCTGCTGATCGAGAAGACCGCGTTCGAATTGATCGTGCGCGCCGGCGCGCGCGACCCCGTCATCGTCCGCGTGCTGGGCATCGATGTGTCGCGCGTCTGGCTGCTGGTATTCGGCCTGGGCACCGGCATCGCCGCGCTCGCCGGCGTGCTGGCGGCGCCCTTGTAGGGCGTGTCGCCCGAGATGGGCACCTCGGTGCTGATCGTGGCCTTCGTGGTGACGGTCGTCGGCGGGATGGGATCGCTGATGGGCGCGGTGGTGGCGGGGCTGCTGGTCGGCGTGGCCGAAAGCATGTCGGTGCTGTTTTTCCCGGAGGCGGCCAAGGTGTCCATGTTCGTGATCATGGCCGCGGTGCTGCTGTGGCGGCCGCAAGGGCTGTTCGGTCGATCCAGACTGCTGGCGTAAGGAGAGGATTCATGCGTTCATTGTCATTCGCGGCGGGCGCCAGGCCCTCCGGCGCCACGGTACTGCGCGGGCTGGTCGCGCGCCACCGCGTGCTGGCCGCCATCGCGTTCTTCTGCGTGTTCCCGTGGATCATGCCGTATCAGTCGGTTGCCATCAACGTGCTGATCTTCGGGCTCTACGCCGTCGGCTTTAATCTGCTGTTCGGCTACATGGGCCTGCTGTCCTTCGGCCATGCGGCCTTTCTCGGCACGGGCGCCTACACGGCGGGCATCCTGATCTCGCAGCACGGCGCCGCCTGGTGGTGGGCGGTGCCGGCGGCCATCGCCATGTCGGCCCTGGTCGCGCTGGCCATGGGCCTGCTGGCCATCCGCACGCGCGGCATCTACTTCGCGATGGTCACGCTGGCGCTGTCGCAGTGCGTCTACTTCCTGGTCTACCAGTTGCCGGCCTCGGGCGGCGAGAACGGCCTGCGCGGCGTCAACGTGGCCGAGGTCTCGCTGCTGGGGCTGCGCCTGGACCTGCTCGATCCCATGCAGAAGTACTACTTCATCCTGGGGTTCGTCGCGCTGGCGATGGCCGTGCTCTCGCGCATCCTGTCCTCGCCGTTCGGCGGCGTGGTCGAAGCGATACGCGAGAACGAATCGCGCGCCCGCGCCTGCGGCTTCGACGTGGACCGCAGCAAACTGCTGACCTTCGTGCTGTCGGCCGCGTTCTGCGGCCTGGCCGGCGCGCTCAACGCGATCCACCTGTCCAGCGTGGCGATCGAGACCCTGGCCTATACGACCTCGGGCATGGTCGTCATGCTTTGCCTGCTGGGCGGGATGGGCACCTATTTCGGGCCGTTCGTGGGCGCGGCCCTGTTTCTCTTCATCCAGGACGTCGCATCCGAATACACCGAGAACTGGCAGCTCTACGTCGGAGCGGTGTTCGTGATCTTCGTGCTGTTCTTCCCCAAGGGCGTGTGGGGCACCGTGCTGGAAAGGATCGACCATGAGCGCTGACCCCATCATCGAAACCCGCGCGGTGACCAAGCGCTTCGGCGACTTCGTGGCGCTGAGGAACGTATCGGTGCGCATTCCGCGCGGCCGTCTGACCTCTATCATCGGCCCCAACGGCGCCGGCAAGAGCACCTACTTCAACCTGCTTTCGGGCGCCTTCGCGCCCAGCGAGGGCAGCGTGCTGTTCGAGGGGCGCGACATCACCGGCCTGCCCGAGCATCGCTACGCGCACACCGGCATCGCCAAGTCGTTCCAGATCACCAACCTGTTTCCCAGTTTCAGCGTGCTGGAGAACGTGCGCATCGCCCTGCAGGCGCAGGTGTCGCGCTACAACCTGTGGAGCCGGCGCAGCGACCTGCCCGAGTTGCGCGAGCGGGCGATGGCGCTGCTGCAGACGGTGGGGCTGGCCGACAAGAGCCGGGTCAGGGCGCGCGAGCTGGCGCATGGGCAGCAGCGCGCGCTGGAGATCGCGGTGGCGCTGGCCGCCGATCCCGGCCTGCTGCTGATGGACGAGCCCACCGCGGGCATGAACCCGGAGGAAACCCGCGCGATGATGGACCTGATACGGCGGCTAGTTGTGAAGATTCAATAGGTTGTATGCATGGTTCATCCGAACCGGATTTGAGAAACTGGAAATCGCCACCCCCCCAGTTCACTCAAGGAGCCCGGCCGGATGAACACCCATAAGCATGCCCGATTGACCTTCCTACGTCGACTCGAAATGGTCCAGCAATTGATCGCCCATCAAGTTTGTGTGCCTGAAGCGGCCCGCGCCTATGGGGTCACCGCGCCGACTGTGCGCAAATGGCTGGGCCGCTTCCTGGCTCAGGGCCAGGCGGGCTTGGCCGATGCGTCCTCGCGCCCGACGGTCTCGCCCCGAGCGATTGCGCCGGCCAAGGCGCTGGCTATCGTGGAGCTGCGCCGCAAGCGGCTGACCCAAGCGCGCATCGCCCAGGCGCTGGGCGTGTCAGCCAGCACCGTCAGCCGCGTCCTGGCCCGCGCCGGTCTGTCGCACCTGGCCGACCTGGAGCCGGCCGAGCCGGTGGTGCGCTACGAGCATCAGGCCCCCGGCGATCTGCTGCACATCGACATCAAGAAGCTGGGACGTATCCAGCGCCCTGGCCACCGGGTCACGGGCAACCGACGCGATACCGTTGAGGGGGCCGGCTGGGACTTCGTCTTCGTGGCCATCGATGACCACGCCCGCGTGGCCTTCACCGACATCCACCCCGACGAGCGCTTCCCCAGCGCCGTCCAGTTCCTCAAGGACGCAGTGGCCTACTACCAGCGCCTGGGCGTGACCATCCAGCGCTTGCTCACCGACAATGGCTCGGCCTTTCGCAGCCGCGCCTTCGCCGCGCTGTGCCATGAGCTGGGCATCAAGCACCGCTTTACCCGACCTTACCGCCCACAGACCAATGGCAAGGCCGAACGCTTCATCCAGTCGGCCTTGCGTGAGTGGGCTTACGCTCACACCTACCAGAACTCCCAACACCGAGCCGATGCCATGAAATCCTGGCTACACCACTACAACTGGCATCGACCCCACCAAGGCATCGGGCGCGCTGTACCCATCTCCAGACTCAACCTGGACGAATACAACCTATTGACAGTTCACACCTAGTGGTTTTCCCTAGAAAGCCCGGATTCGCCATCGCCCGCTATTTTTATTCGCCGGGCGCTTCGGTATATTAGTGGCCTGACCACTGGGCCACCAGATAACCGGACACGCCACCAACCATGGGATCCTTCCAAGCCGTCGCCCCCACGCGCCTGTACCGCATGATTGCCGACCAGATCGCCGGCCGCATCCGCGCCGGCGATTTTCCCGCCGGCGGCCGCCTGCCCGCCGAGCGCGAACTGGCCGAGCAACTGCAGGTCAGCCGCGCCTCGGTGCGCGAGGCCCTGATCGCCCTCGAAATCGAAGGCTATGTCGAAGTCCGCGTGGGCACGGGCGTGTTCGTGGCGGCGCCGCGCGCCGATGGCGACTATGGCGTCGCGCCGGCGCCCCAGCCCGGCCACACCGACATCGGTCCGTTCGACCTGCTCGACACGCGCCTGCTGCTGGAGCCCGAGTGCGCGTCGCTGGCGGCCCAGAAGGCCTCGCCCGCGCAGATCGCCGCGATCTCGTCGGCGCACGCGGCGATGTCGCTGAGCGACTCGCCCGGCGCCCACGACCAGGCCTTCCACGGCGCCATCGCGGCAGCCTGCGGCAACGCCGCGCTGGCCGCCGCCATCTCGCATATCTGGCACCTCAGCGCCACCAGCCCGGTGTTCAGCCGGCTCGAACAGCATTTCGTCACGACCAAGGTCTGGGAAGCCGCCGAGCGCGAACACGAACGCATCCTCGCGGCCATCGTCGACCGCGATCCTATCCGGGCCCGCCATGCCATGCACGACCATCTGGTCGGCATCCTGGCGCGCCTGCGCGAAGACTTTGGCAGCGGAGCCATCCGATGAATTGATTCCGGCGGCCCGTCCGCCTCCCGCGCCCGACGCTGGCGCCCTGCTTGCCGATTTCCCGCCTTGCCGCCGACACGCTCGCGCGTCGGCCTGGGCCCGCTTGCGCCGGCGGTTTCCGGCTTCGTTCCTCCCGACGTTTCACAAGCCAGAACATTTCAAGGTGAAAACCATGCAGCTGACCCGTACCCTGACCTCCCTGTTCGCCGCCGCCGGCCTGGCGCTGGCAGTCGCCCCGGCCGCCCACGCCCTGGACATCAAGCTGGGCCACGTACTGGCCCCCAGCCACAGCTGGAACAAGGCCGCCGAAGGTTTCGCCGCCGAAGTCAAGGAAAAGACCGCCGGCCGCGTCAACTTCATCCTGTTCCCCAGCGGCCAGCTGGGCAATGAGAAGACCATGCTCGAGGGCCTGCAGATCGGCAGCCAGGGCGCGGCCATCATCGGCTCGGGCTCGCTGCAGCCGATCGAACCGAAGTTCGGCATCGTCGAGCTGCCCTACACCTGGACCACCTCGCAGCAGGCCTACAAGGCCTACGACGGCGAACTGGGCGCGGCGCTGGCCAAGCTGGCCGAGAAGAAGAACCTGGTGATCGTGTCGTGGTGGGAAAACGGCTTTCGCCACCTGACCAACAATCGCGGCCCGGTCAACACGCCGGCCGACCTGAACGGCCTGAAGACGCGCGTCACGCCCGACAAGATGCGCCTGGACACCTTCACCGCCCTGGGCGCCAACCCCGCGCCGCTGGCCTTCGGCGAGCTCTACTCGGCCCTGCAGCAGAAGGTGTTCGACGCGCAGGAAAACCCGCTGTCGATCATCTACACCTCGTCGTTCTTCGAGGTCCAGAAGTATCTGTCGCTGACCGGTCATGTGTGGGGTCCGGCAAGCCTGATCGTCTCCAAGCCGATCTGGAACCGCATCTCTGCCGACGACCGCAAGATCGTCCAGGCCGCCGCCGACAAGTGGCGCGACGCGCAACGCCAGATGATCACCGAAGGCGACCTGCAGTTCGTCGCGCAGCTCAAGGAAAAGGGCATGCAGGTCAACGAAGTCGACAAGGCCCCCTTCGCCGCGGCCGTCGCGCCGATCTGGAAGACCTACGAAACCGCCTATGGCCCCGAGCTGATGGGCCTGCTGCAGAAGTACCGCGAGGCCAAGTAAATGCTGGGCCGGATCTCGCACGCGCTGTCCGGCCTGAGCAAGGCCATCGCCGCCCTGGCGGTGGCCTTGCTGGCCGCACTGATCACCTACGTTGTGTTCGAACGCTTCGTGATGCACACCACGCCGCACTGGGCCGAGGAATTGCCGCGCCTGGTGCTGGTGTGGGCGGCCTTCATCGGCGGCGTCACCTGCAGCCATGAACGCACCCACCTGATGGCCGGGCTGCTGCCCTTCGTCGTGCGCAACCCGCGCGCGCTGGCCATCTCCGACCGCGTCAACCAGGCATTGATCATCGTCGGCCTGGCCGCGCTGGGTTATGCCGGCTGGCAGCTGGCCGAACTGACCATGGACCAGACCCTGCCCGCGCTCGACGTATCGGCCGGCACGGTCTACCTCGCCCTGCCGGCGGCGTGCGCCATCACCATCGTGGTGCACCTGGCGCAATTGTTCCAACCGGCCGACCCCGTCGCGGCAAAGGATTAAAAGATGTCTACCGGTGCCCTTTTCCTGATGGGCGTATTCACGGTCACGGTGCTGATCGACATGCCGATCGCCTTCGGGCTGGTGCTGGCGTGCCTGGCGTACCTGGCCGTCTACGACGCCGCCCCGATGATGGTGGCGGCCCAGCAATACGTGGTCGGCCTGGACAGCTTCACGCTGCTGGCCATTCCCCTGTTCATCCTGGCCGCCCAGCTGATGAACGGCGCGGGCCTGACGCAGCGCATCGTGCGGCTGTGCGCGGCCATCGTCGGCGATATCAAGGGCGGCCTGGCCGTGGTGGCCGTGCTGGCCTGCCTGATGTTCGGCGCGCTGTCGGGTTCGGGCGTGGCCGACGTGATCGCCATCGGCAGCCTGCTGCTGCCCGCCATGGCACGCAGCGGCTACGACAAGGGGTTCAGCTGCGCGCTGATCGGCAGCGCCGGCGCCACCTCGACCATCATCCCGCCCAGCATCGTGCTGATTGTCTACGGCACTATCACCGACACTTCGGTGGGCAAGCTGTTCCTGGCCGGCATCATCCCCGGCATCCTGCTGGGCGCTTCGCTGATCGTCGTGGCGATCTGGCAGGCCCGCAAGCACAACTGGGCCGGCGGCCAGCCGTTCTCGTGGGGCGAGCTGCGCGCCGCCGCCATCGACGCCCTGCCCGCGCTGATGGTGCCCGTGCTGATCATCGGCGGCATCCGCTTCGGCATCTTCACCGCCACGGAGGCCGCCTCCAGCGCCATCGTCTATGCGCTGCTGGTGGGCTTTTTCTGGTACCGCACGCTCAGCCTGAAGTCCCTGTGGGAGAGCCTGAAGTCGACCGGCGAAGGCAGCGCGTCCATCCTGCTGCTGATCGGCGCCTCGGGCCTGTTCGCCTGGGTGCTGGTGGCCGAGCAGGTGCCGCAGGCCCTGTCCGGCCTGCTGGTGGACTGGACCGACAGCAAGATCGCCGTACTGCTGGTGCTGACGGTGGTGCTGCTGCTGCTGGGCACCTTCATGGAAGCCATCCCGGTCATCATCATCGTGGCGCCGGTGGTCATGCCGGTGCTGGCCCACTACAACATCGACCCGGTGCATTTCGGCATCCTGCTGTCGATCAACATGGCGATCGGCGCGAACACCCCGCCGGTGGGCGTGGACCTGATGGCCGCCTGCAAGATCGGCGGCATCAACATGATGCAGACCCTGCGCCCGCTGAGCTGGATGATGCTGGCCATGACCGCCGTCATGCTGCTGCTGACCTTCGTCCCCGAACTGGTGCTGTTCCTGCCGAGGCACGTGCAATGACCCCCATCTCCAACCCGGGCGGCCAACGCCGCCCCGCCAGCCTGCGCCGCAGCTGGATGTTCGTTCCCGGGCTGCTGGAGCAGGCCCAGGCGGCCGGCCTGGCCAGCGGCGCCGACGCGCTGGTGGCCGACCTGGAAGAGTTCACCGCGCCGGCCGACCGTCCGGCCGCGCGCCGCCGCATCGTCGCGCTGCTGGCGCAATGCCGCGCCGCCGGCGTGATCGGCGCGGTGCGCATCAACAAGCTGGAAGAAGACGGCCTGGACGACCTGCGCGGCATCATGGCCGGCGCGCCGGACGCGATTTTCCTGCCGCATGCCGAAAGCGCGGCGCAGATCGCCGCGCTCGACCGCGCCATCTCGGCCTGCGAGGCCGAGGCCGGCCTGGCGCCGGGCAGCACCGAGATCGTGCCCACGCTGGAGTCGGCGCTGGGCGTGACGCGCGCCTGCGAAATCCTGACGGCCAGCCCGCGCGTATCGGCCTGCCTGCTGGCCGCCGAGGACCTGACAGCCAGCCTGGGCGCCGAGCGCGGCCCCGACGGCATCGAGCTGCACGCCCTGCGCGCGCGCTTCCTGGTCGATTGCGTCGCGGCCGGCTGCCTGCCGATCGACTGCCCGTTCAACTACCGCGACCCCGCCGCCCAGCAGGCCGACCTGCTGTGGGCGCGCCGCATCGGCCTGAAATCCAAGTGCGCCGTGTTCGCCGAACAGGTGCCCGCCATTCACGCCGCCTTCACGCCGGACGCGGACCGCGTGGCGGCCGCGCGCGACCTGGCGGCCCGCTTCGAGGCGCAACGCGACGGCCGCGACGCCGGCGGCGCGCGCGTCGACCCGCCCGACTACAACACCGCGCGCCGCCTGCTGGCGCGCCACGCCGAATTCGAACAATGGGCCGCCCGCGCGGCGCGCCCCCGCGAGTCCCAAGGAGAGCAGTCATGACCACGCCAGCCCTGCCCGAGCGCAACGGCGGCCAGATCCTGATGCAGCAGCTGCGCGTGCACGGCGCGCGGCGCGTGTTCATGATTCCCGGCGAGAGCTACCTGCCCTGCATCGACGCCCTGAACGAGCATCGCGGCGCCATCGACGCCATTGTCTGCCGCCAGGAAAGCGGCGCGGCCTACATGGCCGAGGCCTATGGCAAGCTGACCGGCGAGCCGGGGATCTGCTTCGTCACCCGCGGCCCCGGCGCCACCAACGCCAGCATCGGCGTGCATACGGCCTACCAGGACTCGACCCCGATGATTCTGTTCATCGGCCAGGTCGGCAACGACTTCATGGAGCGCGAGGCGTTCCAGGAAATCGACTACCGCCGCATGTTCGGCCAGATGGCCAAGTGGGTCGCGCAGATCGACCGCACCGAGCGGATTCCCGAATTCATCGCGCGCGCCTTCGCGGTGGCCACCAGCGGCCGGCCCGGGCCGGTGGTACTGGCGCTGCCCGAGGACACGCTGTGGGGCCGCGCCCGCGTGGCCGACATGCCGCGCTACCGGCGCGCGCGCTGCCTGCCCGGCGCGGCCGACCTGGCGCGCATGGTCGAATTGCTGGACCAGGCCAAGCGGCCCTTCATGCTGCTGGGCGGCACAGGCTGGAGCGCCGAGGCCATCGGACAGGCCGCCGCGTTCGCCGAACGCTTCGAGCTGCCGGTAGGCACGGCCTGGCGCCGCCTGGAATGCTTCGACCAGCGCCATCCCAATGCCGCCGGCCACGTCGGCTGGGCCATGGCGCCGGAACTGCGCCAGCGCATCGCCGGCGCGGACCTGGTCCTGGCGGTGGGCACGCGCATGGGCGAGGCCACCACCGAAGGCTACACCGTGATCGAGAGCCCGCTGCCGCGCCAGCGGCTGGTGCACGTCTACCCCGACCCCAACGAACTGGGCCGGGTGTTCGCGCCGACCCTGGGCATCGTGGCCGACCCGGCCGGGTTCGCGGCCGCGCTCGACGCGCTGCGGCCGGGACACCGCGCCAGCCGCGCGCAGGCCGTGCGCGCCGCGCACGACGAATACCTGGCCACGCTGGCCCCGCTGCCCTCGCCCGGCCCGCTCAACCTCGACAGCGCCGCCGCCTACGTCAACCAGCACATCCCGGCCGACGCCTGCATCACGGTGGGCGCGGGCAATTACGCCCTGTACCCGCACCGCTACCGCCAGTTCAGCGGCCCGGGCACCAGCCTGGCGCCCACGGTCGGGGCGATGGGCTACGGCCTGCCGGCGGCCATTTCGGCCAAGCTGGAAAACCCCGCCCGCACCGTGGTCTGCTACGCCGGCGACGGCTGCTTCCAGATGAACATGCAGGAACTCGGCGTGGCGCTGCAATACCGCGTCGGCGTGGTCGTGCTGGTGTTCAACAATGGCATCTGGGGTACCATCCGCGCCCACCAGGAACGCGAATTCCCGGGCCGCGCCATTGCCCTGGACTTCCAGAATCCCGATTTCACCCAATTCGTGCGCGCCTACGGCGGCTACGGCGAAGCGGTCGAGCGCACCGAGGACTTCGGCCCGGCCTTCGAGCGCGCGCGCGCCTTCGCCGAACGCGAGCAATTGCCGGCGCTATTGGAAATCCGCTACGAAGCCGACGGCATCGCGCCGGGCCAGACCCTGACGGAAATCCGCCAGGCGGCCCAGGCCCAGGCCGCCGGCGTGCAATGAGGTAAAGACATGAGCAACAACTCCCCGATCTCCATCGACGGACAGCGGCTGTGGCAGTCGCTGATGGACCTGGCGCGCATCGGCGCCACGCCCAAGGGCGGCAATTGCCGCCTGGCGCTGACCGCGCTCGACGGCCAGGGCCGCGACCTGGTCACCGGCTGGATGCGCGACGCGGGCCTGACCGTGCGCGTGGACCAGGTCGGCAATATCTTCGCGCGCCGCGCCGGACGCGATCCGTCGCGCGCGCCGGTCATGACCGGCAGCCACATCGACACCCAGCCCACCGGCGGCAAGTTCGACGGCTGCTACGGCGTGCTGGCCGGACTGGAAGTCATGCGCACCCTCGATGACCACGGCGTGCAGACCGACGCGCCGCTGGAAGTGGCGATCTGGACCAACGAGGAAGGCTCGCGCTTTCTGCCCGTGATGATGGGCTCGGGCGTATTCGCCGGGAAATTCCCGCTCGAGACCGCGCTGACCGCGCGCGACGCCGAGGGCAAGTCGGTGGCCGACGAGCTGCGCGCCATCGGCTATGCCGGCGCCGACCCGGTGGGCGGACGCGCGGTCGACGCCTACTTCGAGGCGCACATCGAGCAAGGCCCCATCCTGGAACACGAAGACAGGATCGTCGGCGTGGTGACCGGCTCGCTGGGCGTGCGCTGGTACGACGTGGTGGTGCAAGGCATGGAGATGCATGCCGGCCCCACCCCGATGCCGATCCGCAAGGACGCACTGTACGCGGCCAGCCATCTGCTGCAGGCGGTGGTCGAGATCGCCAACGCGCACCAGCCGCACGGCCGCGACACGGTGGGCGAGATCCACGCCTACCCCGGTTCGCGCAACGTGATCCCCGGCCAGGTGCGCTTCACGGTGGACCTGCGCCACGAGGACGAAGCCACGCTCGCCACGATGGACGCGCTGTGGCGCCAGGCGTGCGCCGACACCGCCGCGCGGCATGCCGTATCGGTGCAGTGCGAGCAGGTGCAGTACTTCGCGCCGACGCCCTTCCATCCCGACCTGGTCGGCAAGGTGCGCGACGGCGCGCAGCGCCGCGGCCTGCCGGCCATGGACATCGTGACCGGCGCCGGCCACGACGCGGTGTACATGGCCGCGGTCGCGCCCACGGCGATGATCTTCGTGCCCTGCAAGGACGGCATCAGCCACAACGAGATCGAGGACGCCCAGCCCGCCCACCTGGAGGCCGGCTGCAACGTACTGCTCGACGCCATGGTGGCGCGCGCCAACGCGCCGCGCTGATTCACCCCGCCCGGCGGCGCGCCGCCGGGCCTGCCCGCATCTGACTCCCATGACCCTGCACGATTCCGCCTACTGGCGCGCGCAAGCCGCCGCCCTCGCCCCCGAAGGCCGCGCCTATATCGACGGCGCCTATTGCGACGCCGCCGATGGCGCCACCTTCGCCGCGCACAGCCCGATCGACGGCCGCAAGCTGGCCGATGTCGCCGCCTGCGGCGCGGCCGACGTGGACCGCGCGGTGGCCGCCGCGCGCCGCGCCTTCGAGGCCGGCGTCTGGAGCGGCCTGGCCCCGCGCGAGCGCAAGCACCGCCTGCTGCGCCTGGCCGCGCTGATCACCAAACACCAGGAAGAGCTGGCGCTGCTCGAAACGCTGGACATGGGCAAGCCGATCCGCGACGCCCTGGCCTTCGACCTGCCCGAGACCGCCCGCTGCTATGCGTGGTACGGCGAAGCCATCGACAAGCGCTACGACGAGATCGCGCCTACCGGCGCCGACGCGCTGGCCACCATCACGCGCGAGCCGCTGGGCGTGGTGGCCGCCGTGGTGCCGTGGAATTACCCCTTGATGATGGCGGCCTGGAAAGTGGCCCCGGCGCTGGTTGTGGGCAACAGCGTCATCCTCAAGCCTGCCGAGCAGGCCTCGCTGTCGGCGCTGCGGCTGGCGGCCCTGGCCGAACAGGCCGGCATCCCGCCCGGCGTGTTCAGCGTGGTGCCCGGCCTGGGCGCGCAGGCCGGCCAGGCGCTCGGCCTGCACCCGGACGTCGACTGCATCGCCTTCACCGGCTCGACGGCGACCGGCAAGCGCTTCATGACCTACTCGGGCCAATCCAATCTCAAGCGCGTCTGGCTGGAGTGCGGCGGCAAGTCGCCCCATATCGTGTTCGCCGACTGCCCCGACCTGGACCGCGCGGCTCAGGTCGCCGCGCTGGCGATCTTCTCCAACCAGGGCGAGGTCTGCATCGCCGGTTCGCGCCTGTACGTGCAGCACGGCATCTACGACGCCTTCATGGAAAAAGTGGCCGCCTTCGCCGCCACCCTGCGCCCCGGCAATCCGCTGGACCCGGACAGCGCGCTGGGCGCCATGGTCGACGAACGGCAGACGCAGGCGGTCATGGCCCGCATCGCCGCCGGCGCCCAGGAAGGCGCGCGGCTGCGCCTGGGCGGCCGGCAAGTGCTGACCGACAGCGGCGGCTACTACATCGAACCGACCATCTTCGATTGTCCCGGCCAGGACAACTCGCTGGTGCGCGAGGAAATCTTCGGGCCGGTGCTGGCCGCGCAAGGCTTCGCCGACGAGGACGAGGCCGTCGCGCTGGCCAATGATTCCATCTATGGGCTGGGGGCCGGGCTGTGGACCGCCGACCTCGGCCGCGCGCACCGCCTGTCGCGCCGGGCTGGTATGGGTCAACTGCTATGCCGACGGCGACATCACGGTGCCCTTCGGCGGCGTCAAGCAATCCGGCTTCGGGCGCGACAAGTCGCTGCACGCGATGGACAAGTACAGCGACCTCAAGACCACCTGGATCAGCCTGCGCTGAAAACGGCGCCGGCCCCTTGCGGGGCCGGCTGCCTGGTACGCCGATGCGGGCCCTGCGGGGCCCGCCGCGCAGCGGTCAGGGATACAGGCCGCGCACCTGGCGCGCCTGCAGGATGCGGGTGCACGCCACGATGAAGGCCGCGGTACGCAGGGTGACCTTGTGCTCCTTGGCCACTTGCGACACGGCGCTGTAGGCCTCGCGCATCAGGCGCTCGAGCCGCTGGTTGATCTCCTCCTCGCTCCAGAAGAAGCTGGAGAAGTCCTGCACCCACTCGAAGTAGCTGACCGTCACGCCGCCGGCGTTGGCCAGCACGTCGGGCACCACGTAGACGCCGTTCTCGCGCAGGATATCGTCGGCTTCCGGGGTGGTCGGGCCGTTGGCGCCCTCGACCACGACCTTGGCGCGCACCCTGGCGGCGTTGTTTTCGTTGATCTGTCCCTCAAGAGCGGCGGGGATCAGGAAATCGGTCTCCAATCCCCAGAAATCGTCGTCGGCCAGTTGCTGCGCGCCGGTGAAGCCGGCCACGCCGCCCTGGTTGCCGACGTGCGCCAGCAGCTTGTGCACGTCCAGCCCGCCGTCGTTGTGGATGGTGCCGGTGTGGTCCTGCACCGCGATCACCTTGGCGCCGGCCTCATGGAACAGGCGCGCCGCGGTGCCGCCGACGTTGCCGAAACCCTGCACCACGATGCGGGCCTTGGATACGTCGAGGTTCAGGTCGCGCGCCGCCTCGCAGCCGACCACGAAGACGCCGCGGCCGGTGGCCTCGACCCGGCCCAGGCTGCCGCCCAGCGCGATCGGCTTGCCGGTCACCACGCCGGTGGCGGTGGCGCCTTCGTTCATGGAGTACGTGTCCATCATCCAGGCCATGGTCTGGGCGTTGGTGTTCACGTCCGGGGCCGGGATGTCCTTGGACGGCCCGATGATGACGCCGATCTCCGAGGTGTAGCGGCGCGTCATGCGCTCGAGCTCGGAGTGCGACAGCGTGCGCGGGTCGACCCGCACGCCGCCCTTGGCGCCGCCGTACGGCAGGTTGACGGCGGCATTCTTGATCGACATCCAGGCCGCCAGCGCCATCACTTCCGACAAGGTCACGTCCTGGTGGAAACGCACGCCGCCCTTGCCCGGGCCGCGCGACGTATTGTGCTGGACGCGGTAGCCCTCGAAGTGGGCGATGCTGCCGTTGTCCATTTCGATCGGCACGTCCACGATCAGCGCGCGCTTGGGACGCTTGAGCGTCTCGACCCAGCGGGCCAGCGGACCCAGGTACGGCGTGACGCGGTCGACTTGCTGCAGGTAGATCCCCCAGGGGCCCAGATGCTCGGCATCCAGGTATGAGGGCAAGGAATAGGCGGGAGCTTGAGACATAGGGAGGATCTCCGGGCTGAGGTTGCGCTTATTTTTCCACGAAACCAGCTGCGGCCCCAATAAAAAGAGATAAATATTTATTAGGGTCGCATCAAAAAAGCGCGCCTTGCAACAACCTTCGGGCAGGCCGCCCGGATCGGGCCGATCCGGGCGGCCAACGCCTACATCCTAAGCCCGTGGCGGGCCCGCCGTCTACCGCGCCGCGCCGCCCAGCAAGCGCCACGCCAGGCGCGCCGCCACGCGCGCGGTGCGGTGGTCGATGTCGTAGGCCGGGTTGCACTCGGCCAGGTCGGCCAGGCGCAGCTTGCCGCTGGCGCGCACATGCATCGCCACCTCCTCGACCACCGCCAGCGGCACGCCATAGGGCGCGGGGGCCGAGACCCCCGGCGCGGTCGCCGCCGGCAGCACGTCCAGGTCGATCGTGAGATAGACGTGGCCGGCCGCCGCCAGCAAGGTATCGAGCTGGGCCAGGCGCTCGCCCAGATGGGCCTCCTGCATGTGGCGGTCTTCCACCCAGACGGCGCCGACCTCGGCCGCCCGCGCGTAGAGCGCGGGCGTGTTGCCCAGCGGCGAGACGCCCAGGCAGGCGTACTGCAGCGCGTGGCCGCGCGCCGCGCAATACTCGGCGATCTGGTCGAACGGCGTGCCCGAACTGCCCGGCCGGCCGGTGCGCAGGTCGAAATGCGCGTCGAGGTTGAGCACCAGCACCGGTTCGCGGTCGCCGCGCGCGTCCAGCCAGCGCCGCAAGCCCTGGAAACTGCCCCAGGCGATCTCGTGCCCGCCGCCCAGCACCACCGGATGCGCGCCGGCCTGCAGCAGCGCGGCCACGCGGCCGGCCAGCGCATCCTGCGCCGCCTCGAGTTGGTCGTCCTCGCACACCACGTCGCCGGCGTCGACCAGGCGACGCAGATTGTGCGCCGGCAGGCCGGCCATCATGCGCCGGATGGCGCGCGGCGCCAGCGCCGCGCCGCCCCTGGTTGCGCGCCACGCCGGCATCGCAGGCAAAGCCCAGCACCGCGGCGTCGCCGGCGCCGGCGTCCTGCCCCAGCGCGACGATGTGGGCCAGGCGGCGCGTATCGCCGCGCTCGCCGCTGTCGTCGCGCGCGGTCCAGATGGACGCGGAATCGTTGGCCACGCTCATGCCGCCCCCTGCGATGCGCTGAGGACGGCCTGCAGGAAGGCGCGGGTACGCGCCTCGCGCGGCTGGCTGAAAATCAGCTCGGGCGGACCGGACTCGACAATGCTGCCGCCGTCCATCACCGCCACCACATCAGCCACTTCGCGCGCGAAACCCATTTCGTGCGTGACCACCATCATGGTCATGCCTTCGCGGGCCAGCAGCTTCATGACCTGCAGCACCTCGCCCACCAGTTCCGGGTCGAGCGCCGACGTGGGCTCGTCGAACAGCATCACGCGCGGCTGCATCGCCAGCGCGCGGGCGATCGCCACGCGCTGCTTCTGGCCGCCCGACAGCGAGCCGGGCATGGCCGCCATCTTTTCGCGCAGCCCCACCTTGGCCAGCAGGTCGCCGCCCAGCTCCTCGGCCTGCGCCCGGCTCATGCCGCGCAGCGTGCGCGGCCCGACGGTCACGTTGTCCAGCACCGAAAGGTGCGGGAACAGGTTGAAACCCTGGAACACCATGCCGACCTGCATGCGCAGGCGATTGAGCTCCGCCTCGGGCAGCAGCCGGCCATCCTTGAGCAGGTTGTGGCCGCAGATATCGATGGTGCCGCCCTGCGCCACCTCCAGGCCGTTGCAGCAGCGCAAAAGCGTGCTCTTGCCCGAGCCGCTGGGCCCGATCACCACCACCACCTGCGAGGCCTCGACATTGAAATCGATGCCGCGCAGCACTTCGTGCTCGCCATAGGCCTTGCGCAGTCCGCGGATGCGGATCATCTCTTGCGTACTCATTGCACCATCCCTCCCGCGCGCAGGCGATGCTCGATCCGGCGCAGGATCGTCGTCGTCGCGGTCGTCAACACCAGGTAAATCAGGGCCACCACCAGATAGGTCTCCAGCGAGCGATACGACACGCTGATGATCTTCTGGCCTTCGTGCATCAGATCGTGGATCGTCAGCAGCGAAACCAGCGCGGAATTCTTGATCAGGGCGATGAACTCGTTGCCCAGCGGCGGAATCATGCGCACCACGGCCTGCGGCAGGATGATGATGCGCATCGCCTACGCCGAGGACATGCCCAGCGAGCGGGCCGCTTCCATCTGGCCGCGGTCGACCGACTGGATGGCGCCGCGCACGATCTCCGAGACGTAGGCGCCGGAATAGATGCCCAGGCCGAGCACGCCGCAGGCGAACGCCGGCAGCGTAATGCCGAACTGCGGCAGCCCGAAGAACCAGATGAACAGCTGCACCAGCAGCGGCGTGCCGCGAAAGAACAGCAGGTATACGCTGCACAGGTTGTAGATGAAGCGGCGTTGCGGGTTGAGGCGGCCGACCCCGACCAGCAGGCCGATGACGCAGCCCAGCAGCAGCGCGCAGGCCGTCACCTCCACGGTGACGACCGCGCCGCGCAGCAATGCGTCGAAGTCGGCAAAGACAGGCGCGAAATCCAGCATCATTTGGCCTGCGCCTCGAACCACTTGTTGACGATGCGCTCGTAGGTACCGTCAGCCTTCAGCTTCTTGAGCGCCTCGTTGAGCTCGCGGGTCAGTCCGGACTTGGACTTCGGCACGGCGATGCCGTATTCCTCGGTGGTGATCTGCTCGCTCAGCACGGCCAGGTCCTGCGTACTTTGCGCGAACAGCTTGGCCGCCGGCTTGCCGGTCACCGCCGCGTCGGCGCGGCCGATCTGCACCAGGTTGAACATCTCCTGGTTCTTCTCCACCTCGACGCGCTGCACCTTGGGGAAGTGCTCCTTCAGATAGTTGACCGACTTGGTGCCCACCTGCACCGACACCTTGCGGCCCTCCAGGTCCTTGAGCGACTTCACCGGACCATCCTTCTTGGTCAGCACCACCAGGCCGCCCGCATAGTACGGGTCGGTGAAATCCACCACTTTCTGGCGCTCGGCGGTGATGTAGATGGCCGACACGGCGATGTCGGCGCGGCCGGCCTGCAGCGCCGGGATCAGGCCCTTGAAGTCGATGTCGATCCATTCGATTTTCTTGCCCATGGCCTGGGCCAGCGCCTCGACCAGTTCGATATCGAAACCGGTGCGCTTGCCGTCCTTGACGAATTCCATGGGCGGGAACGTCGCGTCGGTCACGGCGCGAATGGTCTCCTGGGCATGCGCGGCGCCGGCGCCCCAGGCCAGGTTCAGGGTCAGGGCGGCGGTCAGCAGTTGGCGGCGAGTCGTCATGATGCTTCCTTTGGTGATGGGTGCGGCATTGGAGTGAAGAAAACCGTATGGATGGATACGGCCACAGGGATACATCAGGAATGCTGCAGGCGGCTGGAAATGCGTTTGGCGGCCGCCAGCGTCAGGTTGATCAGGTTCGCGGTGCGTTCGGCCACGCGCGTGGAAGGCGCCATCAGGGTGACCGAGCCGGCTGCCTGGTGCGGCCGCTCGAACACCGGCGCGCTGCAGCCCCATACGCCGGCGTCGACCTCGCTGTCGCTGACCGCGTAGCCGGCGGCGCGGATCGCCTCCAGGTCGCGCGCCAGCGCGGCGGCGTCGACGCCCTGCCCGGCCAGCTCGTGCAGCCGGCCCTGCAGGCGCGCCGGCGCCATGAACGCCATCAGCGACTTGGCCGAGGCCCCGCGCGCCAACGGCGGCAGGCCGCGGCCCTTGACGAACGAACAGCGCAGCGGATGCCGGCTTTCGACCATCTCCAGGCAGACCGCCTGGTCGGACATGGCCACCAGCAAGCCCACCGTCTCGCCCGAATCGGCGGCCAGGCGGGTCATATCGGGCAAGGCTTCCTGGATCAGATAGGACGATTGGTCGAAGCCGCGCGCCAGCTGCACGCACAGCGGGCCCGGCGTATAGGCGCCAGCCTGCTCCAGCACGAACCCCCAGCGCTTGAGCAGGGCCACCTGCCGGTACAGCGTGCTCTGGGCCAGGCCGGTGCGCTCGGCCAGCGCCGCCACGGTCAGCGGGGCTTCCTCGCGCGCCAGGGTGGCCAGCACATACAGCACGCGCTCGGCGCCACCCGCGATGGCTTGTTCTTGCATGTCGATCGTTCCTTGATATTGCGTGCGCAGATTATTCAGTTTTTTCCCATTTTTTCAGAATTCATTCTCAATTTATGAGAATTTCAGGGAAAACCCCGAGCAAAAAAATGCCGCCCCGGTGGGCGGCACGTGATCAGGTGGAGGAGCAGGAACAGGGAGGCCCGGGTGCCTGTCCCTGTGGGGACAGGCACCCGGGTTAATCGTAGGAATTCAGCCGCACGCCCGAGACGCCGGACAGGGAGCGGCCTTCGCCGGGTTGCGACGCCGCGGCAGAGGCTGCCGCGGGCTGTGCCGTGGGCGGCGTTTCGGCGGCCGGCGCCAGCTTGGGCGTGGCCACTGCGCCATGGCGGGCCTGCCGTTCGGCCTCGGCGCGGGCGATCATGGGCTTGAGCTCGCGCGCCAGCGCCTCGGACTTGCCGAAGGCGGCCCAGTCGGCCGCGCTCATGCCCTTGAGGTTGCGCGTGGTGATATCGGCGCCGGCATCCAGCAACAACTGCACCATGCGGCGATCGCCCGAATACGCGGCCATCATCAGCGGAGTGGTGCCGTCGGGCGACGGCGCATTGACCAGCGCCTGCTTGCCCAGCAGCATGCGCGCGGTCTCCAGCCGGCCCTTCGAGGCCGCATAGTGCAGCGGCGTCCAGCCCAGCCGGTTGACCTGCGCGCCGCGCGCGATCAGCGCCTGCGCGCGTTCGGTCTGCCCCGCCACCGCCAGGTACATCAAGGGCGTCTCGCCCGCGGGATTCTCGGCGTTGAGATCGGTGCGGCGGTTGGCGGCCAGCACATCGAACACCTCCCAGGCGTTGTCGACCACCGCCCGCATGATGGCCGGCTGGCCATTGTCGTAGCGCACATTGGGATCGGCGCCCGCCGCCAGCAAGGCGCCGATGTCGCGAGCCTTGTCGTTATGGACATACACCCACCAGTCGGCCTGCTTGGCCGCCCAGGCGGGGCTGGCCAGCAAGGCGCCGGCGAGCAGGCCGCCGGCCGCGGCGCCGCGCCAGCGCAGAAAACGGGTACGCAAGGGTTTCATGGTGGAATACCGCCAAAATCTAGAATTCACTTTAAATAATTCAAATTAGATTATCGTTTTATCTTATTGAAAAGTTTGAAGAAATTCTCGGTAGAGGCATGCGCCACCTCGGCCACCGGAATACCCTTGAGCTCGGCGATCTTCTCGGCCACGTGGATCACCTTGGACGGATCGTTCAGCTTGCCGCGGTATGGCACCGGCGCCAGGTAGGGCGAGTCGGTCTCGATCAGCAGCCGGTCCAGCGGCATATTGGCGGCCACCTCGTGCACGAGCTGCGCATTCTTGAACGTCACGATGCCCGAAAGCGAGATATGGAAATTCAGCGCCACGGCCTGCTGGGCGATCTCCCAGGACTCGGTAAAACAGTGCATCACGCCGCCGACCTCGTCGGCGCCCTCTTCGCGCAGCAGGCGCACCGTGTCCTGCGCCGAGGCGCGCGTATGCACGATCAGCGGCAGGCCGGTCGAGCGCGCCGCGCGGATATGGCGGCGAAAGCGCTCGCGCTGCCAGTCCAGCGGCTCGCTCAGGCGGTAGTAGTCCAGCCCGGTCTCGCCGATGGCCACCACCTTGGGGTGCGCGGCCAGGCGCTCGAGCTCGGCGGGCTCGGGATCGGGCGTGTCTTCATAGTCGGGGTGCACCCCCACCGACGCCCAGAGATTGCCGTGCGGCTCGACCAATTGCATCAGGCCCGGCCAGTCGGGCATGTTGACGCTGACGACCAGCGCATGGGTGACCTGGTTGGCGGCCATGCGATCCAGCACGGCCGGCAGGTCTTGCGCCAATTCGGGAAAATTCAGATGACAGTGGGAGTCTACGTACATACGGACCACAGAATACGGATCACAGGAGAAACGGGCCGTGGCCCGATCGTCACTGGCAGGATAGCACCACGCGCTGCAGGGCCGCGTGCACGAACAGCTTGGCGTTGAGCGGATGCGTGGCCAGCCCGCGCTGGCGGCTCAGCCAGCGCGCGGTCTCGGCCAGTTGCGCGGGCTGCGCGCGCGCGGCGGCTTGCCGCACCGGCTCGGCCAGCAAGGGATAGTAGCGGCTGGCCGCGCCATGGGCGGCCAGCGTCAGGTCGGTGAACAGGCGCTGCAGGGCGTCGATCCACTCGGCCGCCGCCACCTTTTCCAGGTTTTCGGTCAGCGTGCCCACATCGGGCGCCTTGCCCGCGGCCAAGGGCTGCACCAGTTGCGCCAGCCAGGCCGGGCACGGCGCATCGCCCCGGGCCGCCAGGCGCTGCGCCGCCAGCGGCGCGCCGCCGGCGGCAGCCAGCCAGTCGGCCGCCGGCTCCACGCCCTGCTCGCCCAGCCATTGCAGCGCCTGCCCGGCCGACGGCGTGGGCAGCGGCAGGCGCCGGCAGCGCGACACCAGCGTGGGCAGCAGGCGGTCGGGCGCATCGGCCACCAGCAGGAACACCGTATGCGCGGGCGGCTCCTCCAGCACCTTCAGCAAGGCGTTGGCCGATATCACGTTCAGCGCATGCGCCGGATACAGCAGCGCCACGCGCCAGCCGCCCCGGTGCGTGGCGGTGTTGAACCACGGTTCGAGCGCGCGGATCTGGTCGATGCGGATGTCCTTGGACGGCGCGCGCTTGGCCGCCGCGCCACCGGAACCGGCCTCGGCCTCGGCCTCCTCGGCGCCTTCGGTCTGGTCGGCGCCCTCTTCCAGCGCGACCGCCTCCGGACGGATGCGCCGCAGATCCGGATGGTTGCCGCTGGCCACCCAGGCGCAGGCCGCGCACTCGCCGCACGCCAGGCCCTGGCGCGGCGACTCGCACAGCAGGCTGGCCGCCGCGGCCGCCGTAAAGTCCAGCTTGCCGATGCCGCCATTGCCATGGATCAGCCAGGCATGCGCGAAGCGGTCGCGCCCGCTCAGCCAGGAGCGGGCGATCTCCGTCTGCCAGGGCAGGAAGCGACCGAGGCTCATGCCGCTTGCGCCACCAGCTCGCGCACCTCGCTGTCGAGCTGCGCGCGCACGACCTCGAGCGGCCGGCTCGAATCGATGATGCGGATACGTCCATCCGAGCTGCGCGCCCGCTCGTGGTAGGCGGCGCGGGTGCGTTCGAAGAAGGCATCCTCCTCGCGCTCGAAGCGGTCGAGCTGGCGCGAGCGCGCCAGCCGGGCGCGCGCCACGTCCAGCGGCACGTCGAACAGCCAGGTGCGGTCGGGCTGCAGATCGGGATGCACCCACTGCTCCAGCGCCGCCACGCGCGCCGCGCCCAATTGGCGTCCGCCGCCCTGATAGGCATAGGACGCATCGGTGAAGCGGTCGCACACCACCCACTCGCCGCGCGCCAGCGCCGGCGCGATCACTTCGCGCACGTGCTCGCAGCGCGCCGCGAACATGAGCAAGGTCTCGGTTTCCAGGGCCATGGGTTCGGACAGCAGCAGCTCGCGCAGCTTCTCGCCCACCGGCGTCCCGCCGGGCTCCCGGGTGGCCAGCACCGTCAGGCCCAGGTCGCGCAGCGCCTGCACCATCCATGCGGTATGGGTGCTCTTGCCGGCGCCATCGACGCCCTCCAGCGTAATGAAACGTCCACGCGGGGTCATTGCTGCGATCCTTGTTGCGGTTGCCCTTGTCCCAATATGTAGCGCGACACATTGCGGTTGTGGTCGTTCAGGTTGACCGAGAACTCGCTGGTGCCGTTGCCGCGCGACACGAAGAACAGGTATTTGTGGCGTTCGGGCTGCACCGCCGCCAGCAGCGCGGCGCGCCCGGGCGCGGCGATGGGCGTGGGCGGCAGGCCCGGACGGGTGTAGGTGTTCCATGGCGTGTCGGTCTGCAGGTCGCGCTTGCGGATACGGCCCTGGTAGGCCTCGCCCATGCCGTAGATCACGGTCGGATCGGTCTGCAGCAGCATGCCGATGCGCAGCCGGTTGGCGAACACCCCGGCCACGCGCGCGCGCTCCGACCCGTGGCCGGTCTCCTTCTCGACGATGGAGGCCAGGATCAGCGCTTCGTAGGGCGTGCCCACCGGCAGCCCATCCTGGCGCTTGGCCCAGGTCGACTCCAGGATGCGCTGCCCTTCCTGGTAGGCGCGCCGCAGGATGTCGAAATCCGTGCTGCCCGGAGTGAACACATAGGTGTCGGGAAAGAACATGCCCTCGGGATGAGTCACCGTCGAGCCCAGCCTTTCCATCAGGGCCTCGTCGCTGGTCTCGCCCAGGGTCTGCTTGACGTCGGGATGTTCGCGCAGCGCCTGGCGCATCTGCCGGAACGTCCAGCCCTCCAGGAAAGTGATCTGGCGCTGGCTCATGTCGCCGCGCGCCAGCCGTTGCAGCAACTGCCAGGGCGAGTCGCCGTCGATGGCCTGGTAGCCGCCGGCCTTGATCTGCTTGTCCAGCTCGGACAGGCGCGCCATCCAGACGAAGCCCGGCTCCCAGACCGCCACGCCGGCCTGGTTGAGGGTGCGCGCGATGGCGCGCGGCGTGCTGCCCGGATCCACCACGAAATCGATGCGGTCGGACTTGAGCGCCACCGGCCTGTGCATCCAGGTCCAGGCGCCGCCGGCCGCCAGCGCGGCGCCGAGCAGCGCCACCAGCACGAGCAGCAGAAAATAGAAACGAATGCGTTTTCTCATAAGTCTGCGCAAGTTTAATGGATCGCGGGCGCGGCGGCTGGCCCGCCCACGCCCCCGCGGTCAGCCGGGTCATAGGGGCCGGCGCGGGCCGCCCCGGGTATCATCGGGGTTTGTTCGACGCCGCGCGGCCCACGCCGGTTCGCGCGTGCGCGTCATCCGCCCCTTTTAGAATTCCGCCATGCACGCTTTCTACGATTCGATTCCCGCGCGCGCCGATGGTTCGGCGCAATGCGCGCCGCTGGCCAGCCTGCGCGTCATCGGCGCGGCCGGCGCCGACGCGCTGGCTTTCCTGCATGGGCAACTGACCCAGGACGTCACCGGCCAGCCCGCCGACCACGCCCGCCTGGCCGGCTACTGCACCGCCAAGGGCCGCCTGCTGGCCACGCTGGTCATGTGGCTGGCCGCCGCGGCCGACGAAAGCGCCCCGGTATGGCAGGCGCTGGTGCGCGCCGACGTCGCCGAGGCGGTGCTCAAGCGCCTGTCCATGTTCGTATTGCGCGCCAAGGCGCGGCTGGCTCCGGTGCCGGCGTGGGCGGCGGGCGTGCAATGCGCCCCCGCCGCGCTGGCCGCGCTGCAGGACGCCGCCGGCGGCGCCCTGCCCGCCGCGCCCTGGCAGCGCGCCGAATTGCCCACCGGCACCTGGATCGGCGCGCCCTCGGCCGATGCGCAGCCGCGCTGGTGGTGGATCGCCACCGAAGCGCAGCTGGAGCGGGCCGGCGCGCTGGCCGCGCACCTGGGCCGCGCGTCCGAGTCCGCCTGGCAGGCCGCCGACCTGGCCGCCGGCCTGCCCTGGATCGGCGCGGCCACGCAGGACGTCTTCATTCCGCAGACCGTCAATCTCGACCTCATCGGCGGCGTCAGCTTCACCAAGGGCTGCTATCCGGGCCAGGAGGTGGTGGCGCGCAGCCATTACCGCGGCACGGTCAAGCGCCGCATGGCCCATGGCGTGATCGCCGAGGCCCCGGCCGACCTGCCCGACCCCTTGGCCGGCCAGGACATCTACGACAGCGCGCGGCCGGACGAACCCTGCGGACGCGTGGTCGACGCCGCGCGCAGCGACGGGCAGCTCGCGCTGCTGTTCGAAACCACCCTGGCCAGCCTGCCCGACGGCGACCTGCGGCTGCTCAGCGCGCAGGGCCCGCGCATCGCCCTGGCGCCCCTGCCCTACGAACTGGCCGGCAACGCCGCCGGCTAGGTGTGAAGATTCAATAGGTTGTATGCATGGTTCATCCGAACCGGATTTGAGAAACTGGAAATCGCCACCCCCCCAGTTCACTCAAGGAGCCCGGCCGGATGAACACCCATAAGCATGCCCGATTGACCTTCCTACGTCGACTCGAAATGGTCCAGCAATTGATCGCCCATCAAGTTTGTGTGCCTGAAGCGGCCCGCGCCTATGGGGTCACCGCGCCGACTGTGCGCAAATGGCTGGGCCGCTTCCTGGCTCAGGGCCAGGCGGGCTTGGCCGATGCGTCCTCGCGCCCGACGGTCTCGCCCCGAGCGATTGCGCCGGCCAAGGCGCTGGCTATCGTGGAGCTGCGCCGCAAGCGGCTGACCCAAGCGCGCATCGCCCAGGCGCTGGGCGTGTCAGCCAGCACCGTCAGCCGCGTCCTGGCCCGCGCCGGTCTGTCGCACCTGGCCGACCTGGAGCCGGCCGAGCCGGTGGTGCGCTACGAGCATCAGGCCCCCGGCGATCTGCTGCACATCGACATCAAGAAGCTGGGACGTATCCAGCGCCCTGGCCACCGGGTCACGGGCAACCGACGCGATACCGTTGAGGGGGCCGGCTGGGACTTCGTCTTCGTGGCCATCGATGACCACGCCCGCGTGGCCTTCACCGACATCCACCCCGACGAGCGCTTCCCCAGCGCCGTCCAGTTCCTCAAGGACGCAGTGGCCTACTACCAGCGCCTGGGCGTGACCATCCAGCGCTTGCTCACCGACAATGGCTCGGCCTTTCGCAGCCGCGCCTTCGCCGCGCTGTGCCATGAGCTGGGCATCAAGCACCGCTTTACCCGACCTTACCGCCCACAGACCAATGGCAAGGCCGAACGCTTCATCCAGTCGGCCTTGCGTGAGTGGGCTTACGCTCACACCTACCAGAACTCCCAACACCGAGCCGATGCCATGAAATCCTGGCTACACCACTACAACTGGCATCGACCCCACCAAGGCATCGGGCGCGCTGTACCCATCTCCAGACTCAACCTGGACGAATACAACCTATTGACAGTTCACATCTAGTCGACCAAGACCGGACGCGCTCCCTAGGGGAGCAGGCGCGCCTTGACCTGCTGCGACAGCGCGGCCATGTCGGCGCGGCCGGCCAGCTTCTGCTTCAGGATGGCCATGACCTTGCCCATGGCGGGCGCGCCCGTGACGCCTTGCGCGCTGACTTCGGCCAGCGCGGCATCGACGGCGGCGGCCACTTCCTCGGGCGCGGCCGCCTGGGGCAGGAATTCCTGCAGCACGGCCAGCTCGGCTTTCTCGTGTTCGGCGGTTTCGGTGCGTCCGGCCTGCTCGAACGCGGCGATCGATTCGCGCCGCTGCTTGACCTGCTTCTCGATGACGGCGGTGATTTCCGCGTCGCTCAGTTCGCGGCGCTCGTCGACTTCGCGCTGCTTGATGGCGGCCAGCAGAAAGCGCAGCGTGGCCAGGCGATCGGTGGCCTTGGCGCGCATGGCGTCCTTGACCGAGTCGGACAGGCGGGCTTTGAGCGTATCGTGGCTCATGACGGAATCCTTGGATAGGTGACTGCAAACCGCTATTTTCGCCGCCCGGGGGCGGGGCCGCAAACGGCGCGCGATACGGGCCTTTTAAAAGATGTAGAATAAATACATGTTTTAATTTTTCGCAGCCACATCGAAGGAACCGCAGTATGTTGAGCCCCGAAGTCCGCGCGCTGGTCAAGGCCACCGCGCCCGTCCTGAAAGAACACGGCGAGGCGCTGACGCGCCATTTCTATACGCGCATGCTGGGCGGCAACCCAGAGTTGCGCCAGCTGTTCAACCAAGGCCACCAGCAAAGCGGCCAGCAGCAGCAGGCGCTGGCCGCCGCGGTGGCGGCCTATGCCGAGCATATCGACGATCCCTCGGTGCTGCTGCAGGTGGTCGAGCGCATCGCCCACAAGCACGTCAGCCTGGGCGTGCGCGCGGAACACTACGCCATCGTCGGCAAGCATTTGCTGGCCTCGATCCGCGAGGTGCTGGGCGAAGCGGCCACCGACGAACTGATCGACGCCTGGGCGGCCGCCTATGGCCAGCTGGCCGATCTGCTGATCGGACGCGAGCGCGCGCTGTACGCCGCCGCTGCTTCCCGCGACGGCGGCTGGACCGGCTGGCGCGCCTTCAAGGTGGTGCGCAAGACGCCGGAAAGCGCCGAGATCACCTCGTTCTACCTGGCGCCGGCCGACGGCGGCGCCACTCCCGACTACCTGCCGGGCCAATACGTATCGGTGCGGGTCTACGTGCCCGAGCTGGGCCTGATGCAGCCGCGCCAGTACAGCCTGTCCGAGGCGCCGGGCATGCCGGGGCAACTGCGCATTTCGGTCAAGCGCGAGGCCGGCTCGCCCGCCGGCATGGTGTCGGGCACGCTGCACAATCGCATCAACGAGGGCGATGTGCTGGACGTGTCGCCGCCGCAGGGCGATTTCACGCTGGACGCCGAGGACGGCCGGCCGGTGGTGCTGCTCAGCGGCGGGGTGGGGCTGACGCCGATGGTGTCCATGCTCAACCACCTGACGGCGCGCGACGACGGCCGGCAGATCCGCTTCGTGCATGCCTGCCGCGAGGCCGGCGTGCATGCGATGAAGGAACATATCAACGCGCTGGCCGCCAAGCGGCCGAATGTGCGCAAGGCGGTGTTCTACGAGCGCGTGGGCGCGGACGACCGGCGCGGCGTCGACTACGACTACGAAGGCCGGGTCGATCTGCATGCGATCCGCGACGAGGTGATCCTGCCCGACGCGGACTACTACCTGTGCGGTCCGTTGCCCTTCATGCAGGCGCAACGGCGCGCCCTGGCCGACCTGGGCGTGGCCGAGCACCGCATCCATGCCGAAGTGTTCGGCACCGGCGGCGTGGCATAGCGGTGTATGCTTGCCGCGTTCCGCCGCCCATCCCGCGCCAGCCATGCAACTGAACCGTTTCACTGACTTCGGCCTGCGCGTCATGATGTACCTGACGCAATGCCGCGACCGCACCGTACCCGTGACGATTCCCGAAATCGCCGCGCGGTTCGAGATTTCGCGCAACCATCTGGTCAAGGTCGTGCATTTCCTGTCGCAGCAGGGCTGGATCGTGGCGACGCGGGGCAAGGGCGGCGGACTGCGGCTGGCGCGCGACGCGGTCGAGTACCGCATCGGCGAACTGGTGCGCGTGCTCGAAGACCAGGGGGCGCTGGTCAATTGCGCCCAGCCTCCCTGTGTGCTCAATGGCGCCTGCCGCCTCAGCGGTGCGCTGGCCGAGAGCCTGCAGGCGTTCTACCGCACGCTGGACGGCTATACGCTGGACGACCTGGTGCGCGCGCCCACGGCCCTGGCCATCGTGCGCCTGCACCGGGCCGCGTAGGTCCGGCCGCGCCGGCGGCGGCCAACCTTAGGTTATGGCCGCTGTCCGGATTGCTATTTGGCGCGGCGCGCGCCGCTATCCCACAATGACGCCTGGATGATTTCTTGCGGGATATGACATGCGCGTCTGCGTCGTTGGCGCCGGTGTGGTGGGGGTGACGTCGGCCTATTTCCTGGCGCGCCAGGGGCATGAGGTGGTGCTGGTCGACAGCCATGCGCAGCCGGCCGAGGCGTCGAGCTACGCCAACGGCGGGCAGCTCAGCTACAGCTATGTGGCGCCGCTGGCCGGCCCCGGCGTGCTGCCCAGCGTGCCGGGCTGGCTGCTGCGCAGCGATTCGCCGCTGCGCTTGCGGCCCAGGCTCGATCCGCATCAGTGGCGCTGGTGCCTGCAGTTCGCGCTGGCCTGCCGCGCTTCGGTGGCCGAGCGTTCGACCGCCCAGCTGCAGACGCTGTCCTACCTCAGCCGCGACGTCATGGACGGCCTGCTGGCGCAGGAGGAACTCGAATTCGGCCATGTGCGCAACGGCAAGCTGATCGCCTATCGGGACCATGCCTTGCTGGAGAAGGCCCGTCGGCTGGTGGCCTACCAGGCTTCGCTGGGCGCCGAGCAGCAGGTGCTCGATGCCGCGCAGACGCTGGCGCTGGAGCCGGCCCTGGCCGGGCTGGGCGCCAGCCTGGCCGGCGCCGTCTACACCCCGAGCGAAGAGGCCGGCGATTGCCGCCAGTTCACCGAGGCGCTGTTCGCACGCCTGCAGCAGCTGGACAACGTGCAGTGCCTGATGTCCAACCCGGTGCGCGGACTGTGGCGCGAAGGGCGGCGCATCGTGGCGGTGCAGGCCGCGCAGGGCGATATCGGCGTGGACGCGGTGGTGCTGGCCACCGGCGTGGGCACGCGCGCCTTGCTCAAGCCGCTGGGCCAGGACGTGCCGCTGTATCCGCTCAAGGGCTACAGCCTGAGCGTGCCGCTGCCCGTCGGCGATACGACGGCGCCCGCCATCAGCGTGACCGATTACGAACGGCGCATCGTCTACGCGCGCATCGGCCGCGTGCTGCGCATCGCCGCCATGGTGGATATCGGCGGCGCCGACGCCGCCATCGAGCCCGCGCGCATCGACCTGCTCAAGCGCCAGGTGGCCGAGGCGTTCCCGCAGCTGGACCTGAGCCAGGCCGTGGCCTGGGCGGGCCTGCGGCCGGCCACGCCGACCGGCAAGCCGCTGATCGGCGCCAGCCGCGCGGCCGACAACCTGTGGCTGAATATCGGCCAGGGCGCGCTGGGTTTCACGCTGGCCTGCGGCAGCGCGGCGCTGCTGACCGCGCAGATGTCGGGCCTGGAACTGCCCATCGACGCCACGCCGTTTACACCCGATCCTCGGCGTGCCTGTCCCCGCACGGGGACAGGCACCCGCTGAATCTGGGCGTGCCTGCATTGCACGGGGACAGGCACCCCCACCGGCACCTGCTGCGTTTTCCGCGTTCAGTGGAAGTTGCGGCTGGCGGCGGCCAGGCCGTCCTGGCTGAGCTGGCCCAGCAGGCTGCTCAGGTCCACCAGGCGCTGCGCCACCAGGTGGCGCACGCCATCGACGCTCTGCCAGGTGCCATAGATGCCCAATAGCGTGGCATCCAGCAGTTCGCGGCGCTGCCGTTCGATCAGCTCGGGACGCACCACGGCATTGATGGGGCCGGTTTCGTCTTCGAGCGTGACAAAGATGGTGCCCTTGGCGGTCTGCGGCCGCTGGCGCACCGTGACGATGCCGCAGGCGCGCGCCAGCCGGCGATTGGGGTAGGTATTGAGGACCGCGGCGGTCTGGAAATTGCGCGCGGCCAGTTGCGGCCGCAGCAGCGCAAGCGGATGGCGGCCTAGGGTCAGCCCGACGCTGCGGTAGTCGGCGGCGACGGTCTGGCCTTCGGACGGCGCCGGCAGCGCGGGCGTTTCGGTTTCGACGATCACGGCTTCGCGCAGCAGGTCGCGGCTTTGTGCGCTGGCGGCCGCTTGCCAGCTGGCCAGGCGGCGATGGCCGGCCAGGGTGCGCAAGGCATCGGCGGCGGCCAGTGCGTCGAGCGCCTGGCGCGGCAGCCCGGCGCGGCGCGCCATGTCGGCGGTATCGGCGAAGGGCCGGCGCACGCGTGCCTGTTCGATGGCGCGCGCGCTGTCCTCGCGCAGCCCCTTGACCAGGTTCAGGCCCAAGCGCACGGCGGGCCGCGCCGCGCCGGGCGCGTCCTGCAGGCTGGCCTCCTAGCCGCTGTACAGCACATCGGCCGGCAGCACCCGCACGCCATGGCGGCGGGCGTCCTGCACCAGCTGGGCCGGCGCGTAGAACCCCATGGGCTGAGAATTCAGCAGGGCCGCGAGGAAGGCCTCCGGTTCATGGCATTTGAGCCAGGAGCTGGCATAGGCCAGCAGCGCGAAGCTGGCGGCATGGCTTTCGGGAAAACCGTATTCGCCAAAGCCTTCGATCTGGCGAAACAGGGCCTGCGCGAAGTCGGCCGTATAGTTGCGTGCCAGCAGGCCGCCCACCAACTGGGCGCGGAACTTGTCGACGCCGCCCTTGCGCCGCCAGGCCGCCATCGAGCGGCGCAGCGCGTCGGCCTCGCCGGGGGTAAAACCGGCGGCGTCGACCGCGATCTGCATGACCTGCTCCTGGAAGATCGGCACGCCGAGCGTGCGCGCCAGCGCCTTGCGCACCGCCGGCCCGGGGTAGGTGATGTCTTCGCGCCCCTGGCGCCGCCGCAGGTAGGGGTGCACCATGCCGCCCTGGATCGGGCCGGGCCGCACGATGGCCACCTGCACCACCAGGTCGTAGTATTGGCGCGTCCGCAGGCGCGGCAGCATGCTCATCTGCGCGCGCGACTCGATCTGGAACACGCCTATCGTGTCGGCCGCGCAGATCATGTCGTAGGTGGCGTCGTCGTCGGGCGGAATCTCGTGCAGCGCCAGCGGCCGGCCACGCCGCTGGCCGGCCAGCGCCAGCGCGCGGCGCAGCACCGACAGCATGCCCAGCGCCAGCACGTCCACCTTCAGCAGCCGCAGTGCGTCGAGATCGTCCTTGTCCCATTGCACCACGCTGCGCCCGGGCATGGCGGCGTTTTCGATCGGCACCAGGCGCGACAGCTTGCCGCGCGAGATCACGAAGCCGCCGGGATGCTGCGACAGGTGGCGCGGAAAACCCATCAGCGTTTCGGCCAGCTCGGCCCATTGGCGCGCCACCCGCGAGGCCGGATCCAGGCCGCAGGCGGCGAGCGAGCGCAGCATTTCCTTCTTGCCGTTCCACCATTGGTGCGCCCGCGCCACGGCGTCGATGATGCCGTTGTCCACGCCGAGCGCGCGCCCGGTATCGCGCAGCACGCTGCGCGGCCGGTACGAGATGACCACGGCGGTCAGGGCGGCGCGCTGGCGGCCGTATTTCTCGTAGATGTACTGGATGACTTCCTCGCGCCGCTGGTGTTCGACGTCGATATCGGGCGGTTCGTTGCGCTCCTTGCTGATGAAGCGCTCGAACAGCGTGTTGCCGCGCGCGGGATCGACCGCGGTGATGCTCAGGCAATAACAGACCGCCGAGTTGGCCGCCGAGCCGCGGCCCTGGCACAGGATGCCTTGCGAGCGGGCGTAGCCGATGATGTCGTAGACCGTGAGGAAATAGGCCTCGTAGCGCAGTTCGTTGATCAGGGCGAGCTCTTTTTCGACCTGGGCGGCGACCGCCGGCGTCATGCCCTCGGGAAAGCGTTGCCGGGCGCCCAGGTAAGTCTGCTGGTGCAGGTAGGAGGCGGGCGTATGGCCGGCGGGCACGATTTCGTCGGGGTATTCGTATTGCAACTCGTCCAGCGAGAAGGTGCAGCGTCGTGCGATGGCCAGCGTCTGGGCCAGGGCCTGGGCCGGATAGAGGCTGGCCAGGCGCAGGCGCGAACGCAGGTGGCGTTCGGCGTTGGCGGCCAGGTCATAGCCGCACTGGCCGACGCTGCGCCCGGTGCGGATGGCCGCCAGCGTGTCGTGCAGGGGCTTGCGCGAACGGCGGTGCATCTGCGCCTGGCCCAGTGCGACGATGGGCAGGCCGCTGGCGTGGGCGGCGTGCTCGACGGCGGCGCGGTGCAGGTCGTCGCGGCAATGGTGCAGCAGGGTCAGGCCGATCCAGGCGCGGCCGGGGCATTGCGCGGCTAGCTGTGAACTGTCAATAGGTTGTATTCGTCCAGGTTGAGTCTGGAGATGGGTACAGCGCGCCCGATGCCTTGGTGGGGTCGATGCCAGTTGTAGTGGTGTAGCCAGGATTTCATGGCATCGGCTCGGTGTTGGGAGTTCTGGTAGGTGTGAGCGTAAGCCCACTCACGCAAGGCCGACTGGATGAAGCGTTCGGCCTTGCCATTGGTCTGTGGGCGGTAAGGTCGGGTAAAGCGGTGCTTGATGCCCAGCTCATGGCACAGCGCGGCGAAGGCGCGGCTGCGAAAGGCCGAGCCATTGTCGGTGAGCAAGCGCTGGATGGTCACGCCCAGGCGCTGGTAGTAGGCCACTGCGTCCTTGAGGAACTGGACGGCGCTGGGGAAGCGCTCGTCGGGGTGGATGTCGGTGAAGGCCACGCGGGCGTGGTCATCGATGGCCACGAAGACGAAGTCCCAGCCGGCCCCCTCAACGGTATCGCGTCGGTTGCCCGTGACCCGGTGGCCAGGGCGCTGGATACGTCCCAGCTTCTTGATGTCGATGTGCAGCAGATCGCCGGGGGCCTGATGCTCGTAGCGCACCACCGGCTCGGCCGGCTCCAGGTCGGCCAGGTGCGACAGACCGGCGCGGGCCAGGACGCGGCTGACGGTGCTGGCTGACACGCCCAGCGCCTGGGCGATGCGCGCTTGGGTCAGCCGCTTGCGGCGCAGCTCCACGATAGCCAGCGCCTTGGCCGGCGCAATCGCTCGGGGCGAGACCGTCGGGCGCGAGGACGCATCGGCCAAGCCCGCCTGGCCCTGAGCCAGGAAGCGGCCCAGCCATTTGCGCACAGTCGGCGCGGTGACCCCATAGGCGCGGGCCGCTTCAGGCACACAAACTTGATGGGCGATCAATTGCTGGACCATTTCGAGTCGACGTAGGAAGGTCAATCGGGCATGCTTATGGGTGTTCATCCGGCCGGGCTCCTTGAGTGAACTGGGGGATCGGCGATTTCCAGTTTCTCAAATCCGGTTCGGATGAACCATGCATACAACCTATTGAATCTTCACAGCTAGTGCGGCGGATGCGTAAACGGACCTATCCTCAACAGCATCTCGTCGTCATGGTCTGCGCCGCCGAAAGCCTGCCGGTCGAAGAACGGCTGCTCGGAGACATGCGCGCCCCGCTCGCCGGCCAGGCCGGCGAAGGTACGGCGCGAAGCCTGATTGTCAGGCCCCACCGTGGTTTCAAGATGTCGAACATGCCTGCACTCCTGGCGTTCCAGGATGTGGCCAAGCATGGCGCGGCCCAACCGATGGCCGCGTGCGCGGGAATGCACCGCGACCTGCCAGACGAACAACACGTCGGGCCGGGTCGGGAGCAAATAAGCAGAAACGAACCCGTCGATACGTCCGCCCGGGCTTTCGGCGACCACGCAGGTATGGGCGTGGTGCTCGCACAGCAGCAGGTAGGCGTAGAGGGAATTGAGGTCCAGTGGCGGACACTCGGACACCAACTGGTGTATGGCCGCGCCGTCGTTGCGGCGGGGTGGGCGCAGGTGGTAGCGCAAGGCGCTGGCCGGCTGCGCGGCGGAGATATCTGGCGAGGTGTTCGATGTTTCGTCTTTTCTCATACTACCAGTCCCGATTCCAGGGGCGCGCCGCCAGTAGGCATTTCGAGTATGGGCGGCGATCCTTCGCCGGCCGCCTCGACGGCATGCCCCTCCTGTTCCATCAACGCCACGATGCGCTCCAGCGCCAGCGTGATCGTTGCCTGCTCCAGTTCGGGCAGGGCATTCAGGCCGTCGGCCAGATGCTTCTGCAACGGCGACGGCGCCTCGGCGGCCAGCGTGCGGCCGCCCTCGGTGGCTGTGACGAACACGATACGGCGGTCTTCCCGGCCGCGTTCGCGGCGGATCAGGCCCTTGTCTTCGAGACGATCCAGGATGCCGACCACCGTGCTCGGGCTGACGTGGATTTCGCGGCTGATGGCCGTGGCCGTCATGGGGCCGCCGGCGATCACGGCGCGCAGGCACATCAGCTGCGGAGCGGTGATGTGGCTGACGGCCGCCAATTGCCGGGAATGCAGCGCGATGGAACGCGTAATGCGGCGCAGGGCGCGCAGGATGCGTAGATCGTATTGCTGCGGCGTATCAGTCTGAGCGACGTTGTTCATAGCCAGGAAAAAGAGGTTCGGACAAAATTGATTTCTACTCAAATGATATGCCTGCCATTCATTCAAGTCAAACCAGAATTGCCGGCAAGATGTAATTCAATGCGAGCGTTTTTCCGGTAATTGCCGTCATGATCACTTCGGCCGGCGAATCTTCCCAGGAGGCTTAGTGGATTACCCGTAGGCCGTATAAAACACATGTTTTTTATTTTTAGCGAGATATATCATGTGTTTTTTATCCTGTTTCGCGCCATGCCCCCCACCCCTGCCCCGTCCATGCTGGAAACCCTCCAGTCATTGCTCGACGACCTGCCCGCCGAACTGCAGCGCGCCGCTCGCTGGGTGGCCGCGCACCCGGCCGAAGTCGGCCTGTGGTCGATGCGCCGGCAGGCCCAGGCCGTGGGCGTGGCGCCAGCCACCATGCTGCGCCTGGCGCGGGCGGCAGGCTGCGGCAGCTACGAAGACTTCCGCGCACCCTTCCAGCAGGCGCTGACCGCCGCCGGCGGGTCGGGATGGCGCGACCGCGCCGCGGAACTGCAAGCGGCGCAGGACGCCGGCGCCGCGCCCGGCCATGACGTACTGACGGGATTGCAGACCCAGGCCATCGGCTCGATCCGGGCGCTCAACCCGCCGGCCGCCTTCGATGCCGCGGCCAGGACCCTGCTGGCCGCCGGCCAGGTCGGCTTCCTGGGCACCCGCTCGGCGTTCGGCATCGCGCACCAGATGCGCTACGCCTACCAACTGGTACGCCGCAATGGCCTGCTGATCGACGGGCTGGGCGGCGCGCCGGCCGAACAGATCGACAACCTGCAGGCCGGCGACGCGCTGGTGGCGATTTCGCAGGCCCCCTACCCGGCAGCCACGGTGCACCTGGCGCGCCAGGCCAGCCAGCGCGGCGTGACCGTCGTGGCGCTCACCGACGACCCGCTCTCGCCCCTGGCGCTGGAGGCCGGCCATGTGCTGCTGTTCGCGCGGCCCGAACGCGAACGGGTCTATGCCGAGCCGGCCCAGCGCGGTCCGGGCTCGTTCTTTCACACCACCGCCGGACTGCTGGGCCTGGCCGAGCACCTGATCGCCCGCCTGGCCGCGTGCGGCGGCGAGACCGCCCTGGCGCGCCTGGCCGAAATCGAGGCGCGCCTGCAGGCCGAGCAGGTGTACTGGTCGCCGGCGCACGCGCGCCGCGACAAGGCGCGGCCTGGCCGCGGCATGCCGCGGGAAGCGGCATGACCGCCCTACTCCTCTTGCCTCTCCTACCAGGAATACCGGAATGAGCACTACCCACGTCCTTCATCGCTCCTTGCGCCATACTCCGCCGGTCGCCGTGCGCGGCGAAGGCGTCTGGCTGTACGACCAGGCCGGCCGCGCCTACCTCGACGGTTCGGGCGGCGCGGCCGTCTCGTGCCTGGGCCACAACCACCCCGACGTGCGGGCCGCCATGCACGCGCAGATCGATGCGCTGGCCTATGCGCACACGGGCTTTTTTTCCACCGAGATCGCCGAGCGCCTGGCCGACCGCCTGGTAGCCGACGCGCCGGCCGGCACCAGCCATGCCTATTTCGTCTCGGGCGGCTCCGAGGCGATCGAGGCGGCCCTGAAGATGGCGCGCCAGTACTTCGTGGAGATCGGGCAGCCGCAGCGCCGCCACCTGGTGGCGCGCCGCCAGAGCTACCACGGCAATACGCTGGGCGCCCTGGCGGTGGGCGGCAACGAATGGCGGCGCGCCCAGTTCGCGCCGCTGCTGATCGACGTGGCGCACGTTGCGCCGTGCTATGCCTACCGCGACCAGCGCGAGGACGAAAGCGCCGAGCAGTACGGCGAACGGCTGGCGCGCGAACTGGAGGACACTTTCCAGCGGCTGGGCCCGGACACCGTCATCGCCTTCGTGGCCGAGCCCGTGGTGGGCGCCACCGCCGGCGCGCTGACCGCCGTGCCCGGATACTTCCGCCGCATCCGCGAGATCTGCGACCGCTACGGCATCCTGATGATCGCCGACGAAGTGATGTGCGGCATGGGCCGCACGGGCACGCTGTACGCCGTCGAGCAAGAGGAGATCGTGCCCGACCTGATCACCATCGCCAAGGGCCTGGGCGGCGGCTACCAGCCGATCGGCGCCGTCATGGCGCAAGGCCGCATCGTCGACGCCATGAGCAAGGGCAGCGGCTTCTTCCAGCACGGCCATACCTACCTGGGCCACGCGACCGCCTGCGCGGCGTCGCTGGCGGTGCAGGAAGTGATCCGCCGCGACGGCCTGCTGGCGCGCGTGCGCCAGCAAGGCGACGGGCTGCGCCAGCGCCTGATGCAGGCGCTGGGCGCACATCCGCACGTGGGAGATATCCGCGGGCGCGGCCTGTTCCTGGGCGTGGAGCTGGTGCGCGACCGCGCCACCAAGGCGACCTTCGATCCCGAACTGGCCCTGCACGCACGCGTCAAGCGCGAGGCTATGGCGCGCGGCCTGATGGTCTATCCGATGGGCGGGACCATCGACGGCCGCCACGGCGACCATGTGCTCGTGGCGCCGCCGTTCATCATCGCCGACGACGAACTGGACCAGCTCGTCGAGCGGCTGGCCGGCGCCATCGACGCGGCCATCGCGCAGACGCGCGCCTGAAGGCCACGCGCGGCGCGCAACTCAGTAGCGGCTGGCGTCACGGGCGCCAGCGCAGACCGCCGGCACAGACCGGCAACACCACGGGGAAAAACCCCAAAAGGAGTTTGTATGGGCAAGTCAGTCAAACACACCTTGGGCCACCGCAAAGCCTTCAGCCTGGCCGCCGCCTGCGCCGCCGTGGCGCTGGCGTGGGCCGCGCCCACGCCAGCGGCGGCCCAGCAGAAGTTCGTCAGCATCGGCACCGGCGGGGTGACCGGCGTGTACTACGCCGCCGGCGGCGCGATCTGCCGCCTGGTCAACAAGGACCGCGCCAGCCATGGCGTGCGCTGCTCGGTCGAATCGACCGGCGGCTCGGTGTTCAACGTCAACACCATCAAGGCCGGCGAACTGGACCTGGGCGTGGTGCAATCGGACGTCGGCTTCAATGCCTACAACGGCGAAGGCCAGTTCAAGCAAGGCGGCGCGTACAAGAAGCTGCGCTCGGTGTTCTCCATCCACCCCGAGCCCTTTACCGTGCTGGCCCGCAAGGAAGCCGGCATCAAGTCGTTCGAGGACTTCAAGGGCAAGCGCTTCAACGTCGGCAACCCGGGCTCGGGCACGCGCGCCTCGATGGAAGAGCTGCTGGCCAGCATGGGCTGGACGCTGAAGGACTTCTCGCTGGCCTCCGAACTGCGCCCCGACGAACACGGGCCGGCGCTGTGCGACGGGAAGATCGACGGTTTCTTCTACGGCGTGGGCCACCCCTCGGCCAACATCCAGGACCCCACCACGACCTGCGGCGCGCAACTCGTGTCGCTGACCGGCCCGGCGGTCGACAAGCTGGTCGACAAGTATCCGTATTACGCGCTCGCCACCATCCCCGGCGGCCTGTATCCCAATAATCCGCAAGACACCAAGACCTACGGCGTGACGGCCACCTTCGTCACCTCCGAGGATGTGCCCGAGCAGACGGTGTACCTGGTGGTCAAGGCCGTCTTCGACAACTTCGAGGACTTCAAGAAACTGCACCCGGCCTTCGCCAACCTGAAGGCCGCCGACATGGTCAAGAACGGCCTGTCCGCGCCGCTGCACCCGGGCGCCCAGAAGTACTTCAAGGAAAAGGGCCTGCTGTAGACGCAAGCCGCGGCGCGCGCCACCCTGCCGGGGCGCGCGCCTTCGCAACACCGCGCGGGCGGCCGCCAGGCCGCGCGCGCGTCATGACAAGCAGGGGAATCCACGCATGAAAAACGAGTCGTCCACTACGACCGCAGACCTCGAGCAATTGGTCGCCGAAGCCGACCGCGGCGGCCGCCATGCCGGCGGCGTGGCCGGCGCCACGCTGGCCGCCGGCGCCCTGGTCTGGTCGCTGTTCCAGCTCTGGTATGCCTCGCCGCTGCCTTTCTCGCTGCACTGGGGCGTCTTCAACGATACCGAGGCGCGCGCGCTGCACCTGGGCACCGCCATGTTCCTGGGCTATCTCGCCTACCCCGCGACCAAGCGCTCGGCGCGCGACCGCATGCCCTGGTACGACTGGGTGCTGGCCCTGGCCGCCGGGTTCTGCGGCGCCTACCTGTACCTGTTCTACAACGAGCTGGCCATCCGGCCGGGCCAGCCCACCTCCATGGACGTGGCCACCGCCGTGGCCGGCCTGCTGTTGCTGCTGGAAGTCACCCGCCGCGCGCTGGGCCTGCCCATGACCGTGCTGGGCGCCGTGTTCGTCCTGTACGCCCTGGCCGGCCCGTGGCTGCCCGATGTGCTCGCGCACCGCGGCGCCTCCATCGAACGCCTGATGTCGCACATGTGGCTGACCACCGAAGGGGTTTACGGCGTGGCGCTCGGCGTGTCGGTGTCGTACATCTTCATCTTCGTGCTGCTGGGCTCGCTGCTGGACAAATGCGGCGCGGGCAACTACATGATGCAGGTCTCGTTCGCCCTGCTGGGCCACCTGCGCGGCGGCCCGGCCAAGGTCGCCGTGGTGTCCTCGGCGGTCAACGGCCTGGTATCGGCCTCGTCGGTCGCCAACGTGGTGACCGGCGGCATCTTCACCATCCCGCTGATGAAAAAGGCCGGCTACGGCGGCGTGCGCGCCGGCGCCATCGAAACGGCCTCGTCGGTCAACGGCCAGATCATGCCGCCGGTCATGGGCGCGGCCGCCTTCCTGATGATCGAGTACGTGGGCATTCCCTACACCGACATCATTCGCCACGCGATCCTGCCGGCCTCGATCTCGTACATCGCGCTGTTCTACAGCGTGCACCTGGAAGCGCTCAAGCTGGGCATCGAGCCCATGATGGCCGCCGGCAAGCCGCGCACGCCGCTGCAGAAGCTGGCCGGCTGGGGCATGGGCATCAGCGGCACGCTGATCGCGATGGGCCTGGTCTACTGGATCGGCGTGGGCGTGCAGGCGGTGGCCGGCGCGGCCGCGATCTGGATCCTGCTGGCCATGCTGGTGGCGCTGAACATATGGCTGCTGCGCGTCGCCGCGCGCCACCCCGACCTGCCCACCGAGATCGACGTCAACCATCCGGTGCGCCCCGAGCCATGGCCGACGGTGCGCGCCGGCCTGCACTTTCTCATCCCCATCGGCATCCTGGTGTGGTGCCTGAGCGTCGAGGAGCTGTCGGCGGGCCTGTCGGCGTTCTGGGCGGCCGCGGCGATGCTGCTGCAAATGGTGACCCAGCGCCCCCTGACCGCCTGGTTCCGCGGCCAGGCGATCGCGCCCGCCGCCCTGCTGGGATGGCGGGACGCCATCGGCGGCCTGCAGGACGGCGCGCGCAACATGATAGGCATCGCCATTGCGTGCGGCACCGCCGGCCTGATCGTTGGCGCCATCACGCTGACCGGCCTGGGCCTGCGCATGACGGCCTTCGTCGAGCTGGTGTCGATGGGCAACGTGCTGCTGATGCT